>DAIMFR010000165.1:0-1865 GCA_036724445.1 Rubrivivax sp. | reverse complement strand
GGATGCCGGCGCCGCCGGCGCGCAGCTTCTCGGCCAGCGTGCCCTGCGGCGTGAATTCCAGCTCCAGCTCGCCGGCCAGGTACTGGCGCTCGAATTCCTTGTTCTCGCCGACGTAGCTGGAGATCATGCGCTTGATCTGGCGCGTCTCCAGCAGCTGGCCGAGGCCGAAGCCGTCGACGCCGGCGTTGTTGGAAATCACCGTCAGGCCCTTGACGCCGCTGTCGCGCAGCGCGGCGATCAGCGCCTCCGGAATGCCGCACAGGCCGAAGCCGCCGACCGCCATCAGCTGGCCGTCGCGCACGACGTCTTGCAGCGCCGCGGCCGCACTGGGATAGATCTTTCTCATGCCGTGTTCCCCGTGCAGCAACGGCCGCACCACAGGCGCGCAGGGTACTACCTAACGCCTTAGGTAGCCACTACGTAGAATTGACTAATCGATGCCCCGTCCACCGCCATGACCCAGCCTGCCATCGAACTCGGCGCCCTGCGCGGCATTCTCGGCTCCTTCGGCGAGCGGCACCTCAGCGCTGCCGCCGACGCGCTGGCCGCACATGCCACCACCTGCGCGCTGCTCTGACGCCAGCGCCGAAGCCATGGACTACCGCACCGCCTTCGAGCTGGCGCCGATCGGCCTGGTGCTGTCGCGCCAGCGGCTGATGATCGACTGCAACCGCCAGGCGCTGGCGATCTTCGGCGCCACGCACGAGCAGATGGTCGGCCAGTCCTTCGAGTGCCTGTATCCGACGCAGGACGAATACGAGCGCACCGGCGAGCGCATCGTCGCCAGCCTCGACGCCCAGGGCCGTTATGCCGACGACCGCGTGATGAAGCGCCTGGGCGGCCCGCGCCGCGGCGAGCTGTTCTGGTGCCGCGTCAGCGGCCGCGCGCTCGACCCCGCGCAGCCACACGCTGCGGGCATCTGGGCCTTCGAGGATCTGTCGTCGCGGCGTGCGCTGAAGGTCGACTTCACGGCGCGCGAACGCGAGATCGCCGCGCTGCTGATCGAAGGGCTGACGAGCAAGCTGATCGGCAAGCGCCTGGGCATCAGCCCGCGCACGGTGGATGTCTACCGCACGCGGCTGATGCGCAAGGTGGGCGCGTCGGGCACTGCCGAGCTGGTGAACAAGCTGCTCGGCGGCTGAGCGTGATCATCAGCACAAGCCGGGCAGCAGCGCAGACACCGGCGGGATCCAGCCGCTGGCAAGATCCACGATGGACAGGCGCTGGCGAGAACCGGGATGAACTTTCACGAACTGCAGGCCGACTTGCGGCACTTTGCCGCTGAACGCGACTGGCAGCCGTTTCACACACCGAAGAATCTGTCCACGGCCTTGATGGTGGAAGCAGCCGAGTTGGCAGAGCTGTTCCAGTGGATGACGCCCGAAGAGTCCCGGGTCGCCCATCAGGATCCCGCCTCGAAGCAGCGCATTGGCGAAGAGCTCGCGGACGTGCTGCTCTACCTGTTGCAGTTGGCCGACCGCAGCGAGATCGACGTCACGCGGGCAGTCAAGGACAAGCTGGCGCGCAACGCGTTGAAGTACCCGGCCAAGCGGACGATCGCGCGAGACTCGCCTGCACGCGCCTCGACGCCGCGCACGCTCGTGCTGCTCGACTACGAGAACGTCCAGCCCACCGAGGGCGAATTGCGCACCATGGTGCCGGCCGCAAGCGAGCTGTGGGTGTTTCATGGACCGAACCAGCGGCAGATCGAGCAACGTTTTTCGTCCTTCGGCGACGACGTGACCGCAGTCCCCATCAGCAGGACGGGGAAGAACGCGCTGGACTTTCATCTTTCGTTCTACATGGGCTATCACTGCTGTCCGGTTAAAAGTCGAACAAATTCAACTGGTTATCGAGGTCGGGCG
>DAIMFR010000164.1:0-2149 GCA_036724445.1 Rubrivivax sp. | reverse complement strand
ATGCACGGATCTGTGGAGGGGGTGCTGGGTGACTGGCATTCCTACTCCGACTTGGTCGAGATGAAGGGACTGACTGGTCAGTCCGCATATCATCCGACAGATCGGCAGCGAAGCTCTTTGCATCAGATCAAAGCGTTCGCGATTCGGCCCGGCAGGCATGCCGGCGCCGGCTGGCGCGCGGCGGTCGCCGCCATCCAGCCGCGGTCCGGTGCCGCTTCATCGTCCCAGTTGATCGGTCGGGCCCACCGATGGACTCATCGGCCGCGCAGGACTGCGCCTGCGCTGAGCCCCGCCTCCGCGCGGCGGCTCAGCCCTGTGCCGACAATCCCGGCTCTTCGGTCTGCGCGATGAACACCTGCCCATCGACGATGCGCAGCGGCCAGGTGCGCAGTGCGATGCTGCAGGGCATCGCGCAGGCTTCGCCGGTGCGGATGTCGAAGCTGCCGTTGTGCCAGGCGCACTCGACGATGTGACCTTCGACGCTGCCGTCCTCGGACAGCGAAGCCTGCCCATGGGTGCAGATGTCGTCGGTGGCAAAGAATTCGCCGTCCACCTGGTACAGCGCCACGCGGTGGCCGTCCGGCAACACGACCAGCTTGATCGCGCCTTGGGGAAGCAGCGCAGGACGCTGAAGCGGTCCTCGACGAAGTCGCTCTCGGCGAAGCCGAAGTCCTCGCGCAGCGAACGGTAGGTGCCGGCGAAGTCCTTGGTGCCGATGACCACGTGGCCCGGGCGCGCGATCTTCGCCACCGTCGGCACGTAGGGGCGGGCCAGCACGGTGGTCGTGTCGTCGATCCTGCTGATCCGCGCAGTGGTTGACGGCATGGCCGAGCGCGGCTTCGGGCGCATCCCCGACATCACCTCGGCGATGGTCAAGGCGCCGGACCCCGCGCTGTCGCTGTCGGTGGCGGCACGGCTCGGCCTGACCGGTTTCGTCAAGACCATCGCGCCGGCCTACATCAAGTCCAACGTGACGATCAACAACCTGCTGCCCGAGCATTTCGAGACCGAGCGGCTGCGCTCCAACCTGAGCAAGATCGCCGCCGGCGCCGGCCGCAGCCTGGACGAGGAGATTGCCGCGCGCAAGGCCGCCAGCCCGGCCGGGCGCTTCGGCCGCGTCGAGGAATTCGGTGCCGTCTGCGCCTTCTACTGCAGCCGGCAGGCCGGCTACCTGACGGCGCAGAACGTGCTGCTCGACGGCGGGATATACCCGGGCGTCTTTTGAAGGCGTCCGGCGCCCGTCACCAAGTCACCAAGAGTCAGTAGTGGATGGCACGCAGCGCACCGCCGCCGACAGCGACCGCATCGCCGTTGATGGCGCGCGACTTCGGTGAGCACAGGAACAACACGACGTCGGCTACTTCGCTGGCGTCGACCACGTGTTGGATCGAATTGCCGGCTGCAAGCTGCTTTTCGACCGAGCTTGCCGATACGCCCTGAGTCTTCGCGCTTGCCGCGACGTAGGCGGCTGTGCGCTCGGTACGTGTCAGTCCAGGGTGGACGACCGTCACGTTGATGCCGGCTGGCCCCAGCTCGTCGGCCATGTTCTTGGTCAGCGCCGCGACCGCGATGTTGCGCATGCTGCCGACGGCATTGCCGGTCTGGCGAGCGGCCAGGCCGCTGACATTGACGATGCGTCCCCATCCGCTCTTGCGCATGCCCTCGACCACGGCCTGGGCGCAGCGGATGTAGCCCATCACCTTGATGTCGAGTTCGGCATGGAAGAAGCTGCCGGTGATTTCGGTCAGCGCCGGCGGCTTGACGTGGCCGGCAGGTTCGGCAGCGGCATTGACCAGGATGTCGATGCTGCCGCCAAGCTGGTCTCGTGCTTGTGCAACGGCGCGCCGTACCTGTTCGTCGCTTGCCGTGTCGGCCAGAACGTAGACAAGCTTCGTGCTGGTTTCCGCGCCGATCGCTGCAGCGGTGGCGGCCAGTGCGGCTTCGTTGCGAGCCAGCAGGGCGACGTGCACGCCTTCCCCCGCCAACGCGCGGGCGACCGCCTTGCCTATGCCGCGGCTGCCGCCGGTGACCAGCGCCCGCTTGCCCTGCAGCTGAAGATCCATCGCCGGCTCCGGTTACATGTTGCGGCGGTATTGCCCGCCGACTTCGAACAGCGCGTTGGTGATCTGCCCGAGCGAGCAGCAGCGCA
>DAIMFR010000163.1:0-2272 GCA_036724445.1 Rubrivivax sp. | reverse complement strand
CTGGGCATCGAGGCGCGCAGCGACGAGGAACGCAACCGCTATGCGGAGCTGCAGGTGCAGGCAGAATCGAAGCGCGTGGGCAAGACGCTGGCCTACCAGCGGGCCTACGACGCGGCCTGGAAGCGGCTCTATCCGGGGCAGCAGCGCGTGAGCATGCCAGGCGCGAAGGCGCCGGGCGCCGGCAACCGGGGCTCGGGCCGGCTGGCTGTCTTCGTGAAAGCCGAGTGCCCGCCGTGCGAACAGCGCGTGCGCCAGTTGCAGGCGGCCGGCACCGCCTTCGACCTCTACATGGTCGGCAGCCGCCAGGAAGACGCCCGCATCCGCCAGTGGGCGACGCAGGCCGGCATCGACGCCGGCCGCGTGCGCTCGCGCACCATCACGCTCAACCATGACGCCGGGCGCTGGCTGTCGCTCGGCCTGCCCGGCGATCTGCCCGCCGTGGTGCGCGAGGTCAACGGCCAATGGCAGCGGCAGTAGCGGCAACAACGTTGGTGCACCGCGCCTGCTGCACGGCCCTGGTCCTCGGCCTCTGCGCCAGCGCAGCCTTCGCCTTCGGCCAAGAGGTGCCACCGCCCGCCTACCAGCTCGCCGCACAGCAGGCGGGCGTGCCGTCCCCGGTGCTGTTCGCGGTAGCGCTGCAGGAGAGCGGCGCACGGCTGCGCGGCCGCCTGATCCCCTGGCCGTGGACGCTCAACGTCGCCGGCCGGGCCGAACGCTACGCCACACGTGCGGAAGCCTGTGCAGGCATCCGTCGGGCGCTCGCCCGCACGCCGGCCAACCGCGTCGACGTCGGCCTCGGTCAGGTCAACCTCGGCTACCACGCGCACCGCTACGAGCATCCCTGCGATCTGCTCGACCCATATCGCAACCTCGCCATCGCCGCGGAAATCCTGCAGGAGCAGCACACGCCGGACGAGGACTGGCTGGTTGCCATCGGCCGCTACCACCGACCTGCGGGCGGAGCGCCAGCCGCTCGCTACCGCCGCAGCGTCCACCAGCACCTGACCCGCGTGCTCGGTCCGGGCGCTTCACTTCCTTCTACCCGGAGCCCCATGCCATGAACCGCATCTTCCTTGCCGCGACTGTGGCGCTGCTGGCCACCACCGTCGACGCGCAGGACCGCAGCCCCGTCACCAAGAACAGTTCTCCGCCGCTGATCGTGGTCGAGGACAAGGGTGGGACCTCGGCGCTGCCGTACTACCAGGCCTTGAACCCGCAAGACGCACAGCCCAGTCAACCGGCTGCGCCGCAGCCGGCGCCGCGCATCGGCGGCCCGGCCGATGCCGAGGCGGCCATGCTGCCGGTGCGCTCGGCTCGGCTCACACCGGGCGACGAGCCGCGCCGCGTGATCCGCGTGTCGGGCCTGACGCCGCTGTTCCTGGTCGGCGATGACGACCGCTCGCGCGCCTGGCTCAAACAGCGGGGCAAGGACTTGCAGGCGCTGCGCGCCGCGGGCCTAGTGGTTAACGTGGCGACGCCCGAAGCACTGGCTGCGCTGCGCCGCCTGGCGCCGGGCTTGATGCTTTCACCGGCCTCGGGCGACGAGCTGGCGCAGCGCCTGGGGCTCAAGCACTACCCGGTGCTGATCACCGCCACGGGCATCGAGCCCTGACGTGACGTGAAGCACCCGCCATGGCCCGGTCCCAAGCCGTCGAAGTCTTGCTGCGGCCAGCGGTGGAGCTATACACCGTCGCGGTCTGTGCGGGCGCCGCGATTCTGTGCCTGGTGGCCCCGTGGTCGCTCGCGCTGAGCCCTTTGCAGGGCCTGGGCAGCGCGCTGGCCTTCCTCACCTTCGGCGCGCTGCGCTTCCACGACGCCTGGGCCATCCTGCGCTACCGGCGCAACATCCGGCGTCTGCCGCGCTACGTGATGACCAGCCGAGACGTGCCGGTCAGCCAGCAGCGGCTCTTCGTCGGCCGGGGCTTTCGCTGGGACCAGCGGCACACGCACCGGCTGATGCAGACCTACCGGCCAGAGTTCCGCCGCTACGTCGAGCCGACGGCGATCTACCGGGCAGCGCGGCGCATGGAAGAGCGCTTGGAGTTCGCGCCGTACCCGCTCTCGAAACTGGCGAAGGCGCTGGCCTGGGACAGCCCGCTCAACCCGGCGCGTCCACTGCCGCCGGTGGGCGGCCTACCTCGCCTGCACGGCATCGAGCCGCACGAGGTCGACGTGACGCTGCCGCTGGCCGAGCGTGTCGGTCATTCGCTCGTGCTCGGCACCACGCGCGTCGGCAAGACCCGCCTGGCCGAGCTGTTCATCACGCAGGACA
>DAIMFR010000162.1:0-2310 GCA_036724445.1 Rubrivivax sp. | reverse complement strand
CCAGCAAGGAGAAGCTGCTGCCGCACGGCGACAGCACCATGCTCGACATCTGGCATCAGGAGACCGGCGGCAGCGCGGGCGGCGGCCAGGCCGCGCGGCAACTGCTCGATGCGCGCCAGGGCCTGCGCCGGCCGCTGGCCGATGCCGATGTGCAGGCGGCGCCCGGCGTGCAGGCGCGCTACACCCGCACCGCGCAGAACGAGATTTACCGCCAGTTCCACCGCCTGCCGAACCCCGACCTGGTGATGTACGTGTTCCCGCACCTGGCGGGCACCGACCCGGTGCCGGTGCCCGGCTACAGCACGGTGTTCCCGCTCTACCAGCGCGTGCAGTACGCGATGCCGGGCGAGCGCGTGGAGGACTACTGATGGCCTGGTCGCTGCCTTGGTCACGCAAGCCCGACGCATCGCCTGCTGACGCCGTGGATGCGGCCGATGATGCCTGGGCACGGCACGTAACGGCGCTGGCGGCACAGGGTGTCGCCGAGCCGGGCAGCGCGCTCGGCCGGGGCCGGCGCAGGCCGGCCACCCAGGCCGACCACGATGCGCTCTATGGCGTCGCGCCGTCGTTCGCGGACTTGCTGCCCTGGGTCGAGTACCTGCCCGGCAGCAAGTGCATGTTGCTGGAAGATGGCCAGTCGGTGGCGGCCTTCTTCGAGCTGGCGCCGGTCGGCACCGAGGGCCGCGAGATGGCCTGGCTGTGGCAGGCGCGCGATGCGCTGGAGAACGCCCTGCAGGACTCCTTCGACGAGTTGGACGACAACCCCTGGGTGGTGCAGCTCTACGCCCAGGACGAGGCCGACTGGGACAACTATCGGCGCTCCCTGGCGAACTATCTGCAGCCGCGTGCGCAGGGCAGCGCTTTCAGCGACTTCTACCTGCGCTTCTTCGCCCATCACCTGCGGGCCATCGCCAAGCCGGGTGGCCTGTTCGAGGACACCACGGTGACGCGCCTGCCGTGGCGCGGCCAGGTCCGGCGCGTGCGCATGGTGGTCTACCGCCGCACGTCCGCGGCCCCGGCCTCGCGGCGCGGCCAGTCGCCCGAGCAGGCGCTGACCACGATCTGCGACCGCCTCGTCGGCGGGCTGGCGAATGCCGGCGTGAAAGCCCGGCGTCTCGGCGCGGCGGACATCCACGCCTGGCTGCTGCGCTGGTTCAACCCGAATCCGATCGTGCTCGGCGCCGCCGCCGAAAACCGGGAACGCTTCTACGCGCTGACCCGCTACCCGGAAGAGCGGGAGGAGGGCGAGATCGAACTCGCCAGCGGCATCGACTTCGCACAACGGCTGTTCTTCGGCCAGCCCCGTTCGGACGTGCCCAACGGCCTGTGGTTCTTCGACGGCATGCCGCATCGGGTGATCGTGATGGATCGTCTGCGCACGCCACCCGTGACCGGCCATCTGACGGGCGAGACGCGCAAAGGCGGCGATGCCATGAACGCGCTGTTCGACCAGATGCCCGAGGACACGGTGATGTGCCTGACGCTGGTCGCCACGCCCCAGGACGTGCTGGAGGCGCACCTCAACCACCTCGCCAGGAAGGCCGTCGGTGAGACCCTGGCCTCGGAGCAGACCCGGCAGGACGTGCAGCAGGCGCGCGGCTTGATCGGCAGCGCGCACAAGCTCTACCGCGGCGCGCTGGCGTTCTACCTGCGCGGCCGCGACCTGGCCCAGCTCGATGCGCGCGGCCTGCAGCTCGTCAACGTGATGCTCAACGCCGGCCTGCAACCGGTACGCGAAGAGGACGAGGTGGCGCCGCTGAACAGCTATCTGCGCTGGCTGCCGTGCGTGTTCGATCCGGCGGCCGACAAGCGCCAGTGGTACACCCAGCTCATGTTCGCGCAGCACGCGGCGAACCTGGCGCCGGTCTGGGGCCGCAGTCAGGGCACGGGGCATCCGGGCATCACGTTCTTCAACCGCGGCGGCGGTCCGATCACCTTCGATCCGTTGAACCGCCTCGACCGGCAGATGAACGCGCATCTGTTCCTGTTCGGCCCCACGGGTTCGGGCAAGAGCGCGACGCTCAACAACATCCTGAATCAGGTGACGGCGATCTATCGGCCGCGCTTGTTCATCGTCGAGGCTGGCAACAGCTTCGGCCTGTTCGGCGACTTCGCGGCACGTTTGGGTCTCACCGTGCATCGGGTGAAGCTCGCGCCCGGCGCGGGCGTCAGTCTGGCTCCGTTCGCCGACGCCTGGCGCCTGGTCGATACGCCGAGCCAGGTACAGACGCTGGACGCCGATGCGCTCGACGAAGACCAGACCGATGCCGGCATGGCCGTGGAAGGCGACGAGCAGCGCGACGTGCTCGG
>DAIMFR010000161.1:0-2353 GCA_036724445.1 Rubrivivax sp. | reverse complement strand
TGCCACATCATGTGGTTCATCATCATCTGCTGCATCGGCAGGTACTGGTCCATCATGTACTGGCGCTGGCGCAACTGCTCCGGCGTCAGATTCGAGTAGTAGCCGCGCATGTGGCCCCAGCCCATCATCGGGCCGCCCATCATCATGCCCGGCCCCATGCCGTAGCCGGCACCGCAGCACGCCGGGCCGCCAGGCCCCCAGATGCCGTGCATCGCCGCCATCGCGGCCTGCATCGAGGTCCAGTGCTCCTGCAGCAAGCGCTGCCGCTCCTGCGGATCGGTGGTCTGGCGCATCTTGTCCATCTGCGCCTGCATCTGCTTCATGGTCTCCTGGATCTGCGCCATGCGCTTGTCGAACTCTTCCACGCTCGGCTGTGCGGGTTGTGCTGCGGCCTTGCCAGCGGCGCTGGGCTGCTGCGCCGCAGCGGGGCCCGCAATGGCGGCCAATGCGAACAACACGGCGATAGTGGGGGTCGTCTTCATCGCGGGACTCCTTCGGTCGTTCGGATACGCGTCGAAACTGCGACGCGCGGCAGTATCTTCAGCCTTCGTTTCGAAGGCGCCTTGATCGCAGTCAATCTGTGGGTCGCCGCGGGGCGGCCGCGGAGCGCGCACGCTTGCAATGGATGCGATGCTCATGCGGCGCTCTCCTGCCGGCCGGTGCGCAGCAGGCGCAGGCCGTTGCCGACGACCAGCAGGCTGGCGCCCATGTCGGCGAACACGGCCATCCACATCGTCGCGTTGTCGAACACCGCGAGCAGCAGGAACACTGCCTTGATGCCGAGCGCGAGGCTGATGTTCTGCCACAGCACGCGGTGCGTCGTGCGCGACAGGCGGATGGTCTCGGGCACGCGCTGCAGGTCGTCGTTCATGATGACTACGTCGGCTGCTTCCATCGCGGTGTGCGTGCCGGCGCCGCCCATCGCGATGCCGATGTCGGCCTGCGCCAGCGCCGGCGCGTCGTTGATGCCGTCGCCGGCCATCGCCGACGGGCCCCACCGCGACTGCAGCGCCTGGATGGCGGCCAGCTTCTCTCCGGGCAGCAGGTTGGCCTGCACTTCGTCGATGCCCACTGCCGCGCCGATGGCGCGGGCGGTGGCCGGATTGTCGCCGGTCAGCATCACCGGCGTCACGCCCAGCGCCTTCAGTTCATTGACCGCGGCGGCGGACGAGGGCTTGAGCGTGTCGGCCACCGCGCAGATCGCCATCACGCCGTCGGCCGAAGCCAGCAGCGTGACGCTGCGGCCGGCCTCTTCGTGCACGCGCAGGCGCGCCTCGATCGCGGGCGAACATTGGCCGCGCTCCTCGATCCAGCGGTGGTTGGCGAGCACGACCTCGGCGCCACCGACGCTGGCGCGCACGCCGCGGCCGGCCTCGGCGGCGAAGCCCTGCACGTCGACGACGGCAGCCTCCAGGCCCTGCGCGATGGCCATCGACACCGGATGGTCGGAGCGCGCGGCCAGGCTCTTGGCCAGCTGCGCGAGCCGCGCGCCGTCGATCGTGTCGGCCACCGCGTCGAAGGCCACCAGCCGCGGCTTGCCTTCGGTGAGTGTGCCGGTCTTGTCCACCGCCAGCGCCCTCAAGCCCCGGGCCTGCTCGAGGAAGACGCCGCCCTTGATCAGGATGCCGCGCCGGGCGGCCGCGGCCAGGCCGCTGACCACCGTGACCGGCGTGGAGATGACCAGCGCACAGGGGCAGGCGATGACCAGCAGCACCAGCGCCTTGTAGACCGCCTGCATCCAGGTCCAGCCGGCCAGCGTCGGCGCCAGCAGCACCAGCGCCACGGCCAGGGCGAACACCGCCGGCGTGTAGACCGCTGCGAAACGATCGACGAAGCGCTGCGTCGGTGCCCGCGAGCCCTGCGCCTGTTCGACCGCATGGATGATGCGCGCCAGCGTGCTGTCGCTGGCCGGGGCGGTGACGCGGATCTCCAGCGCGCAGTCCTGGTTGATGGTGCCGGCGTAGACCTCGTCGCCGAGGCCCTTGTCGACCGGGATGCTTTCGCCGGTGACCGGCGCCTGGTCGACCGCACTGCGGCCTTCGGTGACGCTGCCGTCCAGCGGCACGCGTTCACCGGGCCGGATGCGCACGATGGCGCCGACCGGCACCTGCGCCGTCGCCGTGCGCGACCAGCTGCCATCCGGCTGGTGCATGTCGGCGTCCTCGGGGGCCAGCGCCAGCAGGCTGCGGATGGCGTTGCGCGCTCGGTCCACGGCGCGCGCCTCGATCAGCTCGGCGATGGCATACAGCGCCATCACCATCGCCGCCTCGGGCCACTGGCCGATGACGAAGGCGCCGCTGACGGCGACGGTCATCAGCGCGTTGATGTTCAGCCGGCCGGCGCGCAAGGCGGC
>DAIMFR010000160.1:0-2367 GCA_036724445.1 Rubrivivax sp. | reverse complement strand
AGCCAGTCGCTGCCCTTGATGGTGTCGTAGAAGTGGTAGTGCCAGTTGTCCTCGCTCATGTTGCCGAGGCTGGCGCCGATGCCGCCCTGCGCGGCCACGGTATGCGAGCGCGTCGGGAACACCTTGGACAGCACCGCCACGTTCAGGCCGGCACGCGCCAGCCGCAGCGAGGCCTGCATGCCGGAACCGCCGGCGCCGACGATGACGACGTCGAACCGGCGCTTGGAAATAGAAGCCGCTGCCATCTCTACAGTCTCCAAATGACCTGAACCGCCCAACCCGCGCAGCCCAGCAACCAGACGATGGAGAACACCTGCAGCGCGAGGCGGATGCCCACGGGCTTGACATAGTCCATCCAGATGTCGCGCGTCCCGACCCAGGCATGCACGGCCAGCGCGGCGATGACGATGAAGGTCAGGAACTTCATCCACTGCGGCGCGAAGATCCCGGCCCACTTGTAGTAGCCGAGCTCGCCGGGCAGCAGCAGCTGCACCAGCACCACCAGCGTGAACAGCGCCATCAGCACCGCGGTGACGCGCTGGCTGAGCCAGTCGCGCGAGCCGTAGTGCGCGCCGACGACCAGGCGCTTGGTCCCGAAGTTCGTGCTCATGCGCGCTCCTCTTCAGTCTTCAGTCTTCAGTCTTCAGAACAGGCCGAACAGCTTGGCACCCAGCGCCAGCGTCAGCAGCAGGCTCGAAGCCAGCGTGAGCACCGCGCTGTGGCGGCCCTGCTCCTTGCTGACGCTGTGCGTGATGTCCATCCAGACGTGGCGCACGCCGGCAATGAAATGGTGCAGGTAGGCCCAGATCAGGCCGAAGCACACCAGCTTGATGAACCAGGCGGGCAGGAAGCCGACACCGCTGGTGAACACGCTGGCGAAGCGGTCGAAGGAGATCTCGCTGGTCAGGCTGTTGTCGAACAGCCAGATCACGAAGGGCAGCAGCAGGAACAGCAATCCTCCGCTGACGCGGTGCAGGATCGACACCATGCCGGCCAGCGGGAGCCTGTAGCGGACGATCTGCGAAACGTGGATGTTGCGGTAGACCGGTCGTTCCTTCAGCGTGTTGTCCATCTCGTGTCCTGGTTGTCGTCCACGCCCGCCGTGTGCGCCACGCCGAGCCTGCCGATCTTATTTCATCCCGCCGGGCTTACAGGAAGCTTGGCCGGCGCGGTGCCCGCAGCACCGCTGACGCAGCTCAACTCAACTCATTGCGATAGTAGTGCGCCTCGGTGCGGTACAGCCCGCGGCGCAGTTCGACCGGCCGGTCCGCATAGGTGAAGGAGCGCCGCTCGACCTGCAGCAGCGGCACGCCCGCGGCCACGCCGAGCGCCTGCGCCGCGGCCTCGTCCGCGGCCACGGCGCGGATCTTCTCTTCGGCGCGGATCATCTGCACGCCGAACTCGGCTTCGAACATGCCGTACATCGGCCCGCGGTAGGCCTGCAGCCGCTCGGCCGTCAGCCCCTTGAACAGCCGCGCCGGCAGCCAGATCTCGTCCAGCACCACCGGCGCGTCCTGCGACAGCAGCAGCCGCCGCAGCTGCAGCACCCCGTCGCCGGACTTCAGCTCGAGCGCGCGCGCGATGTCGGCGCCGGCGCGTTGGCGCTTCAGTTCTAGGAAGCGGCGCTGCATCGCCTCGCGCGGGCCCTGGTCCGGCATCAGGCGCAGGAAGCGGTACTGCAGCTGCGCCTCGGCATGCGTGGCCACGAAGGTGCCCTTGCCCTGGCGGCGCACCAGCAGGCCGTCGGCGGTGAGCGCGTCCAGCGCCTTGCGCACGGTGCCCTGGCTGACCTGGAAGCGCTGCGCCAGCTCGGGCTCGCTCGGCAGCGCCTCGCCGGCCTTCCATTCGCCCTGGCTCAGGCTGCGCGTCAGCAGCGCCTTGATCTGCTGGTACAGCGGGCTGAAGGCGGGCGCGGTGCCGGCGGTGCCGGCGGTGCCGGCGGTGCCGGCGGCGCCGGCGGCGCTGGGGGCGCTGGGGGCGGTTTCGGCGGGCAGGGGCCGGGAGGCAAGCATGCGCCGCATTGCAGCACAGCCGGGCCGGCGCGTCTATGCCACGATACCATATATCTTCTATAAGACATAAGACTTGCAAGGCGGGTGTCAGCCCGCGGGTGAACCCTTATGCCCTGGGCCGCGCTGGCCTACACTTGCCGTCCCGGCCGCGGCCTCGGGCGTGGCGGCCTGCCCTTCACCCTCTTTCCTACGGAGTTCCCATGAGCAAGAAACCCGTCCGCGTGGCCGTCACCGGCGCCGCCGGCCAGATCGGCTATGCCCTGCTGTTCCGCATCGCCTCGGGGGAGATGCTGGGCAAGGACCAGCCCGTGATCCTGCAGCTGCTGGAGATCCCCGACGAGAAGGCGCAGAAGGC
>DAIMFR010000159.1:0-2449 GCA_036724445.1 Rubrivivax sp. | reverse complement strand
GGCTGCTGCCGGCGCGCTGGCCGCGGCCGGCTATGCCGCCGCCGACTTCCCGCTGATGAACATGGTCGCCGACAAGGTGATCCAGAAGTACCAGTCGGCCAGCTGCGAGCAGCTGTGGGCGCAGAAGCAGCAGCCCAAGAGCGAACAGGAACAGCGGCTGATCGGCCTGCTGCGGAGCGACCCGCAACTGCGCACCGCCTTCATGGACAAGGTCGCCGGGCCGATCGCCAACAAGATGTTCGACTGCGGGATGATTCCGTGAGGCGCGGCCTGCTGCGCCACGCGCTGCCGCTGCTGCTCGGTGCGGCACTCGCGCTGCCGGCTGCGGCGCAGGCGCCGGCCGCGAAGGCGGCGCCGAAGCAGGCGGCGGCCAAACCCGCCGCCTTCGAGCCGGTGCTGGAGCAGCGCGCGGTCGACCTGCTGCAGGACATGAGCCGGCGGCTGGCCGCGGCGAAGAGCCTGTCGTTCACCGCGGTGGCGAGCTACGAGTATCCGAGCCGGCTCGGCCCGCCGATCGTCTACACGATGCGCTGCGACGTGGCGCTGCAGCGGCCCGACCAGCTGAAGATCGTCGTGCCCGGCGACGGGCCGGCCACCGAGTTCACCTGGGACGGCAAGGAGATGGTCGCCTTCGCGCCGGCCGAGAACCTGGTGGCCGTGGCCGCCGCGCCGCCGACGCTCGAAGGCGCGCTGAAGCAGGCCTTCGACTCGGCGGCGATCTACTTTCCGTTTACCGACCTGCTGCTGCCCGACCCCTACGGCGCGATCGCGCCGGGGGCGATCCTCGCCTTCGTCGTCGGCCCGTCGGCGATCGTCGGCGGCGTCAAGACCGAGATGGTCGTCTGGGCCAACAACGAGGTCTTCCTGCAGTTGTGGATCGGCAGCGAAGACAAGCTGCCGCGGCGCATCCGCGCGCAGTTCCGCGCCGACCCGATGGGGCTGCGCCACGACCTCGAACTGAGCCGCTGGCAGCTCGACGCCACGCTGCCGGCAGACACCTTCAGCACCGCGAAGGCCAAGGCCGGGCAACCAATGGCTTTTGCCGCGCCGGGCCGCAAGCTGCCGATCGGCGTCAAGCCGGTGGGCGGCGGCGCCGCCAACTCCGCGGCGAAGCCCTGAACCAAGGACACCCGATGCCCAAGACCATGCTCCCGCGCCTGCTCGGCGCCGCGCTCGGCTGCGCGATCTCGGCCTGGTCGATCGACGCCGCGGCCTGGGCCTCGGCGAACCGCTTCGGCGGGCGCACGCAGCACAGCTTCGGCGACACCGACCACGAAAACCGCTGGGGCGGCAGCACGCAGCACGCGGCCGGCGAGGGCACCGAACACACCAATGCCTACGGCGGCAGCAGCGCGCATTCGGTCTACGGCGGCGCCGAGCACACCAGCGCCACCGGCACCACCACCTACGGCCGAGCCGGCTACGGTGCCGTGTCGACGACACCGGGCGGCGCGTCGTACTACCACCCGCCCGCCTATCCGGCGTACCCGGCCTATTCCGCCTACCACCCGCCGGTGGCGGTGCCGTACTACTCGAGCGGCTGCTACGGCTGCGCGGCGGCCGCCGGCGCGGTGGTCGGCATGGCCACCGGCGCGGCGATCGCGTCGTCGGCCAACGCGGCAAATGCCGCGGCGACGTCGAACGCCTACGCGGCCGGCGTGGCGACCGGCAGCGCCAACACCGCAAACGCTTACCAGTCGGGCTACGCCGCCGGCGCGACCGCGGGCACCGCGCCACCGCCGGGCAGTACGCGCACGACCACCACCACCGTCACCACCACGGCGGGTCCGGCGAGCTACGCGATGGGCGCGAGCTACGCCGCGCTGCCGTCGGGGTCGATGGTCGTGCACAAGAACGGCCAGACCTACTACCTGAACGGCAACACCTGGTTCCAGCCGGCCTTCGGCGCCAATGGCGTGCACTACACGGTGGTGGCGGCGCCATGAGGATGGCGCCGATCCGCCGGCGTCATCGATCGGAGCCGCGCGATGCCGGCACATTCCAAAGCGGGCAGCGTGTTGCTCGCCAACCCTCATCCGCGCCTCTTCGACGGCCTGCGTGGGCTGCTCGAAGCCTCGTTCGAGCAGGTGTTCATGGTCGCCGACGCGCCGTCGCTGATCGAGGGCGCGCGCAAGCTGCAGCCGGCGCTGGCCGTCGTCGACCTGTCGCTGGCCGCAGGCCGGCTCGGCCCGCTGCTGGCCGAGGTGCGCACTGCAGCGCCGCGCACCCGCACGCTGCTGCTCAGCGACCACGACGACGCCCATGTCGACGCCGCTGCGCTTGTCGCCGGCGCCGACGGGATCGTTTGCAAGGCGCGGTTGGCCGCGGATCTGTTCGACGCCGTCGATGCGGTGCTGGCGGGGCGGCGCTTCAGCTCGCCTTCGGCGCGCGCTGAACATCGTTCAGGGAACAGGTGATCATGGATGCGCGCGACGCTTGCTGCCTGAAG
>DAIMFR010000158.1:0-2454 GCA_036724445.1 Rubrivivax sp. | reverse complement strand
TCCAGGTCACCGGCAGCCACAACCCGAAGGACTACAACGGCTTCAAGATGGTGCTCGCCGGCCGCGCCATCTACGGCGCCGACATCCAGGGCTTGCGCCGGCGCATCGAGGCCGAGGCGTATACGCAGGGCGCGGGGCGCAGCGCGGCGATGGACATCGCTGCCGAATACCAGGCGCGCATCGTCGGCGGCGTGCGCCAGCAGCGGCGCATGAAGATCGTCGTCGATTGCGGCAACGGCATTGCCGGCGCCAGCGCGCCGCGCATCCTGCGCGCGCTCGGCAACCAGGTCATCGAGCTGTACAGCGAGGTCGACGGCCACTTCCCCAACCACCATCCGGACCCGAGCAAGCCGGAGAACCTGGCCGAGCTGATCGCGGCGGTGCAGCGGCACGACGCCGAGCTCGGCCTGGCTTTCGACGGCGACGGCGACCGGCTCGGCGTGGTCACGCGCGACGGCCGGATCATCTATCCGGACCGGCAGTTGATGCTCTTTGCCACCGACGTGCTGCAGCGCAACCCCGGCGCGACCATCCTCTACGACGTCAAGTGCTCGATGCACATGGCGCCGGCGATCCGCCGCGCCGGCGGCGAGCCGCTGATGTGGATGACCGGGCATTCGTTGATGAAGGCCAAGCTCAAGGACAGCGGTGCACCGCTGGCCGGCGAGATGAGCGGCCACATCTTCTTCGCCGAGCGCTGGTATGGCTTCGACGACGCCACCTACAGCGCGGCGCGGCTGCTGGAGATCGTGTCGCGCAGCAAGGACCCGAGCGCGGTGCTGAACGCGCTGCCCACCAGCTTCAGCACGCCCGAGCTGAACGTGCCCTGCGCCGAAGGCGAACACCATCGCGTGGTGCAGAAACTGCGCGAGTCGGCGAGCTTCGCCGGCGCCACCGCGCTGCTGACCATCGACGGCCTGCGCGCCGAGTTCGCCGACGGCTTCGGCCTGGTGCGCGCGTCGAACACCACGCCGGTGCTGGTGCTGCGCTTCGAAGGCGACAGCCCAGCCGCGCTGCAGCGCATCCAGGCGCAGTTCATGGCCGCGCTGCGTGCCGTCAAGCCCGACGCGCAGATCGCCACGGCGGCGCATTGACTCGAGGGTTGAAGTCCCGGCTGGCGCGCGCCGCGTATTCGACGCTGCTGCGGCTGCTGACGCCGCTGTACCTGTTGCGCCTGTGGTGGCGCGGGCGGCGCGAAGCGCTGTATCGCCATGCGCTGGCCGAGCGGTTGGGCTTCGGTGCGGCAACACCCGCGGGCGCGCTGTGGCTGCATGCGGTGTCGCTGGGCGAGACACGCGCGGCCACCGCGCTCATCAACGAGTTGCGTGCGATGCGTCCCGGCCTGCGCCTGCTGCTGACACACGGCACGGCCACCGGCCGCGAGGCCGGCCTTTCCCTGCTGCACGACGGCGACGCGCAGCGCTGGCTGCCCTGGGACACGCCCGGCGCGGTGCGGCGCTTCCTGCGCCGCCACCGGCCCGCCATCGGCGTGCTGATGGAAACCGAGATCTGGCCCAACCTGCTGTACGAGGCGCAGGCGGCCGGCGTGCCGATGGTGTTGGCCAACGCGCGGCTCAGCGAGAGGAGTCTGGCCAAGAGCCGGCGCATCGACGCGCTGGTGCGTCCGGCGGCGGCGACGCTGGCGCGCGTGCTGGCCCAGACCGAAGCCGATGCACGGCGGCTGCGTCTGGCCGGCGCGCCGCAGCTGCAGGTCTGCGGCAACCTGAAGTTCGACGTCAGTCCGCCCGAGCCGCTGCTGGCGCGCGGGCGCGCATGGCGCCGGCGCGCGGCACGGCCGGTGGTGCTGGCCGCGGCCACGCGCGAAGGCGAGGAAGCGCCGCTGCTGCAGCGCTGGGCCGCGTTGCCGCTGCCGCGCCCGCTGCTGCTGCTGGTGCCGCGCCATCCGCAGCGCTTCGACGAGGTGGCCGCGTCGGTCGCCGGTTGCGGCTTCAGCCTGCAGCGGCGCAGTGCCTGGGGCAGCGAGCCGCCGCTCGACGCCGCCGCCGCCGAGGTCTGGCTCGGCGACTCGATGGGCGAAATGCCGCTGTATTACGCCGCGGCCGACGTGGCGCTGCTCGGCGGCAGCTTCGCGCCGCTGGGCGGCCAGAACCTGATCGAGGCCGCGGCCTGCGGCTGCCCGTTGATCATGGGCCCGCACACCTTCAATTTCAGCGAGGCCGCTGAGCTGTCGCTGGCGGCCGGCGCGGCGCTGCGCGTGGCCGACATCGGCGCCGGCGTCGCGCGCGCGGTGGCACTGGCCGAAGACCCATTGCGCGAGTCGCGTGAGGCATGGGCGCAGCGCGCGGTCGCGTTTGCCGCGGCGCACCGCGGTGCCGCCGCGCGCATGGCACACGAGGTGCTGGCCGCGGCCGGCGCGCGGCTGGGTCCGGATCCGGACGAGGGTTACCGTGAAAGCTCGCCGCGGCGCGCGCACGGCTGAGCCTCCCGCGGTGC
>DAIMFR010000157.1:0-2794 GCA_036724445.1 Rubrivivax sp. | reverse complement strand
TCGCGGATCGCCTTCTCGATCTTCGCGCCCATGCCCTTCTCCCAGGGCTGCACGCTGATCGTGCGCGCGTCGAGCAGCGTGACGTTGGCCACCTGGCTGATCGGCACCTCGCTGCCGTAGTAGTCGACATGCACCTGGTCGAGCAGCCCGGGGTGGGCGCGGCCGGTGCGGATCTTCAGCAGTTCCGCCTTGAAGGCCTCGATGGTGCGGGCCATCTTGTGCTCCGCGGTCTGCTTGATGTCTGCAATGCTCATGTGCTCACCACGCGAAACGGTCAAACGTGCACCAGCGTGCCCTCGTCCTCGCCCTGCACCACGCGCTTGAGCGCGCCGGGCTTGAAGATGCTGAAGATCTTGATCGGCAGCTTCTGGTCGCGGCACAGCGCGAAGGCGGTCGCGTCCATCACCTGCAGGTTCCTGGCGATCGCCTCGTCGAAGCTGATGTGGGCGTAGCGCGTGGCCGAGGCGTCCTTGTTCGGGTCGGCGCTGTAGACGCCGTCGACCTTGGTCGCCTTCAGCACCACCTGCGCACCGATCTCCGCGCCGCGCAGCGCCGCCGCGGTGTCGGTGGTGAAGAAGGGGTTGCCGGTGCCGGCGGCGAAGACCACGATCTTGCCTTCTTCCAGGTACTGCAGCGCCTTGGGCCTCACGTAGGGCTCGACCACCTGCTCGATGCCGATGGCCGACATCACGCGCGCGGTCATGCCTTCCTGGCGCATGGTGTCGGCCAGCGCCAGCGCGTTCATCACCGTGGCCAGCATGCCCATGTAGTCGGCGGTGGCGCGGTCCATGCCCACCGAACCGCCGGCCACGCCGCGGAAGATGTTGCCGCCGCCGATGACCACGGCCACTTCGACGCCGAGCTGGGTGATGTCCTGCACCTCGCGCACCATGCGCACGATCGTCGCGCGGTTGATGCCGTAGGCGTCGTCGCCCATCAGGGCCTCGCCAGACAGCTTCAACAGGATGCGCTTGTAGGCCGGCATGCAGGACTTTCGTTGCGGCGATCGGTGCGAAGTGTACGGTGCGCAGGCTTCACGCCCGGCGCACCGCGGCACCATCGCTCAGCCCTTGGCGGCCGCCACCTGCGCCGCCACTTCGGCGGCGAAGTCGTCGCTGCGCTTCTCGATGCCCTCGCCGACCACGTACAGCGTGAAGCCCTTGATCGCGGTCTTCTTGTCCTTCAGCATCGCGCCCACGCTCTGCTTGCCGTCGGCGGCCTTGACGAAGACCTGGTCGAACAGCGACACCTCCTTCAGGTACTTCTGCACCGCACCGTCGACCATGCGCGCGACGATGTCGGCGGGCTTGCCCGATTCGGCGGCCTTCTCGGCGGCGATCTTGCGCTCCTTGTCGACCAGTTCGGCCGGCACGTCGGCCGCCGACAGCGCGGCCGGCTTCATCGCCGCCACGTGCATGGCCACGTCCTTGGCCGCGACGTCGTCGCCCTCGTATTCCACCAGCACGCCGATGCGCGTGCCGTGCAGGTAGCGCGCCAACTTCGCGCCGCCGGCATAGCGCTTGAAGCGGCGCACGCTGATGTTCTCGCCGATCTTGCCGATCAGGCCCTTGCGCACGTCCTCGACCGTGGGTCCGAAGCCGGCCTGGGCCAGCGGCAGCGCCGCCAGCGCGGCCGGGTCGGCGGGCTCGTTCGACGCGACCAGCCCGGCCACGCCTTGGGCGAAGGCCAGGAAGTCGTCGTTCTTCGACACGAAGTCGGTTTCGCAGTTGACCTCGACAAGCGCCGCGGTGCGCTCGTCGCCGGCCGCCGCGACCACGCCTTCGGCGGTGATGCGCGACGAGGCCTTGCCGGCCTTGCTGCCGAGCTTGACGCGCAGGATCTCCTCGGCGCGCTCCATGTCGCCGTCGGCCTCGGTCAGGGCCTTCTTGCATTCCATCATCGGCGCATCGGTCTTGGCGCGCAGCGCACCGACCATGCTTGCGGTAATTGCGGGCATCTCTCTCTCCATGACGAACCCGGCGGCGCGTGGGTCGCGCTCTGACGGGCGGGGTGGCCAGGGCGGTATGGCCGGGCGGACGGGCCGGGCGCCGCCCGCGGGCGCTCGGGCCCGCGTCGCTCGTGCCGGCAACCGGGCTCAGGCGCCTTCGCGCACCTCGACGAACTCGTCGCCGTCGGCGCCGACGGCCTGCACCATGTCGTGCGCGGCGCTGGACTTGCCTTCGAGCACCGCGTCGGACACGGCGCGCGCATACAGCGCCACCGCCTTGGCCGAGTCGTCGTTGCCGGGAATCACGTAATCGATGCCGACCGGCGAGTGGTTGGTGTCGACCACGCCGATCAGCGGGATGCCGAGCTTCTGCGCCTCGGACACGGCGATCTTGTGGTAGCCGACGTCGATCACGAACATCGCGTCGGGCAGTGCGTTCATGTCCTGGATGCCGCCGATGTCCTTTTCGAGCTTGGCCAACTCACGCTCGAACATCAGGCCTTCCTTCTTGATCATCTGCTCGATGCCGGCTTCCTTCTGCGCCTGCATCTCCTTGAGCTTCTTCAGCGAGGCCTTGACGGTCTTGAAGTTGGTCAGCATGCCGCCGAGCCAGCGCTGGTCGACGTAAGGCATGCCGCAGCGCTGCGCTTCCTGGGCGATGACCTCGCGCGCCTGGCGCTTGGTGCCGACCATCAGGATCGTGCCGCGGCGCGCAGCGAGCTGGCGGATGAACTTGGTGGCGTCGAGGAAGAGCGGCTGCGTCTTCTCGAGGTTGATGATGTGGATCTTGTTGCGATGGCCGTAGATGTACGGGGCCATCTTGGGGTTCCAGAAGCGCGTCTGGTG
>DAIMFR010000156.1:0-2800 GCA_036724445.1 Rubrivivax sp. | reverse complement strand
TTGACCTTCTTGCCGTACATGATCTTGTTCTTGACCACGCCGAACATGTGGCACAGCTTTTCTTCGGTGTCGGCGATCAGATCGAAGGGCAGTTCGAGGTTGCTCTTGAACTTCTCGTGCGAGTTCATGTTGTCGCGCGACACGCCGAAGACCACCGCGCCGGCCTTGACGAAGTCCTTGTGGCGGTCGCGGAACTGCATGGCCTCGGTCGTGCAGCCCGGCGTGGCGTCCTTCGGGTAGAAGTAGAGCACCACCGTGTGGCCCAGGAAGGCCTGCGGCGTGAACTTCACGCCGCTGGTCGCCTGAGCTTCGAATTCCGGGAGGGCTTTGTTGACGGCTGGGGTCATGTGCTGCGGCTCCGAGGCAGGGGCCTTGGGATGTACAACCAGCGATTATAAAGTGAAGCCTCGACTGGCCGAGGCCCGGAGGCCCGGCCCCGGCGGGTGATGGCCTGGTGATGGCCCGAACAGGATTCCGCCCTGCCTGAGCTCCGTGCGCACGATCCCCTGGTACCTCAGGCCGGGCCGGCCGGATCGAGCAGCAGCACCGCGAGCACCGCGCGCCCCTCGCTGGCCAGCACGTTGAAGGTGCGGCAGGCGGCGGCGGTGTCCATCGTTTCGACGCCGATGCGCCGCTCGATCAGGCAGCGCATCAGCGCCGCCGGCGCGAAGCGATGGCGCGCGCCGCTGCCGAAGATCACCAGTTCGGGCTGCAGCGCCAGCGCCTGCTCGAAATGCTCGGGCAGCAGCTGCTCGATGCGCGCCGGCGCCCAGCGCTGCACCTCTCCGGTCCAGGGTACGAGCAGGCTGTGGCCGTAGGCACGGGCGTCGACCCAGATGTTCGACGCGTCGTGCTGCGTGATGGTGTTGACGCCTTCGGCGCGATCGGGCTGGAACTTCAAGGGTCTGGCCCGCGCGCAGGCAGGATGATGACGGTGCCTATGGTTAAATTATAGGTTTTTGCGGTGCAGCAGACGCTGCCGTCCAGACGCTCGAAGGGAGCCCACGCGTTGAAGCCGATTCTCAAGTCCAGCAAGCTGAACGACGTGTGCTACGACATCCGCGGCCCGGTGCTCGACAAGGCGCGGCAGATGGAGGAAGAGGGCCACAAGATCATCAAGTTGAACATCGGCAACCTGGCCGTGTTCGGCCTGGAGCCGCCCGACGAGATCGTGCAGGACATGATCCGCAATCTGCCGCATTCGGCCGGCTATACCGACAGCAAGGGCCTGTTCGCGCCGCGCAAGGCGGTGGTGCACTACAGCCAGGAAAAGCACATCGCCGGCGTGAGCGTCGACGACGTGTACCTGGGCAACGGCGCTTCCGAGCTGATCGTGATGAGCCTGAACGCGCTGCTCGACGCCGGCGACGAGGTGCTGGTGCCGGCGCCCGACTACCCGCTGTGGACCGCGGGCGTGTCGCTGTCGGGCGGGCGGCCGGTGCACTACCTGTGCGACGAGCAGGCCGACTGGACGCCGGACATCGCCGACATCCGCCGCAAGATCACGCCGCACACGCGCGCCATCGTCGTCATCAACCCGAACAACCCGACCGGCGCGCTGTATCCGACCGAGCTGCTGCAGCAGCTCGTCGAACTCGCGCGCCAGCACCAGCTGATCGTCTTCGCCGACGAGATCTACGACAAGACGCTGTACGACGGCAATGTGCATACCAGCATCGCCTCGCTGGCCGACGACGTGCTGTTCGTCACCTTCAACGGGCTGAGCAAGAACTACCGCTCCTGCGGCTACCGCGCGGGCTGGATGATCGTCTCCGGCGACAAGCGCCATGCCGGCGACTACATCGAAGGCCTGAACATGCTGGCCTCGATGCGGCTGTGCGCCAACACGCCGGGGCAGCTGGCGATACAGACCGCGCTGGGCGGCTACCAGAGCATCAAGGACCTGGTCGCGCCCACCGGCCGCCTGTGCCGCCAGCGCGACCTGGCCTACGAGCTGCTGATGCAGATTCCTGGAATCAGCGTGGTCAAGCCGAAGGCGGCGCTGTACATGTTCCCGCGGCTGGACCCGAAGATGTACCCGATTGCCGACGACCAGCAGTTCGCCTATGAATTGTTGGCCGAAGAGAAGGTGCTGATCGTGCAGGGCACTGGCTTCAACTGGCCGCAGACCGATCATTTCCGCCTGGTCTTCCTGCCCAACAGCGACGACCTGCACGATGCCGTCGGCCGCATCGAGCGCTTCCTCGGCCACTACCGCAAACGCCACACACTGTGAACGCCATCAAAACACCGAGTGTTTCGGCGCCGGCTCATGTCGCGCCGCGACCTGATGTCGAAGCCAAACCCATCCAGGTCGGCCTGCTCGGCATCGGCACCGTCGGCGGCGGCACCTACCAGGTGCTGACGCGCAATCAGGAAGAGATCCGCCGCCGCGCCGGCCGCGGCATCGAAATCGCCATGGTCGCCGACCTCGACGCGGCGCGCGCGCGTGCGCTGGTCGATCCGCGGGTGGCGGTGGTCGACGACGCGCGGCGTGTCATCGCCAACCCCGACATCGACATCGTCGTCGAGCTGATCGGCGGCTACGGCATCGCGAAGACGCTGGTGCTCGAAGCCATCGCCGCCGGCAAGCACGTGGTCACCGCCAACAAGGCGCTGCTCGCGGTGCACGGCACCGAGATCTTCGCCGCGGCCAGCGCCAGGGGCGTGGACGTGGCCTTCGAGGCGGCGGTGGCCGGCGGCATCCCGATCATCAAGGCGCTGCGCGAAGGGCTGAGCGCCAACCGCATCGAATGGATCGCCGGCATCATCAACGGCACCACCAACTTCATCCTGTCGG
>DAIMFR010000155.1:0-2918 GCA_036724445.1 Rubrivivax sp. | reverse complement strand
AGGGCAACTACCTGTTCCGCATGTGGACCGACGCGGCGTCGATCATCGACTACCTGGTCTACGCCAAGGACTACGTCGCCAAGTGCGAGGAAAAGTACGGGCTCGACACGGTGGAAGAGTTCCTCGACAGCTGCCACGCGCTGCAGAACCACGGCGTCGACCGCTACCGCCGGCCGAGCCGCAAGTCGCTGGCACAGGAGCTCGCCGAGCGCAAGGATCGTGAAGCCTACGCGCAGACGCAGGTCAACGACATGTGGCGCACGCTGCCGAAGAAGGCCGGCAAGGACACGGTAGAGAAGCAGAGCAAGCGCTTCCCCGCGGAGCCGCAGGAGAACCTGCTGTACTTCATCGAGAAGAACGCGCCGCTGCTCGAACCGTGGCAGCGCGAGCTGATGCGCATCGTGCGCAAGATCGCGCAGTACTTCTATCCGCAGCGCCAGACGCAGGTGATGAACGAAGGCTGGGCCACCTTCTGGCACCACCGGCTGCTGAACCAGATGTACGACGACGGCTGGCTGACCGACGGCGTGATGATCGAGTGGCTGAAGTCGCACACCAACGTCATCTACCAGCCGCCGGTGGGGCACCGCGCCTACAGCGGCATCAACCCCTATGCGCTGGGTTTCGCGATGTACACCGACATCAAGCGCATCTGCGAAGACCCGAGCGGCGAAGACCGCCAGTGGTTCCCCGAGATCGCCGGCACGCCGTGGCTGCCGGCGCTGGACCAGGCGATGCGCAACTACAAGGACGAGAGCTTCGTCGGCCAGTTCCTGAGCCCGAAGCTGATGCGCGAGATGCGCCTGTTCGCGATCGTCGACGACGAGCGCGACGAGGAGCTCGAGGTCTCGGCGATCCACGACGAGGCCGGCTACCGCCGCGTGCGCGAGGCGCTGGCGCGCCAATACGACCTCGGCTCGCGCGAGCCGAACATACAGGTGTGGAACGTCAACCTGCGCGGCGACCGCGCGCTGACGCTGCGACACTTCCAGCACAACAACCGGCCGCTGCACGACACGGCCAGCGAGGTGCTCAAGCACGTCGCGCGGTTGTGGGGCTTCGGCGTGCAGCTGGAAAGCGTCAACGCCGCCGGCGACGTGAACAAGCGCTGGAGCGTGCCCGCGCCTGCCGCCTCCTGACCAGCAGGGCTCTCAGCGCTCCTTCAGCAGCTCGCTGACGAAGCGCACCGGAATCGCGTAGCTGATGCCCGAGGGGTGCGAGAGGGCGTTCTCGCGGCTGCCCTTGACGAGCACCATGTTGATCACGGCGATGACCTTGCCCGACGCCACTTCGAGCACCGGACCGCCGCTGTTGCCGGGATAGGCGGTGGCGTCGAGCTGGTAGATGTCGAAGCTGCCCTGGCGCACGCGATTGATGGCCTGGCTGCTCAGCGACTGCGAGGTTGGCGCCGGCAGCACGATGCCGGTGATCGACGAGACGATGCCGCGGTGCGTGACCGGGCTGAAGCCCAGCGCGCCGCCGATCGGGAAGCCGATGATGGCGATGCTCGCACCTTCGCGCGCCGGCGCTTCGGCCAGCTCCAGCGGCGGCAGCGGCGGGCCCTCGAAGCCCAGCAGCGCCAGGTCGTGCTCGCGGTCGGTGGCCAGCACCTTCGCGGCACGGCCGCCCGAGCGGTCGACGTTGCCGGCACGCGGCACGACGACCACCAGGCTGCCCGCGGCGCCGCCGGCAGGAATCACCTCGGGCAGCACGTGCAGGTTGGTGACCACCAGGTTGCCGGAGCCGACGGCGAAGCCGCTGCCGCGGAAGGCGAAGCGCGGGTTGCCGGTCGGGTTGAAGACGCCGATGGCCACCACCGACGGCTTGGCGGCGACGATCAGGTCTTCGAGCCGCCCGTCAGCGGCGCCGGCAGCGGCGCTGAATGCCGCGCCCGCCGCCAGCAGCGGCAGGGCACCCGCCAGCCGCAGCAGGCGCCGCCGCGCGGCGCCCGCGCGCTGCTCACTCGCAAGCGGTCGGCGCAGCCTCACAGCCTGAAGATCTTGCCCGGATTCATGATGTTCTTCGGGTCGAGTGCGCGCTTGATCCGGCGCATCGTTTCCACTGCGCCGGCCCCCGCTTCGTCGACCAGGAACTCCATCTTGTGCAGCCCGATGCCGTGTTCGCCGCTGCAGGTGCCTTCGAGCGCGATCGCCCGCCGCACCATGCGCTGGCTCATGCTTTCGGCCAGCGCGCGCTGCGCGGCGTCGCCGTCCTTGACCAGGTAGGCGAGGTGGAAGTTGCCGTCGCCGACGTGGCCGACGATGTAGTACGGCAGACCGGTGGCATCGGCGTCAGCCACCGAGGCCTCGATGATCTCGGCCAGCCGCGAGATCGGCACGCAGGTGTCGGTGGTCACGCTGCGGCAGCCGGGGTTGGTCTGCATGCCGGCAAAGTAGGCCTTGTGCCGCGCCGTCCACAGCCGCGTGCGTTCTTCGGGCGTGCTCGCCCATTCGAAATCCTCGCCGCCGGCTGCGGTGGTGATGGCCTGCACCGTCTCGGCTTGCTCCTTGACGCCGGCTTCGCTGCCGTGGAATTCCATCAGCAGCATCGGCGACTCGCGCAGGCTCAAGCGGCTCTGCGCATTGACCGCGCGCACCGCGTTCACGTCGAGCAGCTCGCAGCGCGCGATCGGCACGCCCATCTGGATGATCTGGATGGTGGCGTCCACCGCCGCGCTGACGCTCGGGAAATGGCAGATCGCCGCGCTCACCGCCTCGGGCAGCGGGTACAGCTTCAGCGTCACCTCGGTGATCACGCCGAGCGTGCCTTCGCTGCCGACGAACAGGCGCGTCAGGTCGTAGCCGGCCGAGGACTTCTTCGCGCGCGTGCCGGTGCGGATGATCTCGCCGCCGGCGGTGACCACGGTCAGCGCCAGCACGTTCTCGCGCATCGTGCCGTAGCGCACGGCGTTGGTGCCG
>DAIMFR010000154.1:0-3299 GCA_036724445.1 Rubrivivax sp. | reverse complement strand
CTTCATACGAGGGTTCGATTCCCTTCACCCGCTCCACGATGATTCCCACGCTGCAGGTCCTTTGGGTCGGACCCTCGATGCCCGGCCTGGCGGCCGACCCCTACGGTCCCTTCGAACTTCGCGCCTGCGCGTCTTTGGATGACGCCGCGCAGATGCTGCGCGAAGCGCGCTTCGACGCCGTCGTGCTGCCCGCCGCCGACGCCGCCGCGGCGCAGGCGCTGTGCCGCTGGACCGCGCTGTCGCAGGCCTTGCTGGATGCGGCGGTGCTGGTCGAAGGCCCGGCACTCGATGTCGAACTCGCGCTGCGGCTGATCGACCTGGGCGCGCAGGACGTGCTGGGCGAGGCGCCCGGCGGCCGCGCGCTGCGCCTGGCGGTGCAGCGCAAGCAACTGGAGCGCGCCGCGCGCAAGGCCTACGCCACCGACCTGTCGACCGGGTTGCCCAACCATGCGCAATTGCTCGAGCACATGACGCACCTGCTGGCGCTGCGCGAGCGCGAGCCGGCGCCGATGGCGCTGCTGGTGTTGCGCATCGAAGGCTTGGGCGCTGCGTCGGCCACGCTCGGGCCGGAGGCGGCGAACGTGCTGCGGCGCAAGGCGGCGGTGCGGCTGCGCGCAGGGCTGCGCGCGAGCGACGTGGTCGCGGCCATCGGCGCCGACAGCTTTGCCGTGCTGCTGGCCTGGATCGACGCGTCCAGCGCCGCGGCACACGTCGCCGACAAGCTGGCGCGCTCGCTGCGCCAGCCGATCGGCGTGGCCGGCCGCGAGCAACGGCTGGCGGTGGCTGTGGGCGTGGCCGACTATCCGCTGCACGGGCGCGCGGCCGAGGAACTGCTGCGCGTGGCGCTGGGCCAGTGCGCGGCGGCACACGCCACGACGCTGGGCGGCGGCAGCGCGCGTGCCGGCGCAGCGAACGACGAATGAGCTTGCGGCGCGGTGCTGCGGCTGCCCGGAGCAGGGTGCTTGCGCGGGCGGCGCAGTGGCAGCGCGGCGCGTCGGCTGCGCAAGGCGCAAGGCGGAAGGCGCGTCCAAAGCTGCGCGCTATGCTGCGCGCGCCGTTTCGGCTGTCAATCGAGGAGGGGCCTTGGCCCAGGAAGTCGACCCCGTCAAGACCGCCCGTCTGTTCGAGCTCTACGTGCGGCGCATCTGGCCGCTGCAGCGGCGCTTCGCGGCCGGGCGGCTGAACCGCCGCTGCACGCAGTGCGGCGCCTCCGAGAAGATGCTGCCGCTGGACAGCCGCGGCGTGTGCAGCGCCTGCGTGGCGCAGCGCGCCGCAGGGCTGCCGCCGCGCCGCGCGCCCGATACGGCGCTGCAGGCCGAACTGGGCGCGCTGCTGGGCGCGGCCCAGGGCAGCGGCCGCGGCCGCTACGACGCGCTGGTGATGTTCAGCGGCGGCAAGGACAGCAGCTACCTGGTGCAGCGCCTGAAGACCGAGCAGCCGCGGCTGCGCCTGCTCACCTGCACCGTGGACAACGGCTTCATGAGCCCGGTGGCCAAGCGCAACATCGACGACATCCTGCCGCGGCTCGACGTGGATCACGTCTTCATCCGCCCGCACCGCGGCTTCTACGTGCAGCTGTTTCGCCATGCGATCACGCACCTGAATGCCCAAGGCAGCTACGGCACGGTGGATTTCAGCGACGGCGAATTCATGCTCGACGCGGCGCGCAACCTGGCCGCCGAGAAGCAGATTCCGCTGATCGTCTGCGGCTACTCGCGCTACCAGGTCGAGAACGGCCTGGGCCTGCGGCACTACGAATCACCGCGCGAGCATGAGCGCCGGCCGCGCGTCGAGACCGCCGGCCTGAGGCTGGACGACATCTTCAGCCGCGAGGACGACCGCCGCCTGTGGTGGCAAGGCCAGACCGACCCGGCGGTGGACGTGCCGCGCCTGCTGTTCCCGCTGTATGCCTGGGACCTGGAAGAAGCCGAGATCAAGCGCCAGGTGCTGCAGTGGGGGCTGATCAGCGACCGGGACCAGAGCCCCATCGTCACCAACCACCGGCTGATTCCGCTGCTGGGCGTGGTGGACGTGCACCAGTTCGGCTACAGCAGCTTCGAGAACGAGTTCTGCCGCATGATCCGCGAGGGCAAGGCCGAGCGCGAGCCCTGGCAGCACACCTTCGAGTTCCTGGAGTACACGGCCAAGACCGGCCTGTTCGTCAAGCCGCTGGTGCTGCAGCTGCTGCAGCAGCTGGACCTGAGCGCCGAGGACGTGGGGGTGCGCTTCGGGTGATGCGCGGGGGCGCCGCCGGTCCGGTGTCAGCCTACGGCCGCGCACGCATCATTTCTGGATGTCGCCCAGGCACAGGTACTTGATCTCGACGTAGTCGTCGATGCCGTGGTGCGCGCCTTCGCGGCCCAGCCCGCTCTGCTTGACGCCGCCGAAGGGCACCTCGCAGGTCGAGATCAGCCCGGTGTTGATGCCGACCATGCCGTACTCGAGCGCCTCGCCGACGCGGAAGATGCGGCCCACGTCGCGGCTGTAGAAGTAGCTGGCCAGGCCGAACTCGGTGGCGTTGGCCATGGCGATGGCTTCGGCCTCGGTCTGGAAGCGGAACACCGGCGCCACCGGGCCGAAGGTTTCCTCGCGCGCGCACAGCATGTCGGAGTTGACCTCGGCCAGCACCGTGGGTGCATAGAAGCGCTCGCCCAGACGCTGGCCGCCGGCCACCAGCTTCGCGCCCTTGGCCAGCGCGTCGGCTACGTGGGCCTCGACCTTGGCCATCGCCTGGCCGTCGATCAGCGGGCCCTGCACCACGCCGGGCTCGAAACCGTTGCCGACCTTCATCGCGCGCGCCTTCTCGGCGAGCTTGGCGACGAAGGCCTCGTAGATGCCGTCCTGCGCATACAGGCGGTTGGCGCAGACGCAGGTCTGGCCGGCATTGCGGTACTTGGCTGTAATCGCACCCTCGACCGCGCTGTCCAGGTCGGCGTCGTCGAAGACGATGAAGGGCGCGTTGCCGCCGAGTTCCAGGCTCAGTTTCTTGATCGTCGGCGCGCACTGCGCGGCCAGGATCCGGCCCACCTCGGTGCTTCCGGTGAAGGACAGGTGCCGCACCACGCCGCTGGCGCACAGGCGCTTGCCGATGTCGATCGAGCCCGCGGCGTCGGAACTGAGCACGTTCAGCACGCCCGCCGGCATGCCGGCGCGCTGCGCCAGTTCGGCCACCGCCAGCGCCGACAGCGGCGTGGCCTCGGCCGGCTTGATGATCACCGGGCAGCCCGCGGCCAGCGCCGGCGCCACCTTGCGCGTGATCATCGCGATGGGGAAGTTCCACGGCGTGATCGCCGCGCACA
>DAIMFR010000153.1:0-3351 GCA_036724445.1 Rubrivivax sp. | reverse complement strand
CTTCAGGAAAGCCTCGCCCAGGTGCGTGGCGTCCAGCCACACGTGGTCCAGGCCGGTAGAAGCTACTCTGCCGCCATGCGCAGACCGAAGTGGCGTGCCACCACCCAAGCGGCGGTCTGCTCGCCCAAGCTTCGGCCATGCTCGACGGACGTGCGAAAGTGCATGCCGCCCCAGATGCGCGCGAGCCCTTCGTTGTTCATGTCCTCGATCGACTCGTACGCATGCGTCATGCCCGCCGGGCTGATGCCGGACACCGTGGTGTCGAAGCTGAACTTCAGGCGGCGCGTGCCGTAGAAGCTGCGCAGCGCCTCGCCGATGCCGCCGAAGGTGCAGGCATGCGCCGCCGGGTACTCCGGATGGTTCGGCGTAGGCACCACTGGCGTCCACGCCGGATCGGCTTCAGTGGCGGGGTTGCCGTCGGTGTCGGCCAGGTTGATCGCGCTCGTCGGCCTCCAGAACAAGTAGTGGTACTTGGACTCGAAGCAGCCGATCGACAAGTCGGCCTGCACCACGTACAGCAGCGCCATCAGCCGCGCGTTCTCCGCCAGCGTCGGCTGGCTGGTCGCGAACTGGTGCAGGTTGCGAGACCAGAAGCGGGGAGGCGGCTCGGTGTTGAAGCGCGCTGCTTCGGTCTGCTCGACCGTGCGCGTGGTACTCGTCGCGCCGCCCAGATCGCGTGTCTCGTTGACGTCGGCGGCGTAGGCGGCGCCGTCCAGCGCCGGCGGGCCCGGTGCGCGGAACTGCGATGCGCTCTCGATGCTGAACGGCTTGACGTATTGATTCGTGCGGCCGATCGGGTTGACGCCGCGGAACTGCCCCGGCTCGGCGCCCGGCACGAACGCCGGCAGCACCGTGGCACGGCCATCGCTTGCGCGGTCGGCGACCATCGCCTTCGCGATCTCGGTGCCGAGCGCGATGCCCTGGGTCTTGGCCGCGCCGTCGGCAATCGTGGCCAGCGCAGCGTCGTACTTCGTCTGGTACAGCGCCGACCGGTTCGGGAACAACCCCTTCAGCACGCCGTAGGCCGCGGCGCTTAGCGCGGCCTCCATCGACGCACCTTCCGCCAGCGTGGCCGGCGCCACCTTGAACGGCTGGTGCGTGCCGGCGATGGCCATCGCCGCGTCGTACATCGCCACGTGCACGCTCGGCATGTCGAAGGACGTGTTGGGGAAGCGCTCGGCTTCGGTGGTGTCGCTGGCCGAAGGCGGCGCGGTGATCGTCGCGGCGGCAACTTCGTCCCAGTACGCCACCATGTTCGGCCCGGTCGAGGCCACGGTCACGACGGATTCGTCGTCGCCGCCGCAGCCATGAGCTGTCCAGACTGTGGCCGCAAGAACGAGGGCCTTTCCTGCGCGCCGGAGCTTCCAGTTCCTGTTCATCAGCGAGTCTCCTCGGTTCACGCCGCCGAACTGTTCAGCAGCCGTGATGACGATGCTCGAGCTTCGACGCCACCAGCGCCTGAAACGGGAACAAAATGCGGCTGAAGATTGGCTGAAACCCGGCCGAAGGCGACATCCGTTCACCCACAGGAGGTGCGTCGCATGGGATCTGCATGGCCCCCCCGCGAAGGACCACCCCGCTTTGCGTTCGCAGGCTTCGTGCTCGAGGTGGACCGGATGCGCATCCGTCGCGATGGCCAGCCGCTGGCGCTGCGGCCGAAGACCTTCGCGCTGCTGGTGCATTTGGCAGACCGCGCCGGAACGGTCGTCGGCAAGCAGGAGCTGATGGACGCCGTCTGGCCCGGCCTGGTCGTCACCGACGACTCGCTGACGCAGGCTGTCAGCGAACTGCGCGGCATGCTCGACGACCGCGAGCAGAAGCTGATCAAGACCATCCCGAAGCGCGGCTACCTCTTCGATGCTGCGATTCGGCCGGCGCCGGAGCCGGAACCGGCCGCGAACCCACCTGCGCCAGCGCCGCCTGCAGTGTCGGCGATGCCGCCGCGGCGTCGCTGGGCGGCCGCGCTCGCCGTCCTGCTGCTCGTCGTTGCCGGCGCGCTCGGCGTTGTTGCACATCTGGGACCGGGCGGCGACACGCCGATCGGCCAGGCCCTCGTGGAAAGCCGCTCGCTGGTGGTCATGCCGTTCACCGACCTGAGCGAACCGCCCGCACCGCACCTCGCGCTGGCCATTGATACCGGCCTGAGCACCGACCTCGGCCGGCTCGCCGACATTCGCGTCACGCCGCGCGCTTCGGCAGCCGCGCTGGGCACCAGCGCCAGCGTGGATTTCAAGCGCGTCGCCCGCGAACTCGGCGCGCGCCATGTGGTGACCGGCACCGTGCGCCGCGACGGCGAACAGCTGCAGGTCACCGCGCAACTGGTGCGTGCCAACGACGGCAGCCTGCTCTGGGCCGACCGCTTCGAGTACGCGTCGTCGGCCGACTGGCTGGAGCAGCGCGACATTTCGGCGCGCATCGCCAACCAGCTCGACCTGCGCATGCGCGATGCGGCGCTGCAGCAGGCGCGCGTGGCGCCGCCGAACAACCAGGCCGCTGACCACTGGATGCGCGGCGCCTACATGATGTCGCGCCTGCTCAGTCTGGACGAAATGCTGCAGGCGCGGCAGGAGTTCCAGGCGGCGCTGGCCTTGCAGCCCGACTCCAGCCACGCGCTCGCGGGTCTGGCCCACACCCATCTGAGGCCGGTGGTCTTCCGCTGGACCGACCAGCGCCAGCGGGAACTGGACCGATCCCGACGCCTGGCCGAACAGGCGCTGGCGATCGATCCGCAGAACCAGAACGCACTGCTCGCGCTGGCCGGCTCGCTGATGTTCAGCGGCCACATCGCCGGCGCGATGGCGGTGACGCGCAAGCACCTGGAGCTGTACCCCAACGACGCACACGCCAACGGCGACCTGGCCGCGGAGTACTTCTTCAGCGGGCGCTGGCAGGAGGCGCTGCAGCAGGCGGATCTGGCGATCCGGCTGAACCCGCTGGACCGGGCGCACGTGACCGCTTGCCACGTTCTGGCGGCGACGGCCCTGATTCCGCTGCGGCGCTACAACGAGGCGATCGCGCGCGCCCGGCTCGCCATCGACGGCCCGCGCGCCGGCGGCTACGGCATCATCGCCTCGGCCGAAGCTTGGCGCGGCAACCTCGATGCGGCACACGCCGCCGCGGCCGAATTTCTGCAGCGCCAGCCGGGTATGACCATCGAGCGCTTGCGCGCCTCGCGCGGCTCGAAGGAGCCGGCCTATCTGGCCGGGATAGAACACCACTTCGAAGGTCTGCGCACCGCCGGCGTGCCCGAGGGGACGCCGGCAGCGCGCTGATCCGATCCCTCAGCGCACGCTGCGCGCCCGCCGCGTCAGCACCGTCGGGAAGCTGACCGGCAGCGTCTGCGGGAAATCG
>DAIMFR010000152.1:0-3702 GCA_036724445.1 Rubrivivax sp. | reverse complement strand
CAATGCGAGAAGAACGGGGCGGTGAATTGCCGTTCAGTGCGAGAGACAACAACGGGTTTGCTCATGGGTGCTGCGATCTCCGCCAGCCCGGCTCGCGGCAGTGTACGGCGCGCGGCAGGCGATGAACTACAAGGCGATGAACTACGATGCGGCGTCGGCAGCTCGATGCCCGACGGCCTTCCGGACAAGGAACGTTCGCATGCTGAAAAACGCTTTCAAGCGTTATGACTCCGACCCCGACGTGCGGCGCAGCGCCCGCTGGCGGAAGCTGCACAAGCGTGCCAGGCACGATGATTTCCAGCTCTACCGGCCGCACCTGATCTGGCCGTCGAACGAGCGCTTCAAGCAGGCGAGCCGGGCATGGAAAGCCATCCCGGGCCTGCCCGACGACCGGCGCTTCTTCCTGCTCAGCACGGCTGCCAGCGTGCGCAGCGTCGAGGGCGACACCGCCGACATCGGCGTGCGTTTCGGCACCAGCAGCTTCTTCATCCTGTGCGGCATCGACGACGCGGCCAGGCAGCACCATCTGTTCGATTCCTTCGAAGGCCTGTCGGAGCCCACGCCCGAGGACCGCGATGCCGGCGGGCAGTCCGTCTGGAAGCAAGGCCATCTGCTGGCCGAGGAAGAGGTGACGAAGAAGAACCTGCGCATGTACGAAGACCGCTGCCGCTACTACAAGGGCTGGGTGCCGGCGCGCTTCGCGGAGGTGCAGGACAGGAGGTTCGCTTTCGTGCACATCGACGTCGACCTCTACCAGCCGACACGCGACACGCTCGAGTTCTTCTACGAGCGCACCAGCCCGGGCGGCGTGATCGTCTGCGACGACTACGGCTCGGCGCTGTGTCCCGGTGCGCGCAAGGCGATGGACGAGTTCCTCGCCGACAAGCCCGAAGCGCTGTTCCACATCCCGACCGGGCAGGCGCTGATCGTCAAGCGCTGATCACTCCCGCCAGTGCTCGGCGATCCAAGGCGCCGGCTTGGCGTAGCGCCAGTTGCCCTGGCTGCGCCCGGCCAGCGCATCGGGCGGGTTCATCACGCCGTGGAAGATCAGGATGCGGGCGCCGCGCGGGATGAAGGGCGCGCGCCAGTAGTTGCTGGGAAAGCGCGGGATGCAGTGGTACTTCCAGCTCACGCACCAATCGGCCGGCCAGTAGGCCAGCTTGCCCTGCTGGTGCAGGAAGTCCGACAGGTAGGCCTGTTCGTGGCGCACGCGCGCGCGCACCTCGTCGACGTGCGTGCGGAAGTACTGCAGCAGGTCGGCGTGCGCGCCGATGCGCCAGCGGTAGACCGAGGAATTGCCGGTCACGCGCCACGGCCGCTTCCACTCGTGGATGATCAGGAACTCGCCCGGAACCTCGAAGAAGGGCGTGATGTCGTCGACGATGACCACGTCCAGGTCGAGGAACAGCGCGGTGCCCCGCAGTCCGTGCAGGTCGCCGGCGAAGGTGGTCAGCTTGTTCCAGCCGCGCTCCGGGATGCCCGGCGGCAGCTCCAGAGGCGGGATCGGCAGGCACTGTACCTCGGCGCGGATGCCCTCGTCGCGGTCGGTCAGGCAGACGAAGCGGAACTCGCCCTTCAGGTGCCGGCGCACCATCGCGTACAGGCGGTTCACGTACTCGGGGCCGTACTTGGTGCCCCATTTCATGCACAGCACGATGCGCGCGTCGCCGGCGGCGTTCACAGCGACTCCATGCGCTTGGGCGGATAGGTGTCCCAGCCCTGGCAGCCCGGGCACTGCCAGAAGTAGTGGTGCGCCTCGAAGCCGCAGGCCGCGCAGCGATAGCGCTGCAGCGGGCGCGCCGCGGCGGCGACCACCTGGCGCAGCGGCTGCGGCGTGGTCTCGTCCCACTGCACCACCGGCAGCTCCAGCACCTTGGCCGCGGCGCTCAGGCTCGGCTGGCGCTGCAGGTGGTCGAGCACCAGCCGCTCGTGCTGGCCCGATGCGCCCTCGAGCTCGATGCGTGCCTGCAGCAGGTCGATGTCGGGCTCGGCCTCGTAGGCCGCCCGCAGGTGTTCGAAGGCGGCGCTGCAGTCGGCGCAGGCCAGCGCGCTGCGTGCGTAGTCCGAGGCCACCAGCGGCCAGGCCTGCGGCTGCAGCGCCAGCATCTGGTCCCACTGCTGCAGCGCCTGCGCATGCTGGCCGGCGCGCGCCTGGCGCTGGCCGCTGAGCAGCATCGGACGCAGCGCCTGCGGCGCGGCGCTGCGTGCGCGCTGCAGCTGTGCTTCGGCCTGCTGCGGCTGGCCGGCGGCGTCGGCCTGCAGCGCCAGCTCGCAGGCGTAGTGCGCGATGCGCGCGGCAAACGAGCCGCTGCCGCGGCGCTCGAGCTCGCTGGCCACCTCGGTGGCGGCGCGCCAGTCGCGCGCGCGCTCGTGCAGCGACAGCAGTGCGCTGCGCGCCTCGGTATCGAAGTCCGTGCCTTCCAGCGCCTTGTAGGCGGCCTCGGCGCGGTCGAACAGGCCGGCCTTCATGTAGTCCTTGGCCAGCGCGTATTGCGCACGCTGGCGGTCGACGGCCTTCAGGTCGGCGCGATCCAGCAGGTGCTGGTGCACGCGCACCGCACGCTCGAACTCGCCGCGGCGGCGGAACAGGTTGCCCAGGCCGAAATGCAGCTCGGTGGTGTCGGGGTCGTGCTGCACCGCGTCGATGAAGGCGTCGATGGCCTTGTCGTGCTGCTCGTTGAGCAGCAGGGTCAGGCCCTTGAAGTAGGCCTTCGGCGCGGCACGGCCGTCGCGCCGCAGCTGGCGCAGGTCGAAGCGCGACGCCGCCCAGCCGAGCGCAAAGACCACCGGCAGCGCGATCAGCAGCCACTGCAGATCGAAGTCCATGGTCCTGGCGTCTACAGGCCGTCGCGCGGCGGATGTTCGGGCAGCAACTCCGAGCTGACGCTGTCGCCGCGTGTCGTGGCGGCAGGCGCAGCGGCGGGTGCCGGCGACAGCTTCAAGGCCTCGCGGCGGTGGTGCCACCAGCTGGGCACCATGGCCAGCACGCCGAGCGCGCAGCCGGCGGCAAACACCACCAGCACCACGATGACCATCGGCGCATGCCACTCGACGCCGAAGAACCAGCGCACGCTGGCCGGCTGCTGGTTGTTCAGCGCGAAGGCAAACAGCGTGAAGAAGATCAGCGCCCTGAAGGCCCAGACGAGGATTTGCATGCTCGTCCGATTCTAGGAGCCCGACAGGCTCCGGAAAGTGCCGGGGCGGCAGACGCCCGGCGCCGTGTCAGTTTTCGTGGCCCGGCGGCGCGGGCGCGGGGTCCAGCGGCAGCCGCGCGTCCACCGACTCGCGCAGCGCCTTGCCCGGCTTGAAGTGCGGCACCAGCTTCTCGGGGATCGTCACCTGCTCGCCGCTGCGCGGGTTGCGGCCCACGCGCGGCGGCCGGCGGCTGATCGAGAAGCTGCCGAAGCCGCGGATCTCGATGCGGTGGCCCCGCGCCAACGCGTCCGACATCGCATCCAGGATGGTCTTCACCGCGAACTCGGTGTCGCGCTGCGTCAGCTGGGCGAAGCGCTCGGCCAGCCGGGCGACGAGGTCGGAGCGGGTCATCGGCGGGGCTCGCGCGTCATTCCTTCTGCGTGTCGAGCTTGGCGCGCAGCAGCGCACCCAGGCTGGTGGTGCCTGCCGTCTCGCGCTCGTTGCTCTGCGCCAGGCGCTGCATCGCCTCCTGCTGGTCGGCGTTGTCCTTGGCCTTGATCGACAGCT
>DAIMFR010000151.1:0-3778 GCA_036724445.1 Rubrivivax sp. | reverse complement strand
CTCACGAATCAGCGTGGCGGCTGGGCGGTTGGATAGCGTGACAGCCAACAGGCGGTCTCTCGCCTGATGTCCGGATTTCGGTCAAATCAGGATCTGGAACCGTTGCGGGGGGTGCGGCCACGACAAGCTGCTGGCGTTCAGCTGGAAGCGGCGCGGGTTCTGTCGCTCATGCGGTGCGCGCCGGATGTCGCAGACGGCAGCGCATCGGGTGGACCACGTCATCCCGCATGTGCCGGTGCGGCAGTGGGTGCTGTCGCTGCCGATCCCGCTGCGCGGGGGCGTACCGGTGTGGTGCCGATGGCGTGCCGCAGTTCGTTGAAGCGGGCTCGCCCACCGACAACGAGGTGCATGCGCTGCTGCAGGCGATCATCGCCCGGCTGATGAATATGCTCACGCGCCGGGGCGTGCTGGTCGAGGACATGGGCCGGACCTGCCTGGCCGAGCCGGATGCTGACGGCGAACAGGCGCGTACGCTGCGGCCGCTGCAGGCCGCGGCCATCACGTACCGCATCGCCTTCGGGCCCCGCGCCGGGCAGAAGGTGCTGACCCTGAGGGGCGCGATGCCGCGCGATGCCGCGCGAGAGCGCAGCGTGCCAGCCCCTGTGTGCCGACATCGACGGATTCAGCTTGCACGCGGCCGTGCGCGTGGAGGCAAGCGACCGCAGGCGGATGGAGCAGCTGTGCCTGTGCCGCTACATCACGCGGCCGGCGCTGTCGGACGAGCGGGTGCAGCTCAACGCCGCCGGCCAGGTGGAGCTCGAGCTCGAGACGCCGTGGCGCGACGGCCTTGCAGGCCGCGCCGGGCCAGAGGCCCGGCCCCTCGCCAGGCACGAACAGTCCTCAGGACTGTTCGTGTCCGGGCTCGGCACCACGCACCTGGTCATGAGCCCGCTGGAGTTCATGCAGCGGCTGGCGGCGCTGGTGCCGCGGCCGAGGCTGCACCTCATTCGCTTGCACGGCGTTCCGGCGCCCAACGTCAAGCTGCGGGCGCTGGTGGTGCCGCAAGGGCCCGAGAAGGAGGAACAGGCCACCGAAGCCGCAGCCGCCGCCCAGGGGCCGAGCGCGCGAGGCAGGGCAAGACTAAAGCCGCTTGAGCCGCGCCGGCCGTCAAAAACACCTCGCTGCAGGCTGCAACGCCAAACCGCAGCCGGGGCGGCGTCGCGCGACGCGTCAGCGCGGCGCCATCGGAATCAGGGTCAACCCCGAGGACGTGGTCACCAGCGAGCCTTGTGAGCGCTGAAGGGCCTGCCGCTGAAGGGCCTGCCGAAGCAGCATGGCGCGACGTCACGGCCGCCAAGTCCAAGCACCTCATGCCGCCGCTGGACCGTCACGGGTCGGCCTCGAGGGCGTTTGAAACTGCTATGCCCACAGCCAAAGCGAAGTCGAGGACGCCTGGGCCATTGAGATCGAGCGTCGGCTCGCGGAAGTCGAGGCCGGCAGCGTTGAACTCGTGCCGGTCGAAGAAGCGATCAAGCGCGCCAGACAGGCGCTTTCGTGAAGGTCTCGCTCGCGCCCGAGGCGGAGCGCGAACTGATCGAGGGCGGGCTGTTCTATGCGAGAGAGGGAAGCGCACAGCGAGTCACGACAAGGCCTCGCGCTGCGCGGGGGAGTACCATGGCAGCCATGGCTGTAGCACTTGGCACCGTCAAGGACGGCAAAGTCGTTCTGCAAGGCGTCGCGCTCCCCGAGGGCACTCTTGTCACCGTCCTGGCGGACGACGATCGCCCCGCCATCCGGCTTTCGCCCGAGTTGGAGGCCGAACTCTTGGCGGCTGTCGACGAAGCAGACGCCGAACCAGGTGGCGCGGGCCCCGAGTTCATCGAAGGTCTGAAGCGCTACGGTTAGCCGTGGCGCTGCCGTTCGTCATCAAGGGTCGTGCTGTCCGCGAGCTCGAACGCCTTGCGCAATGGTGGGCCGAGAATCGCACCGCCGCTCCTGGCGCGGTCCGCCTCGATCTCGAAGGCGTGTTGTTTGTCATCACGAGACACCCCGGACTCGGTCACCAAGTCGAAACGGGCCGGCCCATCCAGGTTCGCCGCTACCTGATGAGCCGGACACGACACTGGCTGTACTTCCGGGTCAAGGGCGACATCGTGGACGTTCTGTCCGTCTGGTCAACCAGCCGGGAAGGCGGCCCCAAGGTTTAAGGTTCGGGTCTGCCCCATCGTCGCGAGCCACGTCGTCTACATGCCCTTGAACAGGTGCGCGTAGAGCCGGCTCGCGGTGATCGTCTCGGGCCGGCCGCGCAGCGTCAGGAAGGCCTTGCCCAATTCATCGCGGCGCGCGCTGGCGATGCAGCGCGCCTGCACCACGGTGCCGCGATGCACCTGCCAGAACTCGTGCGGGTCCAGCTGCGGCAGCAGTTCGCGCAGCGGCATGCGGATCAGGTGCTCGCGCTCCGCGGTGACCACGCGCACGTACTTGTCGGCGGCCTCGAAATACAGCACCTCGTCGATCGGCACCAGGTGCACGGTGGCGCCGACCTGTGCCTGGACGACTTGCAGCCGCGCTGCCGCCGCGGCGCCCGGCGCTGCGGGCGCGGCCAGCAGGGCGCGCAACTGCTGCAGCGCGGCCTGCATCGACGCCGCGGCATCGCCGCGCGTGGCCAGCGTGCGCTGCAGTCGCTGCACGCAGGCCGCCAGCCGCTCGGGCACGACCGGCTCGAGCAGGTAGTCCACCGCCTGCGCGTCGAAGGCCTCGATCGCGTACTGGTCGTAGGCGGTGACGAACACCAGCAGCGGAAACGCCGCCGCCGCATCCCCATTGGGCCAGTCCTCGGCCAGCGCGCGGGCCGCCTCCAGCCCGCTCGAGCCCGGCATGCAGATGTCGAGGAAGCACACCGCGGGCTTCAGCGCCAGCGCCTGCTCCAGCGCCTGCTGGCCGTCGCCGGCGACTGCCAGCACCTGCAGCGCCGGCCACAGCCGCGCCAGCTCGGCGCGCAGCGCGGCGGCGAGCAGCGGTTCGTCCTCGGCGATCAGTGCGGTGGTGGTCATGGCGGCAGCGGCAGGGTCAGCGTCGCCAGCGTGCCGCCGCCGGCGGCCGGGCCGATGTCCAGCCGCGCCGCGCCGGCGCAGCGCGCGGCCAGCCGCTCGCGCACCTGGGCCAGGCCGAAGCCTGCGTGTCCCCCAGGTGCGGCATCGCGCCAGCCGACGCCGCTGTCGTGCACGGCGAGAAGCAGCCGGCCGGCGTCGCGCGCCGCGCTGACCTCGATGTGCCCGCCGGCTGGCTTCGGCTCCAGGCCGTGGCGGATCGCGTTCTCGACCAGCGGCTGCAGCAGCAGCGCCGGTACCTCGGCCGGCTCCAGCTCCGGCGGCAGCGTCAGCGTGCAGCGCAGGCGCGCGCCCATGCGTACCGCCATCAGGCCCAGGTAGTCGTCCAGCCGCGCGAACTCGTCGGCCAGCGTGTGCGTGCCGGCGCGCGAGGCCTGCAGCGTCGAGCGCAGGAAGTTGATCAGCCGGTCGAGCATGGCCTGCGCGCGCGGCGGGTCGAGCGCGATCAGCGCGCAGGTTGGCCTGCGTGTTGAACAGCATGTGCGGCTCGAGCTGCGAGGCCAGCAACGCCAGCCGCTGGTCGCTGGCCATGCGCTCGGCACGTTCGGCCGCGGCCTGTGCGCTGGCCAGCCGGCCGCGCGAATAGAAGAACCAGGTGGCCGCGATGCTGGGCATCAACGACAGCCGGCCGCCGACGGCGTGGCGCCGCAGCACCGGGCGCGCGCGCTGTCATTGGTCATGGCCGGCGGCGTCGCGGCCGGGGTCGTGGGGCCGCAACTGGTGACGCG
>DAIMFR010000150.1:0-3989 GCA_036724445.1 Rubrivivax sp. | reverse complement strand
GTGCTGCCCGGCATCGGCCCGGCCACCGCGGTGGCGATGCTGCTGCCGATCACGCTGAAGGTCGAGGCGACCGCATCGATGATCTTCTTCGCCGGCATCTACTACGGCGCGATGTACGGCGGCTCGACCACCTCGATCCTGCTCAACACGCCGGGCGAGGCCGGGTCGATGGTCACGGCGATGGAAGGCAACAAGATGGCCAAGAGCGGCCGCGCCGGCGCGGCGCTGGCCACCGCGGCGATCGGCTCCTTCGTCGCCGGCACCATCGCCACCGTGCTCGTCACCTTCGCCGCGCCGCTCGTCGCCAGGTACGCGATCAAGCTGGGGCCGCCCGAATACTTCCTGCTGATGGTGCTGGCCTTCTGCACCGTCAGCGCGGTGCTCGGCGGCAGCACGCTGCGCGGCATGACCGCGCTCTTCGCCGGCCTGGCGATGGGCCTGATCGGCATCGACCAGATCACCGGCCAGGCGCGCTACACCTTCGGCGTGCCGGAGCTGATGGACGGGCTCGAGGTGGTGCTGATCGCGGTCGGCCTGTTCGCGGTGGCCGAGGCGCTGCACGTCGTGCTCTTCGAGGGCAAAACCGTCGAGACGCAGAACCAGCTGAGCAAGGTGCACATGACGCGCGACGAGTGGCGCCGCTCGTGGCCGGCGTGGCTGCGCGCCACCTTCATCGGCATCCCCTTCGGCACCATTCCGGCCGGCGGCAGCGAGATCCCGACCTTCCTCAGCTACGCCACCGAGAAGAAGCTGTCCAGGCACAAGGAGGAGTTCGGCAGCACGGGCGCGATCGAAGGCGTGGCCGGGCCCGAAGCGGCGAACAACGCGGCCATCACCGCCACGCTGATCCCGCTGCTGACGCTGGGCATTCCCACCTCGAACACCGCGGCGATCCTGCTCGGCGCGTTCCAGAACTACGGCATCCAGCCCGGGCCGCAGCTGTTCGACAAGAACGCCGCGCTGGTGTGGGCGCTGATCGCGTCGCTGTACATCGGCAACGTCATGCTGCTGGTGCTGAACCTGCCGCTGGTCGGCCTCTGGGTCAAGCTGCTGAAGATCCCGAAGTCGTACCTGTACGCCGGCATCCTGGTGTTCGCGACGGTCGGCGTCTACGGCATGCGCCAGTCGGCCTTCGACCTGTTCCTGCTCTACGCCATCGGCCTGCTCGGGCTGGTGATGCGCCGCTTCGACTTCCCCACCGCGCCGGTGGTCGTGGGCATGATCCTCGGCCCGCTGGCCGAAGCGCAGATGCGCAACGCGATGGCCATCGGCGAAGGCAAGTGGAGCGTGTTCGTCGAGCGGCCGATGTCGGTGCTGCTGCTGGCAGTGATCGTTGGCGTGCTGCTGCTGCCGCGGCTGGCGCGGCTGCGCCGCAAGCTGAAGCGGCGCTGAGCGGCGCTGAGCGGCGCGCTGGGGCGCCTGTTCAGTTGCCTGTTCAGTCGCTCGCGCCGAGCTGCAGCGCGCTCTGGCGCTGCGCCTGCAGCGCCGCCTCGTCGGGCGCTGCGCTCGTGTCCCAGCCCTGCAGGTGGCGCAGCGCCAGCGCGCGCAAGGCCGCGATCCATTCGTGCCGGTCGTTCAGGCAGGCAATGTAGTGCAGCGTCTTGCCGCCGGCGGCGACGAAGGCGGCGCGCGCTTCGCCGCCGATCTCCTGCAGCGTTTCCAGGCAATCGGCGGCGAAGCCGGGGCACAGGATGTCGACGCGCTCGATGCCGTCGCGTGCCAGCTGCTGCAGCGTCGGCTCGGTGTAGGGCTGCAGCCAGCGCGCCCGGCCGAAGCGGCTCTGGAAGCTGACGCGGTATTCGCTCGGCGACAGCCCGAGCCGCTCGGCCAGCAGCCGCGCGCTGGCGTGGCAGTGGCAGTAGTAGGGGTCGCCCAGCCGCAGCGTGCGCTCGGGCATGCCGTGGAAGCTCAGCACCAGCATGCGGCCGCGTCCCTCGCGCTGCCAGTGCGCCTGCACCTGCGCGGCCAGCGCGCCGATGTAGCCGGCATCGTCGTGGTAGTGCTGCACGAAGCGCAGTTCCGGCACCCGGCGCGCGCGCCGGCCCCAGGCGGCGACCGCGTCGAAGACGCTGGCGCTGGTGGCTGCCGAATACTGCGGATACAGCGGCAGCACCAGCACGCGTGTCGCGCCGTCGGCGCGCAGCGCATCGAGCTCGGCGGCGATCGCCGGCCGGCCGTAGCGCATCGCGTGGCGCACCAGCACCGGGTGGCCGGCTTCGCCCAGACAGCCGCGCAGCAGTTGTGCCTGGCGTTCGGTCCACATCGCCAGCGGCGAGCCCTGCGCGGTCCAGATCGTGGCGTACTTGCGTGCCGATCGCGCCGGGCGCAGACGCAGGATCAAGCCGTGCAGCAGCGGCCACCACAGCACGCGCGGGATCTCGACGACACGCGGGTCGCTCAGGAATTCGGCCAGGTAGCGGCGCAGCGCGGCCGGGGTCGGCGCATCCGGCGTGCCCAGGTTGACGAGCAGCAGCCCGACGCGCTGCGCGCTGCCGTGCCGCCAGGCGGGCTCGGCGCCGTAAGCCACGCCGCTCAGCCGGCCTGCGCCAGGCCCAGCGCCGCCAGCTCGCGACGCAGGCTCAGGCTGTCGACCGGCTTGGCCCAGCAGCCGGCGAAGCCGGCGCCGGCGGCGAGCCGGCGCAGTTCGGGGCCGTCTTCGGCGCTGCACAGGAAGGCCGGCGCGTCGTGCAGGCCGGCCTCGCGGCGAAGCGTCTGCAGCAGCGCCGGGCCGTCGATGTCCGGCAGGTGCAGGTCGATGACCAGCAACTGCGGCGCCAGCGTGCGCGCCAGCTCGAGCGCTTCGGCGCCGTCGGCGGCCGTGGCCACCTGCACGCCGGGCACGCCGGCGCAGGCGTTCTCGAACAGCATCAGATTGATGCGGTCGTCGTCGACGTAGAGCAGCTGCATCGAGGCGGTCAGGCCAGCGGCTGCATCTGGCTGTCGCCGAAGCGCAGCACCTCGAAGCGCACGCAGGCCGAGCTGGGGTCGGCCGGCGAGCCGCCCAGGCCGATGGCGCCGTTGCCGTGCAGCAGGCAGCTGCCGCGGCGCAGGCTGACGATCTCGCCGTCGGCAAAGCGCACGTAGGTGCCGTTGTAGCTGAGGTCGCTGAGCTGGAAGCTGCCGCCGTGCCAGTCGAGCCGGGCGTGCGAACGCGACACGCGCGAATCGTCGACGCAGAAGTGCGCCTGCGGGCTGCGCCCCAGCACCACCGGCGTCTGCCGGCTGGCGAACACCAGGTTCAGCTGCAGCCACTGCAGCCGGATCGCGTCGGGCTCGGCCGCCGGCGAGACGTCGCCGAACTGCGTCGCCGCGCTGTCCGCGCTGCGCTTGCCGCCGTGCGCGTAGACCGGCACCGGCTCGACGCGGCCGCGCAGCACCAGCTGGTCGAGGCTGCGGAACTTCGGCTTCATCGAGCGCGCCAGACCGGACAGCACCGCGCCGGTAATCAGCGTCTCGTTGTCGCCGGCATGGTCGAGCAGCCGCGCAGCGACGTTGACGGCGTCGCCGAAGCAATCGCCAGCCATCTCGACCACCTCGCCGCGCGACACCGCCACCTGCAGCCGCAGCGAACGCAGCGCGCTGGAGGCGCCGCGCGCCTGCCCCTGCGACACGATGCCGGCCAGTACCTCGTGCATCTGCAGCGCCGACTGCAGCGCCTGTGCCGGCGTGTCGAACACCGCCATCAGCCCGTCGCCGAGCGTCTTGACCACGTGCCCGCCGTGCTTGTGCACCGGCGGGCCGAGCGCCGACACGCAACGCGTGACCACCGACGTGGCCTCGGCGTTGCCGAGGCTCTCGAACAGCCCGGTGCTGCCGCGCAGGTCGGCAAACAGGATGGTTCGGTCGGTGGAGATCTGCGGCATGCCGTCGCAAAGTGTAAGTGCCGGGGGGCCGGGTGGCTGTTCAGAGATTGTCGAGGCAGGTCCTCGACTTATGGCTTCGCCGCAAGCTGCGAGGCGTCCGCTTCGCGGCCGCTGCCGGCTTCGCCG
>DAIMFR010000149.1:0-3997 GCA_036724445.1 Rubrivivax sp. | reverse complement strand
CGCGCCGCCAGAGCTTTCATGCTCGGGGGCGAGCCGGCCGGATCATGAATGGTTATGGCCGCAACGTCTATTCGCGCCACGACTACGAAGGCCTGGACAGCCAGCTCGCGCGCCAGTTGCACGCCGATCTGCGCGACCAGCTGCCTGGCCTGGCCGGGCGCAGCGTGGCCGGGCTGAAGATCGCGCGCGCCGACGACTTCGCCTACACCGACCCCGTCGACGGCTCGATCAGCCGTTGCCAGGGGCTGCGCGTGTTCTTCGGCGACGGCTCGCGTTTCGTGCTGCGCCTGTCGGGCACCGGCACCGAAGGCGCGACGCTGCGCCTGTACCTGGAGCGCTTCGAGCCCGACGCCGCGCGTCACGGCATCGAGACGCAGGCCGCGCTGCAGCCGCTGATCGACGCCGCCGAGCAGCTGGCCGGCATCCGCGCGCGCACCGGGCGGGAGCGGCCGACGGTCGTCACCTGAGGTTGAATTGAGCGGGCGCCTGCGCGCGGCCGGCTTGGCGCTGTGGCCGGCGTGCCGGGCCGGCGACGGCGCGTCCGCGTTCGACGACGGTGGTCACCGCCAAGGACGACGGCGGGCGCATCGGCAGCTGACGCGGGGCTTCAGCGCGAGCCGAACATCATGCGCCGCGCCAGCAGCGACTTCAGCGGCCCGGCCGCCTGCAGCGCGGCCAGCCCCAGGCCGCGCGCCGCGGCCAGCCCGGGGAGCTGCCAGGTGAAGCTGCGCGCCAGGAAGTCGGTGGCGGCGATCATGCTCCAGCGGTCGGCCGCGCGCGCCCATTCGACGCGGCGCAAAGCGGCGTCGATGTCGCCGGCATGGCGCAGCACCTGCACCAGCTCGAAGGCATCGCGCAGCCCGAGGTTCAGGCCCTGCCCGGCCACCGGATGCAGCGTCTGCGCGGCGTTGCCGATGCGCACGCTGCGTCCGTCGACCAAGCTGCGCTCGGCATTCAGCCCGAGCGCGAAGTCCTTCAGCGGCGACAAGCCGCCGATGCGCCCCGCGGCCTCGGGCAGCAGCGTGTTCAGCACCGCCTGACGCTGCGCGCCGTCGAGCGCGCGCACCGGGTCGTCGCGGCCGGCCACGCACCACACCAGCGCCGCGCGGCGTGCGCCGGCCGCCGTGTCGCGCGCCGGCAGCAGCGGCAGCAGCGCCAACGGGCCGTGGCGCGTAAAGCGCTCCACCGCCAGCCCCGGCGCGCCGCCCTGCAGGGTGGCCGTGCCGACCCAGGCGGTCTGGCCGTAGTCGTGCGTCAGCGCCTTGCGCGCCTGCTGCGCGAACACGCCGCCTTCGGCGACCACGCCCAGATCGAAACGTTCGGCGATGCCGGCGTCGATCTCGATGCCGTCGGGCAAGGTTTTCAATGCCTTGACCGCCGTGCCGAAGCGGCTGGCCAGGCGCTGCGGCGCGAGCTGCACCGCCTGCATCCAGGCCTGCTGCAGCGGCGCCACCAGCTGCCCGTAGTGCAGCACCGCGCCGAGCATCGGCACGCCTTCGTCGGCGGCGCGGATGCGCAGCTCGGGCGTGCCCAGCGGCAGACCCGACGGCAGGGTCGGCAGGTCCGGCAAGGTCGGCAACGTGGGCGGCAGCTGCGAGACATGCACCTCGAGAATCGGCTGCGCCGCTGCGGCCGGCCACACGCCCAGGCGCTGCAGCAATTGCACGCTGCCCAGCGACAGCGCCAGCGCGCGCGGGTCGCCGGACACGTCCTGCGCCAGCTCGCGGCGGTCGAACAGGCTGACGCGCGCCTGCGGCAACACACGCGAGGCATGCAGCGCCAGCGCCAGCCCCGCCGGGCCGGCGCCGATGACCGCGATGTCGATCATTCGGGTGCTCATCGACCCTCCACGCTCAGCGCCGCATTCAATGCCGCCAGTTGCGCCGGCGTGCCCAGGTTGTGCCATTCGCCTTGCAGCACGCGGCCGGCCAGCCGGTCGGCCGCGGCCGCCTCGAACAGCAGCGGGCCCAGCGCGGCGCGCTGCCCCGGCGGCAGCGCGGCCACCAGCGCCGGGCGCAGCAGCGCGACGTTGGCATAGGTCCAGCGGCGCGGATCGCCGCGGCGCAGCCGCCCGGCGTCAAGCTCGAAGTCGCCGCCGGCATGGAACTCGGGGTTCGGCACCAGCCACAGCATGCCGAGGTCGCTGCCGGCGGCGAAGTCGCGCGCCAGCGCGGCATCGAACTCGAAGCCGGGCATGAAGATGTCGCCGGACACCACCCAGAAGGCCTCGTCGCCGCGCGGCGCCAGCCACGGCAGCGCCTTGCGGATGCCGCCGGCGGTTTCCAGCGCGCCGGCGTGGTCGCGGCCTTCGGTGGAATAACGAATGCGCAGTCCCCAGCGGCTGCCGTCGCCAAGCGCTTGCGGGAACTGCTCTTCGAGCCAGGCGGTGTTGATCACCACTTCGCGCACGCCGGCACGCGCCAGCGCCCGCAGATGCCAGGCGATCAGCGGCTGGCCGCGCAGCGGCAGCAGCGGCTTCGGGCACGTGTCGGTCAGCGGGCGCATGCGTTCGCCGCGGCCGGCGGCCAGGATCAGCGCTTTCATGCGGCGCCAGTGTAGGGTGCTGTCCGGGGGGCAGGGCCTAGAATCCCCAGCACCCCTCTTCGTCTTCGTCTCCCCTACCGGGTTTTGCGCATGGCCGCCACAGCTCACGACGACACTTCGCTGATGGCCAACGCCATCCGCGCCCTGGCGATGGACGCCGTGCAACAGGCCAATTCCGGCCACCCCGGCGCACCGATGGGCATGGCCGAAATGGCGGTGGCACTGTGGGACCGGCACCTGAAGCACAACCCGGCCAACCCGCACTGGCCCGACCGCGACCGCTTCGTGCTGTCCAACGGCCATGCCTCGATGCTGCTGTATGCGCTGCTGCACCTGAGCGGCTATGCGCTCGGCATCGGCGAGCTGCGCCGTTTCCGCCAGCTGCACAGCAAGACGCCGGGCCATCCGGAAGTCGACCTGACGCCGGGCGTCGAAACCACCACCGGCCCGCTGGGCCAGGGTCTGGCCAACGCCGTGGGCATGGCGCTGGCCGAGAAGCTGCTGGCGCACGAGTTCAACCGCCCGGGCCACACGGTGGTCGACCACCACACCTACGTGTTCATGGGCGACGGCTGCCTGATGGAAGGCATCAGCCACGAAGCTTGCGCCTTGGCCAGCGCCTGGAAGCTGAACAAATTGGTGGCGCTGTACGACGACAACGGCATCAGCATCGACGGCGCCGTGCGTCCGTGGTACGTGGACGACGTGCGCGGCCGCTTCCAGGCCTACGGCTGGGACGTGATCGGGCCGCTGGACGGTCAGGACCTGGACGCCGTCGACGCCGCGCTGACGCAGGCACGCCAGTCGGTGGCGCGGCCGACGCTGATCATCTGCAACACCACCATCGGCAAGGGTTCGCCGCACCGCGCCGGCACGGCCAAGGCGCACGGCGAGGCGCTGGGCGCCGACGAGGTGGCGCTGACGCGCAGCGCGCTCGGCTGGAGCTGGCCGCCCTTCGAGATTCCCGAGCGGGTCTATGCGCTGTGGGACCACAAGACGCGCGGCGCGCAGGCCGAAGCCGACTGGAACGCGCGTTTGAGCGCCTATGGCGACGAATACCCGGAGCTGGCCGCCGAACTGCAGCGCCGCCAGCGCGGCGATCTGCCCCAGGGTTTCGCGCAGGTGGCCGTCGATACGGTGGTCGCCGCGCACGCCAAGGCCGAGACCGTGGCCTCGCGCAAGGCCAGCCAGATCGCGCTGGAAGCCTTCACCAAGGCGCTGCCCGAAATGCTCGGCGGCTCGGCCGACCTGACCGGATCGAACCTGACCAATACCAGCTCGACGCCGGCGCTGCGTTTCGACGAGGCCGGCGTGCCGATCATGGTGAACGGGCAGGGCGGGCGCCACATCAACTACGGCGTGCGCGAGTTCGGCATGGCCGCGGCGATGAACGGCATCGCGCTGCACGGCGGCTTCATCCCCTACGGCGGCACCTTCCTGACCTTCAGCGACT
>DAIMFR010000148.1:0-4110 GCA_036724445.1 Rubrivivax sp. | reverse complement strand
CGATGCACCGCGGGAGGCTCAGCCGTGCGCGCGCCGCGGCGAGCTTTCACGGTAATCGTATTCCCTGTTTGGTTCCGGCTCTGCCGGCTTAGGCCATTCCGAGCCAATGCAAGAGCTCGTGCGGTTGCGCCAGCACCGCGTCGGCGTTCCAGTCCTGCACCGACTCGCCGCAGCCCAGATAACCCCAGGCGGCGGCCAGCGCCGGCATGCGTGCGCCGCGCCCGGCCTGTACGTCGCGCAGGTCGTCGCCGACATAGATGCAGCGCTCGGGCGCCAGCGCCAACTGGCGAGCGGCTTCGAGCAGCGGCTGCGGGTGCGGCTTGGCGAAGGCCGTGGTGTCGCCGCTGACCAGCACCGCGCAGTGCGCCCGCAGCCCCAGGCCTTCGACCACCGGCACCGAGAAGCGCGCGATCTTGTTGGTGACGATGCCCCAGCGCAGACCCTGCCGCTGCAGCGCCTGCAGCACCGGGACGATGGTCGCGAACACGCGCGTCTCGCGCAGCATGCGCGCTTCGTAGCGTGCCAGGAAGTCGCTGCGCAGCGCGTCGAAGCGCGGGTCGCCCGGAACGACGCCGAAAGCGGCATCGAGCATGCCGCGCGCGCCGCTGCCGACCATCGGCCGCAGTTGGCCGAAGGGCAACGGCGGCAGGCCGTGCGCCTGGCGCAGGTCATTGGCGGCGCCGGCGAGGTCTGGTGCGCTGTCGACCAGCGTTCCGTCCAGGTCAAAGAGAACGGCTCGGACGTCGGCCGCCCCTGCGGCACCTGGCGATGGGACTGAACTCATGCGCGGCGCCTACAGGCGAAGAGGTAGTTTACGCTGGTGTCGTCGCTGAGCCGGAAGCGGTGCGTGATCGGGTTGTATTCCATGCCGCGGCTGCTTTCCAGGTCGAGTCCGGCGTCACGACACCAGCGCGCCAGTTCACTGGGACGGATGAAGCGCGCGTATTCGTGCGTGCCTCTGGGCAGCAGGCGCAGCAGGTATTCGGCGCCGACGATGCCGAGCATAAAACTCTTGGCGTTGCGGTTCAGTGTCGAGAAGAAGACCCAGCCTCCCGGCCGCACCAGCATGCCGCAGGCCTGCACCACCGACGCGGGCTCGGGCACGTGCTCGAGCATCTCCATGCAGGTCACGATGTCGTAGGCCTGCGGCTGCTCGGCGGCCAGCGCCTCGGCGGCCACCTCGCGGTATTCGATGTTCTCGACGCCGGTTTCGAGCGCGTGCAGCCGTGCCACGCCCAGGGGTTTGGCGGCCAGGTCGATGCCCGTCACCCGAGCGGCCCGGCGCGCCATGGCTTCGGCCAGGATGCCGCCGCCACAGCCGATGTCCAGCACCTTCTTGCCGGACAAGCCGGCCAGCGAATCGATCCACTCCAGGCGCAGCGGATTCATCTCGTGCAGCGGCCGGAACTCGCTGCCCTGGTCCCACCAGCGATGCGCCAGCTCACTGAATTTGGCCAGCTCCTGCGGATCCACGTTGCCCATGCAAGCTCCTGCAACAGCGATTGAGCGCCGGGCTTCGGCGCCAAGCAGAAGATTCTGCGCGCCGGCGGCAGCCGGCAATGAAAAACCCCGCCGCAGCGGGGTTTGTACATGCAAGACCCTTGCGGGTCCGCTTGATCAGTTGGCGCGCGTACCCACCACCTCGATTTCGGTGCGGCGGTTCTTGGCGCGGCCTTCTGCCGTGCTGTTGCTGGCGATCGGCTGCTTGAAGGACTTGCCCTCGGTGTAGATGCGGTTCTTCTCGATGCCCTTGCTCACCAGGTAGTCCTTGACCGCGTTGGCACGGCGCTCGGACAGCCTCTGGTTGTAGGCCATCGTGCCGATGTTGTCGGTATGGCCGACGGCGATGATCACCTCGAGATTGATGCCCTTGGTCTTTTCGACCAGATCGTCCAGCTTGGCCTTGCCTTCGGGCTTGATCGCGTACTTGTCGAAGTCGAAGAAGGTGTCAGCCGCGTAGGTCACCTTCTGCGCAGCCGGCTTGGGCGCAGCAGCAGGTGCCGGAGCCGGAGCGGGTGCCGGAGCGGGTGCCGGCGCGGCAGCCGGGGCAGGCGCAGGCGGCGGCGGCGGCGGCTTGGCTGCGCCGTCGCAACCCGGGTAGGCGGTGGACGATCCCCAGGTGGAATCGCGCCAGCACAGTTCGTTCGTGCCGTTCATCACCGGCGTACCGTCTGCAGCGCGCCATTGCTCGGAGCCATTGGCATAACGCAGTTGCTCGGCGGTCGGGCTGGCCACCGGCTGCGCCGGCACCCCTTGCACCGCCTGAGCCCTCACCGCCAGCGGGGCAGTGAGTGCGAGCGACGCAAAAAGCACCGCCACCTGATTCAGTTTCTTCATGGTTGTCCTCTCAAGGAAAGCCGCAGTTAGCTGCGATATGTCCACACTCAAATCGTGATGAATGGTCACAAACCCCACTCGGGCGGGCACCCGCCACCGACAAATTCATTGTGCCATAGGGCGCCGGCTGAGCCGCATTTTGGCGCGTATGCCAGCGCTTGCAGCACCCGTTGTTGCGCAGGTGCTACACAGCCGCGCACTTAGAATCTCCCCTTCAGCGCCGTCGCGCGCGTCCGTCTCCGTCGAGCCGGAACCCTGATTCCCTCGGCATTGCATGACCCAATTCGCCAAAGAAACCCTGCCCATCAGCCTGGAAGAGGAGATGCGGCGGTCGTACCTCGACTACGCGATGAGCGTGATCGTCGGCCGTGCCCTGCCCGATGCGCGCGACGGCTTGAAGCCGGTGCACCGGCGGGTGCTTTATGCGATGCACGAGCTGAACAACGACTGGAACCGGCCCTACAAGAAGAGCGCGCGCATCGTCGGCGATGTCATCGGCAAATACCACCCGCACGGCGATTCGGCGGTCTACGACACCATCGTGCGCATGGCGCAGGACTTCAGCCTGCGCCATATGCTGGTCGACGGCCAAGGCAACTTCGGCAGCGTCGACGGCGACAACGCCGCGGCGATGCGCTACACCGAGATCCGTCTGGCGAAGATCGCGCACGAGATGCTGGCCGACATCGACAAGGAGACCGTCGATTTCGGCCCCAACTACGACGGCTCGGAGAAGGAGCCGCTGGTGCTGCCCACGAGGCTGCCGAACCTGCTGGTCAACGGCTCGGCCGGCATCGCCGTGGGCATGGCGACGAACATCCCACCGCACAACCTGAACGAGGTGGTCGACGCCTGCCTGCACCTGCTGAAGAACGAAGAAGCCACGCTCGAAGAGCTGATGCAGATCATCCCGGCGCCGGACTTCCCCACTGCGGGGATCATCTACGGCCTGAACGGGGTGCGCGAGGGCTACCGCAGCGGCCGCGGCAAGGTGGTGATGCGCGCGAAGTGCCACTTCGAGGACATCGACAAAGGGGCGCGCCAGGCGATCATCGTCGACGAGATCCCCTACCAGGTGAACAAGAAGACGCTGCTCGAGCGCATCGCCGAGCTCGTGCACGAGAAGAAGCTCGAAGGCATCAGCCACATCCAGGACGAGAGCGACAAGTCCGGCATGCGCGTGGTCATCGAGCTCAAGCGCGGCGAAGTGCCCGAGGTGGTGCTGAACAACCTGTACAAGCAGACGCAGCTGCAGGACACTTTCGGCATCAACATGGTGGCGCTGGTCGACGGCCAGCCGCGGCTGTGCAACCTGAAGCAGCTGCTCGACATCTTCCTCGAGCACCGGCGCGAGGTGGTGACGCGGCGCACGGTGTTCGAGCTGCGCAAGGCGCGCGAGCGCGGCCACGTGCTCGAAGGCCTGGCGGTGGCGCTGGCCAACATCGACGAGTTCATCGAGACCATCAAGACCAGCCCGACGCCGCCGGTGGCCAAGGCCGCGCTGATGAGCAAGAGCTGGGATTCGTCGATGGTGCGCGAGATGCTCGCGCGCGCCGAAGCCGATACGCCGGGCGGCCGTGCCGCCTATCGCCCCGAAGGCCTGCCCGACCACTACGGCCTGCAGCCCGGCGGCCTGTACCGCCTGTCCGACGAGCAGGCGCAGGAGATCCTGCAGATGCGCCTGCAGCGCCTGACCGGGCTGGAGCAGGACAAGATCATCGGCGAGTACAAGGAGGTCATGGCGCAGATCGCCGACCTGCTGGACATCCTGTC
>DAIMFR010000147.1:0-4285 GCA_036724445.1 Rubrivivax sp. | reverse complement strand
TCAACGACCAGGTGTGGAACAAGGACGTGTTCCTGCCCACCGTCGGCAAGCGCGGCGCGGCCATCATCGAGGCGCGCGGGCTGTCCTCGGCCGCCTCTGCCGCCAATGCGGCGATCGACCACATGCACGACTGGGCACTGGGCACCGGCGGCGAATGGGTGACCATGGGCGTGGCCAGCAACGGCGAATACGGCATCCCGAAGGATGTGGTGTTCGGCTTCCCGGTGACCACCGCGGGCGGCGACTATAAGATCATCGAAGGCCTGGAGATCGACGCCTTCAGCCGCGAATGCATCAACAAGACGCTGTCCGAACTGCAGGGCGAGCAGGACGGCGTCAAGCACCTGCTCTGAAGCGAAGGCAAAGCGGGCGGCGCGCAGCGATGGCCGACTGGGATCCCGCGCTGTACCGCCGCTTCGAGAGCGAGCGTACGCGGCCGGCCATCGACTTGCTGGCGCACGTGCCGCTGGCCGAGCCGTCCTATGCCGTCGACCTCGGCTGCGGCCCGGGCAATTCCACCGAGCTGCTGGCCGCGCGCTGGCCGCAGGCCCGCATCGCCGGCATCGATTCCTCCGAAGCGATGCTCGCCAGCGCGCGCGAGCGGCTGCCTCAGCTGAGCTTCGAGCGTGCCGACGCCGCCGACTGGCAGCCGGCGCAGCCGCCGGACCTGATCTTCGCCAATGCGGTGCTGCAATGGGTGCCGGGCCACGAAGCGCTGTTCCCGCGGCTGTTCGCGCTGCTGGCGCCGGGCGGCGTGCTCGCCGTGCAGCTGCCCGACAACCTGGACCAGCCCAGCCACCGCGCGATGCGCGAGCTGGCTGCGCAGGCCCCCTGGTCCGCCTGGCTGGCGGACGCAGCCGCGCTGCGCGAGAAGCCGCTCCCGGCCACCGCCTACTACGACCTGCTGGCGCCGCACGCGGCCGCGGTCGAGGTCTGGCACACGGTCTACCGCCACCCGATGGCCTCGCCCGAGGCCATCGTCGACTGGCTGCGCAGCACCGGGCTGCGCGTCTTCGTCGACGCGCTGCCCGAAGCCGAGCGCGCCGGCTACCTGGACGCCTACCGCGCGCGCATCGCCGCCGCCTATGCGCCCCGCGCCGACGGGCGGCGGCTGCTGGACTTCCCGCGCCTGTTCGTCGTCGCCCGCCGCAAGCCATGACCCACCCCCGCCTCGCGCTGTACGACCCCGACGAGCCGCCGCTGCCGGCGCTGCCCGTCTGCGACCACTACAGCGGCGTCGAAGTGCGCATGCGCAAGAGCCTGGCGCTGCAGGCCGAGCTGGGGCCGGTGTTCGACGTCACGCTCGACGGCGAAGACGGCGCGCCGGTCGGCGGCGAGCATGAGCATGCCCTGCTGATGTGCGAGCTGGTGAACTCGGCGGCCAACCGCTACGGCCGCGTCGGCGTGCGCGTGCCGCCGGTCGAGCATCCGGCCTTCGAGCACATGGTCGCGACGCTGGTCAGCCAGGCCGGCGCGCGCGTCGCCTACTTGATGACGCCCAAGCCGCGCGGCCTGGCCGACCTGCAGCGCGCGGTGGACGCCGTCGATGCCGCGTCGCGCGCGGCCGGCCTGGCGCGCACGATCCCGATGCAGGCGCTGGTCGAGACCCACGGCGCCTTGCGCGAGGTGCAGGCGCTGGCCGCGCATCCGCGCATCGAATCGCTGTCCTTCGGGTTGATGGACTTCGTCTCCGCGCACCGCGGCGCGATCCCGGCGTCGGCGATGAGCGCCGCCGGCCAGTTCGAGCACCCGCTGGTGCTGCGCGCCAAGCTGGAGATCGCCGCCGCCTGCCACGCCTTCGGCAAGACGCCGTCGCACTGCGTGGTCACCGAGTTCAAGGACCAGCAGGCGCTGCGCGCCGCCGCCGAAACCGCCGCGCGCCGGCTCGGCTATACGCGCATGTGGAGCATCCATCCGGACCAGGTGCGCGTGATCGTCGACGCCTTCGCGCCCGGCACCGCCGAGGTCGACCTGGGCGCCGAGATCCTGCTCGCCGCGCAGGCGGCAGGCTGGGCGCCGATCCGCCACCGCGACACGCTGCACGACCGCGCCAGCTACCGCTACTTCTGGCAGCTGCTGCAGCGCGCGCACCAGACTTCCTATGCCGGCGGCACGCAGTTGCCGGCCGAGGCGCGCACGGCCTTTTTCGACGACGACGCATGATCACCGTCGACACCTCGGTGTTGGGCGGCTTCGTCGGCGACGGCTCAGGCGCCGAGGCGGCCGAGGACGCGCTGCGCGTGGCGCTGAGCGCCGGCCCGGTCGTCGCCTGCGAGGCGGTGCTGAGCGAAGTGGTTGCCGGCCTCGGCCGCAGCGACATCGTGATGGAAACGCTGGAGGCCATCGGCATCGGCTTCTCGCCGCTCGAACAGCGCGCTGCCGTGCGCGCCGCAGAGAGGCAGCGCCGTTGCAAGAAGCGTCTGCACCGCGCCGCGGTACCGGTTCCGGCAAGGCGCAGAGTGCCGGACTTGCTGGTCGGGGCACACGCCCTGCCTCAGTGCCAGGCGCTGATCACCCGCGACGCCGGCCTCTTCCGCGACTACTTCAAGGGCTTGAAGGTCATCGTGCCGCAAGCTTAGACCCCCAGACTTCCCCCTTTCCCGAGGAGCCCCATCATGCTGCAAGCCTACCGCCAACATGCCGCCGAACGCGCCGCGCTCGGCATCCCGCCGCTGCCGCTCGACGCCAAGCAGGTGGCCGAGCTGATCGAGCTGATCAAGGCTCCGCCGCAGGGCGACGAAAACTTCCTGCTGGAGCTGCTCACCTACCGCGTGCCGCCGGGCGTGGACGACGCGGCGAAGGTCAAGGCCAGTTTCCTGGCCGCGGTCGCGCATGGCGACCTGAAGGTCGGCCTGATCTCCAAGGCCAAGGCCACCGAGCTGCTGGGCACGATGGTCGGCGGCTACAACGTGCATCCGCTGATCGAGCTGCTGGACGACGCCGAAGTGGCCGAGGCCGCCGCCGCCGGGCTGAAGAAGACGCTGCTGATGTTCGACTACTTCAACGACGTCGCCGCCAAGGCCAAGGCCGGCAATGCCAAGGCCAAGGAAGTGATGCAGAGTTGGGCCGAGGCCGAGTGGTTCACCAGCCGGCCCGAGGTGCCGAAGAAGATCACCGTCACCGTCTTCAAGGTGCCGGGCGAGACCAACACCGACGACCTGAGCCCCGCGCCCGACGCCTGGAGCCGGCCGGACATCCCGCTGCATTACCTGGCGATGCTGAAGAACACGCGTCCCGACGCCGCCTTCAAGCCCGAGGAAGACGGCAAGCGCGGCCCGATGCAGTTCATCGAGGACCTGAAGAAGAAGGGCCACCTGGTCGCCTACGTCGGCGACGTGGTCGGCACCGGCTCCTCCCGCAAGAGCGCCACCAACAGCGTGATCTGGGCCACTGGCGAGGACATCCCCTTCGTGCCGAACAAGCGCTTCGGCGGCGTCACGCTGGGCGGCAAGATCGCGCCGATCTTCTTCAACACGCAGGAAGACTCGGGCAGCCTGCCGATCGAGGTCGACGTGTCGAAGCTGGAGATGGGCGACGTGGTCGACATCCATCCCTACGACGGCAAGATCGAGAAGAACGGCGCGGCCGTCGCCGACTTCAAGCTCAAGAGCCAGGTGCTGCTCGACGAGGTGCGCGCCGGCGGACGCATCAACCTGATCATCGGCCGCAGCCTCACCGCCAAGGCGCGCGAAGCGCTGGGCCTGCCGGCGTCCACGGCCTTCCGCCTGCCGGTGGCGCCGAAGGACACCGGACGCGGCTTCACGCTGGCGCAGAAGATGGTCGGCCGCGCCTGCGGGCTGCCTGAAGGCCAGGGCATCCGCCCGGGCACCTACTGCGAGCCGCACATGACGACGGTCGGCAGCCAGGACACCACCGGCCCGATGACGCGCGACGAGTTGAAGGACCTGGCCTGCCTGGGCTTTTCCGCCGACCTGGTGATGCAGAGCTTCTGCCACACCGCCGCCTATCCGAAACCGGTGGACGTGAAGACGCACCGCGAGCTGCCGGCCTTCATCAGCACGCGCGGCGGCGTCGCGCTGCGCCCCGGCGACGGCGTGATCCATTCATGGCTGAACCGCCTGCTGCTGCCAGACACCGTGGGCACCGGCGGCGACAGCCACACGCGCTTCCCGATCGGCATCAGCTTCCCGGCCGGTTCGGGGCTGGTGGCCTTCGGCGCGGCCACCGGCGTGATGCCGCTGGACATGCCCGAGAGCGTGCTGGTGCGCTTCAAGGGCCGGATGCAGCCGGGCGTGACGCTGCGCGACCTGGTGCATGCGATCCC
>DAIMFR010000146.1:0-4515 GCA_036724445.1 Rubrivivax sp. | reverse complement strand
GATGATCGTCCTTGGTCGCTTGCTCCACATCACTGAGCTCGGCACATAAGTCGATCAGCAGCAGGTCGGGCGCGGCATAGCGGCGCAGCCGCAGCCGCAGGGCCGAGTCGCTGTCCAGCGCGGCGAGGTCGCCGAGCAACTGCCCGGCGGTGATGAACAGCACCGTGCAGCCGGCGAGCACCGCCTGGTGGCCGATATTGGCCGCGCACATCGACTTGCCCACGCCGTTGGGGCCCACGAGCACGACGTTGGTGGCATCGGCCATGAACTGCAGCGTCATCAGCTCCTCGATGGCCAGGCGATCGCACTGCTTGGGCCAGCCCCAGTCGAAGTCTGCCAGCGGCTTGAAGCGCCCGATGTGCGCGTCGCGCAGCCGCCGCTCCAGGCTGCGCCGGCCGCGCTCGGCGGCCTCCCAGGCCAGCCATTGCGTGATCCAGCGCGCCTGCTCGGGCTGGGCCATGACCTCGGACCAATGCGCGAGCAGCCCGTGCAGGCGCAGGCCCTGGGCCTGTTCGCGCAGTTGCGAGGCGGGTTCACTCCTGGCTCGGCTCATCATCATCTCCTTGGGGTCTGGTGATCTGGTCGTAGCCGGCCAGCGCGTGCGCGCGCACCGGGGCGTCGCGGCGCGCGGCCTCTTCGCTCAGGCACAGCGCAGTGGGCGGCGGCAGGCCTTGCTCCTCGCGGCTTCGCTCGAGCGCGAGGCGCACGGCATTGGGGTGCGGCACGTCACGCAGCAACGCCTCGCCGATCGCGGCCTGCAGGGCGTCGGCGCCCCAGCGATCGAGCAGTCGCATCAGCGCGGCGGTGATCGTGCCCAGGTTGTGGCCGCGCTCGGCGGCGCGCTCGAGCAGCCGAGCACTGGCCGGTGCTGCCTGCGCCAGCCGGTCGCAGGCGCGATGCGCGCGTGCGGCGGCCTTGTGCTCGACCAAGGCCTGGACGTGGCGCGGATCCTCGATCTGGGCGGCGCTGTCCCAGCTGCGGGGATGGTCGGCGAGTTCGTGTGCGCCGTCGAACACGCGCACGCGGCGCTCGTCGGCCAGCACCCACAGGGTGCGCCGCACGTGCGTGTGCGGCACCGAGTAGTCGTTCAGGTCGAAGCGCACGTAGGGCGTCTTGTGCACCGGCACGGCCACGCGCGTGCCCAGCGCCACCTCGCGTTCGGGCAGCGCCAGCAGCGAAGCGCGCTCGCGCTCGAAGGCCTCGCGCACGCTCAGGCGCCGATCCTCGGGCCAGGGGCGATCCGAGGCCGGCCCCTCGCACCATGCACGCGCCTGCGCGTTCAGGTCGTCCAGGTCAGCGAACTCGCGCGCGGCGAAGAAGGCGCGGCGAACGTATTGGATGCTGCGCTCCACGCGCCCCTTCTCGTTGCCGCGAGCAACCGCCACGGGGCGCGGCTCGAAGCGAAAGTGCCGTGCCAGCGCCAGCAGCTCGGGGTTGAAGCGGATGGCGTCGCCCACGCGCTCGAGCACGGCGCTGCGCAGGTTGTCGTAGAGGATGACCCGGCTGCAGCCGCCGAACGCGATGAACGCCTCGACGTGGCCGCGCAAGAAGCTGTCGATGCGCGCGTCGAGGAAGAAGCGCAGGAAGATGCGCCGCGAGCAGCTCAGCACCATCACGAAGGCCATCAGCGCGCGCCTGGCGCGGCCGATCCTCAGGTGGCCGAAGTGGGCCCAGTCCATCTGCATCTGCTCGCCCGGCAGCGTGCGCAGCCGCAGGTACGCCTGGGCCGCCGGGCGCGGCCGCAGGCCCGAGACGAGGTGGCGGAAGTGACTCGCGCTGCCCCGGTAGCCGCGCTCGCACACCATGACGTACAGGCGTGCGGCGGTGAGCGTCGGATACGCGCCCAGCGTCTGCAGGACGAAGGGCCGGTACGGGTCGATGCGGCTCGGGCGCAGCGGCGGTGCCGCTGGCGCGCTGCGGTCTGCTTGCGCGATCACGCGGCGCACGGTGCCGTGATGCACGCCCAACTGGCGCGCGATGGTGCCCACACGCCAGTGCTCGACATCGTGCAGGCGCAGGATCTGTTGTTCGAGTTCGTCGCAGATCGTCATCAGCGCTCCATGGATCAAGGGCTGCGGCAACGTGGCGGCCACGCGGCCAGGTGCGCGCCGGCGGCAATCCGCCGCCGGCGCAGGAAGCCTTGCCTGACCCACGCCGGCAGGGCCTTCGCGCAGCGTCGACACTGTCGGTGTTCAGTCGCGTCATGCGTGGTGGGCGGGTGAGGCTCGGCAGCTTCTGGACATGCCGGCAGTGGAGCATCCGCGCCGGGCCCAGGACAACCGTGATGCGTCACCGCGTCGAGCGCGGGTTGTTCGCGCTGGCGCTGGCGCCATCGTTGCTGACGTGCGGCATGCTCGAGACGGCCGACGGGGCCGCGCTGATAGCGTCGGCCGGCGTCACGCTGGTTGGCGCGGCGCGTTGCACTCGAGCAGACCCGGCCGCAGAAGCGCTGCCCACGGTCGCAGTGGCTGCACAGCAGCACCTGCTCGCGACAGCGAGCGCACAGGAACAGACGAGCTGGGATGTCGGCCAAGCGCGCTCCCCGGGGCCAGCCCCGAGGACACCCGAGCCGCGCACGGCATCAAGACGCAGACGCTGGACGTGACCGTCCGGCGATGCAACACTGACGCCGCACCCGCATCTGCATGGTGTAGGGCACGGCGCGGTTCACCCTGCCAAGCATTGCCGCCGCCGTGCCCGCCTCTCTGGGGGCACTGCGCGCGGTTCTACCGCGCCGCTTGCGCGGCGTGTCTCTCCCAACCAACGCAAAACGCCGACGCGTCCCGGGCTCGCGCTCGCCCGCGGCTGCATGGCCGCCTGCAGGCGGCCATGCAGCCGACCCCAGCGTTGCGGTATCAACTCCTCAACGACACCTGCTGCGAAACGACAGCGCCGTGCGCAAAAACCGCAGCCTCGTCGTCAGATAAGCGCGGTTCTTGATCGGCGCTCACAGCAGTAGACTTCATTCCATGTCCGAAGCCGCGCAACGCTTCCTGCGCTCGTTCAAGGCGCTTCCCCAGGCAGATCAGCATGATGTGCTGGTCAGCCTGCTCCGCTTGCCCATCGAAGCCGGGTACAGCGCACCGCCCGACGAGGAGCTCGTCCTGGCGGCAGAGCAGGTCTTCCTGGCGCTTGACGAAGCCGAGAAACAGCAGTGAGGTCACCGCCTCGCGGTGAGGTCTGGCTGGTCGATCTCGGACTTGCGGCGAAGGTTCGTCCCTGCCTTGTCCTGAGCGTTCCCGTCGGGGAGCAGGAGCGCTCGCTCGTCTGACTCGTGCCGCACACCACCAGCGTGCGCGGGTCGCGCTTCGAGGTGCCCGCCAAGCTCAGGTTCCTGCAACCTGGCGCCTTCGATGCCCAGGGCATCGTCACGGTGCCAACCGTCCGCCTGGTGCGCCGGCTCGGCGCGCTGGCCCCGGTGCAACTGGCAGACGTGGAGGTTGCCGTTCTCGCTTGGCTTGGCATCGGCCGCGGCGGCGCCTGACCCGTCTGCACCGGCGCCGGCATGCGGATCGAGAGCAGCCCAGGCGTGCGCGTGATCCGGTAGGCGCGCCAGTGCACTGGCTTCCCGGCATCGCACCTGGCCGTGCTGATCCAATGGCGCCGGGTTCGGGTCAGCCTGAATCTCGTCGGGCGGCTCGCTCCGAGGTAGGCAGCGAGTCGGTATCGGCCCGTTGTGTCGGTCGGCCGGGAGAGACGAAAGAGTGCCGTTTTCGATACCATCGAAGCCGGTCTGGTACTGATTTGAGACTCGCGATATGGCGAATGTTCTTTCGGCGATGGAAATCAAGCGCCGCGGCATGGCCGCGATCGAGGAGGCGTTGCGCCGCGGGCCGGTACACATCGTCAAGCGCAACAAGGCAGCTGCCGTCGTGCTGTCCGAGGATGAATACCTGCGCCTGAGTGGCGGCCAACCCGCGCGCACGGCAGGGCTGAGCGCGCTGCAATGGTTGCTGATGCAGCCGAGCGCGGGCTCGCACAGCAAGGCCGACATCGATCAGCGCCTCGCCGCCGAGCGCGACTGGTGATCGTCTTCTTCGACGCGAGCGCGCTGATCTATCTGATCGAGGGCCGCGATCCGTTCGCAGCGAAGGTTCGCGCTGCCATCGCGGCGCTGCTCCAGGCATATCCCGGGGCGCGGGCTGCGATCAGCCGCCTCAGCTGGCTCGAGTGCCGGGTCGGTCCGATGAAGACCAACGACATGGCCGTGCTGGCCGCTTACGACGCCTTCTTCGCGCGGCCGGACCTGATCTGGGTGGAACTGACCCGCGACGTGGTCGAACTCGCCGCTGCGATTCGTGCCCGCCACGGCCTGCGCACACCCGATGCGCTGCAGGCCGCGTCGTGCCTGCAACTGGGTTCCGAGCACCGGCTGATCACGGGGGACGCGGCCTTCGGCCGGGTCGAAGGGCTGCGGGTGTTGCCGATCGAGTAGCTGTCCGGAATCAGGTCACGAGTCGGGCGGTGTTGTCTCTCGCACTGAACGGCAATTCACCGCCCCGTTCTTCTCGCATT
>DAIMFR010000145.1:0-4536 GCA_036724445.1 Rubrivivax sp. | reverse complement strand
GCACGCCGCCCGACTGGGTGGCGATGGACCTGTTCAGCCAGGCCGAGCACGACGAACTGGCGCAGAGCATCCTGCTGTGCCCGGATACGGCCTACATCGCCGCGGTGCGCGAGGCGATCGAGCGGCTGTTGCCCGGCATGCCGCGTCGCGACGTGATCCGCGCGTCGCTGGAAGGCCGCGGCGCGCTGATCCTGACGCGCAGCATGCAAGAGGCCTGCGAGATCAGCAACCGCATCGCGCCCGAGCATCTGGAGATCAGCTCGCGCGAGCCGGGCCGCTGGGAGCCGCTGCTGCGCCACGCCGGCGCGATCTTCCTCGGCGCCTACACCAGCGAGAGCCTGGGCGACTACTGCGCCGGGCCGAACCACGTGCTGCCGACTTCGGGCACCGCGCGCTTCAGCTCGCCGCTGGGCGTCTACGACTTCGTCAAGCGCTCGAGCCTGATCGAGGTCAGCGCACAGGGCGCGCGCAAGCTGGGGCCGATCGCCGCCGAGCTGGCTTATGGCGAAGGACTCCAGGCGCACGCCCGCGCCGCCGAAATGCGCGTTGACACGAAGATCGTGTGACACGAAACTCGTGCAACACTGAACTCGTGTTTCTTGCCATGAAAAACGTCACCGTCACGATGGAAGACAGCGTCGCCGACTGGGCGCGCATGGAAGCGGCGCGCCGCAACACCAGCGTCTCCAGGCTGATCGGCGAGATGCTGGCCGAGAAGATGCAGCGCACCGACCGTTACCAGCGTGCGATGCGCGAAGCGCTGAAGTTCCAGCCGGTGCAGTTCACCGGCCCGTTCCTGACCCGCGACCAGATCTATGCCGAACGGCTCGACCGTTTTCGTTGACACCAACGTGCTGCTGTACGCGGTGGATCCGCGCGACCCGCACAAGCAGCAGGCTGCGCAGCGCTGGATCGAGCGCTGCTGGCAGCGCGACTGCGGCCGGCTCAGCACGCAGGTGCTGAACGAGATGTACGTCAACCTGTTGCGGCTGGCGCCGGCGCTGGGTGCGGAGCCCGCGCGGCGCATGGTGCGCGAGTATCGCGCCTGGAGGCCGTGGATCGTCGACGACGATACCGTCGACCTGGCCTGGGCGCTGCAGGACGGCCTGTCCATCCACTACTGGGACGCGCTGATGGTTGCTGCCGCCCAGCAGCAGGGCTGCACGCTGCTGCTGACCGAAGATCTGCAGCACGGCCAGCTGATCGACGGTCTGCGCATCGTCAACCCCTGCCTTGCCGGGCCCGACATCCTGGACGCCACCGCATGACCACTCTCGCGCAACGCATCCGCCACACGATCCGCCAGGACGTGGCCTCGATGCACGCCTATGCCATCCAGGACAGCCGCGGGCTGATCAAGCTGGACGCGATGGAAAACCCCTTCCGCCTGCCCGAGGCGCTGCAGCGCGAGCTGGGCGAGCGCCTGGGCCGTGTCGCGATCAACCGCTATCCGGTGCAGAGCACGGCCGACGTGGCGGCGGCGCTGTCCAGGTACGTCGAACTGCCGCCCGGCTGCAAGCTGATGCTGGGCAACGGCTCCGACGAGCTGATCGACCTGCTCAGCGTGGCCTGCGACGTGCCCGCCAGCGAAGCGATCGATGGAAGGATTCCGACGCTGCTGGCGCCGCTGCCCGGCTTCGTCATGTACCAGACCTCCGCCCAGCTGCGCGGCCTGAACTTCGTCGGCGTGCCGCTCACGCCCGAATTCGAGCTCGACGAGGCGGCCATGCTGGCGGCGATCGAACAGCACCGGCCGGCGCTGACCTACCTCGCCTATCCGAACAACCCGACCGCGAACCTGTTCGACGAAGCCATCGTCGAGCGCATCGTCGCCGCGGTCGGCCGCCAGCAGGGGCTGGTGGTGTTCGACGAGGCCTACCAGCCGTTTTCGTCGCGCAGCTGGCTGCCGAAGCTGGCGCAGCACGAGCACGTGCTGGTGCTGCGCACGCTGAGCAAGTTCGGCCTGGCCGGCGTGCGCCTGGGCTACCTGTGCGGCGCGGCGGCGCTGATCGGCGAGATCGACAAGGTGCGCCCGCCCTACAACATCAGCGTGCTCAATGCCGAAGCCACGCTGTTCGCGCTCGAGCATGCCGGCGAATACGCGCGCCAGGCGGCGCTGCTGCGCGCCGAGCGCGAGCGGCTGCGCGCGGCGCTGGCCGGCCTGAGCGGCGTGCGCGCCTTCCCCAGCGAGGCCAATATGATCCTGGTGCGCGTGCCCGACGCAAGGCAGTGCTTCGAAGGCATGAAGTCGCGCGGCGTGCTCGTCAAGCACATCGCCGGCATGCACCCGCTGCTGGCGAACTGCCTGCGTCTGACGGTGGGCAGTCCCGCAGAAAACGAGGCCATGCTGACGGCGCTGAAGGCGAGCTTATGAACCGCATTGCTGAAATCCGCCGCGACACCAAGGAAACGCAGATCCGCGTGCGTGTCGATCTGGACGGCAGCGGCCAGGCGGCGCTTGCCACCGGCATCGGCTTCTTCGACCACATGCTCGACCAGATCGCGCGCCACGGGCTGGTCGACCTGCAGATCGACGCGAAGGGCGACCTGCACATCGACGGCCACCACACGGTCGAGGACGTGGGCATCACGCTGGGCATGGCGGTGGCGCAGGCCGTCGGCGACAAGAAGGGCATCACGCGCTACGGGCAGTCTTATGTGCCGCTGGACGAGGCGCTGTCGCGCGTGGTCATCGACTTTTCCGGCCGCCCCGGACTGCACATGGACGTGGCTTTCAAGGCCGGCATGATCGGCGGCTTCGACACGCAGCTGGCCTTCGAGTTCTTCCAGGGCTTTGCCAACCATGCGGGGGTCACGCTGCACATCGACAACCTGAAGGGCGACAACGCGCACCACCAGTGCGAGACGATCTTCAAGGCCTTCGCGCGCGCGCTGCGCATGGCGCTGACGCCCGACCCGCGCTCGGCCGGCGTCGTGCCGTCGACCAAGGGCAGCCTGTAGGAGCCTTCCGTGGGGCGCAGCGTCGCGGTGGTCGATTACGGCATGGGCAACCTGCGCTCGGTGTCGCAGGCCGTGCTGCACGCCGCCCACCAGGCCTGCGGCAGCGGCATCGAGGTGGTGGTCACGCAGCGCCCCGAAGCCGTGCGCGCGGCCGAACGCGTGGTGCTGCCGGGCCAGGGGGCGATGCGCGACTGCATGCGCGAGTTGCAGGACTCGGGCCTGCTCGAGGCGGTGCTCGAAGCCGCAGCGGCCAAGCCGCTGATGGGCGTGTGCGTGGGCATGCAGATGCTGCTCGATCACAGCGAGGAACAGGACACGCCGGGCCTGGGGCTGATCCCCGGACGCGTGCTGCGCTTTCGCCTGGACGGCCAGCGCCAGCCCGACGGCAGCCGCTACAAGGTGCCGCAGATGGGCTGGAACCGCGTGCACCAGCAGGCGCACGACGGCCGCGTGCACCCGATCTGGCACGGCGTGCCCGACGGTGCCTACTTCTATTTCGTGCACAGCTATCACGCGCAGCCGGCCGATCCGCGCCACACCGCGGGGCGCACCGACTACGGCGCCGCCTTTACCAGCGCCATCGCCCGCGATAATATTTTTGCCGCCCAGTTCCATCCGGAAAAGAGCGCCGATCACGGCCTCGCGCTGTACCGCAACTTCCTCGCCTGGAAGCCCTGACCCCATGTTGCTGATACCGGCCATCGACCTCAAGGACGGCAAGTGTGTTCGCCTGCAGCAAGGCGACATGAAGTCCTCCACCACCTTCGGCGACGACCCGGCCGCGATGGCGCGGCGCTGGATCGATGCCGGCGCGCGGCGCCTGCACCTGGTGGACCTGAACGGCGCCTTCGCCGGCAGGCCGGTCAACGAACCGGCGGTCAAGAGCATCCTGCGCGCGGTGGGCGACAGGATCCCGGTGCAGCTGGGCGGCGGCATCCGCGACCTGGACACGATCGAGCGCTACCTGGACGACGGCGTCTCCTACGTGATCATCGGCACCGCGGCGGTCAAGAGCCCGGGCTTCCTGAAGGACGCCTGCAGCGCCTTCGGCGGCCACATCATCGTCGGCCTGGACGCCAAGGACGGCAAGGTCGCCACCGACGGCTGGAGCAAGCTCACCGGCCACGAGGTCATCGACCTGGCGAAGAAGTTCGAGGACTACGGCGTCGAGGCGGTGATCTACACCGACATCGGCCGCGACGGCATGCTCAGCGGCGTGAACATAGCCGCCACGGTCAGGCTGGCGCAGGCGCTGACGATTCCGGTGATCGCCTCGGGCGGGCTGGCCGACATCGCCGACATCGAGCGCCTGTGCGCGGTGGAATCCGAAGGGGTGGAGGCGGTGATTTGCGGCCGCAGCATCTACAGCGGCTCGCTCGATTTTGCGGCCGCGCAGGCGCGCGCCGACGAACTGGGCGCGAGCTGAATGCTCGCCAAGCGCATCATCCCCTGCCTGGACGTCACCGGCGGCCGTGTCGTCAAGGGCGTCAACTTCGTCGCGCTGCGCGATGCCGGCGACCCGGTGGAGATCGCCGCGCGCTACAACGAGCAGGGCGCCGACGAGCTGACCTTCCT
>DAIMFR010000144.1:0-4755 GCA_036724445.1 Rubrivivax sp. | reverse complement strand
CCGTCGCGCGGCACCGGCAGCGGCATCATGCAGACGCTGCAGAACTACGGCTACGACATCGTGCTGCTGATCGCGCTGCTCGTGGTCGCCTCGATGTTCGTCGGCGTCTGCTACCACGCCTACACGCGCTACGCCGAAATCCACACCGGCCGCGCGACGTGGGGCCAGTTCGGTTTGACCGTGGCTGTGGGCGCGATCCTGCTGGTCGTCGGTATCTGGCTGCTGACCAAGGCCACCGGCGTGCTGTAAGGGCCGGCAACCATGGCCGGCGCCCTGGAGAGCCCGCCGCGCGACGGGCTCGTGACCTTTCTGCCGCATCGCCTGAACCGGCATCCGGTGGTCGTGCGCGGGCTCACGGCCGACGAGCTGTGGGTCTGCGCCGGCCTGTCGGGCGCAGTCGGGTTCGTGGCCGGCGTGCCGCTGGCCTGGCTGACCCACAGCATTGCGATGGTGCCCACGCTGGTCGTCGCCGGCATCGGTATCGGCGTCTTCGTGGGCGGCGGCATGTTGCGGCGGTGGAAGCGCGGCCGGCCTGACACCTGGCTGTACCGCCAGGTCCAGTGGCGGCTCGCGCTGCGCTATCCCGCGCTGGCGGCCCACGCGGGCGGCGGCCAGCTCATCACCCGCTCGGGCTGGTGGACCACGCGGCGCCAGCGGCCCGGCCTAGCCATTCACCGAGGTGCAGCATGAGCCGCTTCAAGAACGAGGTCATGCACCTGCAGGCGCATGTGAAGACGCTGCGCCTGTTCGCCGCCGCACTGTTCGTCGTGGCACTGCTGCTCGGGTTCGGATGGTGGAGCGCACCCAAGAGCCTGACCATCCACGTACCGCCCGACCTGCGCTCGGGCAGCACCCGCAAGTGGTGGGACGTGCCGCCGGAGAGCGTCTACGCCTTCACTTTCTACATCTGGCAGCAGGCCCAACGCTGGCCGACCAACGGCGAGCAGGACTACCCGCGCAACCTGCATGGGCTGACGGCTTACTTCACGCCGAGCTGCCGGGCCTTCCTGCAACAGGACTACGAGTTCCGGCGCGGCAACGGCGAGTTGCGCCAGCGCGTGCGCGGCATCTATGAGATTCCCGGCCGCGGCTACGGCGACGATCCCGCCGCGCGCGTGCGCGCCGTGTCGGCGAACGACTGGATCGTCACGCTGGACGTGAGCGCCGACGAGTACCTGGGCGCCGAGCAGATCAAGCGCGCGCTCGTGCGCTACGCGCTGAAGGTCGTGCGCATGGACATCGATCCCGAGCGCAATCCCTTCGGCCTTGTGCTGGACTGCTATGCGCGTGCGCCCGAGCGCATCGAAACCCCGCCGCCCCCGGCGCCAGCCGGCAAGCCCGCCAGCCCCGGCGCCAATCTGCAGGGAGACACCCCATGAAGCGCTTCTTCGCTCCGGCCCTGGCCGGCGTCCTGTTGTGCCTGGGTTTCGCGCCCGCGGGCCATGCCATCGAAATCCTGCGCTGGGAGCGCCTGCCGCTGGCCGTACCGCTCGTGGTCGGCCAGGAGCGTGTGGTGTTCATCGAGCGCAACGTGCGCATCGGCGTGCCGGCCGGCGTCGGCGAGCAGTTGCGCGTGCAGAGCGCGGGCGGGGCGATCTACCTGCGCGCCAATGCGCCGATCCCGCCCACGCGGCTGCAACTACAGGACGTGGAATCGGGCGCGCTGATCCTGCTGGACATCGCGGCCGAGCCGGCGAAGGCGGGCCAGCCCGCGCTGGAACCCGTGCGCATCGTGGAAGGTGACGTGCCGGCGACCCGCTACGGCGAGCCGGCCAAGCCAGCGGCGACGGCGGAGGACGATGCGGAACGCACGGCACCTGCTGCGAAGCGCGCCACGCCGGTGGCGGTCGTGCTCACGCGCTATGCGGCGCAGAACCTCTACGCGCCGCTGCGCACCGTGGAACTCGTTCCCGGCATTGGCCGCGTCAACCTGCGGCGCGGCCTGGAGCTTTCCACCTTGCTGCCGACGCTGCCGGTGCGTGCGCAGGCGCTGGCCGCTTGGCGGCTCGAAGACCAGTGGGTGACGGCGGTGAAGCTCACCAACACCTCCGCGCGCGGGCTCGACCTCGACCCACGCGCGTTGCAGGGCGACTTCCTCGCCGCGACCTTCCAGCACCCGAACCTGGCGCCGGCCGGCCACGCCGCCGACACCACGGTCGTCTACCTCGTTACCCGTGGCCACGGCCTGGCCGAGTCGCTGCTGCCCAAGCTCTCACCGATCGACGTGACGGTGAACCTGCCGCCGGCAGCGGCGGCCGGCCAGGCCGAAGGAGGCGACCGCCATGAAAAGTAACCCCCTCCTGAAGTGGCTGCTGATCCCGATGGCGCTGGTGCTGCTGTTCGTCGGCATCAAGCTGTTCTCCGGTGATCGTGGCGCCAAGCCCGCGCCCGCCAACAGCGCCAACTCGCTCACGCCCGAGGAGATGAAGGCGCTGGGCATCGAGGGCGACACGCCGCGCGATACCGTCGCGACGCTGGTGGCCCAGGTCAAGCAGTTGCGCAACGAGCTGCAGACGGCGCTCAACGACAACAAGAACCAGAAGAGCGAGAACGAGCGCATGCGCGCGCGGGAGAGCGCGATCGACCAGCGCATCCAGTCCGCGCTCGAAGGCGAACGCGGCCGCCTGCAGCAGGACCGCGAGCAGTTGGCCGGCGACCGCCAGCAGACCCGGGGTCTGCTGCAAGACCTGCAGCGACGCCTGGACGGGCTTTCCGGCAAGGGCGGCCAGGCCGACCTGCCGGTGGGGCTTGGCCTGGAGGAAGGCGACGGCAAGGGCTTCGGCGGCACCCAGGGCGGCGCCGCGCGCGGCACCAGTAGCACGCGCTGGGTCGAACCGAACGACGCAAAGCCCTCAGCGAAGAGCGGCAGCGGCGGCACCCTGAGCTTCCCGACCAGCTTCGGGCCGGCGCAGAAGACGCTTTCCGGCACGACCGACAGCGTGGCAAGCACGGTGGCAGACGCCGGCAGCCGCGCGGTGGGCGCGTCGGCCAAGCCGGTCTACACGGTGCCGTCGAACTCGACGCTGATGGGATCGATCGCGATGACCGCGCTGATCGGCCGCGTGCCGATCGACGGCACGGTCAATGACCCGTATCCGTTCAAGGTGCTGATTGGGCCGGACAACCTGACCGCCAACGGCATCGACATTCCCGACGTGGCCGGTGCGGTGGTCAGCGGCACGGCCTCCGGCGATTGGACGCTTTCCTGCGTGCGCGGCCAGATTCGCTCGGTGACGTTCGTCTTCAACGACGGGACGGTGCGCACCATGCCGGAGGACGGCAACCGCAACCAGAACGGCAATGCGTCGGGCGGCAGCGCGAACAGCGCCACGCACGGCGGCCTGGGCTGGATCAGCGACCCCTACGGCATTCCTTGCGTTAGCGGTGAACGGCGCAGCAACGCGCAGCAGTACCTGGGCTCGCAGGCCCTCATCACGGCGGCCGGGGCCGGCGCGGCGTCGCTGATCAAGTCGAACAACGGCAGCGTGGCCGTGGTCGCCAACAACAACGGCTCGCTCGGCACGGTCGGTATCAGCGGCAACGAGGCGATGGGCCGCATCTTGGCCGGTGGCGTGCGCGACATGGCGGATTGGGTCAACAAGCTTTACGGGCAGGCCTTCGCCGCGGTCTATGTACCGCCGGGCGCCAAGGTCGCCGTGCACCTGGAGCAGCCGCTCAACATCGACTACGACGCCAAGGGGCGTCGGGTCAATCACCGCATCGGAGGCAAGCATGCGTCGGACTTGGATTGAATCGGCCGCGGTCCTGTGCGCGGTCGCAGTGCTGGGCGGCTGCGCCACCAGCAAGGACGAGCTGCTGCCGCACGGCGATCACACGATGCTCGATGTGTGGAACCAGGAGACAGGCGGCAGCGCCGGTGGCGGGCAAGCTGCCCGGCAACTGCTCGACGCGCGCCAGGGCTTGCGCCGCTCGCTGACCGAGGCCGATGCGCAGGCAGCGCCCGCCGCCGCTGCCGCCTACACGCGCACCGCAGCCAACGAGATCTACCGCCAGTTCCACCGGCTGCCGAACCCGGACCTGGTGATGTACGTGTTCCCGCACCTGGCCGGCAGCGATCCGGTGCCCGTGCCCGGCTACACCACCGTCTTTCCCTTGTACCAGCGGGTGCAGTACGCCATGCCTGGCGAGCGCCTGGAGGACTACTGATGGCCTGGACCTTGCCCTGGCCGCGCAAGGCCCTCGCATTGGCTGGCTCGGACCCGCAGGGCGAGGACGCCTGGTCGCGGCACGTGACGACGCTCGCAGCGCACGGCATCCCTGAGCCAGGCACCGCAGCAGCCGACCGGCCGCGCCGTCCGGCCACCGAGGCGGACATGCAGGCCCTCTATGGCGTGTCGCCGTCCTTCGCCGATCTGCTCCCTTGGGTGGAGTACCTGCCGGGTTCCAAGAGCATGCTGCTGGAAGACGGCCAGTCGGTCGCAGGCTTCTTCGAGCTGGCGCCCGTGGGCACCGAGGGCCGCGAGATAGCCTGGCTGTGGCAGGCACGCGATGCGTTGGAGAACGCGCTGCAGGACTCTTTCGACGAACTCGACGAGAACCCCTGGGTGGTGCAGCTCTACGCCCAGGACGAATCGACCTGGGACAACTACCTGCGCGGGCTGGCCGACTACGTGCGGCCGCGCGCCCTGGGCAGCGCCTTCACGGACTTCTACCTGCGGTTCTTCGGGCATCACCTGCGCGCCATCGCCAAGCCCGGCGGCCTGTTCGAGGACACGACGGTGACGCGCCTGCCGT
>DAIMFR010000143.1:0-4841 GCA_036724445.1 Rubrivivax sp. | reverse complement strand
CGCGGCCGACGGTGGTCAGGAAGAAGCCGCCGTCGCGCGAGTTGAAGGCCGTCATCGCGCGCGTGCCGTTGATGCCCACCAGCCAGTCGGCTTCCGAACGGCTGCGCGCGGCGTCGGCCAGGCCGGCCATCTGATCGTCGCTGCGCAGGCGGTCGAAACCCTCGCGGATGGCCTGCGGCGTCATGCTCTGCAGCCACAGCCGGCGGATCGGCTTGTCCATGCCCTTCTTGTCGCCGACGCCGGCGTACTGGGCGATCAGCCTGAAGATCAGCTCGCCCTCGCGGCCCGCGTCGCAGGCGTTGATGATCTGCGTCACGTCCTTGCGCTTGACCTGTTTGACCACGGCATTCAGCCGCGTCTTGGCCTTGTCGATCGGCGCCAGGTCGAAGTGCGGCGGCACCACCGGCAGGTGCGCGAAGCTCCACTTGCCGCGCTTGACGTCGTATTCCTCAGGCGCCTTGATCTCCACCAGGTGGCCGACCGCTGAGGTGACGACGTAGGCGTCGTTCTCGAAATGTTCGGCGTGCTTGTCGAACTTGCCCGCCACCGGCGTCAGTGCACGCACGATGTCCTGCGCCACGCTGGGCTTTTCCGCGATGATGACCGTCTTGCTCATGTCTGCTCGGTTGATGTCCAAAGAGGCGTTCGAGGCCATGCCTACAATCGCCGCCGTCTCGCGCGCACGCACGTGCACGCGCACGCCCACGATTCAATGTACCCAATGAAGACCTCCGCGCAACCGGCCCCGACGAAGACCCCGCCGCGCCGCGATGGCCGGCGCGTGCAGGTGCGGCGCAGCGGCGTGCACGGCAAGGGCGTGTTCGCGCTGCAGCCCATCGCCGCCGGCGAGACGATCATGGAATACGTGGGCGAGCGCATCAGCTGGCAGGAAGCGCTGCGCCGGCATCCGCACGACCCGTCGCAGCCGAATCACACCTTCTATTTCCACATCGACGACCAGAACGTGATCGACGGCAACATCGGCGGCAACGCCGCGCGCTGGATCAACCACGCCTGCGACACCAACTGCGAAGCCGACGAAGAAGGCGGCCGCGTCTTCATCAAGGCGCTGCGCGACATTCACCCCGGCGAGGAGCTGTTCTACGACTACGGTCTGGTCATCGACGGCCGCCACACGGCCAAGCTGAAGCGCGAATTCGCGTGCTGGTGCGGCAGCGCCGGCTGCCGCGGCACGCTGCTGGCGCCCAAGCGCCGCTCCACACCCAGGCGCGCCTGACGCGCCCGCACCGATGCCCGATCGCCAAGGCCAGCACCTGCAGTGGGGCGCCGAAGCGCTGTGGCGGCAGCTGGTGCCGCTGCTGCCGGGCTTGAGTGTCGAGGTGCTGGCCAGCGTCGACTCGACCAACACGCGGCTGCTCGAACGCGCGCGGCGCTCCAGCGGCCGGCACGACGCGCCGGTGACGACGCCGGGCGCACTCGAGGGCATTCGCGTCGGCGGCGAGCCGCCGACGCCGCACGGCCGGCGCGACGGCGACACGCAGCCCGCGCTGCTGGTGGCCGAGACGCAGCAGCACGGCCGCGGCCGACAGGGGCGCATCTGGCATGCCGGCGCGCGGCGCTCGCTGACCTTCTCGCTGGCGCTGCCGCTGCAGCCGGCCGACTGGTCGGGCCTGTCGCTGGCCGTCGGCGTGGCGCTGGCCGATGCGCTGGATCCGCCGGCCGGCGACTCGGGCCCGCGCATCGGCCTGAAGTGGCCCAACGACCTGTGGCTGCTGGACGCGCCGGGCGCCGGCCGCAAGCTGGGCGGCATCCTGATCGAGACGGTGGCCGTCGGCGAGCGGCGCATGGTCGTCGTCGGCATCGGCCTGAACGTACTGCCGCAGGCGCCGGGCGCCGAGCTGTCCAGCGGCTTCGCCTGCCTGCAGGAGCTGCATCCCGACATCGATCCGCCGCAGACGCTGCACCGCGTGGCGCTGCCGCTGGTGCGCACGCTGCTGGCCTTCGAGCGCGAGGGTTTCGCGCCGCAGGCCGCCGCCTACCGCAGGCGCGACCTGCTGTTCGGCCAGACGGTGCGCACCACCCGGGCCGATGTACCCGAGGGCGTGGCCGAGGGCGTCGATGAGCACGGCGCGCTGCGCGTGCGCGCCGGTGCCGTGCACGCGCTGGTCAGCGGCGAGGTCAGCGTGCGCCCGACGGCAGCCCATTGAGCCGATGCGTTGGCTGATCGCGCTGCTGCTGCTCGCCAACCTGCTGTTCCTGGCGCTGGCGCAGGGCTGGCTGCAGCCGCTGGCGGGGCTGTCGACGCAGCGCGAGCCGCAGCGGCTGGCGGCGAAGCTGCAAGCCGAGGCGGTGCGCGTGGTCGACGCCGCTGTGCCGGGCCCGCCGCCGCCGACCGCCTGCCTGGAGGCCGGACCCTTCGACGCGGCGCAGCTGGCCGAGGCCGAAGCGCTGCTGGCCGCGCTGCCCGCCGGCAGCTGGCAGCGCATCCCTGCCGCGCCCGCCGCCGCGTCGGCGCCGGCCTCCCCGACCTACTGGCTGCGCGCCGCACACGCCGACGCGGGCCTGCGCGCGCAACTGCAGGCCTTGAAGCTGCCGTCGTCCGGAGCTTTCGTGCCCTGCGCGGCGCGCTGAGCCGAGCGCGTCGCGCTCAGGCGCGCGGCGGCCGCGGCCGCACCAGCGGCAGCGTGATCGCCGCGGTGGCCAGCGCCAGCAGCCAGAAGCCGCCGAAGGCGCCGCCGCCGCTGTCGCCGCCGGCGCCGCGGGCGTCGGCCACCGGCGCCGATCCGGCCGGGCGGTCCTGCGGCGCCCGCGCCAGCGCCGCATCGAGCTCGGCATGGTCGATGACTTCGGCCTGGCGCACCGGCGCCACGTAGCTGCCGGGCATCGAGGCATAGATCAGCGCCTGCTCGGCATCCAGGATGCCGGCGCCGCAGCTGGCCGTGCTGCAGATGCAGCGGCCCGGGTTGCTTTCGGAGCAGGCGGCCATCTTCGGCGAGCTGACGTGCGGGCGTGCGCTCGCGCGCAGCCCGTGCAGGATCTGCTCGTGGCTCAGTGCAGGGTTCAGGCTCAGCATCAGCGCGACCGTGCCCGCCACCTGCGGCGCGGCGAAGCTGGTGCCGAAGAGCCGCGCATAACCGGGCGTACCGGGCACGTTCGTGCCGCGGTTGGTCAGCGTCACCAGGCCGCTGTCGGCGAGCAGGTTGCCCCAGGCACCGTCGGCATCGTCGCCGGACACGGTGGCGATGCCGCTGGCGGCGAGCGCGCTGCCGAAGTTGGAATAGTTGCTCTTGAAGCCGTCGCGGTTCAGGCCGGCCACGCCGACCACGTCGCGGCAGCTGGCCGGCCGCGACGGCGCGCCCCAGCCGTTGCCGGCCGCGGCCACGACTACCGCGCCCTTCTCGGCCTTCAGTTCGTCGACCGCAGCCTGGTAGGCCGAGCCGCAGGCGGCGCTGCCGCCGAAGCTGATGTTGATGATGCGCGCCGGGTTCGGGTTCAGCGGCACGCCGGCCACCGGCAGCCCGGCCGCCCAGCGCATGCCGTCGATGATGTCGTCCAGATCGGCGCCGCATTTGCCGGCCACGCGCACCGGCAGCACCGATGCGGGTGCCGCGATGCCGGCGACGCCCAAGCCGTTGCCGGTGTGCGCGGCAATGATGCCGGCGACGATCGTGCCGTGCCAAGAGCTGTCTTCGGCGGCGCAGCCGTAGAACAGCTCGCTGCCCAGCTCGCGGCTGCCGACCCAGTCGCCGGGGTCGCTGGCGTCGCTGTCGCGGCCGTCGCCGTCGTTGGCGTAGTCGACCACGCTGACGAAGTCGTAGCCCGGCAGCGTGCGCCCGGCGAGGTCGGGATGTGCGGTGATGCCGGTATCGAGCACGGCCACCACCACCGGTGCGCTGCCGGCGCGCAGCCACGCGTTCTGGAAGCCGGCGACGCCGCGGCGGCGCGCCTCCAGCGCGTTGGCATTGCTGCCTGACGCCGGCTGCAGCCACCATTGCTCGGTGAACAGCGGGTCGCTGGGCGTGGCCTGCAGCCGCTTCTGGCGCACGTTGGCTTCGGCCCAGGCCACGTCCGGCCGCGCCAGCAGCTTGTCGCGCAGCGACGCCGCCTCGCTGCGCGACAGCGGGCGTTCGAATTCGATCAGCTGCTGGTCGCGACCCACCGGCTTCAGGCGCGGCTCGCGCCGGCCGGAAGCGCCGGACAGCCCGGCTTCGCCGAGTACGCGCTGCCAGCGCGCGGCCTCCTGCGCCGGCGCAACCGCATCGGCGCCGCGCGCACTGAGCCGTTCATGCGCCACCGGCTGCTTCAGGCGCACGATCAGCCCGCGCGCCGGCGCGGTGTCTACAGGATCGGCCTGCGCCGGCGCCGCGCACAGCGCGGCCAGCAGCGCGCCGGCCCAGGCGATGTCGAAGCGGCGCACGGCGCTCTCCGGCGGCGCCGCGTCAGCGCGCCATCACGCGCACCATCTCCAGCACCTTGCAGGAGTAGCCCCATTCGTTGTCGTACCAGGCGATGACCTTGATGAAGCTCTTGTCCAGCGCGATGCCGGCATCGGCGTCGAACACGCTGGTGCAGCTTTCGCCGCGGAAGTCGGTGGCCACCACCTTGTCGGTGGTGTAGCCGAGCACGCCCTTCATGGCGCCTTCGGACGCCGCCTTCATCGCCGCGCAGATCTCCTCGTAGCCGGCTTCCTTGACCAGCTCGACGGTCAGGTCGACCACCGATACGTCCGAGGTCGGCACGCGGAAACTCATGCCGGTGAGCTTCTTGTTCAGCTCGGGGATGACCTTGCCCACCGCCTTGGCGGCGCCGGTCGAGCTGGGGATGATGTTCTCGAGGATGCCGCGGCCGCCGCGCCAGTCCTTGTTGCTCGGGCCGTCGAC
>DAIMFR010000142.1:0-5503 GCA_036724445.1 Rubrivivax sp. | reverse complement strand
CGCACGGCACTGTCCGTGCGCCCTGCTGATGCACGCACGGCACTGTCCGTGCGCCCTGCTGATGCGCGCACGGCACTGTCCGTGCGCCGCTGCGTGGGCTGCACCGCGCTGATGACCCGGTAGTCAGGGCGCGGCTCGGCCGCTTGCAACGCCTGGCCCTCATTGGCCGCCATCGGCGCCGGCCGGCCCTTGCCGCCCACCAGCCGCGCCTCGAAGCCGTACTGCGTGCGGTGCGCCTCGTCGCAGATGACGACGATGTTGCGCCGCTCGGAGAGCACCGGAAACGCATCTTCGTCCTCGCCCGGCGTGAACTTCTGGATGGTGGTGAAGACGATGCCGCCCGAGGGCCGGTTGGCCAGCAGCCGGCGCAGCTCGGGCCGCGTGTCGGCCTGCACCGGCGTCTCGCGCAGCATCTCGGCCGCCGCCGCGAACACGCCGAAGAGCTGATTGTCCAGATCGTTGCGGTCGGTCACCACCACCAGCGTCGGGTTGCCCATGTCCGGGTGCGCCATCAGCGCGCCGGCCAGGCAGCTCATCTCGATGCTCTTGCCCGCGCCCTGCGTGTGCCACACCACGCCGCCCTTGCCCTTGCGCCGAGGGTCGCCGCCGGGCTTCGATGCCGCCAGCACGCTGCGCACCACCGCCCGCACCGCGTGGAACTGGTGGTAGCCGGCCACCTTCTTGAGCAGCCGGCCGCCGCCGCCCTCGCCACCCTCTTCGAACAGCACGAAGTGGCGCACGTATTCCAGCAGCAGCTCGCGCCGGCACAGGCCCAGCACCAGCGTTTCCAGCTCGCGCATCGCGCCCAGCGGGTCGCTCGCCACGCCGTCGATGGTGCGCCAGGCCATGAAGCGCTCGCGCTCGCTGGTCAGCGACCCCATGCGCGCCTGGATGCCGTCGCTGACGACCTGCAGCACATTGGCATGGAACAACTCGGGGATGTCCTGCTGGTAGGCCTGCAGCTGGTTCCACGCCGCCCAGATGTCGGCGTCCTCGTCGCCCGGGTTCTTCAGCTCGAACAGCACCAGCGGCAGGCCGTTGACGAACAGCAGCACGTCGGGCCGGCGCGTGAGCTTCGGGCCCTGCACGCTGAACTGGTTGACGGCCAGGAAGTCGTTGGCGGCCACGTCGGCAAAGTCCAGCAGCCGCACGCGGTCGCCGCGCGTCTGGCCGTCCTTCTGGAACTCGACCGGCACGCCGTCCACCAGCCAGCGGTGCAGCTGGCGGTTGGCGTTGACCAGGCCCGCCACGTCGGGGCTGAGCACGCGGCGCAGCGCGTCGTCGCGCGCACCCGGCGAGACGTGCGGGTTCAGCCGCGCGATGGCCGCGCGCAGCCGGCCGGCCAGCATCACCTCGCGATAGCTGGCGCGCTCGGTGCCGGGCGTCTTGGCGTCGGGCGGCGAGATGTCGGGGCCGCGCGCGGTGGCCCAACCCAGGCCGGCCAGCCATTCGAGCAGCGCCTGTTCGACCGCGTCTTCGCTGATGCCCGGGTTCATGCGTCGGGCTCCGCCAGCGTGACCGGGATGTCGCGCGCGCCGTGCAACATGCGCACCACATCCAGCATCTGCCCGCCCTGGACGCAGAAGATCAGGTAGGGCCATGGCCGCAGCGACCGACTGCGCAGGCCCGGCGCCGCCGGCAGCAGCCCCTCGCGCGGCGAGCCGAGGCCAGGATTGCGCGCCAGCCGCTCGAAGGCCGCGACGACGGCGTCGGCCAGGCGCGCCGCAACGTCCTCGCCAGCCTCCAGCAGGTAGTGCCCGATCGCATCGTCGATGTCGGCTTGCGCCTGCGGGCGTACGACAAGCGGCACGCGCCGGGCGGTGTCCACGTCAGCGGCTGCCTGCCTTGATTTCGCGCTTGGCACGCGCGGCGGCGGACTTGGCCTTGTCCAACGCCGTGGCGCGACGGCGCACGCTGGCGCGCAACTCGTCGAAGTAGGCAGCGTCGACCACGCGGCCGGGGCCGGATTCCAGGCCTTCCATCAGCAGTGCGCGCAGCTTCTCCTTGTCCTGCTCATGCCGGATCAGCTCGCGCACGTATTCGCTGCTGCTGGTGTAGCCGCGGCCCGCGACCTGCTGGTCGACGAAGGCCTTCAGCTCGTCGGGCAGGGAGATGTTCATCGTGCTCATGGGTGTACCTTCGGGCTGTGCCCTCCGGTATTCGCCCTTGGGGCGGCCCGGCGGGCTCATGCCGCGCAGGCTAACGCGCATGGCAAAGATTGGCAAGGGCGATCAGGCGAAACGCCTTCTTGCGGATTTCCATGAACGTCGAGCCGTTGGCGCGGCCCTTGATGCCGTCGATGTTGGCGCTGCACCAGAAGAGATGTCGGGGCCGTGGGCGGCAGCCCAGCCCAGGCCGGCCAGCCGAGCAGGACTTGGTCGACCTGGTCTTCGCTGATGCTCCCGCTCGTCATGCGGCCGCCGCTTCCTTTCGCGGGCGCACCTGGCGCGCGATTTCGCCGCGCGTGGGCAGGGTCTTGAGGTCGTAGCTCGCCTGCAGCGCCAGCCACGAGCCTGCGTCGCCGCCGAAATACTGCGCCAGGCGCTGGGCGGTGTCGGCGGTGACGGCGCGCCGCTCCTTGACGATTTCGTGCAGGCGCGTGGCCGGCACGCCCAACGCCATGGCCAGCGCGTGCACGCTCAGGCCGAGCGGCTCCAGGTAGTCTTCGCGCAGCACCTCGCCGGGGTGCACGGCGCGCAGGCGGTTCACGGGTCGGTTCATGGTGAGCTGTCCTTCAGTGATAGTCGACGATTTCCACTTCAGCCGGCCCGCCTTCGGCCCACACGAAGCACAGGCGCCATTGGTCGTTGATGCGGATGCTGTACTGCCCGGCGCGCTCGCCCTTGAGCGCTTCGAGCCGATTGCCCGGCGGCGAGCGCAGGAAGGCCAGCGTCTGCGCCGCGTCCAGCAACGCCAGCTTGCGCTCGGCCGCGGCGCGGATGGCGCGAAACCGCCTTGGATGCCCACCCTCGAACAGCGCCTGCGTGTCCTTGCTGCGGAACGACTGAATCACCCAGGCATCATATTACGTTTTGCGTAATACGACATGCGGAATGGACGAGTGGGCACCCCGCTGAGGTCTTGCGCAGTTCATGCCGTGGCTTCTTCGACCTGCTCCTGCGCCTCGGGCAGACGCAGCTTGCCGGAGATGAGGCGGGGGAGCAGCGCATCGCGAATGTTCGCAAGCTCGCGCGCCAGCAGAGCGTTGGCAACGCGCCGCTCCAGCAACGGCGCGGCAATTCGTCCAAGCTCGCTCATCAACGACGCTGGTGGCAGCGCAATCTTCGCCTCTGTCAGATGCTTGCGTTGGATATGGCCCATCGTCGTTGCCTTGTGGGCTGCAATCTCCCGGAAGCCAGGCAGGAAGTGTCGGGTGGCCAAGTAGTAGAACCACTTCGGCACTTCGTCTGAAGTCACTCTGAACAGATGCTGATTCAGGGCGCCATCACCGCCACACCAGAACTCCACTTCAAGTGACCCTGACCACGAAAAGAGCACGTCGCCATCTCGGACCATGTACTCGGGCTTCAACCGGGCACTTGCCCTGTCGGCGCCAACCGTGTTGCCAGCGCGCAGTTGGGCAATCTTGATGACAGGAAGGTATTCGTCGTCACTCTCTGGCGGGAACCTCTGAAGTGCCAAGCCGTTCAGGTACGTTGCGAATGAGTCGAGAGAGCGCGCTTGCCACCCCTTCGGAATCAACCCCAGCGCCGATGCCTCGAACTCGGCGGGGAACAGCGCCGCCGTGGCGGCGTCCATACCTTCGGGCTCTCGGCCTTGGGCCTTGGCATGCACCGGGTCGAAGTCAACGAACCAGCTCTTGAACAGGGCTTGGGCGATGGATTCATGGGTGGCGTTGATTTGGCGTAGGAGGTCGATACGATGCTCAAGGGCTTCGAGCAGCGCGACCATTTCCATCCGTTTGGTCGCAGCAGCGGGCAGTGGAAACGCGAGGAAGTCATCACGCGACAACGACAGGTTGGTTGTGCCAATCGCCCGTTCACGGCAATACGCGCGGTAGTCCGGGCAGCGCAACGTCCAGTAGAGCAACTCTGCGGGGTACCGCGCCGCGTCGAACTGCAGCTTGACTGTGTCCTGCGTCAAGCGCCCCAATGGCACGGATTTCGGAAGCCGAGCAATGGCCCCAAGCAAGTCTCCCGACTGCGTCACGTCCTTGAGTGAGACGTACAGATCCCCAGGCCGAAGGAGGAGCTTCTCGGCCGACTCACCGCCGTAGGTCTTCAGCGAATCGCCGCGAAATCCGCCGTCGCGCTGTATGGATGCCAAGCCCAGAAGAATCGGACCTGGCTGACCCAGAAGCGCACTCTTGTAAGTGTTGCCGCGAACGAGGCTGACCAAATCCCCGAGCGTCAGCGTCGCGCAATCAGACTGCATAGCCCAGCGCGGCCGGCTTGTCGCGGATCACCGCATCCACATGCGCCTCCTTGGCCCTGTGCTCAGCAGCCCACCGCTCCCACAGGCGAGTTCGTAAAATCAACCGTGCCTTCTTGCCCACATCCGCCTCGTCATGTCTTCTTCGCAAACCCACAAGCGCCCCACTCGCGCCGCGATCGTGCGTGCCGTCGCGAGCTCGACGGCGATTGAAACGGGCGAAGACGTGGCGGCCATCGAGGTGCGGCTGGACAGCAAGGAAAAGCGTTCGCATCGCGTCACCCTCGCCTTCAAGCCCCAGGCGCAACCAGCGCGCTCCTGAACCGCTGCGGCATGGGGTTGATGGCGGTCAGACTGCATAGCCGATCGCCCCCAGCTTCTCCCGGATCACCGCATCCAGTTCAGCCCCCTTCGCCATCTGCTCGGCCAACTGCGCCGTCAGCCGCTCCATCTTCTCGTTGAAGGCCTCGTCGTCGTCCTCGGCGGCCTCGGCGCCCACATAGCGCCCCGGCGTCAGCACATGACCGTGCTCGGCGATCTCGGCCAGCTTCACGGCGCGGCAGAAGCCGGGCACGTCGGCGTAGGGCTCGCCGGCGCCGTCCTCGCCATCGTTTTCGCCGTCATCTCGCCAGCGGTGCACGGTGGCGGCGATGCGCGCCACGTCCTCGTCGTCGAACACGCGGTTCACGCGCGATTCCATGCGGCCGAGCTTGCGCGCGTCGATGAACAGCACTTCGCCGCGACGGTCGCGGCCCTTGTTGCCGCCCTCACCCTCCGCCCTCTCCCGCCCCCCGAAGGCGTCAGCCTTCGGCTGCCGCATGCGGGAGAGGGAGCTTGCCGATTTGTCCTTGGCCAGGAACCACAGGCAGGCCGGAATCTGCGTGTTGAAGAACAACTGCGGCGGCAGCGCCACCATCACGTCGACCACGTCGGCCTCGACCATGGCGCGGCGGATCTCGCCTTCGCCGCTCTGGTTGCTGCTCATGCTGCCGTTGGCCAGCACGACGCCGGCCTGGCCGCGCGGGCTCAGGCGATGCAGGATGTGCTGCAGCCAGGCGTAGTTCGCGTTGCCGGCGGGCGGGGTGCCGTAGGCCCAGCGCCGGTCGTCGGC
>DAIMFR010000141.1:0-6321 GCA_036724445.1 Rubrivivax sp. | reverse complement strand
ACGCCAGGGCGGCAAAGACGCGGTTTTATGTGCTGCATAGCGTGGAACACTGCACCAGCGCGGGTCCAGCGCCGGCATGGCACCAGCGCCTGCTTCGGTCTGGGGCGCCGGCCGCATGCACGCCGTCTGGCGGCGGCTGCGCGCGCCGTCGCCGCCTGCAGCGGCGACCGGGCGGCCCGCATGGGCGCGGCGCTGGCGGCGCTGCTCTTCAGTCGTCGAACTCGGCCGCGGCCCACTCGGCGCTCTTGTAGCGCGAGTCCAGTTCCAGCGGCAACGCCGGCGCGGTGGCTACGAACTGCTGGTCGACGCAGGCCTGCATCGCTGCCTTCGTGCCGCGCGCCGCGGTGAAATGCCAGCCCTCGGGCGGCGGCCGGTGCGCCGGCCAGATGGTGCACATCTGCTCGTCGTTGATGATGATGCCGAAGTCGGCGCGTTGGCTGCGTTGCATGGCCCGCGAGACTACGCGGCGCCGGCTGTAACGCGGAGGGACAAGTTGGCATCGCGGCGCGGCAACCAGGGTTTTTACATCTGCGGCGTGCGCGCCGCGGCCGGTTACCATGCGACCGCGTCTCGGCGGTGCGCCCGCGCGCCGAGCCAACGAACGCGGTGGAACCCATGGTCGACGTGCCCGATCTGCTGTACCTGCTGGTCAACCATCCGCTGCTGATCGCGCTGCCGGTCCTGCTGTTCGCCGCGCTGGCGTTGTGGAGCGGTTCGATCACCGCCTGGGTGGCGGCGCTGGCCTGGAACCTGTATCTGATCTACGAACTGGGCATGAAGGCCGAGGAATTCTGCAGCGGCACCGCCTGCCTGAAGCGCACGCCGCTGTACGTCGCCTACCCGTTCCTGGCGATCCTGTCGCTGGTCGCGCTGGTCCAGGTGTATGTGCATCTTCGCGACCGGCGCCCGCACTGAGGTCCGCGCACGCATCGCGTCGCTGGCGCTGCTGCTGAGCGTGGCATCAATGCCCGCGGCGGCCGGCACGGCGGCCGCGGGCGCAGTGGTCTACGGCGCGCCGTGGTGGGCCGGCGGCCCGGCGGTCTGGCCGTGGCCCGGGCATGCCGGCGCCTGCATGGCCTACGGCATCTGCGGCGGCGGCATGTGGGACGACCGCCGGCCCTTCAGGCGGCCGGTCGCGCCCGACCCGCCGAGCTTCGCCGACCAGGACATCTGGGGCGCGAGCGGCAGCCCCTGGGGCTACGTGCGCCGCCTGCCGCCACCCACGCCCGAGAGCCAGATCCAGCCGGCCTACCGCGACGCGAGCACGATCCGCCCGGAGTTCGAACGGCGCTGAGCGGCGCGCGCCGATGGCGTCAATCGGCGTAGCGTGCGCCCGCCAGGTCCAGCTTGCGCAGCAGCGCGGCATAGACCGAGCGGCACACCGCCGGCTCCAGCGGCCCGGCTTCGCGCACGCACTGCGCGCGTGCCGCGGCGCTGATGGCGTGCAGCGCGCCGGCGCTGCCGGCGGCGAGCTGCACGTCGCAGGCGCGCTGCAGCGTCCACAGCCACATGAAGGCCTCGGGCAGGTCGCGGCCCCAGCTCAGCAGGCCGTGGTTGCGCAGGATCACGCAGTGCTTGCCGCCGATGCTGGCCAGCATGCGGCTGCGCTCGTCGGGGTTGACGGTGATGCCCTCGAACTCGTGGTAGGCGACGCGGCCGTGCAGCTGCGCGCCGTAGAAGGTGTCGTGCGACAGCCCCTGCTCCAGGCTGGCCACGGCCATGCCGCTGGTGGTGTGCGTGTGCATCACGCAGTGCGCCTCGTCCAGCTGGCCGTGGATCGCGCTGTGCGTGACGAAGCCGGCGCGGTTGACCGCGTGTTCGGTGGGGCGCACCGGCTGGCCGTCGATGTCCACCGCCACCAGGTTCGAGGCGGTGACCTCGTGGTACATCAGGCCGAAGGGGTTGATCAGGAACACCCGCTCTGGACCCGGCACGCGCAGCGTGACGTGGTTGAAGATCATCTCGGTCCAGCCGAGCAGGTCGAACACGCGGCAGCAGGCGGCGAGCTGCACGCGCGCCTGCCATTCGCCATCCGTCATCGGCAGCGGCGCGCGCGGTTGCGGGTGCGGGCGCGGGTCCTGCGGCATGGTCAGCGGCATGGCGGTCTCCAGCGGTCGGGGGCGGTGATCTTACGCGGCGGGCCGCGCAAAGGGGCCGCCGCGGTGTGGCCTTCTCCCCCGCAGGTGTGATGCGCGATGGCCTCGAGCTGTCCCACAATCGTTGCATGGGCCACGCACCGTCTTCCGCCGCAGGCCGCCTGGCGCGCCGCTCGTGGGGGCTGCTGTACAGCGATTCGCAGGGCTGCATTGCCGCGGCCGAGCAGGCCTTCGCGCAAGGCCTGCGCCGCGGCGACCTGGGCGCGCAGGGCTGGGCGCGGCTGACCCGCGGCTTCCACCTGATCTGGTACGCGACGCCGCAGGAGGCGATGGCCGAACTGCATGCCGCGCAGCAGTGCTTCGCCGCGGCATGCGACCGCGCCGGCCAGCTGCTGGCCGAAGTCGGGCTGGCGCGCTGCGCCTGGCGCGAAGGCCAGTTCACCGCCGCGCTGCAGCGCGTGCTGCCGCTGCGCGACGAAGGGCTGCGCGTTCTCGAGCACGACCAGCGCGGCATGCTGCTCGGCACCATCGCCGGCTGCTATTCGGAGCTGGGCGACTCGCAGCAGGCCTTCGCCTACATGTACCAGGCGCTGCGCGAGGCCGGCCACGGCAAGAGCCACGGCTTCGACGTGGTGCTGTACTGCAACCTGGCGCACGAGCTGGTGCAGCTCGGCGACTACCACCAGGCGCTGAGCTACCTGCGCGAAGGTCTGGAGCGCTGCGCGCGGCTGAACAACCCGCGGCTGCGCAGCGTGCTGGGCATCAACCTGGTGATCTGCCTGACCAACCTCGAGCGCCCGGCCGAAGCGCTGCCCGACGTGCGGCGGCTGCTCGCGCTGCCGGCCGACAAGGATGGCCGCGGTCCGATGAACGCGCATTTCGAGACCCTGGCGCTGGCCGCGTTGCGCGCCGGCGAGCTCGAATTCGGCGCCGAACTGATCGAGCGCGCGGCGCAGACGCTGGCCGCCGGCGCCGTGCCCGATGAGCTCGGCACGCTGCGCGTGGCGCGCGCCGAGCTGGCGATGGCGCACGGACGCTGGGCCGAAGCCGCCGAGCAACTGCGCGCACCGCCGCTGCCCGGCGAGAGCCTGCGCGTGCGCTGCATGCACTTCCACGCGCTGGCCGCGGCGCACGAGCGTCTGGGCCAGCCGGCGCCGGCGCTGCAGGCGCTGCGCATGTGGCAGACGCTGCATACCGAGCGTGCGCTGCAGGCCTCGGGCGCGCGCTACCAGGCCGCCGCGCTGCAGACCGAGCTGCTGCGCATGAAGCAGGAGCTGCGCTACGCCGACGAGCGCCGGCGCAGCACCGAAAAGGCGCGCGCCGAGCTCGAGGCGGCGAACCGGCAGCTCAAGGGGAAAATCGACGAAGTCGAAACGCTGCGGCATGCGCTGCAGCAGCAGGCCACGCGCGATTTCCTTACCGGGCTCTTCAACCGCCGCCACCTCGACGACGTGCTGCCGGCGATGCTGGCCATGGCGCAGCGCGAGCAGCAGCCGCTGGCGGTGGTGATCATCGACCTGGACCGCTTCAAGACCGTCAACGACGAGCTCGGCCATGCCGCAGGCGACCGCTTGCTCGCCGCCTTCGGCGATCTGCTGTCCACGCATTGCCGCAAGAGCGACGTCGCCTGCCGCTACGGCGGCGAGGAGTTCTGCCTGCTGATGCCGCGCACCGCGGCCGTGGCGGCGCGGCGCAAGACGCTGGCGCTGCTGAAGCAGTGGTCGCAGCAGTGCGCGGCCGAAGCGCCGCTGCCCGGCGCGCGCAGCTTCTCGGCCGGCGTCGCCGATTCGCTGATCGCGGCGGGCCCGCTGTCGGTACTGCTGAAATGCGCCGACGACGCGCTGCTGCGCGCCAAGCGCGCCGGGCGCAACCGCGTGCTGGTGCACGAGCAAGGCGCGCGCGTCGCCGCCTGAGAGCCTGTGAAGCATTCCTACACGCCCGCTCGAGCGTCCCAGAAGACGCCACTCGTCGTTGCAAATGCTCGCCGCAGCACGCGCTGCGACTGTGCTTTGCGCCTAGATTGGCGCCTCCTGGGCCACTCGCTCGGCCGCGCCGGAATACTTCACAGGCTCTGAGGCGCCGGTTCGGGCAGCGAACGATCGGATAGCATGGCCCGGCGCCATGCCGATCCGCCACGACATCGTCCACGCCACGCTGTACCGCTGCCGCGAGCCGGCGGGCTTCGGCCAGCATCGCGTGAGCTTCAGGCCGCGCGACAGCCACGACCTGCGCGTGCCGGCCACCGGCCTGGTGTACAGCCGCTTGGCGCAGATCCGCATGATCCAGGATCCGCATTCCGACTCGGTGGCGCCGGCCACGCCGCTGCGCCCGGCCGACGAGCTGAAGATCGTCTGCACCTTCAGCATCGAACACGCGCGCGGCGAGGAAGGCACGCAGACGCCGCTGCAGCCGCTGCAGCCGCTGCAGCCGCGGCAGCAGGGCAGCGCCAGCTGGGTGCCCTTCGACCGGGCCAACGACCTGCGCCCCGGCACCTCGCAGCTCATCCGCGCCGGCGTGGCGCGCGACCCGCGCCAAGCCGCGCCGGTCAGCGGCAGCTGGTTCGGCCCGGCCGATGCCTGCCTGGGGCTGAGCGCCAGCGTGCAGGTGCGGCGCATCGTTGCTTGAGTCATGGCGATCATCCTGCTGCGCCACGGCGAAACCGCGCTGAACGCCGCGCGCGTGATGCAGCCTGCCGACACGCCGCTCAGCGAACGCGGCCGCGCGCAGGCGCGCGCGGTGGCCGCGCGGCTGGCGCGGCGCGGCGGCATCGGCGCCGTGCTCAGCAGCGACCTGCCGCGCACGCGGCTCACCGCCGAGACGGTTGCCGCAGCGCTGGCGCTGCCGGTCGAGACCAGCGCACGGCTGCAGGAGCGCAATTTCGGCGAACTGCGCGGCCGGCCCTACGACACGCTGGGCTTCGACCCGCTGGTCATGGCGCAGGCACCGCCCGGCGGCGAATCGGCAGACGAGTTCGCGCAGCGCGTGCAGCGGGCCTTCGACGAGATGCTGCAGCGCCATGCGGCGCTGGCTGCCGACCTGCTGGTGGTGACGCACGGCCTGGTGATCCGCGCACTGCTCGGCGGGCCGCTGCGCGCGGGCGCCGCGGGTCTGGCCGCGCTGGCGGGACTGCACCTGGGCAACACCTCCTTGAGCATCTTCGACGCCGCGCCGCCCTACGCGGTGCAACTGTTGAACTGCACGGCCCACCTCGACGGCGGCGAACGCGACGACGCGCAGGCGCTGTCGGGCGGCTGACCGCACCCGGGAGCTGCGCATGCGCCTGCGCCAGATCGTCTTCGCCGCTGAGGGCCTGAGCGCCGGTGCCGCCACGCTGCGCACGCTGCTGGCCCTGGACGCGCCCTACCGCGATACCGGCGTCGCCGAATTCGGGCTGGACAACGCGGTGTTCGTGTTCGGCGGCCAGTTCATCGAGATCGTCGCGCCGGCGCGCGCCGGCACCACCGCCGGCCGGCTGCTCGAGCGGCGCGGCGACTGCGGCTACATGCTGATCCTGCAGACCGACGACTTCGGGCGCGAGCTGGCGCGCTTCGAGCGCCTGGGCGTGCGCCGCGTCTGGGCCAAGGATCTGGACGACATCCGCGCCACGCACCTGCACCCGAAGGACATCGGCGGCCCGATCGTCTCGGTCGACCAGCCGCAGCCGGCGGCCGCGTGGCGCTGGGGCGGTCCGGACTGGAAGCTGCAGGCCGGACGTGCCGCGATGCAGCGCGTGCTCGGCGTGCGCATCGGCGCGAGCGACCCGCCGGCGATGGCCGCGCGCTGGGCGCAGGTGCTGGGCCTGGGCGCGCCCGCCGCGCACGGCGCCGCACAGCGGCTGCTGCTGGAGGGCGGCTGGGTCGACTTCGAGCCGGCCGACGCCCGCGGCGAGGGCGTCAGCGGCTGCACGCTGGCGGTGGCCGAACGCGACGCCGTGCTGGCTCGCGCCCGCGAGCTGGGGCTGGCCGTGGCCCGCCACGCGCTGACGCTGTTCGGCACGCGCGTCGAACTGTGCGAGCTGTAGGCCCAGCCCGCGCCACCGGTCGTCCTGCGACGGTGCGTTGCCGTGGTGCGTGCTGGAAAAGCCGCACTGAGGCGACAGGCGCAGGCCCTCCAGCGGTCGCGGTAGGGACGGAGATTGCTCTGCGCCCCCCGCACAGATCCGTACGTGCGGCACTAGTGCAGTGTTCCACGCTGTGCGGCACTTAAGAAAACCGATGGATTTGTC
>DAIMFR010000140.1:0-6343 GCA_036724445.1 Rubrivivax sp. | reverse complement strand
ATGCACGGATCTGTGGAGGGGGTGCTGGGTGACTGGCATTCCTACTCCGACTTGGGATTCATTTCGGCGGGGATGTGGGTTTGCCCCCTCACCGCGGATCGGTCACGCGGGCGTGCGCCTGCAGGCCGCCGTCTCCGCGCGGGAACGGCGCGGCTGCGCTGTCGGGCGAGGCCGCGACCATCGAGATGCGCTCCACCAGCTGCGCCTCGGACAGCACGCCGAAACCGATCGGGGTGATCTTTCCGGTGAAGGGTTGGGCGAGGTAGACCGCGGGAACCTGGCTCACCCGCAGCGTGGTGGCGATCCCGTTGTCCCGTCGGGCGTCCGCGAAGCCGGGGATCGGGCCTCCGTCGACGCTGATCGCGACCACCTTGATGCCGTGCCGGGCCTGGAAGGCCTCGAGCGTCGGCGCGAAGGCATGGCAGTAGGGGCAGTCGCTGCGGAAGAAGAAGAACAGGACATGGTCGCGGCCCAGGGCGCTGATGGACTGGCTGCGCTGGGCCGTCTGAAGCTGGTCGAACACCTCCAGGGCCTTCGCGTTCACCGGGCGTCCTTGGAGCGTGGGGTCGAGCTCGGGGCTGGCCCATGCGATGCGCTGCGCCACGTCGGCGAAGGTGGATGCGCGCGACACCACCTGGGCCTCCAGCTCCATGTAGCGGCGTACGTTGGCTTCGGTCGGCCGCATGATGGCGATGTGCCGGCGCTCCTCGAGGGCCTTCTGCAGGCGCTCGAACTCGACGATCTCGGGGGGCCTGGCGGGCAAACGCCGGGGTGCAGTGGCGGCGCTCGATGCTGGTGCGGCCTGCCGCGGCGCGGAGGCCGGAGGGTCGGGCGGAGGGATCTCCGGCTCCTCGTAGAAGTGCCAGCCGCGCCAGTTGTCGGACCAGTACGGCCGTCCGGGGTCCTGCATCTGCGCAAGGACGATCGTCCCGCTGCCGAGCAGGGCAACGAGGCAGAGTGCGAGCCGGGCTTGGCGCGAGGCAGGGCGGCGCAGCGTCATGGGCGCCGCCTCATGTCCATCAAGACGGGCGACCGCGGCGGCTGGCCGTCGCGGCAGTAGTTGATGCCGAAGTCGATGGTCTGCCGCCGCGGTGCCTGCACGCCGCCAGCGCCGTAGTTCGGCAGCTGCACGTCGTCCTGCCAGAAGCGCACGTTCAGGCGACTGCAGCCGGGCTGGGCGTAGCGCTTCTCGGTGCTCACGTCGATGTAGATCGGCGTCGTGGCGTTGAAGCGCTTCGAGATCGCGTCGGCGACCTCACCGACCAGGACCCCGTGGGCCTTGCCGTCGGGTGCGTCCAGGGCCGACAGCATCAGCTGCTTGGCATCGCGGACCGGCAGTCGTTCCTGAGCCATGGCAGCGCTGGCGATCAAGGCGCATGCGGCGCCGACCAGAACGGTGATGGCCTTCATTGGCACTTCCCCTGGCCGTAGTAGCAGGTGGGCACGCGGCTGGCGCTGCCGGCCTGCAGCGCGTTGACGTTCGGCAGGGTCGGTACCAGCGACGCATAGAACTCCGACAGGTCCATCGCCGCGAAGTTGAGCGTCTGCAGCTGCGCGACGGTGAAGCCTGAGCAGTCGGCGTTCTGCGCGCCGCCCCAGCCCTTGCCGATCTGCGCGCGGCCCTGTTCATTGACGATGCGCGCCAGCATCGAGTTGAAGCAGCACTTCGAGGTGGTGTGCTCGACGCAGGACACGCACACGCCCAGGACCCGGAAGCACGATGAGCACCAGGTGCCGATCGTGTGGCACAGCCTGGCGCCTTCCTTCATCGCCAGCTTCCCCTCGTCCTCGTTGCAGGACATCATCGAGAGGACGATGTAGATGATCACCGCGATGGCCAGCGTCCACGGGTCGAAGGCCACGACCAGGCTGTCGCCGGCATACACGGCCACCGATCCGGCGGGCAGGGCGGCGCCGTTGACCGCCACCGTCACGCCGTAGGTCGTGAACGTGCCGCTGAAGCCGCCGCCCATCAGCAGCGCCGAGATGCCCTGGTAGATGAACTGCTGGTTCTGCGAGTTCATCAGCACGTCGAAGACCAGACGCGAGCCACCGCCGAAGATGCTCTGGTTCGTCATGCCGGCGCCGGCGCCGTCGGCGTAGCAGCAGTTCTTCAGCAGGCGGTCGCGGCAGCGGTTCTCCTCGCCCTTGAAGACCTGCATGCGGTCGGCGTCCAGGTAGATGCCCGCCTCGCGCCCAGCCTCGAGCATCGACATGCTGCGCGCAAAGTCGGGGTCGTTCGGCGCGCCGATGTCGAAGCAGTTGCCGCTCAGGCAGAAGACGTTGGTCGGGCAGTTGCTGGTGGTGGTGACGGTCTCGGCCGGCACCGGGCAGCTGTACCCGTCCTCGAACACCTCGCACACGCCGGTGACGGCGTTGGTCTGCCGACAGGTCGACGACTGCGGCGTGCAGGCTGCTGCCACCAGCGGTGCGCATTGGTCGGCCGACGCACCGCCGCTGCACGACATGGTGCTCCGGTACTCCCAGCAGTCGCGGGTGACGGCCACGCCGTCGACGACCTTGGTCGCCGGGCCATCGGTGCAGACGGCGGGCGTGGTCGTGGTGCAGCGGCCACCGGCGTCCAGGGTCGGGCATTGGTCGTCCCAGCGGTCGGTCTCGGTGACGGTGGTGGCTGGCCGCGTGTAGGACAGCCGCATCGTGGGAATCGGGCCGAAGGCGGGGTTGGGCGCCCAGCCGATCACGGCCCGGTCGGCGTCGATGTTCCAGTAGGTGCCGCCTATGGCGCCGGTGATGTCGATGCCGGCGTAGGGCGTCCATCCGGGAGCGGGTGCGTAGCACTTCGTGCCGTCCAGGGCGGTGGTGGTGCAGCCGCTGTCGCCCTGGCAGACGGTGTCCTGGATGTTGTCCCCGCTCTGCGTGCCGGCGCGGCAGGCGGCGTAGACCTTGAGGAAGGGCTCGACGCTGGCGCAGCTGTAGCCGGAGTCGCCGCCACCCGTGCAGACTTCGGCGCGCTCAGGGGCCACCATCGCCGTCAGGCTGCAGGACGATCCGCTGCAGCTCTTGTCAGCCACCCACACGGCCGTGCGGATGGGCTGGCCGTCGATCATCGAATAGGTGGTGTCGAGAACCGACACGATCTGCGGGAAGACGACCGGCGTCGTCATGTCCACATCGAAGAAGCTGAGCGGATTGCCGTCCTGGGTGACACGGAAGTGCTGCGCGGTGACGGCGCGGTCGGGCAGGCACTGCACGTCCAGACCGGTGCGGCCGGAGGCGGCATGGGCGAACCAGTCGCCCGGGGTGCAACTGGTGGTCCGCGTCGTGCTGACGGTCAGGCTTCGGCTGCAGCTGTAGTTGCCGACGCCGACGTAGCGCAGGCAATTGCGTGGCTGCATGCCGGCGGGCACCGGCGTGACCGTGGTGGTGCAACCGCTGTAGTAGGCGGCCAGGCTGCCCAGCTCGGCCGACGGCGTCCGGCCGATTGCACGCGCAGCAGCCACGGCAGGGTCATCGGCGCCGATCGTCGGGCGCGGCGTGTTTGCCGACGAGAAGGTGCCACGCTGCGCCTGGCAGAGCGGGTCGGTGGGCGTCAGTGCACAGGCAGACAGCCTCGCGCTGCCCTGCGACGACAGATTGGGCTGGCGGTAGTAGCTGCGCTCCGGTGGCGTGGTCGTGTAGCCCGGCACTACGGCGGTGGCGCCCGGGGTGGTCACGTTACCGCGGGCCACCGGGTTCGCGGCCTGGCCAGCGGCGACCCCTTCCTCGTGCGGGCCGGCCACGGCGGCGGTCTGCGTTGTCAGGAAGCAGGCGGCGGTGATGCAGGCGACGAGGCGGCGCCACGGCGAGGCGCGGCTCGCCGTGGACGGCGGCGGGGGAGGGCGGTGGCTACCGGGGCCGGGCGGGGTGGGGACAAGCACGCCCCATGGTCAGGGGCGGTCCGGTCGGTGTCTCGGGGAAACGGCGGCTGAGAGAGAGGGGTTTCGATGCTGGGCAAGCGTTTGGGGAACGGCTGTTCGGCAGCGGTTGGAGCCATTCGCCGGCGACGAACGAAGTCACAGTAAGCGTCAGGAAGCCGACATCCAGTCCGGCAGCCGGTGCCGCTGTGACGGTCAGGAATGTGTGGGACAGCTGACTTCCGTGCCGCTACTGCTGCGCGCCGCGGACCTTGAACGACCGGTCCCCTTTCGCCCGTCGGACTCGAATCGACCCACTGCCGACGTTCATGCTTCTCCGGACCGGCCCATCAAGTCAGCCCGGCCCCCCCCCCCGCGTTTGAGCTCCAGCAAGCTGACGTTCGTGGCTACCGTGACTCGGGAAGTTCGTGCCATCGAGTCCCGGCCAATTGCCGGCTGCCGGTGGGCGGCAACATGGATACTCCCGCATGCTTCTAAAAGTCGGCGAACTGGCCAAGCGCACCGGCATCACCGTTCGCACCCTGCACCACTACGACAGCATCGGCCTGCTGCGCCCGTCGGCACGCTCCGAGGGTGGCTATCGGCTGTACAACCGTGACGATGTTTCACGGCTGCATGGCATCCAGACGCTGCGCCGCATGGGCCTGACGCTGGCCGACGTGGCGCAGTTGCTCGAAGGCAGCGGCGCATCACTGCCGGCCATCCTCGCGCGGCAAATAGGTGCGCTGGAGCGCGACATGGCCCAGAGCCAGGCGTTGCATGAGCGTCTCAGCGTGATGCAGATGGTCCTGGTCGGCGGCGGCCAGCCCGACATCGATGACTGGCTGGCGAGCTTGTCAATCATGAGCACGCTCGAGCAGTACTTCAGCGCCGGCGAGCTCAAGCTCGTCTTTGCGCGTTGGAGGCAGTGCGAAGCCGAGTGGCCGCCGCTGGTGCATGCTGTGCGGGATGCCATGGTGCGTCGCGTGCCCACCGACGCCCTCGAGTTGCAGAGACTGGCTCGGCGGTGGATGGATGTGTCGGCACGCTGGATGAACGGCGACACCGAGCTGCTGAAGCGTTGGGGCCACATGGTGCGTGAGTTGCCCGGCCTGCGTCTGCCCAGCGGGATGGACCGTGAGCTGCTCGATTACATTGACGCGGCGATCCAACTGCGGCTTGCAACACTGGCCAAGTACATCACCACAGACGAGTTCCAGCGACTGGACAAGACACTGGGGCCAGAGTGGCGCGCCCTGAGCGATCAGGCCGAGCGCTTGATGGCCGATGGCTTGCCACCGCAGGCGCCGGCCGCGCGCCGGCTGGCCTCTGAATGGCGCGGCCTTCTGGATCGCATGGCGCGGCACGATGCTGCTTTGCGCGAGAAGCTGGTTACCGCCTTCGAGAACGAGCCGATACTTCAGGCCGGAGCGGATGACACGCCGCAGGTGCGGCACTACCTACGGCAAGCGTCCGCTTGACCACCCCTTGACCCTCACGCAACGTGAGGGTGGACGATGGACTTTCCCCACTCGAGGAGTTCATCCCATGTCCACATCGCCGACCAACATCGTTCGCCAGGGCAAGCCAAGCCGCTCCGCACTGAGGGTGGCCTCGCTGCGCGCGGTGCACCAACTGCTCGATGAGCCCCTGGTCCTGCCCGATCCGACCGCGTTGCCGCTGCTGGGTGCGCATACCGAAGCAGTGTTGCGGGACGATCCCTTCGTGCTGAACGATCCGATGTCGCGTGCCCTTCGCGCTGCGTTGGTGGCGCGCAGCCGCTTTGTCGAGGACGAGCTGGCGCGTGGCGTCGCAGTCGGCGTGCGTCAGTACGTGTTGCTGGGCGCCGGCCTCGACACTTTTGCGTATCGCAGTCCACACAACAGCGAGGGCTTGCAGGTGTTCGAAGTGGATCACCCAGGCACGCAGGGCTGGAAGCAGCAGTTGCTGGCCGAAGCCGGTATCGGCGTGCCCTCGTCGCTGCGCTTCGTGCCGGTTGACTTCGAGCGCGACGAGCTCGAAGGCGCACTGCGGCAGGCAGGATTCCGGGCGGACCAGCCGGCATGCGTGAGCTGGATGGGTGTGACGATGTACCTGACGGCCGACGCGGTGCTGCGGACCGTCGGCACCGTGGCCAGCTTTGCCGCAGGCACCAGCCTGTGCTTTGACTACCGCATTCCGGCGACGATGCTCAACCCGATCGAGCGGGCAGTTGACGAGTTCGTCGGGCAGCAGGCCGCGGCCATCGGCGAGCCCTGGCTGTCGGCCTTCGACCCGGCGCTGTTGCAGCAGCAACTGATCGAGCTGGGTTTCAAGAGCGCCGAGAGCCCAACAGCGGAAGATCTGAACGCGCGCTACTTCCCGCGACGCAAAGACGGGCTGCGCACGGGCAGTGGCGTTCGACTCATGTGCGCGACAAAGTGATGCTTCAGTTCTAACCATTCATGATCCGGCCGGCTCGCCCCCGAGCATGAAAGCTCTGGCGGCGC
>DAIMFR010000139.1:0-6417 GCA_036724445.1 Rubrivivax sp. | reverse complement strand
AGCCTCACGAATCAGCGTGGCGGCTGGGCGGTTGGATAGCGTGACAGCCAACACCTGGCCACCGAGGCGCCCGGGTCCGTAGAGATGCGTCTACGGGCCTTGCAGCGGCATCGAGGTCGCAAGGTGCCCGGCTTTGTCATCGTGCGTTCGCCTATCAACCTGATGGACGGCGACGCCGACGCCACCGCAGTCATCAACCTGATCACGGAACTGGAACGCGAGCACGGCGAGAAGGTGGCGCTGATCATCGGCGACACCCTGGCCCGCATCGCCGCCGGTGCGAACGAGAACAGCGGCGAGGACATGGCCGTAGTCCTGAAGCACGCCGACCTGATCCGCAGCGCTACCGGCGCCGCCTTCTTGTGGATTCACCACTCCGGCAAGGATGCCGCCAAGGGCATGCGCGGCTGGTCAGGCATCCGGGCTGCGATTGATACGGAGATCGAAGTGACGGTTGACGAGGCCACCGGAACCCGAACGGCCGAGATAACCAAGCAGCGCGATCTACCCGGCAAGGGCACGCGCATCGGGTTCCGCCTGGAAACCGTTCATCTCGGCGTCAACCAGTGGGGTACGGCGCGCACGTCCTGCGTTGTTGTCGGCACCGACGCGCCGCCGAAGCCGGCGAAGGGCAAGCGGCAAAGCGAGATCGCCGGAGCCGTCGAGGTGCTGCTGGGCCAGCGCGGAACCGGCATGAAGCGCACCGATCTGCAGACCGCCCTGAGTACCGCGCCATATCGCTGGACCTTCAACAGCGTGCGCAACGAAGTCACCAAGCTGATCGACAGCGGCCGGCTTCTCTACACCGCCGGCATCGTGGCGCTGGCCAAGTCATGAGTGCATCAACTGCATCAACCAGCATCGAATGCACTTCCATGCACCAGTGCAAACCCGAGGGAGAAAGTGCATTGAATGCATCTCTCCCTTTAGGGAGATGCAGTTCATGCACTTCCCGGATGCACCGCACTGCCGGCCGCCACCCGCTGCGCGTCGGCTACTGCGCCGAGCCCGGCTGCCGGCGCCTGACGCTGCGATGGCTCTGCGAGCGCCACGGCGCGCCGAAGGCCGAGCCAGTACCTGAGCACCAGCAGCCCCGAGAAAACGCCGCAGCGGCCGTTCTGGCAAGCCCTGGGGACGCTGGCGACGGGCGGGGGAGTGTCAAACATTCCGCACGTCGAACTGAAAACCGCGCTGCCAGATCGAGAAACTAGGCAACACGAGATTTACGAAAGGCAAAACATGACTAAACGCAATCCAGCCACAGGCGCCGAAGCCGCAGTCAAGGCCATGCTCGACGCAGCGATGGCCCCGGTCGATGTTCCAAAGCATGTCCGACTGCGCCCGGAAGATCGGCCGTTTTGGCAGGCAATCATCCGTGCGCGCGCGCGAGACGAATGGACGCCCCCCGCGCTTGTGGTGGCCGCCCAGCTAGCCCGCTGCATGGCCGACATCGAAGCCGAATCGGAACAACTGCAGGCCGAAGGCACTGTCGTTTCAAACGACCGTGGCACCCGCCTTGCAAACCCGCGTGCGGGTGTGCTCGACCTTCTCGGCCGCCGACAACTGGCGCTGATGCGCGCACTGCACATGACCGGCAGCCATGTCGGCGACTCGCGCCGCGAAGCCACCCGGCGGAAGCTGCAGCGGCAGGCCGAGCAACTGCGCGGCGAGCTTGGCGACGACGACCTGCTGGCAGTCTGATGCGCCAGCCCGACCCCGAGCTAGTCGCCGCGATTGAAGCGGCATTCATGCGCCGCTGCCGCGAGGCCGGCTGCTGGATCAGCGGCGACGGCCGCGTTTCCGAGGATTCAGCTGCAGCGCTGTTGGGCCTTGCACCCGGCACGCTGGCGAACCGCCGCGCCGAAGGCAGCGCACCGGCGTTCTATCGAATCGGTGGCCCCGGCTGTCGCACCAGCTACAGCCTGCACGATTTGGCAGTCTGGCTCGCTGCGCATCGCGTCGGTTGACGCCACGCAAGGCCACGGAAGCCCACGCGAAGGCACGCTGCAGGCATGGAACGGCGAGGCCATTGAATCCAAAATTGCCGCCACCTAAACAAGCAATCTCTGTCATGCACCGAACCGATGATTTTCTGCCCGAGCGCGGCCTGCAACTGGCGCGCCTTGCAATCTGTAAGGCCAAAGGCATGGACGCCCTGGACTTTGCCGAGCGGCACTATGGAGCCCGTAGCTCTGTTGTCCAAATGCTCAAGGCCGATGTTTCCGGCGGCGAGCTTGGCGATGCTGGCTACCCGACTGTCATCGCTGACGCTGGTGCTGAATTCGCCGAACCGGTGGACACGCTCACCTTGCTGCGCAGCGGGCTGACAGCAGTACCTGCTGGTGTTCCATATGCCGGCGCAGTGACCGATCCCGGCGCGGCATGGGTCGGTGGCGGCAAAGCCATTCCCGTGAGCAATGGCGCACTCGACCGGGCGACCCTGTTTCCAAAGAAGGTTGCTTCGCTTGTCGTGCTGAGCAATGAATGGCTCGAAAGCAGCGACGCCCGCATGGAGCAGATGATTCTGCGGATGATGCAGCGCGCGGCGCGTAAGGCCATCGACCTTGCGATTGCCGACCCGAGCAATTCCGGCGACGCCGACACGCCGGCCAGCATCACGTCAGGCGCCACGCCGATTAGCAGCAGCGGCGACCTTGCCGCCGACGTAGAGGCCGCGCTGGCTGCCTACCAGGGCAGCATCAGCACCGCCTGCTGGTGGATGAGTTCCGCGCTTGGTGCTCAGGCAGGGCTGCGTGCTGGCGCCTTCGGTGCCGGCGCGAATCTTGGCGCGCTCGGCGGCACGCTGGCCGGCTTGCCTGCGTTCTGCAGTGACGCCATCCGGTCCGACACATCGGGGAGCCCGTTGATTCTTGTCGACCGCGCCAGTGTCGCGCTCGTTGACGCGGGTTATCAGGTGCGCCGCGCCCAAAGTGCCACTATCGAGATGAGCGACGCGCCCACCGGCAGTTCCATTGCGCCCGTCGGCGCCGGCACTGGCACGAAGGTCGTGAACATGTTTCAAGTAGACGCGACGGCCATCTTGGTGATCCGCCGCGTCAATTGGCACCTGGGCAATCCCGGCGCCGTTGTCGTCATCGAGGGCGCTGACTACGCCACCGCTACCTGATATGTTGAAACACGGCGCCCCCAATGTAGGCGCGACAAAGGCTCTGCAGGCGCTGCGCTTGGGGAACTCCCGCTTGGTTCCGCCCCGCCTTTCGAGGCGCAGCTGCCTGCAGACCTTGCAACCGGACACACCATGACCGATTCAACACTGCAAGAACGCTTCTCTCAAGCCTTGCGGCGCGAGCTGGGCAACAAGGCCGATAGCGCGCAGCCTGGCGCGCCCGTGGTCAACGTGCAGCCACCGGCAGTAACCGTTGCGCCGGAAGTGAGGCTGCCCGAGCTGCCGCAGCCGTTAGAGGTTGTCGACATTGAACGCCACAGCGGCGCGTTTCTCTGGCGCGTCGAAATATCGCGCGACCATCTCGGCGCGATCAAGTCTGCTGAGGTGCGGCCCGTTCGCTTCGTTCTTGAACAGGAGATGACATGACCGACGAAGAACTGCAGGCGTTGGCCGCGGCGTTCGCGGGCCAGATCGAAGAGCAGGCCCTGCGGCATCGCGCCGAGATGGCCGCATTGCGTCGAGGGATTAACGGCGACATCGACCGGCTGATGAAGAAGCTCGGCGAGGCCGTTGGGGACGCACTCCTGCCTGCGTTCGACGAACTGCGGCGCCGAACCGCGGCGCTGGAAAGCCGAAGCGCGGCGCTTGAAGCCCGCGACGCAATGCCGGTACTCGAAACCCGCACCGCGCCGGAGGCGACGCAATGACCTGGGAGCCAATCTGCACGCACGGCGACAGCGAGGACCAGGTGCGCACTGCGTTGCGCGCCGAGTTCGATGCCCGGTGGACCAGCGTCGCGCAATCCGTCCGGCGGCAGCTCATGGAGCAGGGCGCGAGCATGCACGTCGCGCTCGACGTGGCCGAGCAGTTGCGGGTACTGTTCCGGCAAGAGCTCGAGGACCGCGCGCCGCAGATCATCGACAACATGGCCGCAACAGCCGCCACGCTGCAGTGATGCGCATCTTCTCGACCACATGCAGCGCCGCCGTCTTGGTGGCGCTTGTCGTCGGCATCGGCAGCGCAATCGCGCAGGCAATCGAGCTGCTGGCGCGCGTGCTGTAGCTGTTGTCAGCACCGCACCCATGCCCGCCGTGTGCGGGCATGCTCATTTCTGTCATGAAAAAACCGCTTGACGGTTCTAATTCTGTCGGTACAGAATCAGCGCATGACAGAAGCAAAGCGCAAACCCGGACGCCCACCTGATATTGGCGTGCGCCGGGATTCCAAGATCGAGGTTCGAGCCACGCCCGACGAGGCAGCGGCATTCAAGGCCGTAGGCGTCGAGCGGTTCCGCCGCTGGCTGCGTGCAGCGCATGCGCGGCTGAAAGGGGGTGCCGAGCCGAAGGCATAGCGGCCCTGAAAACTAGTCGGGCCTGCAGATGGTGGAACACCTGCAGACCCTGGCCACAAAACCACCTGTACGAGAGGTGAAGATATGGTTAAGCCGATTTTAGGTGCCGGCGAACTTCTGCCGCACCTGTTCCGAGCCGAGACGCGGGTTCAAGCCTTCGCCGAGCTTCTGGCCGCGCAGGACGCGGCGATTGCCGCCCTCCTGACGGCATACAGCGTGCCCGAGGGCGCGCAGGACACACACCAGCGCCATACCGAAGAGCACCGGCTGATGCTCGCTGCCATCGTCGCGCGCATCCGCAGCGTGCGGCATGGGTTGTCGGAGCTGCTGCCATGACGCCGGCCGAACGCGCCGAGCAGCATCAGGTGCACGTCGAGCAGCGGCTTTTCCAGTATCCGGGCGCAGCCGGGTTCGTGCGGCGATGGTTCGTGCCGGGCAACCCGCACCCGTTCCACACCGAGGCCGAGGCGCTGCAGGTGGCTGCGCGCCAGCATGAGCGCAGGGGGCAACCATGAGCCGGCGCTATCTCACCCCCTTGCCCTGCCTGAGCGGCGCCCTGCACCAGCAGCCGGCAGCGGATCACCTGCACTGCAGCGCGTGGGCCTTCACGCCCGACTACGCCGAAGCCGTGGACATGCGCGGCGCGATCGACGCGCCCGAAACCATCCCTAGCGGCAGCGTGCGAGCGCTCGACTGCGAACGCTTGTGCGTAGGCATCGCGCACGTCTATCGGCCGGGGTGGCGATCATGAGGCGCCGCCATGAGCGAGCGCTGTGCATCGGCATCGCGGCTGCTGGCATCGCCATCGGCATCGGCGGTTCCGTGGCGTGGCCCTGGGGCTTCGCGCCAGCGCCGGGCAGTCTGGACGTGCCGCAGGCGCCAGCGCCGGGCATGCTGCTAATTGCAGGCGAGGATGCCGCCGTGGTGCAGGCCGACACCGTGCGCCACCACGGCCCGCCGCCGATGGCCGCGGGCAGCGTGCTGTTCATCAGGGGCAGCCGCCACGGCCGCATGACGGTGCGCGTGGTCTGCATCAGCGGCGGCATGCTGCAGCTTGGCGCCGAGGCTGCAACCACATGGAAGCCGTCCGGCGACAGCATCGCCGACCTGATCGGGCTGGCCGCGTGCGCGGATCATCACCTGCTGCGCAATCTACCGGCGGTGCTGACATGAGCGCCGACCCGAAGGACCACGCGCGCCGCATCGTCGAATCGTGGCGCACGCACAGAATCTGCTGTTCAATCGCGCCGCAGCTGGGGCGCACAGAACACGAGATGCTGGCGCTTGAGCTGTACGCGATGAACGGACCCCGCGACGAAGCGGAGTTCCGCGCGCAGCAGATCGAGTCAATCGAGGTGTTCATGCGCTGCATATGGGGCGCCTTCGACAAGCAGGTAGGCGCGTTTTCGTACAAGGATCGCGGCACCGTCCAGGGCGAGGTGGGCGAGGCCTTCGACACGATCCGCCGCGCTGCCGCTGCGCTGCCGGTAGTGCGCGACTCCAAGGCCGCGGCCGAGCTGGCATTCATCCGGCACGCAATTGAGGGCGCGGACAACAAGCCGCTGCAGAGCTTCATCAAGCGGGTCACGCGCACGGCGAAGAGGCTGCCAGGGTAGGGGAAGCCGCCGCCCCGCAGGCCCGCTTCGGCGGGCTTTTTCGTGTCCTCCGAACGGGTGCACTCAAATGGCGGCATCCCTTCGGGTGAGTGCTTCATGTAGGGGGGTGCTTTTGGGGGAACGATGAAAAGATGTCCCGGAAAACCGCGCCAGTGCTAGCGCTTCTACAGACACCCTCTCCGCCGGGATACTCCCTCCCTAACCAATCATGATCGGTCCGGCTCGCCCCCGAGCATGAAAGCTCTGGCGGCGCGCGAAGATACGCGGCGGCACGCGGGGCGAAGGTCGCAATACGAATGACGGCCCGACCCCGACGCCTAACC
>DAIMFR010000138.1:0-6512 GCA_036724445.1 Rubrivivax sp. | reverse complement strand
GCTACCCGGTGATCGTCAAGGCCGCGGGCGGCGGCGGCGGGCGCGGCATGCGCGTGGTGCACACCGAGGCCGCGCTGCTGCACGCGGTGCAGACCACGCGGGCGGAAGCCGGCGCGGCCTTCGGCAATCCCGACGTGTACATGGAGAAGTTCCTCGAGCACCCGCGCCACATCGAGATCCAGGTGCTGGCCGACGAGCACCGCAACGCGGTGTGGCTGGGCGAGCGCGACTGCTCGATGCAGCGCCGCCACCAGAAGATCATCGAAGAAGCCCCGGCGCCGGGCATCGCGCGCCGGCTGATCGAGCGCATCGGCGACCGCTGCGCCGCCGCCTGCAAGAAGATCGGCTACCGCGGCGCCGGCACCTTCGAATTCCTGTACGAAGGCGGCGAGTTCTACTTCATCGAGATGAACACGCGCGTGCAGGTCGAACATCCGGTGACCGAAATGGTCACCGGCATCGACATCGTGCAGATGCAGATCCGCATCGCCGCCAACGAGAAGCTGCCGTTCACGCAGCGCGCGATCCAGATGCGCGGGCATGCGATCGAATGCCGCGTCAACGCCGAGGATCCGTACAAGTTCACGCCGTCGCCGGGGCGCATCAGCATGTGGCACCCGCCCGGCGGGCCCGGCGTGCGCGTCGATTCGCATGCCTACACCAACTACTTCGTGCCGCCGAACTACGACTCGATGATCGGCAAGATCATCTGCCACGGCGACACGCGCGAGCAGGCGCTGGCGCGCATGCGCACCGCGCTGTCGGAGACCGTGGTCGAAGGCATCCAGACCAACATCCCGCTGCACCGCGAGCTGATGGTCGACGCCAAGTTCGTCGAAGGCGGCACCGGCATCCACTACCTCGAAGGCTGGCTGGGCCAGCACAAGCGCTAGTGCAGTGTTCCACGCTATGCAGCACATAAAACCGCGTCTTTGCCGCCCTGGCGTCGTTGCAAATCCTCGTGATACCTACGGGTATCACTGCGGTTTGCGCCCAGCCGGGACGACAAATCCATCGGTTTTCTCGAGTGCCGCACAGCGTGAAACACTGCACTAGGACCATGTTCCAACTGGTGCTGCGCGCGCCGCAGGCCCTGGTCGAAACCGTGTCCGACGCGCTGATCGGCGAACTGGACGCGCTGTCGGTGTCGGTCGAGGACGCCGACGCCGGCAGCGATGCCGAACAAGCGCTGTTCGGCGAGCCCGGCATGCCGGCGCCGCGGCCCGGCTGGCAGCGTTCCACGCTGCATGCGCTGTTCGCCGAGGAAGCCGGCGCGTCGGCCGCCGCCGCCGCGCTGCTGGCGCAGGACTGGAGCGAAGGCCTGCTGCTGCAGTCGTTGCAGCCGCTGCCCGACCAGGACTGGGTGCGGCTGACGCAGTCGCAGTTCGAGCCGGTGGCCATCACCGATGATTTCTGGATCGTGCCCAGCTGGCACGCAGTGCCGGCCGCCGCCAGGCGCGTGATGCGCCTCGATCCGGGGCTGGCCTTCGGCACCGGCACGCATCCGACGACGCGCATGTGTCTGCGCTGGCTGGCGGCGCATGCGCCGGCGCTGAGCGCACCGGGCATGCGCGTGCTCGACTACGGCTGCGGCTCGGGCATCCTGGCCATCGGCGCGGCGCTGCACGGCGCACGCGACATCGACGCGGTCGACATCGACCCGGCCGCCGTGCAGGCCACCGCCGCCAACGCGCAGGCCAACGGCGTGAGCCTGCAGGCCGGTGGGCCGGAGCGGGCGGCGGGCGAGTACGGCGTGGTGCTGGCCAACATCCTGGCCACGCCGCTGCAACTGCTGGCGCCGCTGCTGTGCCGGCGGCTGCGGCCGGGCGGCCGGCTGGTGCTGGCCGGCATCCTCGAGCGCCAGGCCGAACTGCTGCAGTCGGCCTACGCGCCGTGGCTGCCGCTGCGCATCGCCGATGCGCAGGACGGCTGGATCCTGATGTACGGCGAGCGCGCGGCGCCGGCTTGATGCCATGAGCCTGGCCACGCGCTGCCCGTCCTGCGGCACGGTCTTCCGCGTCGTGCGCGATCAGCTGAAGGTATCCGACGGCTGGGTACGCTGCGGCCGCTGCGCCGACGTGTTCAACGCCACGCAGCGGCTGTTCGAGCTGGAGCTCGACGGCGCCGGCGGCTCGTCGGCCGCGCCCCAGTCCGCCGAGGCGGGCACGCCGCCCGCAGCGACCGCTCACACCGCGGCTGCGCCTGAAGCCGCCCGCCCGCCCGAGCCCGAGCCCGAGCCCGAGCCCGAGCCCGAGCCCGAGCCCGAAGCCGAAGCCGAAGCCGAAGCCGAAGCCGAAGCCGAAGCCGAAGCCGAAGCCGAGCCGCCGCCGCCAACCGCCGCCGCGGTGCCGCCGCCTGTCGACACCGCGGCGGCGTCAGCCGAGCCGCAACCCGTCGAGCCCATCCTCGTCGCCGAGCCGACGCCGGAATTCATCCGGCGCGCCGACCGCGCGGCGCAGCGGCAGCGCGCGCAGCGGCGCGGGCCGCAGGCCCTGCTTTCCCTGCTGGCGCCGCTGCTGCTGGCCCTGCTCGCCGCGCAGATCGGCCTGCACTACCGCGACCGCGTCGCAGCCGAATGGCCGGCCACGCGGCCGCTGCTGCAAGCGGCGTGCGCGGCGCTCGGCTGCAGCGTCGAAGCGCCGCGGCGCATCGACCGCCTGCAGGTGGACAGCAGCGGCCTGCTGCGCATCCAGGACAGCGCGCTGTACCGGCTGTCGCTGGTGGTGCGCAACCAGGCGCCGACGGCGGTGCGCATGCCTGCGGTCGAGCTGGCGCTGAGCGATGCGCAGGGCCTGACGATCGCACGGCGCGTGCTCGGCGCGGCCGAACTGGGACAGCCGGCGGCGAGCATCGCGGCCGGCGGGGAGATCGCGTTGGCGGCTACGCTCGACCTGGGCGAGCGGCGCGTGGCCGGCTACACCGTCGAGCTGTTCTATCCGTAGCGGCGCGCGGCGCCGCTCAGGGGCGCAGCGGAAGCGCCACGCCGATGGCCATGAACAGCCCGCCGCAGGCCTGGTTGAAGCGGCGGCCGACGCGCTTCAGCCACGGGCTCAGGCGCTGCGCGAAGGCGGCGATCAGCAGCTCGGTGGCGATCTCCACCACCGCGAAGCTGCCGGCCATGATGACGAACTGCAGTCCCAGGCTGCGCGCCGGGTCGATGAACTGCGGCAGGAAGGCGGCGAAGAACAGCAGCGCCTTCGGATTGGTCAGCGCCGACAGCGCACCCTGGCGGAACATCGAGGCGCCGCTGCGCGCCGGCGCGCCCGATGGCAGCTCGAATCCGATGGCCGGCGCGCGCCACACCTGGATGCCCAACCACACCAGGTAGGCGCCGCCCAGCCATTGCAGCACCGCCAGCCAGCGCAGCGAGCTCTTCAGCAGCGCGCCGATGCCGAACATCGACAGCGCGATGACGACGATGAAGCCCAGCGCCCCGCCGAGGATCGTGTACAGCGCCTTGCGCCGGCCGTGCAGCGCGCCGTGCGTCAGCGCCAGCAGGCCGTTGGGCCCGGGCGACAGCGACAGGCCGACCGCGGCCAGCAGATAGATCAGCCAGGTGTCGAGCGCCACGGCGCGGCCCCGCGTCAGCCGTGCTTCAGAACGGCCAGCCGCAGTAATGCTGCTCGTAGCCGGCACGGATCTGCGCCAGCGTCGGCCGGTGGTTCTGGCAGCCCTGCACCGCGATCTTGATGGCGCCGAGCACGCTGCCCAGTTGCGCGCCGTGCAGCAGCGGCATGCCGCGCGCCAGTGCCAGCAGCAGGCCGGCGCGGTAGGCATCGCCGCAGCCGGTCGGGTCCTTGATCTCGGCGGCGGGCACCGGCGCCACCGCGTGGCGCTCGCCGCCCTGGTACAGCCACGAGCCTTCGGCGCCGCGGGTGACGATCAGCGTGTCCACGCGCAGCGCCAGTTGCTCCAGCGTCAGGCCGGTCTTGTCGGCCACCAGCTCGGCTTCGTAGTCGTTGCACACCAGCACCGGCGCCTGCTCGATCAGCTCGAGCAGCTCGGGCCCGCTGAACAGCACGATGTTCTGGCCCGGATCGAGGATGAAGGGCAGCAAGGCATCGGCCATCTGCCGCGTGTGCAGCTGCATCGCGTCCTTGGCGTCCGGGCCCACCAGCCCGCAGGCCACCGGCCCGGCCTGCGCCACCGCGATCTGCGCCGACAGCCCCATCGCGCCGGGGTGGAAGCCGGCGAGCTGGTTGTTGTGCAGGTCGGTGACGATGAAGCACTGCGCGGTGTAGCTGTCCTTGGCCTGCAGCAGGCAGCTCGCATCGATGCCCAGGCGCCGGCAGTGCTCGAGGTAGGGCCCGAAGTCGTCGCCGACCATGCCGATCGGCACCGGATCGCCGCCGAGCAGCTTGTAGTTGTAGGCGATGTTGCCGGCGCAGCCGCCGTACTCGCGGCGCATGCGCGGCGACAGGAACGACAGGTTGATCTTGTGGATCTGGTCCGGAAGGATATGGTCGGTGAACTGGCCTTCGAACACCATGATGGTGTCGTAGGCCATCGACGCGGCGATCGCGGCGCGCAGGCTCATGTCGAAGTCGGGATCGGTGGTTCGGCTGGGCGGGGAGCATAGCCGAAGGGCTACGATGGCCCTTCGACATCACGCAGGGCGAACATGGCCCGCGTCAGCACCGAGCAGGCCTTCGAGTTCTGCCGCTCGGTCTTCGGCGCGCAATGGATGCTCGACTGCGCGCCTGAACACCATCCACACCGGAAGCCACACGCATGAAGCTGTACATCGCATCGCGCGCGCCGAACCCACGCCGGGTCACGCTGTTCATCGCCGAGAAGGGCATCACCGGCATCCAGCGCATCAACGTCGACTTGGGCGCGAACGAGCATTTCGGCGCCGCCTACCGGGCGAAGAGCCCGCTGTCCAAGGTGCCGGCGCTGGAGCTGGACGACGGGCGCGTGCTGACCGAGTCGCGCGCCATCTGCAGCTGGCTGGAAGGCCTGCAACCCGAGCGCAACCTGATGGGCGAAGGCTTCGAGGAGCGCGCCTTCATCGAAAGCGCCGACCGGCAGATCGAGCTGTATTTCTTCGGCGCGGTGGCCCACTGCATCCGCCACACGCACCCGGGCCTGGCGCCGCTGGAGCAGCCGCAGTTCGCCGACTACGGCCGCGCGCAGGGCGTGAAGATGCGCGAGCTCGCGCGCTGGCTGGACGGCGAGCTGTCGCGCCAGCCGTATGCCGCCGGCGAGCGCTTCACGATCGCCGACATCACGCTGCTGTGCGCGCTGGATTTCGCGCGCGGACTGCTCAAATACCGCCCCGGCGAAGAAGGCCTGCTGCACCTGCAGGCCTGGCGCGAACGCATGGCCGAGCGCCCGGCGCTGCGTGACTGAAGGACCTGAAGGACCGCCTGCCGCTACTTGCGCGGCGGCTGCGTGAACAGCTTGGCGGCGCGGCCCTTCAGCTCGAGCAGTTCGCTGGCGGTGACCGAGTACTTGCCGGACAGCGCGTCGACCTCGACGCGGAACTCGACATCGCGGCCGGCGTTGGACAGCATGCCGCAGGTGAACTCATAGTCCGCCTGCAGGGCCGGCAGGCCCAGGCGCGCGAGGTCGTAGTCCTGGTAGCGCACCTCGCGGATCTCGCCGCTGGCCAGGTCGAGCACGGCCGTCGACTTGACGACCGACTCGGCCAGCTCGTCGACGATGACGATGGGCAACTGCAGATCCATGAAGGCTTCCTCGGGCTTCGGCGATGGGGGGCTCGCGGCTGCGCATTGTGACGCGCAGCGCCGCGGCGCCGGAGCTTATGATGCGCCGCGCGCCGATCCCGCGCCACCGAAAGGTCCATGGCGAAATCGCAGCCCGTCCCCGCCGTTGCGGTCTCTCCGGGCGACGCCCGGGGCGAGTTCGCGGCGGTCGAATCGCTGGATACCGAGCTGCCGCTGATCCAGCACATGGCCGAGGTCATGCCGTTGCCGGACTTCGTGTTCGGCGGCGGCATGCTGCTGCTGATCGTGCTGATCCATGCCACCGGCATGCGCATGCTCACCGACCGCTTCGAGCGGCGCATCCAGGCGCTGGGGCGGCTGAAGAGCACCTGGCGGCCGGACCTGCTGCTGGGCATGGTGGTGTCGCTGATGCTGCTGCTGCATCTATTCGAGATCTGGGTCTGGGCCGCGGCGCTGGTCTACAGCGGCCTGGTCGTCAACTGGCGCGCCGCCGGCTTCTTCGCCGCCAACACCTACACCACCGTCGGCTACGGCAACTTCCTGCTGCCCGACGGCTGGCACATGCTGGCGCCGATCATCGCCATATCGGGACTGTTCACCTTCGGCTGGACCGGCAGCGTGCTGGTGGAGGTGGTGCGCCGCTGCCAGGCGGCCAAGGGGCTGGCGTTGCGGCAGCGGCAGCCCGGCGAGACAGAAGCGGGCGGCGGCGCGCACACGCCGCATTGACCGCCGGCAAGTGCCTTCCCGGCGGCTGTCGCTTCGAGCGAAGGGTTACCGTGAAAGCTCGCCGCGGCGCGCGCACGGCTGAGCCTCCCGCGGTGC
>DAIMFR010000137.1:0-6939 GCA_036724445.1 Rubrivivax sp. | reverse complement strand
CGCTGTCGCCGGTGACGCCGGAAATCCTCGCGGCGCGCGAGCTGCGGCGCGGCACGCTGCAACTGATCGAGGACATCGCGCCGTATCGCCACCTGGGCATCGAGCCGCCGCCGCTGCGCCTGCTCATCAACCGTGTGCATCCGGTGTCGTCGAACGCGCGGCTGGTCCAGCAGGCGCTGCGACAGGTGTTCCGGGAACAGGCCGGCGTGCAGGTGCTGGACACCGACGTGCCGGCCATCGAAGCCTATCCGCGCGCTGCGACACGAGGATTGCCGGTGCATCGGGTGGAGTACCGGCGGCCAGCTGGGCGCACGGCGCCCGCGGCGCTGGACACCATGCGCACGCTGGCCGGCGAGCTGTTCCCCGCGTGGCGGGAGCGCTTCGCGCTGGTCACCGGCCGGGCCGATGCGGGAGGGGCCAGCCATGGCGAGCGCACATGAACTGGCGCGCGGCCGTGAACGGCTGCGCGCGCTGATCGAGTTCGCGCTGGGCGAAGGCTGGCGCGTGGTGCGCACGTCCGGCGGGCACCTGAAATTCACGAAACCAGGCTGCGCGTCGATCTACACCAGTTCGACTGCGAGCGACCACCGTGCCGACCGCAATGCCCGCGCGCAACTTCGCCGCGCCGACCGGCAGGCGCAGGAGAACGGCCGTGGCTGAGCTGACGCCGCAGGACATGGCTGCCAAGCTGCTGGCCACCGGCTTCGAGCGCAGCGGCCCTTCGGCCGCGACCTTGAGCGACCCCATCGCCGACACGCCGATGGTGGTGACGCTGGACCAGTTGCGGCCCTACGACCACGACCCGCGCGTGACGCGCAACCCGGCCTATGCGGAGATCAAGGCGTCCATCCGCGAACGCGGGCTGGACGCGCCCCCCGCGATCACGCGCAGGCCGGGCGAGGCGCACTACATCATTCGCAACGGCGGCAACACGCGGCTGGCGATCCTGCGCGAGTTGTGGAGCGAGACCAAGGAGGAGCGCTTCTTCCGCATTGCGTGCCTGTTCCGCCCGTGGCCGGCGCGCGGCGAAATCGTGGCGCTGACCGGGCATCTGGCCGAGAACGAGCTGCGCGGCGGGCTGACCTTCATCGAGCGGGCCTTGGGCATCGAGAAGGCGCGCGAGTTCTACGAGCAGGAAAGCGGCCAGGCGCTGTCGCAGAGCGAACTCGCGCGGCGGCTGACGGCCGACGGCTATCCGGTGCCGCAGTCACACATCAGCCGCATGAACGATGCGGTGCGCTATCTGCTGCCGGCGATCCCGACGCTGCTGTACGGCGGATTGGGCCGGCATCAGGTGGACCGGCTCGCAGTGCTGCGCAAGGCGTGCGAGCGCACCTGGGAGCGGCGTGCGCTGGGCCGCACCGTGGCCGTGGACTTCGCCTCGTTGTTTCAGGACGTGCTGACGCAGTTCGACACACAGCCGGACGACTTCTCGCCGCAGCGGGTGCAGGACGAGCTGGTCGGCCAGATGGCCGAGCTGCTGGAGGCGGACTACGACACGCTGGCGCTGGAGATCAACGACAGCGAAAACCGCCAGCGTGCGCTGACCAGCGAACCGGCGGCGCCGACGCCACCGGCAGCGCCTGTCGTGCCTGCTGGTCCTCCCCCGCCGGTCTCCGCGCCTCAGCAGCCACCCGCCTCGTCCGTGCCGCGCGACACCACGCCGGTCGCGCCTTCGGCGCCAGCAGCGACACCGCCTGCACCGCTCGAAGCGCCGGAGGACCAGCACGGGCAACGCGACGAGCGCCTGCAAGGGCACATCGTGACACCGGCACCGACCACCGAGCGCCTGCAGTCCATCCAGCGGATGGTCGCGGACCAGCTCGGCGACAAGCTGCCCGACTTCGAGGCCGATGCGCTGCGTGCGATCCCCGTGCAGGCGGGCGGGCTCTATCCCATCTCGGACGTCTGGTACGTCGAGCCGGGGCTGGACGTGCCGGATCGCCTGCGCGTGCACATCGCGCAGTTCGCGCGCGAGATCGGCGAGGAAGCGGCGGTCGCCGACCACATCGAGGCCAGCGTCGGCGGCATCGGCTTCGTCTGCGTGGCACCGGCCGTGGGCCATGCGAAGGCGCTGCCGGCGTTCGCGCGGGCGGTGCTGACCCTGCTGCATGTGCTGAGTGCGGCTCCGCCCTCCGCGAACGGATTGGACCGCGCGCGGCTGGCCGACGAGCTGGCGGCGCTGCTGCATGGCCACGGCGGCTCGGCCACACGCCTGAGCGATGCTGCGCTGGTGAAGCTGTTCCGTCTGCTGCGCCTGGCGCGCCGGCTGCTGGATCTGGAAGCCGGCGTAGCGAGCCAGGATTCCTGAGCGCAGGAGGCTCCCGTATGTCGGCACCGCACCCGCTCAACCAGGCCGTGATCGCCCAGGCCCTGCATGACCTGCGCAACGGCCAGTTGCGCCGCTGCAAGGCCATGGGCTTCGGTGAGGAGGAGCTGGATGCGCTGAAGCACCCCGAACTCGTGAGCATGCTGGTGAATGCCACGGTGTCGTGGTGTTCGGTGTCGGTGAACCGGGAAGTGTTGAAGCGGCTGCTGAGCCAGGTGCACGACGTGGAGCGGGAGATCGCCACGGTGGACCGCATGCTGCGCCTGGGGGCGAGCACGGAGATGGTCAGCAAGTTCTACGGCCTCACGCATCAGGAAGTGGCGCTGCGCCGCGACATCCTCGGGCTGCCCAAGCGTAAGGGTCGGCATCCGGTGCTCGACGAGGCGCAGGACGTGGCCCTGTGGGAACGCTGGAAGGCCGGCATCACGGAGCGGCACATCGCACTGAACGACGACATGGCGATGCTGGCGCTGACCATGGACCTGGCCGAGGCCATGACCCTGCCCATGTCGGTGATCTGGTCGGCGATACGGAACTGGGTCGACCAGGGGCTGGTGTAGGTCATGACGACGGGCGACGCTCCACGGCGTGATGGCCCGGTTGCGCTGTCGGCGTTGTTCGACGAGGCGCTGCGGCACCTTGAGCCGAAGGAACCGGCGCAGGGCACGGCGCCGAGCCAGGACGGCTTTCTCTACAGCGGCAACCGGCACGAGAGCGTGCCGCGCGCGTTGTTCTTCGACCGGCGCCTGACGCCGCTGGAGCGCAATGCCTGGCAGGTGTTCCGCCTGCAGCTCAACGACGACGGCGTGACCGCCTTTCCCACCTACGACCAGCTCCGCCCATATCTGGCGTCCATGCCCTGTGCGGCGCAAGCCTCGCACGAGACCGTGGCGCGCGCCTTGACGCTGCTGCGGCTGACGCGCTGGCTCAGCCTGGTGCGGCGGCGGCGCGACCCGAAGACCGGCCGCATCCAAGGCAACCTCTACGTGCTGCACGACGAACCGCTGTCACCCTTCGAGGCGATGCAGCTCGACCCGGACTACCTGGGCCTGGTGAGCCAGGCGCTCACGCACGCGGCGAAGGCGGTGCAGGTCGTGGGCATGAACACGCTGCGGGAGATCGCCGAAGACCCGCTGCTCAGCGGGCGCACGCTGCCGACCCGTCTGCAAGTGCTGGCGCAGCGCATGGCGCGGCATGGCTGGACGACGCCAGGTTATCCACAGGAGGGTGCGGACCACGAATCCGAAGAAGGCCAGGAAGCCCTTCTTCGGAATGCTGCGCGCCCGTCTTCGGAATCCGAAGCAGGACCGAAACCCGCGCCGGACGGCTCTCTTTGGATTCCGAAGGAGGACCGTACAGTACGTAATGATCGTATAAATGAAGTACGTACAGTACCGCGCGCGAGGGCCTTGCAGAACCTGCGGCTGCCCGAGCGTTTCCTGCGCTTGAAGGACGAGCAGCAGGCCGGCGCGCTGGTGGCGCTGCAGCAGGTGGACGAGGCGCAGAGGCAGGCCGTTCTCGACGAGTGGGCGGCACGCTGCCACAACAGCGCGGTACGCAACCCGGCCGGCTACCTGTTTGGCATCATCCAGAAGGCGATCCGCGGGGAGTTCAAGGCCTGGGCCGGAGAAAGTGCATCGGCACCGCCAGCGCCCCCGTCACCTGCGCCCTCGTCACCGCCGGCATCCCGTGCGGCTGACCCCGAGGTGGCACGAGCCTACCTGGCTCAGCTCCGAGAAGCCTTGCGTGATCGCTGATGTTGACTATCCCCAGGGGATAGCTGGAACAGACATCTTTCCGCCGCGCTCGATTGTCGCCCGCCGAATGACAGGCGAAACTGTCGCCTGTGAATCAGACGAGGACAGCCACGCACGAGCCCGGCCGATGATGGACATGACGACTTCCCCCGTCACAAACGTACTGCAACCACTGCAGCGAGACGTTCAGCGCTTGCTGGGCAGATGCCTGTTGCGCCTTCAACAATACGAGCGCCTCATGAAAGCCATCGTGGCCCACCACGAGATTTCAGGCCCGGCGCATTCGCTGGAGGCCATTCGCGCAGCGCGGATCGAAGATGCCGCGACCAAGACCCTGGGCACGTTGGTCGGACAACTGTTTGGTTCGTATGTCGTCACCGATGGAAATGGCGGCGAGGAACGCGACGACGATCTTCCCGGCGACGTGATCTCCTTTCGCACGCGCGTGCAATTGAGCCTGTCTGCGCAGGACTACGCCAAGACCCAGGCCGACCTCAAAGACCTGGTATCGCTGCGCAACACACTGGTGCACCACTTCATCGACCAGCACGATCTATGGACCGTGGACGGGTGCCGCGCTGCACAGGACGAACTCGGTTCCGCCTACACGCGCATCGATCAGCACTTCGAGCAGTTGCGCGGCTGGGCCGAGCACATGGATCAGGCGCGGCGCCTGGCAGCGGAATTCGTCCACTCGGATGTGTTCCACGACCTGGTGGTCAATGGCATCGCGCCGGACGGCACGGTGGACTGGCCGGCCGCCGGCATCGTTCGTGCGCTACGCGAGGCCGCCGCGCAGTTGGCCGTCGAGGGCTGGACACCGATCGCCGCCGCTGGCCGCTGGATCGCGGACCGGCATCCCGAGCAGCTTCCAGCCAAGTACGGCTGCAGCAGTTGGCGGCAGGTGGTGCACGAGTGCCGCCTGTTCGAGCTTCGCTACCGTGAGGTGGAGGGGCAACGGGCCGCCTGGTACAGACCTCGCGAGGCATAGCCCCGCGACGCGGTCTCACCTCCGCGCGAGTCGCGAACGACTCCGCCGAGCTATCCCCAGGGGATAGCCGGCACACACAGCCTTCCGCGCAGAACAAACCGGGCGCGCATGGGCTGCGGTTTGTTGACTGACAGCCTTCCGGCCGATGCCGATACTGGCGACTCGCCCCTTCACCGCGAGTCGCTCTCATGGCCAACGAACGCACAGAACCCCTGCAACTGAATCTCGGATCGCTGCGCAGCGCGATGTCGCTGACGCTGCACACGCACCACGCTTCGCGCATCTGGCACGGCCGTGCGCCGACCGAGGGGCGCCCCGGCATCATCGGTCTCAACGGCTTCATCGGCGCCATGAACAAGATGAAGCGCGGCGCCGAGCAGGACGACCCGTACTCGGACTCGTGGATGTTGCGGATCGAGGACAAGCTCGCCGACACCAAGACCCGTCTGCAGACCCTGCGCGAACAGGTGGATCAGGCCCTGGCCGACGTGCCAGCGGCGTTGTCGCTGGGCGAGAACATGAACGTGCAGCCGGTGAAGCTGCCGCTGTTCGTCAATGCGCAGCTCGGCTTCATGGCGGTGTACCTGCTGGCCGACTACGACGACCTGGCGCGCAAACTCATCCTGGCGCACCACACGGCGCTGATCGACCGCAGCACCTTGGAGCGCTGGCTCAATGATGGCGCGCACGCGCTGCGCAGCCTGTTCTCGCTGGCCCAGCAGTACCGCTACTCGGGCACGACGCGCGACGACTTCGCGGCGAAGAACGCGGCGGCGCGAGCGGCGCTGGAGAAGTTCGGCGAGTTGCCGCAGGACGTGCTGGAAGGCACGCGCCGCTCGCGCTTCGCGCCACCCATCGCGCGGCGGTCGAACAAGCCCGGCACGCCGCCTGCTGCGCCTGCCATCGTGCCCGATGCGCAGGCTCCCACGGGTGGCGCAGCCGATGGTGCCGCGGGCGATGAGGGTGCTGGCGCATGACAGCATCGCCCCCTATCAGCCACTCCACGCGCTTCGTGGCGCTGGAACAGGCGGACTTCCAGCGGCTGGAACACGCAGGCTACCTAAAAGGCCTTTTACAGCCTTTTAAGGGTAAGGGGAGTCTGGAGACCTGGGCCAGCCAGTGCGCAGCGCTGCGCGACGACGTGATTGGCCTGGCGCAGCGGCGCGTGCTGCCCCAGGCGCGCGCCTATCCATTCAGTCTGCTCGACGTGCAACTGGCCCAGCAGGCCACTGGCGCAGGGACGACCTTCCTGCGCTGGCGCAACCTCGACCGTTCCTCCATGGGCGTGGCGTTGTGGGAGGCCCTGCTGGCCAACCCCGCGACGCCGGCCTCGCTGATCGACGAGCTGTACGCGATGGAACTGCAGCGCATCGTGCTGAACATGCAGATCAGCCTGACCCACAGCATCGCCCGCCAAGCCCTGGAATGCGCCAACAAGGCCGCGCAGGCCGAAGCGGCTTACCTGCGGCGCGTCCACGGGCATACCGCGTCCGTTCCACCCACCACCAAGGAGTCACCATGAGCACGCACTTCGTCGGCGAGGGCAACATCGGTTCTGCGCCGGACTACCGCGAATTCCCGAACGGCAACGACGAGCCGCGCCGGCTGCTTCGCCTGAACGTCTACTTCGACAACCCGATCCCGAAGAAGGACGGCGAGTACGAAGATCGCGGCGGCTTCTGGGCGCCCGTGGAGCTGTGGCACCGCGACGCCGAGCACTGGAAGACGCTGTACCAGAAAGGCATGCGGGTGCTGGTCGAGGGCCGCACCGTGCGCGACGAATGGGAGGACGCCGACGAGAACGAGCGCGTGACGTTCAAGGTCGAGGCGCGGCGCGTGGGCATCCTGCCGTACCGCATCGA
>DAIMFR010000136.1:0-7041 GCA_036724445.1 Rubrivivax sp. | reverse complement strand
TCGGCGAGTACAAGGAGGTCATGGCGCAGATCGCCGACCTGCTGGACATCCTGTCCAAGCCGGCGCGCGTCACTGCGATCATCACCGGCGAACTCGCGGCATTGAAGCAGGAGTTCGGCCAGACCAAGGCCGGCGCGCGGCGCAGCGTCATCGAACACAACGTGCAGGAACTCGGCACCGAGGACCTGATCACGCCCACCGACATGGTGGTCACGCTCAGCCACACCGGCTACGTGAAGAGCCAGCCGCTGGCCGAGTACCGCGCGCAGCGCCGCGGCGGGCGCGGCAAGCAGGCGGCGCAGACCAAGGACGACGACTGGATCGACCAGCTGTTCATCGCCAACACGCACGACTGGATCCTGTGCTTCAGCGACCGCGGCCGCGTCTACTGGCTCAAGGTGTGGGAAGTGCCGCAAGGCGGCCGCGCCAGCCGCGGCAAGCCGATCGTCAACATGTTCCCGCTGCAAAGCGGCGAGAAGATCACCGTCGTGCTGCCGCTGACCGGCGAGTTCCGCAGCTTCCCTGCCGACCATTACGTGTTCATGTCGACCGCGCTGGGCACGGTGAAGAAGACCGCGCTCGACGAGTTCAGCAATCCGCGCAGGGCCGGCATCATCGCCGTCGACCTGGACGAGGGCGACTACCTGATCGGCGCTGCGTTGACCGACGGCCGCCACGACGTGATGCTGTTCTCCGACGGCGGCAAGGCCGTGCGCTTCGACGAGGAAGACGTGCGCCCGATGGGCCGCCAGGCGCGCGGCGTGCGCGGCATGATGCTCGAGGAGGCGCAGAGCGTGATCGCCATGCTGGTGGCCGACCAGGACGAGGCGCAGGCCGCGGAGGACGAAGCCGCACGCGTGAGCGTGTTGTGCGCCACCGAGAACGGCTACGGCAAACGCACCTCGATCGCCGAATACACGCGTCACGGCCGCGGCACCAAGGGCATGATCGCGATCCAGCAGAGCGAGCGCAACGGCAAGGTCGTCGCTGCGACGCTGGTGCGGCCGCACGACGAGATCATGCTCATTACCGACAAGGGCGTGCTGGTGCGCACGCGCGTGGCCGAGATCCGCGAGCTGGGCCGTGCCACGCAGGGCGTGACCTTGATCGGCCTGGACGACGGCGCCAAGCTGTCCGGGCTGCAACGCATCGTCGAGAACGATGCCAATGGCGATGGCGACCACGACACCGGCGCAGCCGGAGAGGAGAAGGATTCTTGAGATCGAACAAGCTGTTGGGCGTGCTGCTGCTTTGCACTTGTGTGCTGGCACAGGCGCAGGCCCCCGTTGCCCCCGTTGCCCCCGCCTCCCCCGCGAAGAAGGAACTGGTGCAGAAGCTCCTGTCGCTGCAGCAGCCCGAGTTCGAGCAGGTGGCCCGCGGCATCGTGCAGCAACCGGCGATGCAGATCATGCAGCAGGTGGCACCGGTGCTGCAGAACCAGGTGCCGGCCGACAAGCGCGATGCCGCCGCGAAGACGATCGAAGCCGACATCCGCAAGTACGTGGACGAAACCTACCCGCTGGTGCGCGAGCGCGCGCTGAAGCTGGCGCCGAGCACCGTCGGCACGGTGCTCGAAGAGAAGTTCAGCGAGGACGAACTGAAGCAGCTGATCGCCTGGTACGAATCGCCGGTGAACCGCAAGTTTCAGCAGGCTGCCCAGGAAATCCGCGGCTCGTTCCTGCAGAAGCTCGCGCCCGAAGCGCGCAGCGTGATGGAACCCAAGCTGCAGGCGCTGGAGCCGCGCATTCGCGCGGCCCTCGGCGCGCCGCCGGCCGCCGCGCCCGACGAGGGCAAGGCCAACGGCAAGGCCGCCGCACCGAAGGCCGCCACGCCCCCGGCCCGGCCGGCGAGCAAGTAGGTGGGCGCCGCCGCGGACCACGGCGACGATGCGCTGCAGGCGCTGCGCACGCGCATCGACCAGGTCGACCGCGAACTGCTGGCGCTGCTGAACCGCCGCGCCGGGCTGGCGCAGGAAGTCGGCGAGCTGAAGCAGCGCAGCGGCGGCGCGGTATTCCGTCCGGAGCGCGAAGCGCAGGTCATCGACGGGCTGAAGGCCGCCAACCCCGGGCCGCTGCAGCCGGACAGCGTGGCGCCGATCTGGCGCGAGATCATGTCGGCCTGCCGCGCGCTCGAGCGGCGCCTGCGCGTGGCCTTCCTCGGCCCGGCCGGCACTTTCAGCGAAGCCGCGGCGCTGGGCTATTTCGGCTCGTCGATCGACGCCGTGCCCTGCACCAGCATCGACGAGGTGTTCCACCGCACCAGCGCCGGCGCCGCCGACTTCGGCGTGGTGCCGGTGGAGAACTCCACCGAAGGCGTGGTCGCGCGTTCGCTGGACCTGTTCCTGCACACGCCGCTGACCATCATCGGCGAGACCAGCCTGCTGGTGCGCCACCACCTGCTGCGGCGCGACAACACGCTGGCCGGCATCCAGGCGGTGCTGGCGCATCCGCAGGCGCTGGCGCAATGCCAGAACTGGCTCGGCCAGCACCTGCCGCAGGTCGAGCGCCGGCCGGTGCTGAGCAATGCCGAGGGCGCGCGCCTGGCGGCGCAGGACGCGTCGCTGGCGGCCATTGCCGGCACGCGCGCCGGCAGCGAATACGGGCTGCACGTGGTCGCGCCGGCGATCCAGGACGACGCGCACAACCGCACGCGCTTCGCCATCGTCGCGCATCCGCACGCGCACCCGACGCCCCACGCCAGCGGCCACGACTGCACCAGCCTGGTGGTGTCGGTGGTCAACCGTCCGGGCGCGGTACACGACATGCTGGTGCCGCTGAAGACGCACGGCGTATCGATGACGCGCTTCGAATCGCGGCCGGCGCGCTCGGGCCAGTGGGAGTACTACTTCTACGTCGACCTGGCCGGCCACCCCGACGAGGCGCCCGTCGCCGCGGCCTTGCAGGAGCTGCGCGCCGTGTGCGCCTTCTTCAAGGTGCTGGGCACCTACCCGGTCGATGTGCACTGAAGGCACGCGCCGCTGATGTTCAACCAGCTCGGCGTCATCGGCTGCGGCCTGATGGGCGGCTCGTTCGCGCTGGCGCTCAAGCGCGGCGCGCTGGTCCGACGCGTGGTCGGCTACAGCAAGTCGCCGTCGACCACCGAGCGCGCGCTGCGCATGGGCGTGATCGACGTCGTCGCCGATTCGGCGCTGCAGGCCGTGGCCGGCTCGGACATCGTGCTGCTGGCGGTGCCGGTGGCCGCGACCGAGACCACGTTGAAGGCCATCCGCCACCTGGTCGAGCCGGGCGTGCTGGTGATGGACGTGGGCAGCACCAAGCGCGACGTGGTCGATGCGGCACGGCGCGCGCTGCGCGAACGCATCGCCGGCTTCGTGCCGGCGCATCCGATCGCCGGCAAGGAAGGCTCGGGCATCCAGCACGCCGACGCGGCGCTGTACGCCGGGCGGCAGGTGATCCTGACGCCGCTGGCGCAGACCGACGCGGGGCTGGTGCAGAAGGCCACCGACGTGTGGTCGGCGATCGGCGCGCAGGTGTTGAAGATGACGCCGGAGAACCACGACGGCGCCTTCGCCGCGGTCAGCCATCTGCCGCACCTGCTGGCCTTTGCCTACTTCGGCAGCGTGCTCGGGCAGCCGGCCGGGCGCGACCTGCTGTCGCTGGCCGGGCCGGGTTTCCGCGACTTCACGCGCATCGCCGCCAGCGACCCGACCATGTGGCGCGACGTGCTGATGGCCAACCGCGAAGAGGTGCTGAAGCAGTCGCAGCGCTTCCGTCAGGCGCTGGACGCGCTCGAGCAGGTGATGCGCGCCGGCAACGGCCCGGCACTGCAGGAGTTGCTGCGCGTGGCCAGCGACGGCCGGCGCCAATGGCACATCGGCACGCCGCGCGTCCCGCCGGCGCGTTGACCGCGGCAGGCCGTGTTCGACATCCCCTTCCTCGATCTGCCGCCGCTGCGCGGCGCCTCCGGCACCGTGCGGTTGCCGGGCTCGAAGAGCATCTCCAACCGCGTGCTGCTGCTGGCCGCGCTGGCCGACGGCGAGACGCTGGTGCACGAGCCGCTCGAATCCGACGACACGCGCGTCATGCTCGATGCGCTGCGCACGCTGGGCTGCGGCGTGCAGCCCGCGGCGCGCAACGCCTTGCGCATCGCCGGCCTCGGCGGCCAGCTGCGCGTGCGCGAAGCCGCGCTGTGGCTCGGCAACGCCGGCACCGCGATGCGCCCGCTGGCCGCGGTGCTCGCCTTGCTGGCCGCGACCCAAGGCGGCCGCTTCGAGCTGAGCGGTGTCGCGCGCATGCACGAGCGGCCGATCGGCGACTTGGTCGACGCGCTGCGCGCGCTGGGCTGCGACATCGTCGACCTGGGCCAGCCCGGCTACCCGCCGCTGCGCCTGCAGGGCCGGCGCGGCGGCAGACTCGATACCGGCACGCCGATCCCGGTGCGCGGCGACGTCTCCAGCCAGTTCCTGAGCGCACTGCTGCTGGCGCTGCCGCTGGTGGCCGATGCGCAGGACATCGTCGTCGAGGTGCAGGGCGAGCTGATCTCCAAGCCCTACGTCGAGATCACGCTGCAGTTGCTGGCGCGCTTCGGCATCACGATCGCGCACGAGCAGTGGCGCCGCTTCACCGTGCCGCGCGGCAGCCGTTACCGTTCGCCCGGCGAGATCCATGTCGAGGGCGACGCCTCGTCGGCCTCGTACTTCATCGCCGCCGGCGCGATCGCCGCGCACGGCGGCGCGCCGCTGCGCATCGAAGGCGTCGGCAGCGGCTCGATCCAGGGCGACATCCGCTTCGCCGACGCGGCCCGCGCCATGGGCGCGTGCGTGCAGGAAGGCCCCGGCTGGCTGCAGGTGTCGCGCGGCGCCTGGCCGCTGCGCGCGCTGACGCTGGACTGCAACCACATGCCCGATGCCGCGATGACGCTGGCGGTGATGGCGCTGTATGCCGACGGGCCGACGCTGCTTACCAACATCGCCAGCTGGCGCGTCAAGGAAACCGACCGCATCAGCGCCATGGCCACCGAACTGCGCAAGCTGGGCGCCGCCGTTACCGAAGGCGCGGACTTCATCGAGGTGGCGCCGCCGGCGCGCTGGCAGCCGGCGTCGATCCACACCTACGACGACCACCGCATGGCGATGTGCGCGTCGCTGGCGGCCTTCAATGCGCTGGCCGGCCGCGCCGGCGCCGGCGGCCCCGGCCTGCCGCTGCGCATCGTCGACCCGCGCTGCGTCGCCAAGACCTTCCCCGACTATTTCGAGACGCTGCTCGGCGTGGTCAGCGCCGACGCACGGGACGTGCCGGTGATCACCGTCGACGGGCCGACGGCCTCGGGCAAGGGCACGCTGGCCGCGGCGCTGGCCGCGCGCCTCGGCTACCACACGCTGGACTCCGGCTCGCTGTACCGCAGCGCGGCGCTGGCGGCACTGCAGGACGGCATCGGCGGCGGCGACGAGCCGGCACTGGCGCGGCTGGCGTCGCTGCTCGATCTGCGCTTCGACGGCGCCGCGGTGCTGCTGCGCGGCCGGCCGGTCGGCGACGAACTGCGGCGCGAAGAGGTCGGCAGCCTGGCCTCGCGCATCGCCGCGCTGCCGGCGGTGCGCGAGGCGCTGCACAGCCTGCAGCTGGCCTTCAGACGCCCGCCCGGCCTGGTGGCCGACGGCCGCGACATGGGCACCGTCGTCTTCCCCGGCGCGACGCTCAAGGTGTTCCTCACGGCGAGCGCCGCGCAGCGTGCGGAGCGCCGGCATAAACAATTGATTTCAAAGGGGATTCAAGCTAACATCGCAGACCTTCATGCAGACCTTGAGGCGCGCGATGCACGCGACAGGACGCGCCGCATCGCCCCCTTGAAGCCGGCCGAAGATGCGTTGCTGCTGGACAACTCGGCGCTCACCATCGACGAATCGGTCGATGTGGTGCTGGGCTGGTGGCAGCAGCGCAGGCCCTTCGGCTGAAGCCTCAGGCTTCGGCCCCGGGCATGGAGCCCAGAGTGCACCGTCCTTCCCCGCAGTGGCCGTCAGGCCCGACGAGGGCGGTGTGATGTTCAACCCGCAACGGCAACGTTGCATGACCCCCCGGGCCGCACGCGGCGGCCCCCAGGAAGCAGCATGAACCAGACCCAAACCGCCAGCTCCGGCGGTGAATCCTTCGCCGCCCTGTTCGAAGCCTCGCTGAAGAACAGCGACATGCGCGTCGGCGAAGTCATCTCCGCCGAAGTCGTACGCATCGAACACAGCCACGTCGTCGTCAACGCCGGGCTGAAGAGCGAGTCCTACGTCCCGATCGACGAATTCAAGAACGACCAGGGCGAAGTCGAAGTCGAGGTCGGCGACTTCGTCTCGGTGGCCATCGACGCCGTCGAGAACGGCTACGGCGACACCATCCTGAGCCGCGACAAGGCCAAGCGCCTGGCCTCGTGGATGTCGCTGGAGAACTCGCTCGAATCCGGCGACTTCGTCTCCGGCACGGTCAACGGCAAGGTCAAGGGCGGCCTGACGGTGCTGGTCAACGGCATCCGCGCCTTCCTGCCCGGCAGCCTGCTCGATACGCGCCCGGTCAAGGACATGACGCCCTTCGAGGGCAAGACGCTCGAGTTCAAGGTCATCAAGCTCGACCGCAAGCGCAACAACGTGGTGCTGTCGCGCCGCGCGGTGGTCGAGGCGAGCATGGGCGAAGAGCGCGCCAAGCTGCTCGAGACGCTGAGCGAAGGCGCGATCGTGCACGGCGTGGTCAAGAACATCACCGAGTACGGCGCCTTCGTCGACCTGGGCGGCATCGACGGCCTGCTGCACATCACCGACATGGCCTGGCGCCGCGTGCGCCACCCGACCGAAGTGGTGCAGGTCGGCCAGGAGCTGACCGCCAAGGTGCTGAAGTTCGACGCCGAGAAGAACCGCGTCTCGCTGGGCATCAAGCAGCTGGGCGACGACCCGTGGCACGGCGTCAGCCGCCGCTATCCGAACGGCACGCGCCTGTTCGGCAAGATCACCAACATCGCCGACTACGGCGCCTTCGTCGAGATCGAGCCGGGCATCGAGGGCCTGGTGCACGTCTCCGAGATGGACTGGACCAACAAGAACGTCGC
>DAIMFR010000135.1:4729-7240 GCA_036724445.1 Rubrivivax sp. | reverse complement strand
GGGTCCCGCTCCGCGCCACTCCCGCAACCACTGTCATCGACGAAAGCATGCTGATGAATCAACCGATCCGACGCCCCTTCCCGCTGCTCGCCGCCGCGCTGCTGCTGGCCGGCACCCATGCGGCGACGGCGCAGCAGGCGGGCGCAACCCCGCCGTCGCTGACCACGCCCGCCACGGTGTCCACACGCCTGGGTACGCTCGACTTCAAGGACGGCATGCCCAGCCCAGAGACTGCGGCCAAGGTCTACGAGCACATCGACGCCACGCACGCCTACGAGGCCTTCGTCAACACGCTGCAGGGCGCGAACTTCGAGGCCATCCGCCGCGGCTTCCTCGCTGCCGGCGTGAAGGACAACGAGATCCTGGTGTTCTCGAAGCTGATGGACGCGAAGTCGCTGTTCCTGACCGCCAACGCCGACACCGTGTACTTCGTCGGCACGCTCGACCTGTCGAAGGGCCCGACGGTGCTGGAGACGCCGCCCAAGGCGCTGGGCACGCTGGACGACGCCTGGTGGCGCTGGGTCACCGACTTCGGCGTCCCCGGCCCGGACCGCGGCGCAGGCGGCAAGTACCTGATCCTGCCCCCCGGCTACGACGGGCCGGTGCCCGAAGGCGGCTTCTACGCGGCGCGCGCACGCACGCACAAGGTGCTGATCCTGGGTCGCATGTTCCTGGACAAGGACGACCCGCAGCCGGCCGTCGATCTGATCCGCAAGTTCACGAAGATCTACCCCTACGACGCCGGCGGCGAGGGCACCAGCATCGCGCAGTTCCTCGAAGGCAAGGCGCGGCTGTCGCGGCTGGCGCCGCCGCCGGCCACGGTGTTCCACGAAGGCAGCGGCAAGGTGATGAACACCGTGCCGCCCAACGACGCCAGCTTCTACGAACTGCTCAACGACCTGGTGCAGCGCGAGCCCGCCACCGCGCTCGACCCCGAGCTGATGGGGCCGCTGGCGGCGATCGGCATCGTCAAGGGCAAGCCGTTCGCGCCCGATGCGCGGATGAAGAAGATCCTCGGCGAGGCGGTCGCGGTGGGCAATGCGGCGTCGCGCACGCTGCTGATGGCGCCGCGCGATCCGGCCTGGTACTACTACCCGGGTTCGGCGTGGACCAACTTCCTGTTCCAGAGCGGCTACGAGTTCGAGACGCCGATTCCGCAGATCACGCGCGAGGGCGTGAAGCCCTATGCTGCGACCGGCTACCGCCAGCTCGATGCGCGCAGCGCCTTCTTCTACGGCATCACCGGCATCACGCCGGCCATGGCCATGCGCCTGCCCGGCGTCGGCTCGCAGTACCTGCTGGCGATGCAGGACGCCGACAAGCAGTACTTCGACGGCGCCAAGACCTACCGCCTGACGCTGCCCAAGGGCATCCCCTACGAGAACTTCTGGTCGCTGACGCTGTACGACAACCAGACGCGCTCGATGCTCGACACGCCGCAGAACTACCCGCGCGCCGGCAGCCAGGCTTATCCGTCGCCGGCCGCCGAGGCCAACGCCGACGGCACGACGACCGTGGTCTTCAGCCCGCAGCAGCCGGCCGGCGTGAAGCGCGGCAACTGGATCCAGACCGCGCCCGGCAAGGGCTGGTTCGTGATCCTGCGCCTGTACGGTCCGCAGGAGCCCTTCTTCACGAAGGCATGGCGGCCGGGCGAAGTCGAGCGGGTGAGGTAGACCGATGGACCCAAGCATCCGGTGCCGGGCGTGGGCCGCATCCTGCGCGGCCATTCTGTCCATTCCGTGTTTCTCGGCGCACGCCGCGATGTCCGCCGAGGAGCTGGCCAAGCTGGCGCAGAACCCGGTCGGCAACCTGGTCAGCGTGCCGTTCCAGAACAACACCAACTTCAATGTCGGGCCGCAGTCGGGCACGCAGAACATCCTGAACATCCAGCCGGTGATCCCGATCGAGCTCAACAAGGACTGGAACCTCATCACGCGCACGATCCTGCCGCTGATCTGGCAGCCGGAATTCCTGCCCGGCCAGGGCAGCACTTTCGGACTGGGCGACGTGCAGGTCTCGGCCTTCGTGTCGCCGTCCGAACCCGGCCCGGGCGGCCTGATCTGGGGCGCAGGCGCCATCGCCCAGCTGCCGACCAACACCGACGCCGCGCTGGGCAACAAGAACTGGGGCCTGGGGCCGACCGCGGTGGTGCTCAAGCTGCAGAAGGGCGACCCCTGGGTCTACGGCGCGCTGGTCAACAACGTCTGGTCGCTGTCGGGCAGCGGGCGCGGCGGCAGCTACAACAACTTCCTGCTGCAGCCCTTCGTCAACTACAACTTTCCCGACGGCCTGTACCTCAACAGCGTGCCGATCATCACCGCCAACTGGGACGCAGCGAACAGCCAGCGCTGGACCGTGCCGCTGGGCCTGGGCATCGGCAAGATCTTCCACCTCGGCAAGCTGCCGGTGAACGCGCAACTCGGTGCCTATTACAACGTCGTGCACCCGGACGACGGCGCCGCCTGGCAGCTGAGGGCGCAGTTGCAGTTCATGTTTCCGAAGTGAGGCGAT
>DAIMFR010000135.1:0-4629 GCA_036724445.1 Rubrivivax sp. | reverse complement strand
TCCGTCTCGTGCCGTGCGCCGCTGCGCGATCAGCGGCTCGTACTCGTCGCGGAACGATCGGCATGCGCGCACGGGCCGGCGCCATGCCCATGCTCGCCGGCGGGGAATCGGCAGGCTGCGCCGGCCGGCGCTGTTCAGAATCCCGCCCACAGTTGCCTTTTGCCACCGATGCCGCGCCATGAAGCTCAATATCGTCTCCGACCTGCACCTGAGCCTGGACGCTCTGGCGATCCCCGACACCGACGCCGATCTGGTGGTGCTCGCGGGCGACCTCGCGCGTCCGCGCGAGGCGATCGCCTGGGCCTCGCGCCTGGGCAAGCCCGCGCTCTACGTGATCGGCAACCACGAGTTCTACGGCGGCAGCCTCGACGGCACGGTCGAAGAACTGCGCGGGTTGTGTGCAGGCACCAACGTGCGCCTGCTCGACAACGATGCGGCGACGATCGGCGGCGTGCGCTTCCTGGGCAGCACGCTGTGGACCGACTTCCGGCTCTTCGACTCCGGCGAACAACGCGCTGCCGCGCTGCCTGAACTGCTGCGCTTCAACCGCGACTACACGCGCATCCGCGTTGCGGCCGGCTCCGACCGGCTCTTCACTCCCGACGACAGCGCGGCGCTGTTCGCGCGCAACGCGGCCTGGCTCGCCGCGCAACTGGCCGAGCCTTTCGACGGCACGACGGTGGTGATCACGCACCATGCGCCGTCCAGGCACAGCATCCATCCGCGCTTTGCGGGCTCGCCGGTCAATGCCTGCTTCGTCTCGGATGCCGAATACCTGATCGACGGCAGGCGGGCCGCGTTGTGGATCCACGGCCATACCCACGACAGCTTCGACTACGTGGTCAACGGCACGCGCGTGCTGTGCAACCCGCGCGGCTATGCGCGCAACGGCATGAACGAGAACGCCGCCTTCGATCCGCAGCTGGTCGTCGAAGTCGGGTAGGCGGGGCTCAGGCGCGCGGTCGGGGGCGCGGTCGGGGGCGCTCAGCCAAGCCGCACCGGCACGCGGCTCCAGCCGCCCAGCGGATAGGTCTCGCGCACCGGCGCGGCGTCGGGCGCGGGCTCGATGCGTTGCGTGGCCTGCAGCAGCGCGCGCACTGCGACGACCAGCTCCATGGTGGCCAGCGGCCGCCCCGGACAGGCGTGGATGCCGGTGCCGTAGACGAGGTTGTGCGGCGCGTTCTGCTCGGGCCTGTAGGCATCCGGGTCGCCGAAGACGGCCGCGTCGCGGTTGGCCGAGCTCCAGTTGAGGTACACGCGGGTGCCGGCGGCAAGTTCATGCTCGCCGATGCGCACGGCCCGCGTCGTCACGCGCCGGTTGACCAGGAAGGGGTCGTCGATGCGCAGCATCTCGTCGATGGCCATGGCGAGCCCGGCAGGGCGCTGGCGCAACTCCTGCTGCACCTCGGGGTGGGTCGCGAGGAACCAGACGACGACGCCCAGCGCCGCCGCCATCGACGCCAGGTCGCCCGCGGTCCAGTTGCGCAGGATGGAGACGATGTCGGCCTCGTCCAGCGGCTGCCCGCCGAAGGTGGCGGCGAGCAGCGCGCTCGTCGGGTCGCCGGCTGCCGTCGGGCCGCGCGCGCGGTGCCGCCGCAACTGCGCGCGGATGATCGCGTCGAACGCAGCCGCCGTCGCGGCGGTGCGCGTGCGGTCGCCGCTGCGCGTGGCGGCATGGCTGTCGGCCATCCACGCCAGCAGCTCGTCTTCGATGCCCTGCCAGCCCAGCCACTCGGTTTGTGCACGCACGGCGAACGGTGCGCCGATCCGCGACACCGCATCGACGTTGGCGCCGCGCGGCAGGGCGCCGACGATAGCCTCGGCGATCGTGCGCACGCGCGGCTCGAGCGCGGCCATCCGTGCGGGCGCGAAGAAGGGGTCGGTGAGCGCGCGCCATGCGCTGTGCTCGGGCGGGTCGATCGCGTTGGGCACCGCGCGCCGTTCCGTGGCGGCCGACGAATAGGTCTGCGGGTCGCGCGCCGCGGCGGCGACGTCGGCATGCCGGAACAGGGTGACGCCACGCGGCGACCGGGCCAGCGCGCCAGCGGCACGCATGCGGTCGTAGGCGCCGAGCTGGTCGGCGAGGATCTCGGCTGACAGCGGCTCCCAGGCCGGAACGGGCTTGCTCATGGCGCCATCTTCGCATGTGCGTGGGCCGCAGCGACCGCAGGATCGCTGGTGGCTGTTTCGTTCGCTGCGCTGATCGGCGCGATCGTTGTCCTGGTGTTTGGCTTTCGCGCCGGCGATCGCGGCGACAATGCCCCGGCTGCCGCCCCAACGCCGTCGTTTGACCGCGCTGCCCTGCGGCTCGCGCGCAGGTGCGCAGATGCAATCGGCCGGTTGCCAAGCCGGCGTCGACTACCAGGGAGATCCTCGAAAGTGGCCCGAAGACTCGTGATCATCGGCGCAGACGCCGCCGGAATGTCCGCTGCGGCGCAGGCGCGCCGTCTGGCAAAGCCCGAAGCGCTGGAGATCGTCGCGTTCGAGCGCGGCGCGCACACCTCCTACGCCGCCTGCGGACTGCCTTATCTGGTCGGCGGTTTCGTCGAGTCCGCGCAACGGCTGGTGGCGCGCAGCCCCGAAGAGCATCGGGCGCGCGGCGTGGACGTGCGCACGCGGCACGAGGTGACGGCGATCGACGCTGCGGCGTCGACGCTCACGGTGCGCGATCTCGAGGCCGGATCCGAACGCGTCGAGCGCTGGGACGCACTGCTCATCGCCACCGGCGCCTCGGGCGTGATGCCGCCCTGGCCCGGCAGCGATGCGCGCGGGGTGTTCCAGCTGCGCACGCTGGACGATGCCGCGGCCATCGAGGCGCAGATCGCCGCGGGCGCGCGCCGCGCGGTGGTGGTCGGTGCCGGCTACATCGGCATCGAGGTCGCCGAGGGCCTGCTCGCGCGCGGCCTCTCGGTCACCGTGGTCGAGCGGCTGGAAGCGCCGCTGGGCGCGGTGCTCGACGCCGACATGACGGGCGCGGTGGCCGACGCGATGCGCGCCGCGGGTGTAGACCTGCGGCTGGGCGTGTCGGTGCAGGGCTTCGACGCCGAGGGCGGCCAGGTACGCGCGGTGCGCACCGGCGCGGGAACGATCGCCGCGGATCTGGTGGTGGTCGGCCTGGGCGTGCGCGCGAACGCCGGGCTGGCGCGCGCCGCGGGAATCCGCATCGGCGATGCGGGCGGCATCGTCGTCGACGAGCGCATGCGCACGTCGCTGCCCAACGTGTGGGCCGCGGGCGACTGCGTCGAGTCGCGCCACCGCCTCAGCGGTGCGTCGGTGGTCATTGCGCTGGGTACCCATGCCAACCGGCAGGGGCGCGTCGCGGGAACGGTGATCGCCGGCGGCGAGGCGGGCTTCCACGGCGTGCTGGGCACCGCGATCACCCGCTTCGGTGAACTGGAGATCGCGCGCACCGGGCTGGGCGAGCGCGAGGCTGCCGCCGCAGGCTTCGACGCCTATGCCACGATCACCGAGGCGTCGAGCCGTGCGCACTACTTTCCCGGCGCGCAGCTGATGCGCATCAAGCTGGTGGCCGAGCGCGCAAGCGGCCGGCTGCTGGGGGCGCAGATCGTCGGCGGACCGCAGTCGGGCAAGCGCATCGACGTGTTCGCGACTGCGCTGTGGAACCGGATGACGGTGCAGGACATCGGCGAGATGGACCTGTCCTACGCGCCGCCGTTCTCGCCGGTGTGGGATCCGGTGCTGCTGGCCGCAGGCAGGGCGGCAGGGGAACTCCAGCGGCGCTGAGCGTTGCCGGACGACGGCCTTGGCGAGAGAGAGCCGACCGCCACGCGGCTCGCTTTCTTGATGTTTGCTAAGAAGCGGCGCTTTTGCCGGAACGGCCGAAGCACCCCCGTCTCGAATCGTCCATGCAACCGATGAGCGGCTGCTGCCAACTGTTGGAGATGGACATGAAAACACTGAAATGGACTTTGGCCGGGACGGCCATGGCGGCCCTGCTGGCCCTGGGTGCGCCGGTGCAGGCGCAAAGCGCAGCGCACGACCACGGCAGCGCCGCGCCGCATGAACTGACGCTGAACCAGGGCCGCAAGTGGAGCACCGACGCGCCGCTGCGCAAAGGCATGGACAACATCCGCGGCCTGGTGGCGCCGAAGTTGCAGGCCGCCCACGCCGGCACGCTGCAGCCCGCGCAGTACCGCGAGCTGGCGGGCCAAGTCGAGCAGCAGGTCGCCTTCATCGTCCAGAACTGCAAGCTCGCGCCCGATGCCGACGCCCAGCTGCACCTGCTGATCGCCGACATCGGCAGCGGCGTCGATGCCATGAACGGCAAGACCGCCGGCACCCAAGCCGCCGACGGGCTGCTGCGCGTGACGCAAGCCCTCAACCAGTACCAGACCCACTTCGACCACCCGGGCTTCCTGGCCGTCCCGGTGGCTCACTGACCGCCCCGCCGGCCGACCGCAAGTTCAGAAGGAGAGCCTCATGACACTCGACACCTTCCTGCGCACCCTGGCCGCGTCGATCACGCGCCTCGTCGTCCGCCCCGCCTCGGCGCACTGCGATACCGCCGATGGCCCCGCCGTCGCCGACGGTCGCCGCGCGTTGGCGACGGGCCGGGTCAACATCGCCCTCAAATGGGTGCAGCCCGAGGGCGAGGCCGAGCTGCGCGGC
>DAIMFR010000134.1:0-7263 GCA_036724445.1 Rubrivivax sp. | reverse complement strand
TGTATTCGAGCACCAGCGTGTGCTGCACCACCTCGGCCGGCACGCCGGCGCTGGTGCTGACGCCGAAGGTCGCCAGCCCCGAGCCGGCCTTGACCAGCAGCGCGTCCGCATGGCCGTGGTAGCAGCCCTCGAACTTGATGATCTTCGCGCGCCCGGTGGCGCCGCGCGCCAGCCGCAGCGCGCTCATGCCGGCTTCGGTGCCGCTGCTGACCAGGCGGACCTGCTCGACCCCGGGCACCCGGGCGATGATCGCCTCGGCCAGCTCGATCTCGCGCTCGGTGGGCGCGCCGAAGCTCAGGCCGTCGCGCACCGCCTTCTGCACCGCGTCGAGCACCGCCGGATGGCCGTGGCCGAGGATCATCGGCCCCCACGAGCCGATGTAGTCGATGTAGCGCCGGCCCTCGGCGTCCCACATATACGCGCCTGCGGCGCGGCGGATGAAGCGCGGCGTGCCGCCGACGGCGCGAAAGGCGCGCACCGGAGAGTTGACGCCGCCCGGAATGACGCGCTGTGCGCGCTCGAACAGCGCGGCGTTCAGCGCGGCGCCGGTGCCGGCCTCAGTGGACACGGCGGCTGGCCCCCTTGACCGCGCCGTCGTCGGCCGGCGGCTCGGTGTCGCCGGCCGCCGCCTCCTCGCCTTCTTCGGGCGGCTGCATCGCCCAGAAGAAGCGGTCGGGAACGATGTTGCCCATGCCCGGGCGGAAGCCGGCGTCCAGACTCTGGTCGAGGAAGGCCAGCGCCTCGCCGACGGCGGCCTGCAGCTCGTTGCCGGCCGCCAGCAGCGCCGCCAGCGCCGCGGCCAGCGTATCGCCGGCACCCACGAAGGCGGCGTCGAAGCGCTCGAACTTCTCGCCGGTCAGCGCACCCTGCGGCGAGGCCAGCACGTTGTCGATGAACTGCTGGTTGCCCTTGGAAGCCAGCATCACGCCGGTGACCAGCACGAAACGCGTGCCGTGCTCGGCCGCGGCCACCGCCAGCTCGCGCGGGCTGGCCGGGCGCTCGCTGTCCCAGTCGGGCAGCAGGAAGTCGGTCAGCGCCTGGTGGCTGCCGACCAGCACCTCGGTGGCCGGCAGGATCAGCTCGCGGAAGGCATCCAGATAGGGCATCTGCTGGTCCTCGTCGAGCCAGCTCAACGAGGGCAGGTACGACACCAGCGGCAGGTCGGGATAGTCGCTGAGCACCTCGGCGACCGCGCCGATGGTCTCGGCCGATCCCAGGAAGCCGACCTTCCAGCCGGCCAGCGTGATGTCCTCGAGGATCGAACGCGCCTGCTCGGCCACCACCTCGGCGTCCAGCGGGTGATGGTCGAAGACCTCGGCGGTGTCGCGCATGACCACGCTGGTGACCACCGGCAGCGCGTGCGCGCCCATGGCCGCGATCGTCGCCACGTCGCCGGCCAGCCCGCCGGCGCCGCTCGGGTCGCTGGCGTTGAAGCTCATCACGCAGGCCGGAGCCTCCGGCTCCAGCACCGGATCGGTGGGGTCGGCGGCGGCGTCGGTGGCGGAGCTCATGGTTCGAATCCTGCGCGGTCAACAGCCTTGCGGCAGATTTCCGTGAACCTCCAGCGGAATCTGAGCAATGTTGCGTATGTCCCCCGCACCTCGGGGATTTTCAGGAAGGGTGCTGACTACAATCCATTCCATTGTAGTGACCTGATTCCAAGGTGTCGTGAGCCCGACCCGTACCTGGATGTGCCTGATCTGCGGCTGGATCTATGACGAAGCCGACGGCGACCCGGAGCACGGCGTGGCACCGGGCACCGCCTGGGCCGACGTGCCGATGAATTGGACCTGTCCGGAATGCGGTGCCCGTAAAGAAGATTTCGAAATGGTCGAAATCTAAGGCGTCGGCGCCTTCGCGCCCTGGTCACCCATCCCCGAGGAGAGCGCAATCTTGGACAACGAAGCTGCCGCGCCCGCGGGCGCCAAGGTGCTGGTGATCGACGACAGCAACACCATCCGGCGCAGCGCCGAGATCTTTCTGCGCCAGGGTGGGCATGAGGTGGTGTTGGCCGAGGACGGCTTCGACGCGCTGGCCAAGGTCAGCGACCATGCGCCGCAGCTGATCTTCTGCGACATCCTGATGCCGCGGCTGGACGGCTACCAGACCTGCGCGATCATCAAGCGCAACCCGCGTTTTGCGCACGTGCCGGTGATCATGCTGTCGTCCAAGGACGGCCTGTTCGACAAGGCGCGCGGCCGCATGGTCGGTTCAGAAGAGTACCTAACCAAGCCCTTTACCAAGGAACAGCTGCTGCGCGCCGTGGAACAGTTCGGCAGCCCGGCGGCCTGATTCCCGCGTGCGGCGAGCCGCAAGCTCTCGCTCCATGCGCCGCATGGCCCATGCCAAGGAAGCGCCCATGTCCATCCAGAAGATCCTGTTGGTCGACGACTCGAAGACCGAACTGCACCACTTGTCCGACATCCTCGGCAAGCGCGGCTACAAGGTGCGCACCGCCGAGAACGGCGACGAAGCGTTGCGCCGCCTGAACGAGGACAAGCCGGATCTGATCCTGATGGACGTGGTCATGCCCGGCCAGAACGGATTCCAGCTGACGCGGGCGATCACGCGCGATCCGCGCTGGTCCGAAGTGCCGGTGATCATGTGCACCAGCAAGAACCAGGAGACCGACAAGGTCTGGGGCATGCGCCAGGGTGCGCGCGACTACATCGTCAAGCCGGTCGACGCCGAAGAGCTGGTCACCAAGATCAAGGCTTTCGACTAAATGACAGCCCCTCGTTCGCTTCGCTCCCGCTTCCCCGAGGGGAGGCGCGGGCCGGACGCTTGGCAGCGGCCCGGCGCTGGCCCGCGCGCGCGCTTCTCCGGGGAGCGCCATGTCCAACCGTGAAGCCCTGCGCGAACTGCAATCCCGGCTGGCCAGCCGCATGCAGGCGGCACGCACCGAAGCGCGCGTGCAATCGTGGCTGGCGGTGGAATGCGCCGGCCACGGCCTGCTGTTCCCGCTGCACGAGGCCGGCGAGATCTTTCCGGTGGCCAGCGTGCTGCCGGTGCCGCATACCCAAGCCTGGTTTGCCGGCGTGGCCAACCTGCGCGGCGGGCTGCATGCGGTGGTCGACCTGGCGCGTTTTCTCGGCCTGCGCGGCGGCGCCGGTGCGCCCGCCGCCGAGGCCGGGCGCGACGGCGCACGGCTGCTGACGCTGAGCCCGGCGCTGGGCGTCAGTTGCGCGCTGCTGATCGACCGGCTGGCCGGTCTGCGCAACGCCGATCAACTGAGCGCCGAGCCGGCGGATGCGGCGGCGCCGCAGCGCCCGGCCTTTGCCGGGCCGCGCTGGCGCGACGGTGACGGCCGCGTCTGGCAGCAGATCGAGCTGTCGGCGCTGGCCGGCCACGAACAGTTCCTGGGCGTCGCGGCCTGAAGGCCGGCGCTCGCGCGACGATCAACCGAAGAGGGTGACATGAGCTTCATGGACAAGATCACGAGCCGTCCGCGCGACGTGCGTGCCGACACCGCGGCCTTCGATTCGCAGTTCGACGACGTCGTCACTGCCGAGCCCGAGCGGCCGCTGCGCGACTCGCAGCTGCCGCGTGCCAGCCGGCTGCCGGTGCCCGAGGTGCGCGCCGAGCACGACCTGCGCGATTCGTCGATCATCTCCGAAGTGACGCCCTCCGAGATGGGGGGCGACTTCGGCGAAACGCGCGTGCACGACGGCCCGGCCGAGGCGCTGCCCGCCGGCAAGCCGCTGCCGCTGATCGGCCACCTGCGCCCGGCGCAACAGCAGCGCGTGCTCTTCGGCCTGGTCGGCGCCGGCCTGCTGGGGCTGGCGGTGTCGACGACGCTGGCGCTGAGCACCGCCACGCGCAGCAGCGAACGTGTCGGCTCGGTCGGCGAGGCGCTGATGGAGTCGCAGCGCCTGGCCAAGTCGGTGTCGCAGGCGATGATCGGCATGCCCGGCGCCTTTCCCGAACTGAAGCAAAGCGCCGAGGCGCTGACGCGCCACGTGCGCGGGCTCGAGGCCGGGGGCGGCCTGCCGGCCGCGGCGCAGCAGGCGGTCGAGCCGCTGCTGCCGCTGGTCGAGCGTGCGGACAAGAACGCCGCCATCGTGCTCGCGCAGCAGCAGGCGCTGACCGAAGTCGGCCAGTCGCTGCGCGCGATCAACAAGCAGTCGGGCGAGCTGCTCGACCTGACCGAGACCGTGTCTTCGCTGAAGCTGCAGCAGGGCGCGTCGGCCGCCGACCTGGCGGCAATGGGCCAGCTGGCGGCGCTGACGCAGCGCATCGGCAAGAGCGCCAGCGAGTTCATCACGCTCGAAGGCATCAACCCCGAGGCCGTCTACCTGCTGGGCCGCGACCTGAAGAGCTTCCGCGAGCTGGCCGAGGGCGTCAACCCCGGCGGCGCGCAGGCGCGCGAGCGCATGGCCGCGCTGCTCAAGCAGCACGAGGCGGCGCAGGCGCAGTCCAACGCCATCCTGGGCAACCTGAAGGGGCTGGTCGCGGCACGCGACGCGCAGGGCGCGATCGTCGCCGACAGCGAGCCGCTGCGCCAGGGCCTGCAGACGCTGCAGCAGCAGCTGGCGGCCAGCGGCGGCGTCGGCGGCGGGCAGATCGCGGCCATGCTGGCGTCGGCGCTGCTGCTGCTGGCCGGCGGCGCGGGCATCCTGAAGCTCTTCGTCGGCGACCAGACCACGCGCGCCAGGTTCGCCGAAGGCCAGCGCCTGGAGGCCGAGCGCCAGGAGCAGGAAGCCAAGCGCGTCAACGACGCCAACCAGGCGGCCATCCTGCGGCTGATGAACGAGCTGCAGACGGTGGCCGAAGGCGACCTGACGCAGCAGGCCACCGTCACCGAGGACATCACCGGCGCCATCGCCGACTCGGTCAACTACACGGTGGAGGAGCTGCGCACGCTGGTGTCCGCGGTGCAGATCACGGTGGCGCGCGTGACCGACACCACGCAGCAGGTCGAGCAGACCTCGACCGAGCTGCTCGCCACCTCGACCGAGCAGTTGCGCGAGATCCGCGACACCGGCGAATCGGTGCTGCAGATGGCCGGGCGCATCAACGACGTGTCGGCGCAGGCGCAGCGCACCGCGCAGGTGGCGAAGCAGTCGCTGCAGGCGGCCGAGACCGGCCTGCAGGCGGTGCAGAACACCATCGGCGGCATGAACTCGATCCGCGACCAGATCCAGGACACCTCCAAGCGCATCAAGCGGCTGGGCGAGTCGTCGCAGGAGATCGGCGAGATCACCGAGCTGATCAGCGACATCACCGAACAGACCAACGTGCTGGCGCTGAACGCCGCGATCCAGGCGGCGTCGGCCGGCGAGGCGGGGCGCGGCTTCTCGGTGGTGGCCGAGGAAGTGCAGCGCCTGGCCGAACGCTCGGGCGACGCCACCAAGCAGATCGCCGTGCTGGTGCGCACCATCCAGACCGACACGCAGGAGGCGGTGGCCGCCATGGAGCGCTCGACGCACGGCGTGGTCGAAGGCGCGAAGCTGTCCGACGCGGCCGGCACGGCGCTGGCCGACATCGACCGCGTGACGCGCCAGCTGTCCGAGCTGATCGCCGCGATCTCGGCGCAGGCGCTGAAGGAAGCCGACTCGGCCAACGTCGTGGCCTCGAACATCCAGCACATCTTCGCCGTCACCGAACAGACCGGCGAGGGCACGCGCTCGACGGCGCAGATGGTGCGCGAGCTGTCGCGCACCGCCGAGGAACTGAAGCAGTCGGTGTCGCGCTTCAAGGTGGCTTGACGTGGCTCCCCCCCTACGCGCTTCGCGCGCCCCCTGCAGGGGGCACCGCTGGCGGACCGGCGGAGCCGGATCCGCGGCGGTCGCTCGAGCGGCACCGTGCGTTCGCCGCGGGTGGCGCTGAGCACCATGGTTTGCCAGGGCCCACTGAGGTGCCGATGAACATGCACGACCTGCACGACGAGGCGGACGCCGCCGACGACCTGAGCACGCTGGCCTGGGTGCACGACGAGCTGCGCCGCTCGCTGGAGGCGGCGCACAAGGCGCTGCGCCGCTACCTGAAGGAGGCCGACGCGGTGTCCGGCTCGGACGTCGATGCGGTCGACCCGGCGGTGCTGCGCGCGGCGCGCGCCCAGCTGCACCAGGGCGTCGGCGCGCTCGACATGATCGGCCTGCCCGGCCCGGCGCGCGTGCTGCGCGCCAGCGAGAGCGTGGTGCAGCGCTTCATCGCCAGGCCGAAGACGCTCAGCCGCGCGGCCGTCGAGGCACTCGAATCGGCGTCCTTCGGCGTGCTCGACTACCTGGGCCGCAAGCTCGCCGGCAAGGGACTGCCGACGCTGGCGCTGTTTCCGCAGTACCGCAAGCTGCTCGAGCTGGCCGGCGCCGACCGGGTGCATCCGGCCGACCTGTGGCGCGACGACTGGCAATGGCGGCCGCTGCCCGGCGATGCGAGCGCCGCGCCGCTCAACGCCGATGCGGCCGCGCGCACGGCGATGGAAACGCAGGTGCTGGCCATCATGCGCGGCGCGGACCGCGGCGCGATGCAGCGCCTGAGCGACCTGTGCGCCGGCCTCGGCGCCGCCTCCGGCGGCCAGGTGGCCGAGCTGTGGAAGCTCGCGGCCGGCTTCTACGAAGCGCAGGCCGCCGGTCTGCTGCAGCCTGACGTCTATGCCAAGCGCGTCAGCTCGCGGCTGCTGGCGCAGCTGCGCCTGAGCATTGCCGGCCCCGCCGAAGCCTCGCCGCGGCTGGCGCAGGACGTGCTGTTCTTCTGCGCGCATGCGCGCGTGCCGGGCGACAGCCAGCGCGCGCCGCGGCTCGAGGCGGTGCGCGAAGCCTACGAGCTGGACGCGGCCGCGACCTTCGACTACCAGGCGCTGCGCCTGGGCCGCTTCGACCCGGCGTGGATCGCGCAGGCGCGCAAGCGCGTCGCCGGCGCCAAGGACGTGTGGTCGGCGGTGGCCGGCGGCGAAATGCACCGCCTGAGCGGACTGGCCGAGCAGTTCGCGCTGGTCGGCGATTCGCTCAAGCGCCTGTATCCGTCGGGCGAACAGCTCGCCGACGCGCTGCAGGCCGCGGTGGCGCAGACGGTGGCCGCGGCGCAGATGCCGAACCCGGCGTTGGCCATGGAAGTCGCGACAAGCGTGCTGTACCTGGATGCCTCGCTCGAAGACGGCGAGTTCGACCATCCGCTGATCGGCACGCGCGTGCAGCGCCTGGCCGAGCGCATCCGCGGCGTCGGCGCAGGCCGGGGCGCGCAGCCGCTGGAGCCGTGGATGGAGGAGCTGTACCGCCGCGTCTCCGACCGCCAGACCATGGGCAGCGTGGTGCAGGAGCTGCG
>DAIMFR010000133.1:0-7351 GCA_036724445.1 Rubrivivax sp. | reverse complement strand
GTGGATGATCGTCCTTGGTCGCTTGCTCCACATCACTGAGCTCGGCACATAAGTCCAGGATCACGAGGTCCATGCGCAGCAGGCTGCTGGCGATGCGCCCAGCCTTGCCTTGGGCCTTCTCCTGCTCCAGCGCGTTCACCAGGTCCACCGTCGAGTAGAACCGCACCCGCTTGCCGTGCTGCGTGATGCCGGCCACACCGATGGCCGTGGCCAGGTGCGTCTTGCCGGTGCCCGGGCCACCCACCAGCACGGCGTTGTGCGCAACCTCCGTGAACGCGGTGCTCGCCAGCGTCATGACGAGCTTGCGGTCCACCGGCGAGACCTCGAAGTCGAAGCCCGCCAGGTCGCGGTGTACCGGGAACTTAGCTGCGTGCATCTGGTGGCTGATCGAGCGCATGGCCCGGTCGACTCCTTCGGCCTGCAGCAGGTGCTCGATGAGCCAGCGCGAGCTGTCCAGCCCCGCACTGGAGCCTTGCTCCATCAGATCACCCCAGGCGCCAGCCATGCCATGCAGGCGCAGTTGCTTGAGTTCAACCATCACGTCACGCATGGTCGGCCTCCTGGGCTGCGACATCGCCGCGCAGGCTGTCGTAGCGCGCCGTGTCGGCCAGCGGCGGGGTGCTCACCTTCAACTGCGTGGCCGCCGTCTGCGGCAGCGGCGCAGCGTTCAGTCGCCCCAGCACGTTGACCACGTGTTCCACGCTAACCCGGCCCGATGGTGGCCCGCTCTCCAGGGCCAGCTCCACCGCCACCAGCACCGCATCGAGCCCCGCCGTCGGCACGATGGCCAGCACCTGGGCCATCACACGGTCGCCACCCGGGGATCTCAGCAGCGCCCTGCGCAGCTGCTGCAGCGGCTCAGGCAGCTCCGTGAACGGCGCGCCGTTCCTCAGCGCGCCGGGCTTCCTCTGCACGAGCGGGATGTAGTGCTGCCAGTCATACCGCGTCTCGCCCCGGTTGCTCAAGCGCTCGTGGCTGGCCACCACCCGGTCGCCCGCCACCACCGCCACCGTGCCCGGGTACAGCCTTGTCGAGACCATCTGCCCGGCCAGCTCGCACGGCACGGAGTAGCGGTTGCGCGCTACCGTCACCAGGCACGTGCTGGCCACCCGCGCCGGCTGCTCGACGTAGCCGTCGAACGCCGCCGGCATCGGCATCAGGTGCGGCCTCTCGTGCTCCAGCATCTCGGCGACACTGAACTGATCGTGCTCGGGGTGGCGGACCTCCTCCCACAGCGCCCGACAGCGCTCGCCCAGCCAGGCGTTGAGTTCGGCGAAGGATCCGAAGCGCTCCTTGGCCGCGTCGATCCAGATGCGACGGCGGCTGTCCTGCACGTTCTTCTCGACGACCCCCTTCTCCCAGCCCGAGGCGACGTTGCAGAAGTCGGGGTCGAACAGGTAGTGGCTGCACATGACGGCGAAGCGGGCGTTGACCAGTCGGCCCTTGCCCTTCTTGACCTTGTCGACTGCGGTCTTCATGTTGTCGTAGATGCCCCGCCGGGCCACACCACCCAGGGCCGCGAAGCAGCGCGTATGCGCGTCGAACAACATCTCGTGGCCCTGGCTGGGGTAGGCCACCAGCCAGAACGCCCGCCAGGCGCACAGCTTCATGTGCGCCACCTGCAGCCGGTAGTAGATGCCACCGACGACCAGGCCCTCTTCGCTCCAGTCGAACTGGAAGGCCTCGCCGAGTTCGAAGCTCAGCGGCACGAACGCCCGAGCCACCACGCCCGCACCTTCACCCTGGCGCCACGCGCGCACGAAGTCGGTGACGCGGCTGTAGCCGCCGTCGTAGCCCGCAGCCTTGATCTGGGCATACAGCGCTCGCGCCGTGCGGCGCTCGTGCCTGGGCCGCCGCGCATCGGCCTTCAAGGCCAGCTTGATCGCCTCCTCGAAGGGCTTGAGCTTGCTCGGCATCTCGCCGCGCCGGTACTTCGGCGGGCCGTCAACCTCACCGTGCAGCCACTTGGCCACCGTGTTCCGCGACAGCCCCGTCATGCGCGCAATCTCGCGCTCGCTCTTCTTGCCCCGGCTGTGCAAACGCCGGATCCTGCCAATCATCTCCATGGTGATCACTCCGCTTCCCTGCTGCTGCAAAAAGCAGCAGGGTAGGTCTCTCACCTGGCTCAGTTTTCGGTCGGCGCCAACAAGTCGGCGCGGGTGGTCAAAATTCGGTCGGCGCGCACACGCGCAGGTCAGGCCCACAGCGCATCACCGCGGGCCCGTGGGCCCGGGGGCCTGCAACGATAATCACCAGCTAGCCGATGAAGTTCCGCCTGCGCCAGATGGAAGTGTTCCGGGCCGTGATGCTCACGGGCTCGATCAATGGCGCGTCGAAGATGCTGTTCATCTCGCAGCCGGCGGTGAGCCGCATCGTTTCGCACACCGAGCAAACGCTGGGCTTTCAGCTCTTCAACCGCACCAAGGGCAGGCTGGTGCCCACGCCCGAGGGCGAAGCGCTGTTCCGCGAGGTGGACGATTTCTACCAGCACGCGCTGCGCGTCAACGACTTCGCCACCGACCTGTCGCACGGCCCGTCGGGCATGCTCAACCTGTCGTCCAGCCCGTGCCTCAGCTACCGCATGGTGCCGATGGCGATTGCGCGCTTCGTCGAACGCTATCCGCGCATCCGCGTCAACTACCACACCACCCTGCTGCACGGCATGGCGGCCGAAATCCTCAGCAACAAGGTGGACCTCGTCGTCTCGGTGCTGCCGCTGGAGCATCCGCACCTGAAGGTGGAGACCTTCAGCCGCGGCCGCATGGTCTGCGTTGTGCCCGACCGGCACGAGCTGGCGCTGAAAGACGTCGTCGGCCTGCGTGATCTGGTGCCGTACCCGCTGATCACGCACCACCCAAGCATCCAGTTCGGCCGCATGGTGGCGTCGGCCTTCGAGGCCGCGGGGCTGGAGATCGCGCCGCGCATCCATGTGCTGCAGACCGAGATCGCCTGCTCGCTAGTGCGCGCCGGCACCGGCTGCGCGATCGTCGATGAATACAGCGCCGCCGGCGGCCCGTGGATCGGGCTGCAGGTGCGGCCGCTGGCCGAGGAGATTCCGCTGGCGCCCAGCATCGCGCGCACGGTCTTCGACCGCCAGGGCACGCACGCCGACAAGTTCATCGAGATCCTGACGGCGATGTACCAGCAGGGGCGCACGGAAGCGGCGCGCCGTGAGCCGGTGCACGGCGGCGCGCCGGCCCCTTAACCGCAACGCATACCCCGGGCCGAAATCGGCATTCGACAGCATGGTCTGCGCGCCTTAGCCTCGCCGCCACTTTGGCAGTTGGGCATGTTTCATGAAGATCGGACTCATCGGCCTTGGCAACATCGGCGTGCACTTCGGCACCCGGCTGCAGGCCGCAGGCTTTGACCTCACCGTGTACGACACCAGCCCGGCGGCGGTGAAGCGTTTGCAGGACAAGGGTGCGAAGGCCGCAGCCAGCACGCTGGAGCTGGCCAGCAGCTGCGACACCGTGCTGCTGTGCCTGCCGATGCCGGCCATCGTGGCGCAGGTGGCCACGGGGCCTGGCGGCGTCATCGAAGGCAAGGCGGTGCGGCTGGTGCTGGACCTGTCCACCACCGGCCCCAGCGTCACCGAGCAGGTGGCCAAGGCGCTGGCAGCGAAGGAGATCGATTTCGTCGGCGCGCCGGTCAGCGGCGGCACCTCCGCGGCCGAGAAGGGCACGCTGGCGGTGATGGCCGCCGGCAAGAAGAGTTGCTACGAGCAGGTCAAGCCCATCCTTGACACGCTGGGCAGCAAGGTCTTCTACCTGGGCGAAGCGCCGGGCCTGGGCCAGACCATCAAGATCATCAACAACACGCTGTACGCGGCCAGCCTGGTGGCCAGCAGCGAGGCGCTGGTTTATGGCGTGAAGGCCGGGCTGGATCCGCAGACGATGCTCGATGTCATCAACGCCTCCAGCGGCCGTTCGTTCGCCACGCTGGAGCGCATCCCGCAGTGCGTGCTTAACCGCAACTTCCCCATGCGCTTCACGACCGAGTTGCTGCACAAGGACGTGAAGATGTGTCTGGACGAGGGCGAGCGACTGGGCGTGCCGATGCCGGTGGGCCAGCAGGCGCGCCAGTTCCTCGCGTTCTCCATCGGCCAGGGCCGCGGTGGCGAGGACAACGCCGCCGTCATCAAGCACATCGAAGAGTGGGCCGGCGTGCAGTTCGGTGCCGAGCCCGGCAATGCTGCAACGAAGAGCCCGCGCTGAACATCCCATTCCCTCAGGAGACATCCATGTCACAGATCCAGGTCCGCAAGCAGCTGCTGAACATCGAGACGGTGCATCACGAGTTCGGCCCGCCGGCCGACATCCCGCTGAAACTGGGCGCGATCGCCGCGGTCGTGTGCAACCCGTTCGCCGGGCGTTATGCCTCGGCAGAGGAGCTGGCCGCGTTCGTCAACGAGGCGCGCGAGCTGGCCAAGGTGATGGTGCCGGAGCTGATCGCCGCGCTCGGCGGCAACGACAAGATCCAGGCCTACGGCAAGGGCGCGCTGGTGGGCACCGACGGCGAACTCGAACACGGCGCGATGTGGCACGAAGCCGGCGGCTGGCCGATGCGCGCGGTGCTGACGCAGGCCAAGAGCATCGTGCCGGCGGCCAAGTACGTCGGCCCGGCCGGCAGCCGCCTGCACGTGCCGCTGCACCACATCGAAGCCTGCTACGTGCGCAGCCACTTCAACACGATGGAGATCGGCGTGTCGGATGCGCCGCGGCCCAACGAACTGCTGTTCGCGCTGGCGATGGCCACCGGGCCGCGCGTCCACGAACGCCTGGGCGGCCTGCGCGCCGACCAGATCAAGGTCGGCGACGGCCAGCGCTGAGGAATGACCGCCGTGCTCGCGGCCCTGCGGGCAGCCGTGGGCACGGCCCATGTGCTGACCGAGGGCGACCTCGACGCGTACGAACTCGACTGGCGCCGCCGCAGCCGCGGCAAGGCGCTGGCGGTCGTGCGCCCACGGTCCACTGACGAAGTGGCCGCCGTGATGCGCGCCTGTGCCGCATACGGCGTGCCTGTCGTGCCGCAGGGTGGCAACACCGGGCTCGTCGCCGGCGGTGTGCCCGATGGCAGCGGGGGCCAGGTGCTGCTAAGCCTGCGCCGGCTGGACCGCGTGCGCGAATTCGATGAAGCCAACCTCACGCTGACGGTGGAGGCCGGCTGCGTGCTGCAGGCAGTGCAGGAATACGCCGCCGCCCGCGGCCTGCTGTTCCCGCTGAGCCTGGGCGCCGAAGGCAGCTGCACGATCGGCGGCAACCTGGCCACCAACGCCGGCGGCACGCAGGTGCTGCGCTACGGCAATGCACGCGAGCTGTGCCTGGGGCTCGAAGTGGTCACGGCCGGCGGCGAGGTCTTCAGCGGCCTCAGCGGCCTGCGCAAGGACAACACCGGCTACGACCTGCGTGACCTGTACATCGGCAGCGAAGGCACACTGGGCATCATCACCGCCGCGACGCTGAAGCTGCATCCGCAGCCGGCGGCGGTGATGACGGCGCTGGCCGTGTGCGATTCGCTGGAACGCTGTGTCGAACTGCTGCAACTGGCGCAGCAACGCGCCGGCGCCGCGCTGACCGGCTTCGAGGTGATGAACACCGTGTCGCTGGACCTCGTGCGCCAGCACTTCCCGCAACTGCGCCAGCCACTGCAAGCCGCGCCCTGGACCGTGCTGCTGGAGCTGTCGGATGCCGAAAGCGAGGCGCATGCGCGCGGCGTGTTCGAGGCACTGCTCGAAAGCGCACTCGAACGCGAACTCATCGGCGACGCGGCCGTCGCCGAGACGCTGTCGCAGTCGCACGACATGTGGCACTTGCGCGAAAGCATCTCGCTTGCGCAGGTAGAAGAGGGCTTCAACATCAAGCACGACATCGCGTTGCCCGTGTCGCGCATCGCCGCGTTCTGCGCCACGGTGGATGCCGAGCTGATGCGGCACTTTCCCGGCGTGCGGCTGGTGAATTTCGGCCACCTGGGCGACGGCAACCTGCACTACAACCTGCAGGCGCCGGCCTGTGCCGACAGCGGCGCCTGGGTGAAACAGCATGAAGCCGCGCTGACGGCGCACGTCTATGCCGCCGTCAGCGCCGCCGGGGGCTCGATCTCGGCCGAACATGGCATCGGCGCGGCCAAGCTGGAGGCGATGGCCATGCACAAGAACGGTGTCGCGCTCGGCCTGATGCGAACGCTGAAGACCGCGCTCGATCCGCAGGGCCTGCTCAATCCCGGCCGCCTACTTCCCTTTCCTTCCTGAACCTTCGCGATGAAACCGCTGCTGCTCGTCCTTGTGTACCTTTCGCCAGAACACCGCGAACTCGTCTCGCAGAGTTTCGAGATGATTTATGCGCCGAACGACGGCCTCGGCGCCGACCGCTCCAACGGCGCGGCGCAGATCGCTGCGCACGGGCCGAAGATCCAACTCGTGCTGACCAACGGCACCAACGGCATTAGGTCGGAGGAGATCGACGCGATGCCCAAGCTGCAGATCATCTGCACCGTCGGCGTCGGCTTCGAGAACGTGGCGCTGGCGCACGCAACCGCGCGCGGCATCCGCGTCTGCAACGCCGCCAACACGAACGACGACTGCGTCGCCGACCACGCGATGGCCTTGCTGCTGGGCGCCGTGCGCCGCATCCCGACGCTGAACCGCCTGGTGCGCGAAGGCGTCTGGCGCGACGACATTCCGCGCCCTCCGCATGTCTCGGGACGCAAGCTCGGCATCCTGGGCCTGGGATCGATCGGCCGCCAGATCGCCAAGCGCGCCGCCGGCTTCGACATGCCGGTGGCCTACTACGGCCGCCGCCGCTACGACGACGTGAGCTACCCGTTCTTCGATTCGGTGAAGGCGCTGGCCGAGTGGGCCGACTTCATCGTCGTTGCCACGCCGGGCGGCAAGGACACCTTCCATCTCGTCAATGCCGAGGTGCTGACGGCGCTGGGTCCGGCCGGCGTCGTCGTCAACATCTCGCGCGGAACGACGGTGGACACGCAGGCCGTGGCGGACGCGCTGCGCGAAGGCCGCATCTTCGCCGCGGCACTGGATGTCTATGAAGGCGAACCGACGCCGCCGCAGCCGCTGCTGGAATTCGACAACGCGCTGCTGACGCCGCATGTGGGCGGCATCTCGCCGCAGGCCATCCACACCTCGGTGCAGCGCTTCATCGACAACGCGACGCGCTTTTTCGCCGGCCAGCCGCTGATCTCGCCGATCAATTGAGCGCGTGCCGCACGGGCGGCGATAACACCAGGGGATAGGTCATCGTCAAAACGGCAATCGCGCCCGCGTGCCGTGCGCCCTAGGGAAGGTCTGCAAAACCTCTCGTCACTCCGACTGGCGCGCCGCGTGATGGCGTAG
>DAIMFR010000132.1:0-7399 GCA_036724445.1 Rubrivivax sp. | reverse complement strand
CGACGCCAGTTCCCGGACGCCACTTCACATCACTGAGCTCGGCACATAAGTCGATGATCAGCAGATCCGGCGCGGCGTACTGGCGCAGCTTCCTGCGCAGGGCCGAATCGCTGTCCAGCGCGGCCAGCTCGCCCAGCAGGTTGCCCGCCGTGATGAACAGCGCCGTGTGCCCGGCCAGCACCGCCTGGTAGCCGAGGTTGCACGCGCACATCGTCTTGCCCACCCCGTTGGGGCCGACCAGAACGACGTTGCTGGCGTCCTCGAGGAAGTCCAGCGTCATCAACTCCTCCACCGCGCCGCGGTCGATGCTGCGGGGCCAGGCCCAGTCGAAGTCCGCCAGCGGCTTGAAGCGTCCGATGTGCGCCGCGCGCAGGCGCCGCTCCAGGCTGCGCCGGCCGCGCTCGGCGGCCTCCCAAGACAGCATCTGCGCCACCCAGCGCGCTTGCTCTGGGTCGCCCATCACCTCGGCCCAGTGGGCCTGCAGGCCATGCAGGCGCAGTGCGCCGGCGCGCTCGCGCAGCTCGGTCTGCGTGGGCGCGGCTTCAGTCATCGGGGGTCTCCAGTGGATCGGGTGGGTGCTCGGGCGGTTCATCGGGCTGGCGGTCGTACGAGCCCAGGGCGTGCGGCCGCACCGGCGCGTCTCGCCGCGCTACGTGTTCGGGCAGCACCAGCGCCACCGGCGGCGGCTGACCGCTGTCCTGCCGTGCGCGTTCCAGGGCCAGCCGCACGGCGTTGGGGTGCGGCACGTCGCGCTGCAGTGCATCGAGGATGGCCAGCTGCAACGCCGCGGCGCCGTAGCGCTGCAGCAGCCGCAGCAGTGCGGCCGTGATCGAGCCCAGGTTGTCGCCCCGTGCGGCGGCGCGCTCGAGCAAGGTAGCTGCCGCCGGCGCCGCCTGCGCCAGGCGGTCACAGGCACGGTGAGCACGGGCTGCACGCTTGTGTTCGACCAGTCGCTGCACATGCGCCCGGATCTCGATCTGCTGGCCACGGTCCCAGCAGCGGTCGTGGCGCGCCAGCTCGACGGCGCCGTCCAGGATGCGCACCGTGTGCTCGTCGGCCAGCGCGGCCAGCGTGCGCCGCACATGGGTGTGCGGCACCGAGTAGTCGTTGAGGTCGAAGCGGATGTACGGCGTCTTGTCCACCGTCACGGCCACGCGCTCGCCCAGCGCGAACTCGTTGGGCGGCAGCGCCAGCAGCTTGTCCCGCTCGGCCTCGAAGGCCTGGCGCACGCTCGAGGCGCTGTCCTCGACCCAGCGCCGATCGGCGGCCTGGCCTGCGCACCACTGCGCGGCCTGCGCGTTGAGGTCGTCCACGTCGGTGAACGTGCGCCCGGCGAAGAAGCCCTCGCGAATGTAGCGGATGGCGCGCTCGACTCGCCCCTTGGCGAAAAGCGCGGAGTGCACGCAGTGAGGAACCAGCGGCACGATTCTTTACGGTCACCCACCCGTTCCATCCGCTGCGAGGGCAGACGTTCGAGGCCCTGGCGGTCCTGAACAACTGGGGCGCAGACCGTGTCTCGTACGCGGGACCGGAAGGACGGGTGCGATCGATGCCGATCGAATGGACGGACGTCGTCGCACTCGACCTGGTGATCACTCTGGGGGCCGGCCGTGCGGTATTCCGCGCCAATCGATTGCGCCAGTTGCGCGCGCTCCTGGATGCCCACTCGGGGCGGAAGGCGGGGTTCGAATGACAGCGGAATTATGTTCGCCATGTCTGTCGAATGTTGTTCGATTGCTCGAGAGCGATCGCTGCATGCAATTGAAGCTCTGCTTGAGTTCTCCTATGAAGCGTGCCCGACTGGCGAAATTCACCTTGACACATTCGATCAACGAGTACATATTTACAGAGACATGCAGCCCGATGCCTTTGCTGTCGAATCGGCATGAGTTCACGCCGCCGCACGCCCCGCATGAAGGCCCTGGAGGCGGCCGGTGCGACCCACCCGCACCCGCAAGCCGTCACCGACGCCTTGTTCCTGGACAGTGCCTTCTTCGATCCGAACGACCTGGTGCAGGTCAAGTACGAGATGCTGCGCAGCGTGCAGGCGGGCACGCAGCGGGTCGTGCAGGCGGCACAGGCCTTCGGCCTGTCGCGTCCTGCCTTCTACGTCGCCCAGGCCGCGCTCGCCCGCGAAGGCCTGCCGGGGCTGTTGCCGCACAAGCGCGGACCCAAGGGGCCGCACAAGCTGACCGACGAGGTGCTTGCCGTCCTTGCCGCCGCAGTCGAGGAGGCTGGCGCCGCTCCTGGCGGCGACGAACTGGCCCGGCTGCTGGCCGAGCGCTGCGGCATCGTCGCGCACCCGCGCACCATCGTCCGGTGCCTGAGGGCGTATCTGCGACGGCCGGAAAAAAAAATGCCGTGACCTCCGTCGCCCATCTCGCCGAAGCGACGCGGTATGCGCAAGAGTACGAACGACTGCGCTCACAGGTCAGCGGTGCGTCGCCCGAACTCCAGTTCGGGCCGGCGACCCCGCCGGTGCGCGGCATCGGCCTGGCGCTGCTGCTGCGCGATGGCTTGCCGGCTTGGATACGGGCGGTACGGCAAGTCCTGAGCCAAGCGGCGGCAAGCGCTGCCGGGAAAGATGGCGCCGCGCCATCGCGCCCGCCCCAGGCGTCCCCCGCGATCCCGCTGCCCGAAGCCGATGGCGATGGCAGCGGCGTCTCGACTTCCTCGTGCCCGCTCGTCGAAGCGGCACGGCAGCGCGACCTCACCACGCTGTTGGCGAGCCTGGTCCTGTCGGCCAGGCGCACGGCCCACCCCGCGGCAATGAAGGAGCACAGCCCATGTTATTGAACAGCGAGCCTCATCAGAAGATCACCGCGGCGCATCTGTCGCGCACCGCGTTCCTGTACGTACGGCAGTCGTCGCTGCGCCAAGTGCTGGAGAACACCGAAAGCACGAAGCGGCAGTACGCACTTCGTGATCGGGCCGTCGCCCTGGGCTGGCCGATCGAGCGCGTCGCCGTCATCGACAGCGACCTGGGCTTGTCCGGCGCGAGCGCCGCCGATCGCGAAGGCTTCCAGCGCCTGGTGACCGAGGTGAGCCTGGGGCGCGCGGGGATCGTGCTCGGGCTGGAGGTGTCGCGCCTGGCGCGCAACTCGACCGACTGGCACCGCTTGCTCGAGCTGTGCGCGATGGCCGACACGCTCATCCTCGACGAGGACGGTCTGTACGATCCGGCGCACTTCAACGATCGCTTGCTGCTGGGCCTGAAGGGAACGATGAGCGAGGCCGAGCTGCACGTGATCAAGGCGCGGCTTCGCGGGGGCATCCTGAGCCGCGCTCGCCGCGGCGAACTCAAGCAGATGCTGCCGGTCGGGTTCGTCCATGACGTCCACGACCGCGTCGTCCTCGATCCCGATATCCAGGTGCAGCAGGCGGTGCGAGTGTTCTTCGACGCCTTCGAGCGGACCGGCTCGTGCATGGCGGTGGTCAAGGAGTTCCATGAACAGCAGCTGCTGTTCCCGCGCCGGCTGCGCAGCGGCGTGCACAAGGGCGAGCTCGCATGGTGCGAGCTGCTGCACTGTCGGGCCCGCAGCATCATCCACAGTCCGCGCTATGCCGGCGCCTTCGCCTTCGGTCGTACCAAGCAGCGCCGACTGCCCAATGGCAAGGTCTGCTCGCGGCTCGTTCCAACCGAGCAGTGGATCTTGCTGCGCGACATGCACCCGGGCTACATCACCTGGGAGCAGTACCAGGCCAACGTACAGCGCGTGAAGGCCAACGCCTTGTCGTGGAGCGCCGAGCGGCGCCAGGGCCCGCCGCGCGAGGGCAACGCGCTGCTGCAAGGGCTGGTGATCTGCGGCAGCTGCGGCGAGCGCATGTCGGTTCGATATCACTCGCACCACAACCGGCCGATACCGACGTACTGGTGCGGGCGGCACGACCTGCAGCGTGGGGCAGCGGGGCTGTGTCAGACCGTGCACGGCGCCATCCTCGACGAGGCCATCGGCGATCTCGTGATCGAAGCGATGACGCCGCTGGCGATCGAGGTGGCGCTGGCGGTGCAGCAGGAACTGGCGGCGCGTCACGACGAGGCCGATCGCCTGCGACGCCAGCACGTCGAGCGGGCCCGCTACGAAGCCGACCTCGCCCAGCGGCGCTTCCTGAAGGTCGACCCTGACAATCGTCTGGTCGCCGACGCGCTCGAAGCCGACTGGAATGCGAAGCTGCGCGCGCTGGCCACCGCACACGAAACCTACGAACAGGCCAGCGCGGCGGCCAGCGCACCGGCCACGGATGCCGAGCGAGCGGAACTGCTGGCGCTGGCGGGCGACTTCCCGCGCCTGTGGCGCGAACCGCAGACCGGCATGAAGGAGAAGAAGCGGATGCTGCGTCTGCTCATCACCGACGTAACGCTCACGAAGGGCGAGTCGCTGCAAGTCGACATCCGGTTCTGCGGCGGCGCGGTGCGATCGCTCGAGCTGCCGCTGCCGAGGTCGTGCGTCGAGTTGCGAACGACGGACGCCGCCGTCGTTGCGCAGATCGACAGGCTCATCGATACCTACACCGATGCAGAGATCGCCGACCTGTTCAACGAGCGCGGAGTGAGGACGGTCGTCTCCACGCCGTGGACCGCCGCCAGGATCGGCGGCTTGCGCCACACGTACCAGCTCGCCGATCGGCGCAGCCGACTTCTTGCCCAGGGTCTGCTGACTGCGGCCGACGTCGCCACTCGCTACGGCGTCGTCGTCTCGACCGTGCATCTGTGGCGCCGTCGAGGACTGCTGCGGGCCCATCCCGTCAACGACAAGGGCGACTACCTCTACGAAATCCCGGCGCAGGACATGCCTGGGAAGTTCGCACACAAGCGCGAGTACCAGGTTCTTCCCGAAACTTCGGCCTCACGTGTGGCAGGAGGTGCAGTATGAGTACGAAGCCTTCTCGTTGCCGCGCGCCGGCGCCACCGGGCGCGGCTCGAAGCGGTAGTGGCCCGCCAGGGCCAGCAGCGCTGGGTTGAAGCGGATGGCGTCGCCCACGCGCTCGAGCACGGCGCTCTTGAGGTTGTCGTACAGCAGCACCCGGGGCACGCCGGCGAAGGCAGCGAAGGCCAGCGCGTGGCCGCGCAGGAAGCTGTCCATGCGGGCGTCCAGGAAGAAGCGCAGGAAGACCATGCGGCTGTGACTGAGCACCATCACGAAGGCCATCAGCGGGCGGCGGGCACGGCCGATCTGCAGATGACCGAAGTGGCCCCAGTCGACCTGCGCCTGCTCGCCCGGCAGCGTGCGCAGCCGCAGGTAGGCCTCGGCCGCCGGGCGCGGGCGCATCGCGGCCACGAGCAGCCGGAAGTGCGAGGGCGCGCCTACGTAGCCGCGCTCGGCCACCATGGCGTGCAGCCGTGCTGCGGTGAGTGTGGGGAACTTCTCCAACGTGGCCAGGATGAAGGGCCGGTACGCATCGATGCGGCTGGGCCGCAGCGGCGCGGCATGCACCGGCGCGCCCTCGCTCACTGATTGGCCGGCGAGCACGCGCCGCACGGCATCGCGATGCACGTGCAACTGCCGCGCGATGGTGCCCACGCGCCACTTCTCCACCGTGTGCAGGCGCAGGATCTGCGCCACCAGGTCAGGGGCTATGGTCATGGCGCCGCCGCAGCGGCAGTCCGTGGCGCACAAAGCCCAGTCGCAGTGCTGCGGGCTGCCGTGCGCCGCAGCGGCGGCAGGCCCAGCAGCTGGCGACCGTGGCGATGTCGGGTTCTGGCGGGGCACTGGGTGCCGTGATGTCGGCGGCAGTGCCGGCAACGTCGACGGTGGTGCTGTCGTGAGTCCATGCCACCAGTGGAGCCGAGGCGACCCCCGAGCGGGAACCCTGGTGCGTCACTTTATGTGCGCCCACACCTGCGGCGCAGGCGGCGTCACGGGCCGCACGGCGCTGACGCCAACGGCGCGAGCGCTGCGCGTGCGCGATGCGCCCGTGCCAGGAGCGCTGGTAGCGCTGTGCGGTCTCACGCCGCGCCTTCGCGCGGGCCTGATGCCGACACTGCATGCCGCAGTAGCGGTTGCCGCGATCACAGCGGCTGCACAGGATGACCTGGACGCGACAGCGCGCGCACAGGTACAGGCGGGCGGGTTGGTCCATGCGCACCCCGGCACAACCGAAGTGCTGGACGGACTCGTCCCAGCGCGCCACACTGCTGCGGCACCACCTTCATCGGCACGGTGTAGGGCGCGGCGCGGTCGTCAAGCTTGCCGGCAAGAGAGACCGTTGCCGTGCCCACCTTCTTCGGCATCGCGCGCGTTGTACCGCGCCGTGGACTGTGCGGCGTCGAGCCGCACCGCCGCCGCCACTGCCGGCATCACCGCCACTGCCGGCATCACCGCCTCTGCCGGCATCACCGCCTCTGCCCGAGCCCGCCGCGCCGCGCGCGCCAGCCTGGCCGCCCTGCAGGGCGGCCAGGCTGGCGCAACCCCCATCAAAGACAGCTCAGGCCAGCAGGCACTGTTCGGCTGGACCTGCTGTGCATCAAAACCGCCACCTCACCAGCGAATAGAAGCGGTTCCTGGCCGGCGTTCACAGTCCACCGAGCGACTCTTCCTCGGGCGCGGGTTTCGCTGGGATCAGCGTCACACGCAGCGCTTGCACGAAGCACGGCTGCCGGCGAACCGGCCGCTCCTTCGAGGCGGCCCGCTCGCGGGTGTATTGACCGGCTTCGTGCCGGCGGCAGACTCAAGCAGCGTCGGCGGGGATCCCGCCATCCACGGGGTCGAACCCGACGAGAGCGAGATCTGGATGGATCTGGAAGACCGCGTCGGACACACGCTGGTGTTGGGAACCACCCGGGTCGGCAAGACGCGCCTCGCCGAGCTGTTGATCGCCCAGGACATCCGCCGCGGCGAGGTTGTGGTCGTGTTCGACCCCAAGGGTGACATCGACCTGCTGCGCCGTGTGTTCGCGGAAGCCGAGCGGGCCGGGCGTGCCGGGGAGTTCTTCATGTTCCACCTCGGCCATCCGGAGATCTCGGCGCGCTACAACCCGGTGGGCAGCTTCTCGCGCATCACCGAGGTCGCCACCCGCATCGCCGGCCAGCTGCCCTCGGAAGGACAGTCCGCAGCGTTCAAGGAGTTCGTCTGGCGCTTCGTGAACGTGATGGCCCGTGCGCTCGTGGCGCTCGGTCGCAAGCCCGACTACCAGGAGATCAATCGCTATGCGTCCGACGTCGAGCCTCTGCTGATCGACTACTTCGAGTACTGGCTCGACCGCGAACCCTCTGCTTCCGGCTGGCGCGAGGAGCTGCGGTCGCTGGCCATCGACAAGAAGAACCTCGACAAGGGTCTGCAGTCGCGCGGCGCGCGGGCAGTGAGCCTGGTGGAGTACGCGCGGCGCAAGAAGCTCTACGACCCGATCGCCCACGCGCTCGCCTCGACGCTCAACTACGAGAAGAGCCACTTCGACAAGC
>DAIMFR010000131.1:0-7458 GCA_036724445.1 Rubrivivax sp. | reverse complement strand
ACGAGCTGATGATCGTCGGCCCGATCACCGTGCGCAGCGCCTGCAGCCACCATTTGTGCCCGATCTTCGGCAAGGTATGGATCGGCCTGCTGCCCAACGAACATTCGAACCTGATCGGCCTGAGCAAGTACGCGCGCATCACCGACTGGGTGATGAGCCGGCCGCAGATCCAGGAAGAGGCGGTGACGATGCTGGCCGAAGAGCTGATGCAGCGCGTGCGCCCCGACGGCCTGGCCATCGTCATGGAGGCCGACCACTTCTGCATGCACTGGCGCGGCATCAAGGACACCGATTCGGCGATGGTCAACAGCGTGATGCGCGGCGCGTTCCTGAAGGATCCGAACCTGCGGCGCGAATTCCTGTCGCTGCTGCCGCGCAAGCCCGATTGACGCCGGAGTGCCGACCATGACGCTCGTCCGACTGCTCTATGCCAGCCGCGCCGCCGTGCCCGTCAAGGCCGAGGAATTGGCCGCGATCCTGCGCCAGTGCCGCGCCCACAATCCGCCACAGGGCATCACCGGCGTGCTGTGCTGCTCCGACGACATGTTCCTGCAGGTGCTGGAAGGCGGGCGCAGCGCAGTCAACCGGCTGTACGCGCGCATCGCCGCCGATGCGCGCCACCGCGACGTGGAACTGCTGGACTACCAGCAGATCGGCGAGCGCCACTTCGCCGGCTGGGCCATGGGCCAGGTCAACGTGGCGCGGCTCAACCCCGGGCTGCTGCTGAAGTATTCGGCCACGACAAGGCTCGACCCCTATGCGCTGAGCGGCAGCACCGCGCTGGCACTGCTCGACGAACTGGCGGCGACGGCGTCGATCGCCTGCCCGGCCTAAGCCTGGCCTTCGGCCGGCAGCAACGCCACCACCGCCAGCGTGACGGCGGCGATCGCGGCCATGCCGACGAACAGCGCGCCGAAGCTCAAGGCCTTGACCAGCGGCCCGAGCAGCCACACCGCTGCTGAGCTTATGCCGATCGACAGCGTCAGCCGCGCGCCCGCCACGCGCGAGCGGATGCGGTCGTCGACGTAGCGCACGATCATCGCGTCGGTGAAGGGGATCGAGCCGAAGATCACCACCATCACCGCCAGCAGCAGCACCAGCATCCACCAGCCCTGCGCGAACGCGGCCAGCGCCAGCAGCGGGATCTGCAGCGCGACGATGCCCAGGTACAGCGGCTTCAGCGCCACGCGGTCGATGAGCCGGCCCACCACCACCTGCGCCAGCGAGGCCAGCGCGTAGACGCCGGCAAGCATCATGCCCAGCCGCGCCGGATCCTCGACGATGCCGCGGAAACGCTCGCCGAGGAACTGCGCGTTGCCGTTGGTGGTGAAGTTGAACAGCAGCCCGCCGGTGACCGAGGCGGCGGTCATGACCGCGAAGACACGCGCCAAGGCCGCCGGCGCGAGCGAGACACGGGCCTTGGTGCTGCGCTTGGCCGGCGCCTCGGTCTCCTGCGGGCAGACGGCGGCGAACACCAGCCCGCAGGCGATGGCCGCCAAGCCGGGGATGGCGAAGGCGGCGCGCCAGCCCAGCCACTGCACCATGAAGCCGGTGCTCAGCGCCGCCACCGCGATGCCCAGGTTGCCGGCCAGGCCGTTGATGCCGATCACCGCGCCCGGGTTCGGCGCGCGCTGCAGCAGCATCGGAATGCCCACCGGGTGGTAGATCGACGCGAAGGCGCCGAGCAGCGTCAAGGCCGCAGCCAGCTGCCAGGCGTTGCGCGTCAGCGCCGCCAGCAGCGCCGCCGCGCCGATGCCGAAGAAAAACAGCAGCATCATGCGCCGCCGCCCCCACAGGTCGCCGAGCCGGCCCGAGGGCAGCGAGCCCAGGCCGAAGAGCACGAAGGCGCCGACGCCGTAGGGCATCAGGTCCTCCCAGCGCGAGAAACCGAACTCGGCCGCGATCGAACCCACCGCCGTCGCGAAGATCAGCAGGAACATGTGGTCGATGGCATGCGCCAGGTTCAGCAGCAGCGCGACGCGCCGCGCGCTGCGCTGCGGCGACTCGGCGGGCACGGGCAGCGCGGAGGCAGCGGACAACGGCGCAGACGGTGGGGACATGGGTGTCAGTGTGCCGCAACGACGCCGCAGCGGCGGTTCACAGGCTGCCGGCGGCGGCGAAGCCGAACAGCCTGGTCAGCAGCCGCGTCGGGAACTGCTGCACCGCGTCGTTGTAGGCCTGCACCGCATCGTTGAACAGCTGGCGCGCGAAGGCCAGGCGCCGGCTTGCATGCTGCAGTGCCGCGAGCTGCAGCGCCTGGGCGTCGGCGGCGGCCGGATGCTGGTCCAGCAGCGCCAGCAGCCGCGCCAGCGCCGCGGCCAGCGCGGCCTCGGCTGCGGCCAGCGCGGCCGCCCGCGGCGCCTGCGCGCAGGCCGTGCGCATGGCGGCGGCCGCACGCTGCAGCTCGAGTTGCGCGGCGAGCAGCGCTTCGATCGCCGCCTGCTCGTCGGGCAGCGCCTCGCGCAGCCCGTCGGCCAGCGGTGCGATCGCCTGGGCGCGGCGCTGCAACGGCTCCTCGACCTGCGCCCAGGCGGTGGCGATGGCATTGCGCAGCGCCACCACCCGGTTGTAGGCGCCCAGCATCCAGAAGATCAGCAGCGCCGCGAAGGCGATCAGCAGCAGTTGCTGCGTGCTCATAAGGCAACCTTCGCGCTCGAGCGCTGCGGTGTGAACGCTTTCGAGCGGCCATGCGTGCTCATAAGGCAACCTCCGCGCTGACCGCGCTGCGGTGTGAGCGCTTTGGAGCGGCCACGCGCGCTCATAAGGCAACCTCCGCGCTGATCGCGCTGCGGTGTGAGCGCTTTGGAGCGGCCACGCGCGCTCACGTCAGAACGAGCCGAACACCGAGCCCAGCACGATCACCGTCACCAGCGCCAGCAGCGCGCTGACGATGCCGACCATGACGATGTCGAAGTAGCTGTCCTTGTGCGTGGAGCCGCACACCGCCAGCAGCGTGACCACCGCGCCGTTGTGCGGCAGGCTGTCCAGCGAGCCGGCGCCGATGGCGGCGACGCGGTGCAGCAGTGCCGGATCGATGCCGTGGGTGGCGGCCAGCGCCATGTAGGTCTCGCCCAGCGCGCTCAGCGCGATGGTCATGCCGCCCGAGGCCGATCCGGTCAAGGCCGACAGCACGTTGGTGGCCACGGCCAGCCCGACCAGCGGCCCGCCTTCGATGCCCAGCACCCAGTCGCTGACCACCTGAAAGGCCGGCAGCGCCGCGACCACCGCGCCGAAGCCGACCAGGCTGGCCACGCTGATCACCGGCAGGGCCGCGGCGTTCAGGCCGGCGTCGACGGTCTCGCGCAGCGTGTGCAGGCGGCCGCGGTTGAAGACGTACAGCACGACGATCGCCGCCGACAGCGCGACCAGCACCGACCACACGCCGCCGACGCCGGCCAGCGAAGTCTCGCCCCACTGCGGCAGCGCCAGGAAGCCGGTGTCCATGCGCGGCAGCACGACCATCGACATCGTCAGGTTGACCACCATCACCACCACCAGCGGCAGCATCGCCACGACGATGCCCGGCGCTGCCGCCGCCGAGCTGCCGTGCGCGGCCTCGGCCGGATCGAAGGCGCCGGCCGTGGTGGCGCGCTCGCGCACCACCGGGTCGGTGCCGGACTGGCCCGGCGCATCGGCCGCCGGCCCGCCGAAACCTTCGCCGGCAGCGCGCGCACGGCGTTCGGCGCGCGCCAGCCACCACAGGCCGAAGCCCAGCATCACCGCCGAGGCGATGATGCCCAGCCCCGGCGCGGCAAAGGGCGTGGTGCCGAAGAAGGGCATCGGGATCGCGTTCTGGATCGCCGGCGTGCCCGGCATGGCGGTCATCGTGAAGGTGGTGGTGCCCAGCGCCACGGCCGGCGCGAGCAGCCGGTTCGGGATGTTGGCGGCGCGAAACAGCGCCTGGCCCATCGGCGCGATCACGAACATGGCCACGAACAGGCTGACGCCGCCGTAGGTGACCAGCGCACCGGCCAGCACCACCGACAGCACCGAGCGGCTGGGGCCGAGCTTTTCGGTCATGAAGTTGGCGATGGCCGTGACCGAGCCGCTGTCGTCCATCAGCTTGCCGAACAGCGCGCCGAGCAGGAACAGCGGAAAGAACTGCGCGATGAAGCCGGCCGCCGAGCCCATGAAGGTCTGCGTCCAGTGCGCCAACAGCGGCTGGCCGGAGAAGGCCGCCGCCACCAGCGCCGCCAGCGGCGCCAGGCCGAGCACGCTCCAGCCGCGGTAGGCCAGCCAGACGAGCAGGCTTAAGCCGACGAGGATGCCGATCAATCCCATGGCGGCGCCCTCAGCAGGTGGCCAGCATGGCGTCCAGGTCCAGCGTCGAGCGCTTGCCCAGGCTGGCGCCGTGCTCGGCGAGGAAGTTCTCGGCACAGCGCCGCCCTTCGTCGCGCAGCTTCAGCAGGAACGGCCATTCGGTGATCAGCTTCGAGCTGGAGTCGACCTCGTCGACGCGGTCCGAGGCGATGCGGTGGATGCGCATCGCCGCCCAGCGCGCGCTTTCGCCGTCGCCCACATCGGGCACCTTGTTCGCCAGCTTGTGCAGCAGCGCGATCATGCGCAGCTCCTTGACCAGCGGCGCGTTGAAGGCCACTTCGTTGAGCCGGTTGAGGATGTCGCGCGCGCTCTTCGGCACCGCGTCGCGCACGATTGGGTTGATCTGCACCAGGATGGTGTCGTGGGAATCGGTCTCGCGCACCAGCGGCGTGATCGTCGGATTGCCGACGTAGCCGCCGTCCCAATACGCCTCGCCGTCGATCTCCACCGCCTGGAACATGGTCGGCAGGCAGGCCGAGGCGATGAGCACGTCGGGCGTGATCTCGGCATTGCGGAAGATGCGCCCGGTGCCGGTGCGCACGTTGGTGGCGGTGATGAACAACTGCAGCCGCGCCTTGGCCAGGCAGTCGAAGTCCACCGTCTCGGCCAGGATGCTGCGCAGCGGGTGCGCATTCAACGGGTTCAGGTCGTAGGGCGAGAACATGCGGCTCATCATCTCGAAGCCCATGTAGACCGGCGAGTTCTCCAGCGTCCACTTGCCCGACAGCAGTGCCAGCGGGCCGCGCTGCAGCGGGCTGAAGCGCCCGGCGTCGGCGTTGGCCTTCCAGAAGCTCTCCAGCGCCGCCTTGGCGCCGTCGACGCCGCCGTGCTCGAAGCCGCTGACCATCACGGCGGCGTTCATCGCGCCGGCCGAGGTGCCCGAGATGCCTTCGAGCTGCAAGCCCGGCTCGTCGAGCAGGCGGTCGATCACGCCCCAGGTGAAGGCGCCATGGGCGCCGCCGCCCTGCAGGGCGAGGTCAACGAGCAGCGGCTTGGCGGCTGAGCTGGGCATGGTCTTCCCTGATGATGTTGCGGCGCAACATGATAGCGGCGGCGGCGCCGCACGGAGCCCGCTTTGGGGTGATCGGCCTATAACCGGCTCAGCGCCGCCGGCATCATCGCCGCACTTCGCCCTGGCCGAGCACCACCCACTTCAGCGAAGTCAGGCCCTCCAGACCGACCGGCCCACGGGCGTGGAACTTGTCGGTGCTGATGCCGATTTCGGCGCCCAGCCCGTATTCGAAGCCGTCAGCGAAGCGGGTGCTCGCATTGACCATCACGCTGGCCGAATCGACCTCACGAACGAAGCGCATCGCGTGCGGGTGGTTCGTGGTCAGGATCGCGTCGGTGTGGTGCGAGCCGTAGCGGTTGATGTGGGCGATGGCTTCGTCCAGGCTGTCGACCAGCTTGATGCTGATGACCGGCGCCAGGTATTCCTCGGACCAGTCGGCCTCGGTGGCGTCGATCACATCGCCCGCGGCCAGCAAGGCCTTGGCGCCGGCATCGCAGCGCATCTGCACGCCCTTGCCGGCGAAGACCGCACCGATGCGCGGCAGGAACTCGGCCGCGACGGCGCGGTGCACCAGCAGCGATTCGGCCGCATTGCAGGGGCTGTATTTCTGTGTCTTGGCGTTGTCGGTGACCGTGACCGCCAAGTCCAGATCGACCGCTTCATCGACGTAGACATGGCAGTTGCCGTCCAGGTGCTTGATCACCGGCACCTTGGCCTCGGCGCTGATGCGCTCGATCAGGCTCTTGCCGCCGCGCGGGATGATGACGTCCACGTACTCGGGCATGGCGATCAGCCGGCCGACCGCGGCGCGGTCGGTGGTCTGCACCAGCTGCACCGCATCGGCCGGCAGGCCGGCAGCTACCAGCGCCGCCTGCACCTGCTGCCACAAGGCCAGATTCGACTGCAGCGCCTCGGAGCCGCCGCGCAGGATGCAGGCGTTGCCGCTCTTGATGGCCAGCGACGCGGCTTCGATGGTGACGTTGGGCCGGCTCTCGTAGATCATGCCGAAGACGCCCAGCGGCACGCGCATCTGGCCGACGCTGATGCCGCTGGGCTGGCGCTTGACGCCGCTGATCTCGCCCACCGGGTCGGGCATCGCGGCAATCTGTTCGCAGCCTTCGGCCACGGTGTCGATGATCTGCGGCGTCAGCTTCAGCCGGTCGAGCAGCGGCGCGTCCAGGCCGGCGGCGCGCGCGGCGTCCAGATCCAGCGCATTGGCCTGCTGCAGCGCGGCCGTGTGCTCGCGCAGCCGCGCCGCCAGGCCGCGCAGCGCGTCGTTCTTCGCCGCCGCGGACGCGGCCGCCATGGTGGTGGACGCGGCGCGCGCGGCCGCGCCCACGTGGGCCATGTAGGCGGGGATGTCGGTCGGGCTCATCGGCGGGATTGTCCCAAAGTTCGGCCATTCGCTGCCCGGGCCGCGGGAGCGAACTCGACCACGAAGCGCATGGACTGCTTGCGGCCTCCCTGCCGGCTTGCCGCGCAACTCGGCGATCACTTCGGCCACGCGATGCGACACGCCGTTGCGCCGATAGTCCTGCCAGGCCGCTTCGCCGCAGGCGTGAAACTCGGCCTGCACAACCACCACGGTGCTCTCAGGGAACCGTGCCTTCCACGTAGAACAACGCGCAATGGACGTAGACCTCCGGATCCGAGAAGCGCTCGACGGCGCGTCGGTTGAAGTCGAGCGCCGCCTTCTCGCCGCCCATGACCTGCGCGGTGAACGGCAGTGCGCTTCGAAACTGCGTCTCCCAGTTCCAGCGGCGCTCCGGATCACCGCCGAAGCCGCAGAAGGCCCGATCGGGAATGAAATCCACGCGAACATCCACCAGGCCAGCCCGCCTGAAGTAGTGAGGTAGCTTGCGCCCCAGTTCGTTGTCGAAGCCGAAGGCTTCCCTGGCGGCAGCGAACCAGCGCTCCATTTCAGCCTGCAGACGTTCGTCGGTCGGAAAGTGAACGACGCAAAAGCCGTCGAAGTTGCAGCAGACGATGCGCCCTCCGGGCTGCGTCACCCGCCGGAATTCATTCAATGCCTGCTGCCGGCCGCCCACCCATTGCAGCAGATGCTTGGACCAGACCTGATCGAAACTGCCGTCCTGGAACGGCAGTTCAAGTACATCGCCGGTCAC
>DAIMFR010000130.1:0-7564 GCA_036724445.1 Rubrivivax sp. | reverse complement strand
CAGAAGTGCATCCGCGCCGGCGGCAAGCACAACGACCTGGAGAACGTCGGCTACACCGCGCGCCACCACACCTTCTTCGAGATGCTGGGCAACTTCAGCTTCGGCGACTACTTCAAGAAGGATGCGATCGCCTATGCCTGGGAGCTGCTGACCGGGCACTTCAAGCTGCCGGCCGACAAGCTTTGGGCCACCGTCTACGCCGAGGACGACGAGGCTTACGACATCTGGCTGAAGGACATCGGCCTGCCCGCCGAGCGCATCGTGCGCATCGGCGACAACAAGGGCGGGCGATACATGTCCGACAACTTCTGGATGATGGGCGACACCGGCCCCTGCGGCCCGTGCAGCGAGATCTTCTACGACCACGGGCCTGAGGTGGCCGGCGGCCCGCCCGGTTCGCCAGAGCAGGACGGCGACCGCTACATCGAGATCTGGAACAACGTCTTCATGCAGTTCAACCGCAGCGAAGACGGCGTGATGCACCGGCTGCCCAAGCCCAGCGTCGACACCGGCATGGGCCTGGAGCGGCTGGCGGCGGTGCTGCAGCACGTGCACAGCAACTACGAGATCGACCTGTTCGCGCACCTGCTCGAAGCCACGCGCGATGCGGTGGTCGCGGCCGGCGCGCAGCCGATCGCCGACCTGCAGACGCCGAGCCTGAAGGTCATCGCCGACCACATCCGCGCCTGCGCCTTCACGGTGGCCGACGGCGTGATCCCGGGCAACGAAGGCCGCGGCTACGTGCTGCGCCGCATCGCGCGCCGCGCCATCCGCCACGGCTACAAGCTGGGCGCGCGCAAGCCCTTCTTCCACGCGCTGGTCGGCCCGCTGGCCGACGAGATGGGCGACGCCTATCCGGAGCTGCGGCGCGACCGGCTCCGCGTCACCGAGGTGCTCAAGGCCGAGGAGGAGCGCTTCTTCCAGACCATCGCCAACGGCATGGAGCTTCTTGAGCAGGCGCTAAGTGGTAGCGAAGAACTTGCCCGGGCGGCCGACGGCTCGCGCAACGAGCTATTGCTTCCGGGCGAGGTGGCCTTCAAGCTGCACGACACCTTCGGCTTCCCGCTGGACCTGACGGCCGACGTCTGCCGCGAGCGCGGCGTGACGGTGGACGAAGCCGGCTTCAACGCCGCGATGCAGCGCCAGCGCGAGCAGGCGCGCGCCAAGGCCAAGTTCAAGATGGCGCAGGGGCTCGAATACGACGGCGCGTCCACCACCTTCCACGGCTACCAGCATCTGGTGTGCGAGCACTCCCATGTGACGGCGATCTACGTCGACGGCACGCCGGTTCGCAAGGCGCAGGCCGGCGACGACGTGGTCATCGTGCTCGACCACACGCCCTTCTATGCCGAAAGCGGCGGCCAGGCCGGCGACGGCGGCGAGTTGCGCAACCACCGCGCGCGCGTGCTCGTCGAGGACACGCAGAAGATCCAGGCAACGGTCTTCGGCCACCATGGCCGCATCGTCGAAGGCGAGGTCGAGCTCGGCGATGAATTCGTCGCCCGCGTCGATGCCGAGCAGCGCGCGCGCACGATGCGCAACCACAGCGCCACGCACCTGATGCACAAGGCGCTGCGCGAGGTGCTGGGCGCGCACGTGCAGCAGAAGGGCAGCCTGGTCAACGCCGAGCGCACGCGCTTCGACTTCGCGCACAACGCACCGGTGACGGACGCGCAGATCCGCGAAGTGGAACGCATCGTCAACGCCGAGATCCTGCAGAACGAGCCGGTGATCGCCGAGCTGATGCCCATCGAGCAGGCGCAAAAGGCCGGCGCGGTGATGCTCTTCGGCGAGAAGTACGGCGACGAGGTGCGCGTGCTCGACATCGGCTCGAGCCGCGAGCTGTGCGGCGGCACGCACGTGCAGCGCAGCGGCGACATCGGCTTGTTTACCATCGTCGCCGAAGGCGGCGTGGCGGCCGGCGTGCGCCGCGTCGAGGCGCTGACCGGCGACAACGCGCTGGCCTACGTGCAGGACATCGAAAGCACGCTGGGCGGCGTGGCGGGCACGCTGCGCGTGTTGAAGCCCGAGGTGCCGGCGCGCGTCAATGCGCTGCTCGACCAGCTGCGTGCGCTGGAGAAGGAACTGGACGCGCTGAAGGGCCGGCTGGCCTCGGCGCAGGGCGACGAGCTGGTGTCGCGCGCGGTCGACGTGGGCGGCATCAAGGTGCTGGCCGCCACGCTGCAGGGGGCGGACGCCAAGGCGCTGCGCGAGACCATGGACAAGCTGAAGGACAAGCTGAAGAGCGCGGCCATCGTGCTGGCCGCGGTCGACGGCGCCAAGGTGCAGCTCGCGGCGGGGGTCACGGCCGACCGCATGGGCAAGCTGAAGGCCGGCGAGCTGGTCAACTTCGTCGCCATGCAGGTCGGCGGCAAGGGCGGCGGCAAGCCCGACCTGGCGATGGCCGGAGGCAGCGATCCGTCCAAGCTGGCCGCGGCGCTGGATTCGGTGCGCGGCTGGGTGGCCGAACGGGCCTGATCAGCATCGCAGGTCGCGCTGCGTTGATCGAGGGCTCAGCTTCCGGCGCCCGCCAGCGCAATCATCGCGCTGATCAGCAGCATCAACGCCGCCAGCGGTACGACCAGCGGCACCCACACCATCTGCTGCGGCGTCAGGCGTTCCGCGGCGAGCAGGGCCGCCTGCTCGGCGTCAGGTTCGCGCGCTGCGGCTGGCGCTGCGGGATTCGAGGCGGGACTCGTGACCGGATTCGTCCGCATGCGCCGCCCGCCCTGCTCCATGGTCCATTCGAGCATGACCACTCTCCTTTCCGCGCTGCGTGCCGCGAATGCGCCGTGCCAGCGCGGGTCTCTTTGACCGATGCGCACGGCAGGAAGTTCAGCGGTTTCGGAACGCGCCGGGCAGAGGCTGCAGGGCTCGAGCGGCAGGAGGACGGACAGGCGGTGCCAGGCGCGTCAGGCGCCTCAGCCGCGCAGCATCAGGTTGAGCTGGTCGACGACCTCGGCCCAATCGGCGTCTTCCGCCACTTCCTCGCGCAGGAACTGCGCCTGGGCCGGGGTCCAGAACGGCGCGTCGGCCAGTGCGATGTCGTTGGACAGCGGCCGATGCGCGGCGACGAAACGCTGGATCTCGGCGTCGGAGCCGGGCCGGCCGAGTTGCTCGAACAGGTTGCGCAGGCTGTGGATGCCGGATTCCATGGCGTGGCCCTCCCGAAGGGAGCATAGCTCGCCCGAGAGGTGAAAGGTGAGAGGCGAGCGGCCTGCGCGCCGGACCAAGACCCTTGCACCAATCGCAAGCGGGTCGCGGCGTATGCTGTTGCCCGGTTCGACCGCGTGTGCAGGCGCATGCCATGAAAGACAAGATCCCGGCTCACCACATCCGCATCAAGCGTGCCTACGAGCCGGCGGCGCCCGAAGACGGCGAGCGCATCCTGATCGACCGCCTGTGGCCGCGCGGCGTCAAGAAGGAGGTATTGGCGCTCGCCGCGTGGGACAAGGAGCTGTCGCCGAGCACCGAACTGCGCCACTGGTACGGCCACGAGCCGGCGCGCTGGGACGAATTCCGGCGCCGCTACGCGGCCGAGTTGCGGGCGCATGCGGCGCAGTTCGAAGCGCTGCGCGAGCGCGCGCGCCGCGGCGTGGTGACGCTGGTCTTCTCAGCGCACGACCAGGCGCTGAGCAACGCCGCCGCGATGCGCGAATTCCTGCTCCATCCCGATGGTCTGGGCTCGGGCACCTGAGCCTGGACAAGCCCGATACCGATGATCCGCAACGCACAGGAGAAGAGCCGATGGACGCCTCCATGTATCCGCACGCCAGCGCCGACATCGCGCGCAAGCGGCGCGAGCTCGCGCCCAAGCAGCTGGAAGCGTTTCGCGCGTTCAGCGCTGCCGCCTTTGCCGACGGCGCGCTGCCCGGCAGGACCAAGCAGCTGATCGCCGTCGCGGTGGCGCACGTGACCCAGTGCCCTTACTGCATCCGCGGCCACACCCAAGGCGCGCTCGAGGCGGGTGCGACCGAGGCCGAGATCATGGAGGCGATCTGGGTCGCGGCCGAGATGCGCGCCGGCGGCGCCTATGCGCATTCGGCGCTGGCCATCGACACGATGGCGGCGCACGCGCAGGGGTCGCGCAGCGCCTGATCGGCAGCGCCGGCACGGGCCGGCGCCTGCGCTCAACGCGGCGCGGACGCACCGAGGCTGCGCCGCAGTGCCTCGCACTGGTCGGCTTGCGGCGTGCGCTGCGCGTTGCGGTGTTCGTCGGCGCTGAGCGCTGCGCTTGCCTCGCCGAACATCACCACGTGCACGGGCAAGTCCGGGTCGAGTTGCGCCAGATGGCGCGGCACGCCGCGGTCGCGCGACGCATGCTGCGCGCCGGTGAGCAGCAGCACCGTCTGCTGCGCGCCGGCTTCGCGCGCCAGCTGCGACACGGTGGCCGCCAGCGACAGGTCGCGGGCGATCTGCACGCGCACCATGCCCGGCAGCTGCGCTTCGGGCAGCAGACCGCAGTGGCCTTCGCGCACCGCCTGCGTCATGCGTTCCAGCACCTCGGGCGGCAGCTTGGTCTCGAGGCTGGCGTCGGCCATCGCTGCGCGCAACTCGCTGCGCGGCAGGTTGCCGCCGACCACGGGCACGCCGGCGCGCACCGCGTTCATCACCACCGCGGCGTAAGGCTCCCAGTTCCAGCCGCGCCAGGCCAGCGCCTGCTGCACCTGCGCTTCGGTGGCGTCGCGCGCCAGGCCGCTGCTGCGCTGCGGCCGCTCGGCCATCTCCAGCACCACCGCGGCCAGCCGGCCCGCGGCCGCCAGGCGCTGCACTTCGCCGGCGACCTGCCGCTGCTGATCCGGCTGGTCGTGCATCTCGCCGAAGATCAGCAACTCGGCCGCGCCGGCCGAGGCGGCGGCCAGGCCCAGCACGGCGGCGGCCAGACGGGCGATCATGTTCATGCTCGTTAGCATACGGGTGCCCAGCCTGCCGACGATCCGCATCGATGAAACCAGCCGCAGCCAGCACCGACGCCGAGATCGACGCGCTGGAGCGCCTGTGCGAACGCCTGGATGGCTTCGGCGCCGGCATCTCGCTGGACTGGCTGGACGGCGCGATGACCGCGCTGATCGCCGGGCCGCGTACGCCGACGCCCGGCGAATGGCTGCCGCTGCTCTTCGGCGACGCCTGGGAGCGGGCGATCGCCGACCCCGAGGATCTGGCCGCATCCATGGACACGCTGATGCGGCGCTGGAACGTCATCGCCGCTCAGCTGCACCCGCAGCGCCTGTTCGACGAACCGGACTGGCTGCACCTGCTGCCGCTGGTCGATGTCGTCGATCCGGCCGAGCGCGACGCCCTGCTCGCCGAGGGCAAATTGACGCCCGAAGAAGCCGCCGACTGGCCGCTGAGCGGCGAAGGCTGGGCCATCGGCTTCCTCGAGGTCGTCGACCTCCTGGCCGAAGACTGGCAGGAGCCCGTCGACGGCGATGCCGCACTGGAGCTGCAGGCGGGCCTGCGCTGCATCGAAGCGCTGGCCGAGCGCGACGACGCGCGGCTGCAGGCCGACCTGGCGATCCGCTACCCGGGCAAGCGCCTGGACCGCGACGCGCTGATCGACGAGGCCTGCTTCGCAGTGCAGGACCTGCGCTGCTTCTGGCTCGAACATGCCACGCGGCCGGCACCGCGGCGCGTCGAGAAGACGCCCGGGCGCAACGACCCCTGCCCCTGCGGCAGCGGTAAAAAGTACAAGAAGTGCCACGGCGCGGCCGCTGCAGCGCATTGAGCTAGAGTGCGCGCCACCATGAGTGAAGACCTCGATCTGCAGGGCCGGCACATCGTGCTCGGCATGAGCGGCGGCATCGCCAGCTTCAAGTCATGCGAGCTGGTGCGCGAGCTGCAGCGCCAGGGCGCGACGGTGCAGGTGGTGATGACCGAGGCCGCCACGCGCTTCATCACGCCGGTGACGATGCAGGCGCTGAGCAACCGCAGCGTCTACACCGACCAGTGGGACACGCGCGAATCCAACGCGATGGCGCACATCAACCTGACGCGCGAGGCCGACGCGGTGCTGGTGGCGCCGGCCAGCGCCGACTTCATGGCCAGGCTGGCGGCAGGACGCGCCGACGAGCTGCTGAGCCTGCTGTGCCTGGCGCGGCCCATCGAACGCTGCCCGCTGCTGCTGGCGCCGGCGATGAACCGCGAGATGTGGGCGCATCCGGCGACGCAGCGCAACGTCGCGCAGCTGCGCGCCGACGGCGCGACGATCCTCGGCCCGGCGGCCGGCGACCAGGCCTGCGGCGAGATCGGCGACGGCCGCATGCTCGAAGCGCTGGAGTTGTGCGCCGAGTTGGTGGCCTTCTTCCAGCCCAAGCACCTGGCCGGCAAGCGCGTACTGATCACCGCCGGGCCGACCTTCGAGGCCATCGACCCGGTGCGCGGCATCACCAACCTGTCCAGCGGCAAGATGGGTTTCGCCATCGCGCGCGCGGCGCAGGAGGCCGGCGCGCAAGTGACGCTGGTCGCCGGCCCGGTCAGCCTGCCCGCGCCGCGCCACGTGCAGCGCATCGACGTGAGGAGCGCGATGCAGATGCACGAGGCGGTGCTGCCGCTGGCCGCGCAGCACGATGTCTTCGTCGCCACCGCCGCGGTGGCCGACTGGCGTCCGGCGCAGTGCGGCACACAGAAGATCAAGAAGGACGGCTCGGGACAGGTGCCGCACATCCCGATGACCGAAAACCCCGACATCCTGGCCGCCGTGTCCAAGCTGCCCGGCCGGCCCTACTGCGTGGGCTTTGCCGCCGAGAGCCATGACCTGGCGCGGCATGCGCGCGAGAAGCGCGTGCGCAAGAACATCCCGCTGATCGTCGGCAACCTGGGGCCCGTCACTTTCGGGCGTGACGACAACGCGCTGTTGCTGGTCGACGAACACGGCGAGCGCGAACTGCCGCACGCCGGCAAGCTGGTGCTGGCGCGCGCGCTGGTGGCCGAAATCGCCGCCCGATTGAAAGCCGCATGACCACCATCGAACTGAAGCTGCTGGATGCGCGCATGGCCGACTACCTGCCGGCCTATGCCACGCCCGGCAGCGCGGGGCTGGACCTGCGCGCCTGCCTGGACGAGCCGCTGCGGCTGCCGCCGGGCGGCGCGGCGCTGATCCCCACCGGCCTGGCGATCCACATCGGCGACCCGGGCCTGGCGGCGATGCTGCTGCCGCGCTCGGGCCTGGGCCACAAGCACGGCATCGTGCTCGGCAACCTGGTCGGGCTGATCGACAGCGACTACCAGGGGCCGCTGATGGTCAGCTGCTGGAACCGCGGCGCCGAGCCCTTCACCGTGCAGCCGCTGGAGCGCATCGCGCAGATGGTCATCGTGCCGGTGGTGCAGGCGGCGTTCAGGCGCGTCGGCGAGTTCGCGGCCTCGGCGCGCGGCGAGGGCGGCTTCGGCTCGACCGGCAAGCGCTGACTGAGAGCCTGTGAAGCATTCCGCCACACCCGCTGGTGCGCCCGAGACGGCGCCGCTCGTCGTTGCAAATGCTCGCCATAGCCCGAGCTATGGCTGCGCTTTGCGCCTAGTAGATCGTTCCAGCAATCTAATGACATATCAAGCCACACCGAGGTCGAAC
>DAIMFR010000129.1:0-7778 GCA_036724445.1 Rubrivivax sp. | reverse complement strand
ATGACGGCCTTCAACTCGCGCGACGGCGGCTTCTTCCTGACCACCGTCGGCCGCGTGCAGACGCCGACGCTGTCGATCGTGGTCGAGCGCGAGGAGAAGATCCGCAAGCACGTGCCGCGCGACTACTGGGAGCTGCGCGCGAGCTTCGACGCGATGGCCGGCCAGTACGAGGGCAAGTGGTTCGACCCGGCCTTCAAGAAGAACGCCGACGATCCTGAAGCGCGCGCCGACCGGCTGTGGGACGCGGCCACTGCCGAGGCCATCGCCGCCGCGACGCGCGGCCAGCCGGCCAGCGTCAGCGAGGAGTCGAAGCCCACCACCAGCAGCTGCCCGGCGCTGTACGACCTGACGACGCTGCAGCGCGAGGCCAACTCGCGCTTCGGCTTCAGCGCCAAGACCACGCTGTCGCTGGCGCAGGCGCTGTACGAGAAGCACAAGGTGCTGACCTATCCGCGCACCGATTCGCGCCATCTGCCCGAGGACTACCTGGGCGTGGTGAAGAACACCTTCGACATGCTGGCCAAGGCCGATCTGCCCGGGCCGCTGAAGCCGCTGGCCGGCCATGCCGCGCTGGGCTTGAAGGAGGGCTATGTCAAGCCGGCGAAGCGCGTGTTCGACAACGCCAAGGTGTCGGATCACTTCGCCATCATCCCGACGCTGCAGGCGCCGGGAAGCCTGAGCGAGGCCGAAGCCAAGCTCTACGAGCTGGTGGTCAAGCGCTTCCTGGCGGTGTTCTATCCGCCGGCCGAATTCCTGGTGACCACGCGCATCTCCACGGTGAAGGCCGAAGGCAAGGAGCACAAGTTCCAGACCAACGGCAAGGTGCTGGTCAAGCCCGGCTGGCTGGCGGTCTACGGCAAGGAAGCGCAGGAGGAGGACGCGAACCTGGTGCCGGTGGCGCCCGGCGAGATCGTGCGCACCGAAAGCGTCGACGTGCTGGCGCTGAAGACCAAGCCGCCGGCGCGCTACACCGAGGCCACGCTGCTGAGCGCGATGGAGGGCGCGGGCAAGCTGATCGACGACGACGAGCTGCGCGAAGCCATGGCCGAGAAGGGCCTGGGCACGCCGGCCACGCGCGCCGCGATCATCGAAGGGCTGATCCTCGAGAAGTACATGCACCGCGACGGCCGCGAGCTGGTGCCCACCGCCAAGGCCTTCCAGCTGATGACGCTGCTGCGCGGCCTGGACGTCGTGGAGTTGACCCAGCCCGAACTGACCGGCAACTGGGAATACCAGCTGGCCGAGATGGAGCACGGCCGCTTGAAGCGCGAGGCCTTCATGGCCGAGATCGCCAAGATGGCCGAGCGCATCGTGCGCAAGGCCAAGGAATACGACCGCGACACGATCCCCGGCGACTATGCGACGCTGAAGACGCCGTGCCCGAACTGCGGCGGCGTGGTCAAGGAGAACTACCGGCGCTATGCGTGCGACGGACATGGAAGCGCTCCCGATGGGCGCGCGTGCGGCTTCAGCATCACCAAGATCCCCGGCGGGCGCAGCTTCGAGCTGGCCGAGGCCGAGGCCTTCTTGGCGCACAAGAAGATCGGGCCGCTGGAAGGCTTCCGCTCCAAGGCCGGCTGGCCTTTCAGCGCCGAGCTGAGGCTGGTCTACGACGACGAGATCTCGAACTGGAAGCTGGAGTTCGACTTCGGCGAGGACGCGAAGCGCGAGGCCGAATCGGGCGAAGCGGTGGATTTCTCCGGGCAGCAGAGCCTGGGCGCCTGCCCCAAGTGCCAGGGCCACGTCTACGAGCACGGCACGAACTACGTCTGCGAGCACGCGGTCGGCGCGCATGTCACCTGCGACTTCAAGACCGGCAAGATCATCCTGCAGCAGCCGGTGGCGCGCGAGCAGGTGAGCAAGCTGCTGCACACCGGCAAGACCGATCTGCTGGAGAACTTCGTCTCCAACAAGACGCGGCGCAAGTTCAAGGCCTACCTGGCTTACGACAAGAAGGAGGGCAAGGTCGGCTTCGAGTTCGAGCCGCGGCCGGCGCGCGGCGCGGCCAAGCCCGCGGCAAAGTCGCCGGCCGCGAAAAAGGCCACGGCCGGCAAGGCGGCGTAGGCCGCGCAGGGCCGCGCAGCCGCGCGGCCTAACGCAGAATGCGCGGCATGAACATCCCCCGTCTGCGCGTCGCCGCCTCGCTGATCCTGGCCGTCTGCTGCGGCCTGGCCCGGGCCGACATCGTCTTCGCCGTCAACGAGGGCGTGACCTACCGCGTGCCCAACGAGGAGATCCGCGCGCGCTATGCGGCGATCGCCGCCGACCTGTCCAGGCTGCTGAAGCAGCCGGTACAGGTCGAGCCGGTGGCCGACTACCCCAGCCTGCGCAAGGGCCTGGCCGACAAGGCTTACGACCTGGCGCTGGTGCATCCGGCGCACCTGTCGATCGAGGCGATCAAGAAGTCCGACTACAAGCTGCTGGCGGTGACCAAGGGCTTCCAGGACTACAAGGCCAGTTTCCTGGTCAGCGCCGATTCGCCGCTGAAGTCGCTGGCCGAGCTGAAGGGCCGCAAGCTCGGCGCGCCGGACGAGGATTCGATCACCTCGTGGATGGTGCGCGCGACGATGCGCGACCTGGTCGGCGACGCCAAGAACGTGTCCTACGTCTACACGCGCTACCAGGACGCGGTGCCGTTCTTCGTCGAGAACAGCCTCACGCCGGCCGGCGCCACTGCGGCCAACGCCGTGGTCAAGGGCTGGGAAGCCAAGGGCGGCAAGGTGCTCGGCACCTCGAAGGCGGTGCCGATCAAGCACGTCATCGCCAGCCCCAAGCTGTCGGCCGAGCAGGCGGGCGCGGTGCGCGACTACCTGCTGGCGCTGGACAGCACCGACGAAGGCAGGAAGAAGCTCGAGCCGACCAAGTGGAAGGGCTTCGCCGCCTATGACCACGCGCAGCTGATGGCGCTGGGCACCTGGCTGGGGCTGTAGACCTGATCGCCTAGACTCGCCCGGCCGCGCGCCGGGCCGCTGTTCCGGCGGGCGCCTTTCCCGCCATGACCGTCGCCGTCTTCTTCAAGCTGCTGGCCGTGCTGGTGACGGTGGCGCTGGGCTGGCTGGCCGGGCGGCTGCGCTGGCTGGGCGCGCCCGAGGCCGATCCGGCGCGCGTGCTGTCGGCGGCGGCCTTCTACATCTTCGTGCCGGCGCTGCTGTTTCGCACCACCGCGCGCGTGGAGCTGGGCGCGCTGCCGTGGCGCATGCTGATCGCCTACTTCGTGCCGGTGGTGGGCCTGATGCTGCTGGTGCATGCGACGCAACGGCGCCGGCGCCGCCGCGACCCGACGCTGCCGGCAGCCGCGCCTGCCGTGCGCGCGATCTCGGTCGGTTTCGGCAACAACGTGCAGATGGGCATCCCGATGGCCAGCGCGGTGTTCGGCGAGGCCGGGCTCGGGCTGCACCTGATGCTGGTCAGCGTGCATGCGCTGGTGCTGCTGTCGGTGACGACGACGCTGGTCGAGCTGGACCTGGCGCACGACCAGGCGCGGCGCGACGGCGGCGGCAGCCTGTGGCGCACGCTGGGCAGCACCTTGCGCAACACCATCGTGCACCCGGTGGTGCTGCCGGTGCTGGCCGGGCTGGTGTGGAACGCGGTCGGCCTCGGCCTGCCGCCGCTGGTCGACGAGGTGCTGCAACTGCTGGGCAGCGCCGTCGTGCCGCTGTGCCTGGTGCTGATCGGCCTGTCGCTGGCCTACTACGGCGTGCAGGGCCGGGTGCGCGACGCGGCGCTGATCGCCGCGGCCAAGCTGCTGCTGGTGCCGGCGCTGGTGCTGGCGGTCGCACGCTGGGGCTTCGGCCTGGAGGGCCTGCCGCTGGCGGTGATGGTCATGGCTGCCGCCGCGCCGGTGGGCAGCAACGCGCTGATCTTCGCGCAGCGTTATCACGCGCAGCAGGCCGAAGCCACCGCGGCGATCGTGTTCTCGACGCTGGCCTTCATGCTCAGCGCGCCGCTGTGGCTGACGCTGCTGGCACGCGTGAGTTGAACTCGGTCGCAACACAAATGCAGCACAATGCCCGCATGAAGACCGCCATCCTTCCGCAGGTTCGCGTCGAGCCCGAGTTGCGCGCACAACTGGAATCCGTGCTGCGCGAGGGTGAAACGCTGTCGGGTTTCGTCGAGCGCACGGTGCGCAGCGCGGTCGAGTACCGGCGCGTACAGGCCGAGTTCCACGCTCGCGGCGAAGCGGCCTGGCAGGACTATCGGCGCAGCGGTGTGTCGCATCCTGCGGACGAAGTGATCGCCGAGTTGCGCGACAAGCTGGAGGCCCGGCGCAAGAGCCTGCAAGCTGCAAGCCGGCGGAAAAAGTAGGCCGCCGGCTGGCCATGCGCTTCGCGGTCGAGTTCACGCCCGCAGCCCGGGGCGACCTGCGCCGGCTCTACGGGCATCTGCTGGAACGCGCTGAAACCGTCGACGACCTGCAGCTGGCCGAACGCGCGCTGGCCGTCATCGAGACCGCGGCGCTGACGCAGCTCGCGCGAACACCGTTCATCTTTCGCAAGGCCGAAGGCGGCAGCCTGCGGCGCGAGCTGCTGGTGCCTTTCGGTGCGTCGGGCTATGTCGTGCTCTACGAAATCGCCGACCCGGCGCTGGTGGTGGTACTGGCCGTGCGGCATCAGCGCGAAGAGGACTACCACTGAACTGAGCTGAGCCGCGAAGTGGGTTGCGGCACGCTGCAACTTGTCGGCCTGTGCGAAGATGCTCCCCGTTTCGGGAAGCCGCGGTGCTGCTGGGCCGCGGGGCCCACTTCAGACGCCAGCCCATGCACCCACGCATCACCCCGCCGCTCGAAGACCGCGTCGTCGCCGGCCTGTACCGTGCCGCCGCCGGCGACCGGCCTTGGGGCGAGCCATTGGCCGACATGGTGCAGCTATTCGGTGCCTGGGGCGTGCATCTGCATGGCGTTCGCCTCACCGACGGCGCGGTCGGCTTCAGCTATGAGGTCGGCCCCGGCTTCACCCCCGAAGGCGCGCTGGAGTACCTCCAGCGCTGGCACCGCATCGACCCGCGCGCGGCGCTGGTGGCACCGTGCCAGACCGGCGAATGGATCAGTTGCCACGAGCAGTTCGACGACGACTTTGTCGCGCGCGATCCGTTCTATCGCGACTTCCTGATGGCCTATGGCGGGCGCTGGGTCAGTGGCGGCAAGGTCTACCAGGACGACGAGGTGCTGGCCATCCTGGGCATCCACCGCGGGCGCACGTCGCGCCCGCTCGACGCCGCCGAGCTGGCGCTCGGCCAACGCATCGGCGAGCACATGCACTGCGCGCTGGGCCTGTGGCGGCGCCAGCGGCAAGCCATCCAGGACAGCCTGTTCGGCAACGCGCTGCTGGCGCGCCTGGGGCATGCGGTGCTGCTGGTCGACGAACAACTGCAGGTCCACTACAAGAACGCGGCGGCCAATCAATTGCTGCAGCACGACAAGCGGCTGAAGGAATCGGGCCGCTCGCTCGTCTGTGCCGGGCCGGGCAGTGCCGATGCGCTGCTGCTGGCGTTGCGCAGGATGCGTCTGGGCGGCGACGGCTCGTGGCTGGAATCGGGGCCGACGCAACAGCGCGCGGTCGTGCGTGCCGGCGGCAGCGACGGCAAGCCGCCGCTGCTGCTGTTGCTGTCCGCGCTGCGGCCGGACGAAACGATGGGTGCCTTCGGGCCGCGCAGCCTGGCGATGGTGCTGCTGCACGACCCTGGCGCGAAACGGCGCCACGATCCCTTCGTCGTCGCTGCGATGTACGACCTGACGCCCGCCGAGGCCAAGGTGGCGGTGGCCGTCGCCGAGGGTGCCGAGGTGAGCGAAATCGCGCGCAGCCACGGCGTGGCGGTGGCCACGGTCCGATCGCAGCTGCACGCGGTGTTCGCCAAGATGGGGATCAGCCGCCAGTCCGAAGTCGTCGGCGCGTTGGCGTCGATTCCAAGCTTCGACCGGCCTGTCGGGCGTTGACGCGGTGCCCCCCGAACAGGGGGATGAAGCGGATCTGACGTAAATCGTTTGGTTGATGCGGGGTTTCGGCGCCGGATCTAGCCTTCGCTCGCACGTGAGTCCATGGATTGGCCGAGCGCAACACGCAACCGACAACGAAACCGAGGAGAGATCATGCACCCAATGTCGAATCAGGGAACCAGTTCGCGGCAGCTGCGCTTCAAGCACGCAACCGCGGGAATGGTCGGCGCCGCGGTACTTGTGCTCGCCGGGACGGCGCACGCCGCCCTGCAGGATCGCGATCTGGACAAGGATGGCATCACCGATGCGTTCTACGACACCGACCTGGACATCACTTGGCTGCGTGATGCCAATGTGAATGGGGCGCAAGGTTGGAACGAAGCCGCCAGCTGGGCCGCGAGCTTCAGCATCGGCACCTTCAGCGAATGGCGCCTGCCTACGGCCGACTTGACCTGCAGAATCGCCGCCAACTGCACCGGTGGCGAAATCGGCCATCTCTGGTACATCGGGCTGGGTAACACCTTTGCCAATGGGCTGACGAACACCGGCGACTTTCAGAACCTGCAGTCATTCTGGTATTGGTCTGGAAACCAGCCGAGCCCGGGTTCCAGCGTGGCCTATGCCTTCGACGTCCGCAGCGGTCAACAAGGCACGCAATTCACATCGGCGAGCAGCAACCAGCTGTATGCCATGGCCGTGACCAACGGCGATGTGGGGCTGGTGCCGGAGCCGGGCACGTACGCATTGCTGCTGACTGGATTGGCGGGTATTGGCCTTGGGCTGCGGAATCGGCCTCGCATGCCCGGCCGCTGAACAAGGCACCCGATCGATCAAGAGGAATTGCAATGCGAATGAATGACGCAAGGCATGTCTTGGTCGGTGCGTGGCGCGCGGGGTTGTTGGCGGCAGACTGGTGGATGGTCACGCGGGATGAAGCGGCGATGCGCGCGCTGGGCGAGCGTGTGGCGGCTGCGTGCGGCGGCGCCCTGGTTGACGTGCAGCAGCATGGCTGCTTCAACTATCTGACTCTGGATAAGTAGTGCGCCAAAGGCGCCAACCGGCTGCAACCGCGAGGACCCCATGAAAGTCTCCACCTACCTCGGGATTTCCGGCGCCATCGCCATCTTCTTCGGGCTCGCCTTCCTGCTGGCGCCGGAGTCGAGCAGCAAGCAGTACGGCATCCCCGCCGATCCGCACGTCTTGATGCTCGGGCGCTACTTCGGTGCCACGCTGCTGTCGCCGGGCATCATCTTCTGGTGCGTACGCGCCACTCGCGACGACATGGTCCTGCGGGCGCTGCTGCGGGGTGCCACGGCCGCCAATCTCGGAGGGCTCGTGGTCAGCGTGTGGGCTGGTCTTTCGGGACTGCAGAACGCGATGGCCTGGTTCTCGGTCGCCGTCTATGGCCTGCTCCTACTGGGCGCCTTGTACTTTCTGACTTCGCCCGGCCGGCGGGCCTGAATCCGATCTGCGCGTTCAACCCGGCTCACTTGGGGCGATCAGCCGATGGCTGCGGTGCGGCTGGCCGTCATCAGACAGGAGGTCCAACATGTCCGCTGCTAGTTTCAACCCCGAGTACGTCCTCCACAGCGACGAAGAACCGCTCCGGCTGGAGCGGCAGGCGCGCATCTACGGTGGCGCCGACGACCTTCGCTTCCTGCGGCCCGCCGCAACCGGCTGCATTCTCGATGCGGGTTGCGGCTCCGGCAGTGCCGCCCGGGCCATTGCGCGGGCAGTGCCGCAGGCCAGGGTTACCGGCATCGATCGCGAACCGAAGTACATCGACTTCGCGCGCCGGCAGGCCGCGGCCGAAGGGCTGGAGAACGCCGAATTCGTGACCGGCGAT
>DAIMFR010000128.1:0-8124 GCA_036724445.1 Rubrivivax sp. | reverse complement strand
CCTTCAGCGTCACCTGGCGCCAGGTGGGCCGGCCGTGGTTGCACTGGTCCGCCCGTTCGGTGGCCTCCATCTGGCGCAGCAGCGCGTCCATCTCGGCCAGCGTCAGCCGGCGGTTGGCGCGCACCGCGCCGTGGCAGGCCATCGTCGCCAGCAGTTCGTCGCGCGCGCGCTGCACCACGCGGCTGGAATCGACCTGAGCCAGCTCGGCCAGCACCGCGCGCACCAGTTCGGCCAGATCGGCATCGGGCAAGGCGCTCGGCCGGCTGCGCACCGCCAGCGTCGTCGCCGACAGCGGCGACACGTCCAGGCCCAGCTCGAGCAGCGAGCGCGCATGCTGCTCGGCGCAGGCCATCTCGGCGGGCGTGGCGGCGAAGCTCAGCGGGATGAGCAGCGGCTGCGCCTGCAGCGCGCGTTCGCCGAGCGTGGCTTTCAGCCTTTCGTAGACCACGCGCTCGTGCGCGGCGTGCATGTCGACGATCACCAGGCCCTGCGCGTTCTGCGCCAGCACGTAGGCGCCGCCCAGCTGCGCCAGCGCCTGGCCGAGCGGTTGCTGCGCGGCACCGCCGGCCGCCGCATCGACCATCGGCGCCACCGGCGTGACCGGCGTGACCGGCGCGGCGGCCCACGGCGCGGCCGGTTCCTGCGCCTGCAGCGGCGCCGAAGCCGGGGCCGACAAGGGCCCCGACAGCGGCGCCAAGGCCTGCAGCGCCAGATGGGTCTGTGCGGCGGAGGGCGGGGCCCATGCGGGCATCGCGAAGGGCCGCGCCGGTGCCCCTGGCGCGGCGCCGCCGAGTGCCGCACGCGTCGCCGCCAGCGCGTTCTCGGCCGCCTGGCGCAGCTGCTGATGCAGCTCGCGCGAGTCGCGGAAGCGCACCTCGATCTTCGTCGGATGCACGTTGACGTCGACGCGCGCCGGGTCGATGGCGATGAACAGCACGTAGGCCGGCTGGCGCGCGCCGTGCAGCACGTCTTCGTAGGCCGAGCGCAGCGCGTGCGCGACCAGGCGGTCGCGCACGAAGCGGCCGTTGACATAGACGTATTGCTGGTCGGCACGCGCGCGCGCCGCCTCGGGCAGGCCGATGCGGCCGTGCAGCTGCAGCGCGCCGCTGCGCTGCTGCAGCGGCCGGCTGCGCGCGGCAAAGTCGTCGCCGAGCACGTCGCGCAGCCGCTGCTCCGGCCCGGCGGCGCGCCACTGCGCGGCCGGCTTGCCGTCCAGCCAGACGCTGAAGCCCACGTCCGGCCGCGCCAGCGCATGGCGGCGCACCGCCTCGAGGCCGTGCGCGGCTTCGGTGGCGTCGGTCTTCATGAACTTGCGCCGCGCCGGCGTGCTGAAGAACAGCTCGCGTACCTCGACGCTGGTACCCACGGCGCGCGCCGCGGGTGCGAGCTCGCCGCTGCGCGCGTCCAGCCGCGCCGCATGCGGTGCGTCGGCGGTGCGGCTGGTGAGGATCAGCTCCGACACCGAGGCGATGGCGGCCAGCGCCTCGCCGCGGAAACCCATCGTCGCCACGCGTTCCAGGTCGCCGAGCGAGCCGATCTTGCTGGTGGCATGCCGCTTCAGCGCCAGCGGCAGCTCGGCGGCGGGGATGCCGACGCCGTCGTCCTCGACGACGATGGCGCGCACGCCGCCCGCCGTCAGGCGCACCTGGATCTGCGTGGCGCCGGCATCGAGCGCGTTGTCGACGAGTTCGCGCACCACCGAGGCCGGGCGTTCGACCACCTCGCCGGCGGCGATCTGGCTGACCAGCTCGTCCGGCAGTTCGCGGATGGCGCGCCGCGGCGCGGCGGCGGGCAGGGCACTCATCGCGGGGATTGTAGGAAGCCCGCTGCGGGGTCTGGCCTCATTCTAATGAGCGTTCAAGTTGAGACTAACAATCCAGGGCCACGCAGTGAGACTGCGTAATGCCTTGCGGTCCGACGCCAGCCTGGGCAGACCCTCTTCGAGTTGAGCGAGCACGCTTTGAAGGTCGGCGAAGACACGGTTGGGAAACTCCTTCTCCCGCAGTTCGTCCCATACGTGCTCCTGCGGATTGAGTTCGGGCGCATAGGGTGGCAGCCGGAGTAATCGGACGTTTCTGGGCACGATCAGATCCTTGCTGACGTGCGAGCTGGCGCCGTCGACCACCATGACGATGAAGTCCCGGCGATGCTTGGCGCTGACCTGAGCGAGGAAGGCGCTCATGTTGGCGGTGTTCATCTGCCGCGTGATCATCCAGTCGAACTGCCCCTGCAGTGGACTGACCGCGCCGTAGACGTACACGAACTCGCGTTCGTAGCCGTTGCAGACCATGGGCCGCGTGGGCATTGGCGCCCAGGCGCGGCGGATTCGTACCATGCGCCCGAAGCGCGCCTCGTCCTGGAACATCAGCCGTATCCTGCGACGGCCGACTTCTGGCGGCTTCAGCAAGGCTGCCAGCGCTTGAGGGAGTTTTTTTTCCACTCCTCCTGAGCCATCGGATCGCTCTTGGGGTGTCGCGTATCGGGGGCCACCTTGCGCCAGCCGTGGCGTGCCAGCAGGCGGTACACGACCGACGCTGCCACGGGTCTGCCCAGCCTCTGCGCCAGCGCCGCGCGCAGCGGCGATACGACCAACATGCCGCCTTCTGCCGAGAGCTTGGCCCACGGCCGCAGAAAGCTGCGCTCCTCCTCGATGCTCATCGCCGCGCGACGACGGCCGCCCCAATCCGGCGCCGGTTGCGAGGGCCGCGCTACCCGAGTGCGCAGTCGCGACTGGTACCTGGCCACCGTCGCGCGCCCGACACCCAGGACAGCAGCCGTTTGCTCGAGCGTCGCATCGAGAAGAGCCGGCAGCAATACCGCCTGCGCACAACGCAGATCGTCCAGCGTTTGAGCCTCCATTGCCAGCGCATGCGCCTGTGCGACCAAACCCATGTCGACCTGTCTCGGTCTCGCCATGTCGTGCTCCGGTTGTCGATGACGACCTAAAGCATGCCATAGTTAGTCTCATCTTGAACGCTAACTGGAATCAAGCCGCCTGCTGCATCACTGCCGCGACGTGACAGCCGGTGCCGGCCAGCACGAACAGGTGCCAGACGAAGTGGCCGTAGCGCAGCTTCGAGTCGAAGTGGAAGACCACCGCGCCCAGCGTGTAGGCCAGCCCGCCGGCGAGCAGCCAGGCCAGGCCGGCGGCCGGCAGCCGCTGCACCAGCGGCACGGCGGCGACCAGCGCCACCCAGCCCATCGCCAGGTACAGCCCGGTGGACCACAGCGGATGGCGCAGCCGGTTGAAGAGCTTGGCGGCCACGCCCAGCGCGGCCATGCCCCAGACGATGCCGAACAGCGTCCAGCCCCAGGGGCCGCGCAGCACGCCGAACAGGAAGGGCATGTAGCTGCCGGCGATGAACAGGTAGATCGCCGCGTGGTCGAGGCGGTTGAACCAGTGTTTGGCGCGGCCCGCAGGCAGCGCGTGGTACAGCGCCGACACCAGGTACAGCACGATCATCGTCGCGCTGAACAGGCTCGCGCCGACCACGTCGAGCGTGCCGCCGCGCTGCGCCGAGAACTGCAGCAGGATCGGCAGCGAAGCGATGGCCAGCAGGCAGCCGATGCCGTGGCTCAGGCTGTTGGCCAGCTCCTCGCCCCAGCTCTGCGTGCGGTCGGGCTGGCACGTCATGCGGCTTTGCCCGGCGGCAGCAGCTCGCCGATCAGCCGGTCCTTGTCTTTCCATTGAGCCTCCACCCAGCGGCCGATGCGCAGCCGGTAGCGCTTGTCGCGCAGCGGATCGCCGCCCAGCACCTCGGCCGGGATCCCGCGCTGCTGCACGCGCACCGTGACCGCGTCGACGTCGCCGCGCAGCAGCTGCCAGAAGGTCGGCGTGCCGTGCGGATAGACGATGGTCACGTCGAGCAGCGCCTCGAACTGCTCGCCCATCGCCGCCAGCGCGATGCCCAGGCCGCCGATCTTCGGCTTCAGCAGGTGCCGGTAGGGGCTGTGCTGCTGCGCCTGCTTGGCCGGCGTGAAGCGCGTGCCTTCGACGAAGTTGATGACGCTGGTGGGGATCAGCTTGAACTTCTCGCAGGCCTCGCGCGTGGTCTTCAGGTCGTCCCTTTGCGCGCCCAGGCCCTTGCCGCGCTTCATGAACGGAAAGTCCAGCGCCCACCACGCCAGGCCGATCACCGGCACCCAGATCAGCTCCTGCTTGAGGAAGAACTTCAGGAACGGAATGCGGCCGTGGAAGACGCGCTGCAGCACCAGGATGTCGACCCAGCTCTGGTGGTTGCTCGACACCAGGTACCAGCCGCGCGGGTGCAGCGCGTCCACGCCCTGCACGTCCCAGACGGCGGGGCGCACCGCGGCGATCCAGGCGTTGTTGGTGGCCACCCATTGCGAGGCCAGGCCGTTCATCAACCGGTCGCAGACGCGGCGCACCGGCTTGAACGGCAGCAGCAGCTTGGCCAGCGCCGGCGGCACCAGGCAGCTGGCGATGATCAGCGTGTTCAGGCCGAGGATCGTGGCGGTGATCGCCCCGCGCAGCGGGGCGGGCAGGCGGCTCAGCATGGGGGGGCGTGCGTTTCTCGCTGCTCGCGTGGCAAAGGCGTATTGTGGTTCAGCGCGATACCGCACCCCCTGCGCCAGCTCGAGCGGAACTCAGCAGGTGGCGATCGTCACCCGCTTGCGCCGGCCGGCAGCGCCGCTCTTGATGGCCACCGCCGACTTCGCGCAGCCGAAGTGCCGCGCCACCAGCGCGATCAGCTCGGCATTGGCCTTGCCGTCCACCGGCGGCGCCTTCAGCTGCGCCTGCCAGCTGCCGTCGTCGGCCTGCAGCAGCCGGCTGTGCCTGGCGTTCGGCCGGACGCTGACCTCAATGGTGATCGCGCCGCCAGGCGTCACGCGGCGGCCCCGAGTTCGGCGAGGAGTTCGGCCGCGGGCTCGCCGGACCGCGGCTGCACCGCGGTATGGATGCGCACGCCGTCGGTGTCGGGCAGGAAGAAGCTGGCGCCGGGGCGCGCCGACACGTGCTGCACGTGCACGACGGGCAGGCCGCGCCGCCTGAAGGCGTCGAGCAGCCGCGCCGCCTGGGCCACGGCGTCGCCGGCGCCGACCCGTGCCATGCGGCCGCCGGCAAAGCAGTCGTTCTGCAGATCGATTAGAACCAGCGCTTGGCTCATGGGGGCTTCGGGTGGGTTCGGAATAGACCGGACTCGGGACTCGGGACTCGGGACTCGTCAGCCGCGAGTGTCGCCGCGCGGATCGGGAACGACACGCAGCGTCGCGTCGAGCATGTCGCGTTCTTCGGCATTGTCCAGCGCGGCGGCCAGGCGCAGCGCCTCGTCGCGGTGCTGCGCGTGCGCGGCGGGCTCGTGTGCCGCGGCGGCGACGTGGGCCGCTACCGCATGCGCCAGCGCCTGCTCCCACGCGGCGCACGGTTGGCTCAGGAAGTGCGGCTGCGACTGCGCCAGATAGTGCCGCGCCGGGTTCGGCAGGCGCAGCAGCGCGTAGACATGCGCCAGCAGTTGCGCCGCATGCGCGCGCCGGCCGGCGTCGCCGGCGCGTTTCCAGAAGAACATCGCGGCGTGCGCCGCCTGCAGCATGTCCTCGTCCTCGCCGGGCGTGCGCTTCGACGCCTCGGCCAGGTCCCAGGCGCGGTTGTTGGCTTGCGCGGCGAGGCGCCTTTGCCAGGCGGCGGTGTCTTCGGCGCTGGGCGTGGCGGACATGACGGACTCCTCGATCAGTGCGCGGCCTCGCCGAGCATCGCATGAACCACCAGCGCGCCGAACAGCAGCAACAGCAGCCACTTCAGCGCCGCCGCTGCCGCCGCCAGCGCGTACAGCGCCGGCAGCCCGAAGCGCGGCGCGGCGGTCAGCCACCAATGCAGGCCGTTCTCGACGGCGTCGAAGGACGCGGCCAGCGGCAACACCCAGGCCGCGACCCGCCGCAGCGATGCGCGCAAGCCAGCGAACAGCGTGGTGCGCGACGCCAGCAGCCAGCCGAAGCTGCCATAGGCGGCGAGCAGCAGGAAGTCGACCGGCAGATGCGCGCGGTACAGCGCCAGATGCTCGGGCGGCCAGACGTGCACGATGCTCGCGAAAGCGCGCGGCGTGAAGGCGAATTGCAGCGCCAGCACGCCCGGCTCCAGCGGTGCCAGGACCCAGGCCAGGCCGGTGAACAGCACGGCGGCGAGGCCGCCGCTCAGGCGCAGGGCGTGCATCAGGGCCGACGCAGAACCACGTACAGCGCGCCGACGGCCTGTTGCTGCTGCTGGCGGATCGGCTGCTGCAGCGCCTGCAGCAGCTGCAACCCGTGCCGCTGCGCGAGCGTGCGCAGATAGGGCAGCGAATGCGCATAGCGCCGCTGTGCGCTCAGCACCACCTGCCGCGCATCGTCGGCCTGCTCGACGGTGAAGCACAACAGCCCGCCCGGCTGCAGCACGCGCATCACTCCGGCGAACACCGCCTGCAGCTCGCCCACGTAGATGAACACGTCGGCCGCCAGCACCAGGTCGTAGCGCGCGCCGCTGTGCGCCAGGTGCTCGGCCAGCTCGGCGCAGTGCAGCTGGTCGTAGACGCCCAGCGCCGCGGCGCGCTCGAGCATTGCCGGCGACAGGTCCACGCCGTCGAGGCGGCGCACCATCGGGCGCAGCAGCGGGCCGCACAGTCCGGTGCCGCAGCCCAGGTCCAGCGCTGCCGCGAAACCGCCCGGCTGCAGCGCGGGCAGCGGCGCCACCAGCTGGCGGTGGCCGCGGTAGCCGAGCACGCCGACCAGATGCTGGTCGAAGCCGTCGGCATAGTCGTCGAACAGCCCCTGCACGTAGGCGCGCGGCGGGGCCGGCGGACTCCCCGCGCCGGACCCACCGCGCAGCGAGGCGATATGGAAGCGGTGCAGCTCGGCATCGGCGCCGAGCGCCATCGCCTGCTCGTAGGCGGCGACGGCGTCATCGCGCCGGCCCAGCGCCTCGAGCAGCGAGCCGCGCTGGCTCCAGGCCGCGGCATGCGCCGGTGCCAGCGCCACGACCTTGTCCTGACAGGCGAGCGCCGCCTCGAGCCGGCCCTGGCGCTGCAGCATCTGGCCCAGGCGGAACCAGGCCTCGACATGCTGCGGCTGCAGCGCCAGCAGCCGCTCGAAGGCTGCGCCCGCTTCGTCGAAGCGGCGCAGCCGTTCCAGTGCCAGGCCGCGCCGGTACCAGGCCTGCGGCTGCTGCGCATCGTGCGCCAGCACGTGGTCGGCGCAGGCGAGCGCGTCGGCGTCGCGCCCGAGTTCGGCCAGCGCCGCGGCGCGATGGCACCAGGCGTCCAGGTGCTGCGGCTCGTCGGCCAGCACCGCCTCCAGTTCGGCCAGCGCCTCGGCCGGCCGCCGCAACGCCAGCCTCGTGGCCGCCAGGTTGATGCGCGTCGAGGCGCGGCCGGGCAGATGCTGCAGCGCCGCCACGAAACAGCGCTCGGCGGCGTCGAACTGCTGCACCTCGAAGTGCGCCACGCCGTCGAGGAACGAGGCCCGGGCCCGTGCGAAGTCGTCCGTCTCCATGCAAGCGCATTGTGGCGGGGCGCACGCCGCGCCGCCCGCATGCCGCCCACCCCCCGCGATCGAGTGATGGCGCGGCCGCGCTGCCGCTGCCAGACTGGCGGGCGCGATCGCATCGGTGACGCAGGGCAGGGACCATGACGCTGAAGGAACTGAAGGACAAGTACGCGCGGCTCGGCGACGAGCTCGACGCGCTGGCCGGCGAGGCCGGCGCGCACGAGCGCCGGCTGGCGAGCCTGATGAGCGAGCTCGACGAAGTGCACCGCGAGCTGAGCGACTTGCGCCGCCACACCTTCAGCGCGCCGACGCTGCGCGACGCCGTCACCCGCCCCGTTGCCGTGGTGCTGCGGCCGCTGGCGCCAGCGGCGGGCACGTCCGCGGCGCGGCCGCAGGCCTTGCCGGTGGTGGAGCTGACGCAGGCGCTGCCGCTGGCGGGCTGAAGCTGACTGAGAGCCTGTGAAGCATTCCGCCACGCCCGCTCGAGCGTTCCAGAAGACGCCACTCGTCGTTGCGAATGCTCGCCGCAGCCCGGGCTGCGGCTGTGCTTCGCGCCTAGATTGGCGCCTCCGGGGCCACTCGCTCGGCCGCGCCGGAATACTTCACAGGCTCTGAGAGGGTGTAGCCAAAATAAACATGTCGCTATAT
>DAIMFR010000127.1:0-8163 GCA_036724445.1 Rubrivivax sp. | reverse complement strand
TCAATGCGAGAAGAACGGGGCGGTGAATTGCCGTTCAGTGCGAGAGACAACACCGAGGCACGAAGCCTCGGATGACGGCCAACCCAGTTCACGCGCAATGCGCTCTTCGTGGCTTCAATGAGGCCGAGGCACGAAGCCTCGGATGACTCGCCACCGAACAAGGAGCCATTGCCGATGACACCGCTTCAATGAGGCCGAGGCACGAAGCCTCGGATGACCTGATCGCGCGGCCCGTGGGCAACGTGCGCAAGCTGGCTTCAATGAGGCCGAGGCACGAAGCCTCGGATGACGCGGACAGATCCGGGTATTGAACCGGAGCAGTTGGTTGCTTCAATGAGGCCGAGGCACGAAGCCTCGGATGACGCCGACGCGAACCAGAAGCGCCGCTCGGCTTCGGTGCTTCAATGAGGCCGAGGCACGAAGCCTCGGATGACGCGCGCCGAGCTGGCCGGCGTGGGCATGGGCGCGCCGCTTCAATGAGGCCGAGGCACGAAGCCTCGGATGACCTTCCGGCGCACCGACACCGCCATCAGCGTCAAGCTGCTTCAATGAGGCCGAGGCACGAAGCCTCGGATGACCATTACCACGTCGCGATTTGGCTGCCAGAGGGCGTGGCTTCAATGAGGCCGAGGCACGAAGCCTCGGATGACTCGTAACTGTCCGGGTTGCCGTGCCCCATCGCTTCCGCTTCAATGAGGCCGAGGCACGAAGCCTCGGATGACGTAGGGAAAGGGCACCAGACCGGGGGCCACGATGTGCTTCAATGAGGCCGAGGCACGAAGCCTCGGATGACCTCCCACCCGTAGCCGTCCGATGTAGGTGCCAGCCCCGCTTCAATGAGGCCGAGGCACGAAGCCTCGGATGACATGAAGATGGTGGAAAACGCTAAGGGTCTGTACCTGCTTCAATGAGGCCGAGGCACGAAGCCTCGGATGACAGGTTCGGAAGATCGCCCAGCAGCGCGAGGAAACAGCTTCAATGAGGCCGAGGCACGAAGCCTCGGATGACGCCCGCGCAGGTGTCTCTCCTGCGAAAGTCGCGGCGGCTTCAATGAGGCCGAGGCACGAAGCCTCGGATGACGTGGAACTGCGCGCTGACCGGCGTGCTGTGGTTGCGGCTTCAATGAGGCCGAGGCACGAAGCCTCGGATGACCGCATTGCGCTTGCCGTGCCTGTAATCGTCGGCGCGCCTGCTTCAATGAGGCCGAGGCACGAAGCCTCGGATGACGCCTGAAGGAGCCCGCAATGGCACAAGTACCCACCGGCTTCAATGAGGCCGAGGCACGAAGCCTCGGATGACCTCTGCGGCGTCCTGAAGCGCGAACACCATCTCCATGCTTCAATGAGGCCGAGGCACGAAGCCTCGGATGACGGGCGAGCCGGTGCATCCGCGCTCTGCAAAGCTTGTGCTTCAATGAGGCCGAGGCACGAAGCCTCGGATGACGGCCTCCTCGCAGGCGAAGGGGCCGCGCGGATTGTGCCGTGAGCTTGCGAGCGCTGCGCCGACCGATCCTGCGGCTGCGCGGGAGAAAGCTGATCGAAGCGACCTCTTCCCCAAGAACCTCTGAATTTTCAAAGAGCTTCGGTCCGCGAGCGCTGTCGGGGCGGGCCTTCTGCATCGCAGCGCTCGCGCCGCCAGACAGGCAGCGGGACGGCCTCGCAACATGGTTCAGACGATCACCGGCGCGCGCTCGATCGCCGCGAACGGGCGCTTGCCCAGGCTGCTGATGCGCGGCTCCACCTGCTCGGCGGCACCCAAGTCGATGATCAGCACATGGTCCTCGGCGTGAGAGATCGTACTGCTCAGGCGGCCGCCCAGCTCCGCATGCCGGCTGCGCGTCAGCCGGCACTGGAACACCGACAGCTGCAGCCATTCGCCATAGCCGTGCATCAGCTTGAACACCGCGCGCCAGCGCCGGTCGTCGGCGATGTCGTAGGTGACGATGTACAGATGCTCGTCGCCCATCGGCCGTGCCTCATCGTGTGGTGAAGTTGGGATAGCGGTCCAGCTCGCCCAGCAGATGGCGGCCCAACAACCGACACTGAATCTCGACGATCTGCCGATACTGCGCCGCGTAGCCGAAAACGGGGTGCGTGATCTCCTGGCCCATGCGACGCTCGAAGGCGGCGATGAAGGCGCGCCGGCCGCGCTCGTTCAGGTTGACCGCGCCGCCGGCGCGCACGAAATCGCCGGCGCCCACTTCACCGTTGTTGATGGCCGTCAGCACGGCCGAATCGGCGATCAACGGTCGAAACGGTTCCATCACGTCCAGCGCCAGCGCCGGGCGGCCGTAGCGGCTCTGATGATAGAAGCCCCGGTACGCGTCGAAGCCCACCGCGGTGAGCGTCACCGCCACGCTGCGCGTCAGCAGCGAGTAGGCGTACGACAGCAGCGCGTTGACCGGGTCGGTGGGCGGCCGGCGCGTGCGGCGCTCGAAGTCGAAGGGCCAGTCGTCGGCGCTGCCCTCGCCCGGCGCCGACAGCATCTGGCCGAAGTGGCGGAAGTAGCGCGCCGCAGCGTTGCCCTCGGCGCCCAGCAGCTGCGGCAGATCGTGCGCGCGCTCGGCGGCGTCGATGTCCCGGCGGAACTCCGACAGCAAGGCTTCAGGCAGTTCACCGCGCTTCCAGTTGCGGCGCAGCAGCGTGCGCTGGTTGCGGATCTTGGCGGCCACCAGGTCGCGCGCCAGCATCAGGCAATGCCGCTCGTCGAAGCTGGCGCGGAACTGCGCGCTGCGCAGCTCGACGTTCTTGTGGCCCAGGCCCACCGTGTGGCCGAGGAACCAGCCGCCGTGCGACAGCCAAGTCACCGGGATCTGCCGCGCCATCAGCTCGTGCAGCGCCGGGCCGGTGAGGTACACGCCGCCCTGCAGCACGACTTGCGACACGTCGATCAGCCGCGCGCCGGCCACCTTCTCGTCGTCGACCGAGACTTCCAGCACCTCGCCCTTCTTGGACACCTTGGCGCCGCGCGCCTGCACGTACATCGGCAGCGCCGGCGCCTGGCCCACCGCCAGCGGGCGCGGCGGCGTGGCCTGCGTGCGCAGGTAGTGCAGCTCGTCGGGCAGGCAGATGGGGCTGAGCGAGCAGCGCGGGCACTTGGGGCTGTTTTCCAGCGGCGGCGGCATCTGGCCACCGCTGGCCACCAGCCGCAGCCCGGCCGCGGCCTGGCGCGTGGCGGCGCGCAGCTCGTCGTCGAACACCACCTTGACGCGCTCGCGCGAGGCGGCGAAGTACAGCACGCCTTCGGGCGACTCGTAGCCGTGCTCTTCGAGCAGCAGACCTTGGGCGCACAGCTGTATGCGCTCGGGGTCGTAGGCGCCGCGCGCCACGTGCGGGCGCTTGCCGCGCTTGGTATCCACCGGCACCGCGCGCCGGCCTTCGAACTCGGCCAGGTCGAGCTTGGCGATCAGGCCGAGCGCGTCGGACGAGAGTTCGAGCGAATGCACGCTGAGCTTCTCGGCGGGCTCGTCGCCGTCCGTCGGGGCGGCAGCGGCCTCGGGCGGCGTGCCGCGGCGCTTGTCGACGCGGCGGTGCGCATGGCGACCTTCCACCGTATCGGCCGAATCGGCCCACTCGCCCTGCACCCATTCCAGGTAGGCCAGCCGCGGGCAGTAGACGTATTCGTTGACCATGCGTGCCGGCAGCAGCGGCGCGCCGGGCGGCAGCGGCGGCGCGTCGAGGGGCAGCGCCGGTTGCTCGGGCAGGGCTGCCGCGGCTTCGTCGCCGGGCGGGAGGATGGTGTTCTGCGGCATGGCGGACTACATTCGCGTGCTCAAGCTGAAGCCAATGGATCGGCCATGGACTATGTGAGCGTGCGCGACCTAGGTGACAACCCAGACGAAATAGGCAAGCGCGTCGCGGCCGGCGAGGAGTTCGTCGTCACTCGCAACGGCAGGCCGTTCGCGCTGCTCGTGCCCACGCGTCCGGAAGACGTGGAGAAGCACCTGCGCACCTTGCGTGCCGCGCGCTTCGGCGCCGCGTTCGAGCGCTTGCAGGCCCAGGCGCGCGCCAGCGGCGCCGACCAACTGACCGACGCAGACATCCAGGCCGAGATCGATGCCGTGCGCGCGGAGCGGCGTCGGCCGGCGAGCGACCCCTGACAGCCGCGTCCCGATACCAGCGCAGGCCGGCGCGGGGGCCGCGAGCGTTGTGCTGCGATGTCAATCATCCAGCTCGCACTCGAAACGGCCCAGCCCGTAGTGGCTGCCGTAGCCCAGGCAGATCGGCCCGGCGACCTCCTCAGCGAAAGTCAGGCACAGCGCCAGGCCCGCGTTCACCGGCGGCGGGACACCGTTGCGCCGTACTCGCAGGTGATGGCGCAACGCCCGGGCGTGTAGATCGTGCTGCGGGTCGAGCCAATCGACCGCCGACGGCGCCGGCAGCCCACGCGCCTGCAGTTCAGCACGCACCTGGCCCGTCAGACTGTGGGCCCCGCGCGGCTTCGGATGACGCGGCGGGACGAAGGGGGTGGCCGTGACCCAGCGCCGGCCGGTGCCGATGCTGCGCATCAACGACGCGCCGAGCGGCCCGATCAGGCGGCCAAGATCCTCGCGCTCGCCGGCGGCCGACCATGCGAGGCGCAACGCGCCGACGCCGCCCTTCGTGTAGGTGCCGCGCGTCATGCGCAAGGCCTGTTGATCGAGCGCATCAAGGCCGTGGGGTGCCCAGACCAGCAGATGGTCGATGTGGCCGTCGCCGTCCAGGTCCAGTGACAGCACATGGGCATGGCCATGCTGCCCACGCAGCGGCCTGCCGGCCTCGTCGCAGCCGCTCAGCACGAGCGGGGGATCGTCGGGCGCAAGGCGCGTGCGCGCGCCCACCATCTGCCGGTGCAGCATCTCGCCCTGTGGCAGGCTGCGTGCCAGCACCGGCAGCGCGTGGTTGTTGCCCGAGGCGCTGCTCAGCGACAGCAGCACGAAAGACGAGCGCCCGCCATCGCGTGTCGCGCCCGGAGACGTCAGAGCCGCAGCATGCAACGCATCGGCGCGTCGCCAGTACAGGATACGACGGCTGCCGGGTGGCTGGCTCCAGCCGTGCTCGCGCAGCCAGGTGGTGTCGGTCTGCAAGCACGCAACGAGGTCGGAGGGATACGGTGCTCGCGCCCGCTGGCGCAGCCGTTCGCGTTCCTCGCTGGGCCTGCGGTCCTTGGCCGTAAGCTTCTTCTTGTCTGGCAGTGGAATCGAGGGCAGTTCAGACAGGGCGGCCCGCAGCCGCTGCTCGCGCCACTCGTCGAACGCTTCGGGCACCTCACAGGCCAGCAGGGATACCTGCTCCCACCCAGGGCCGGGCCCGGTCTGCGTGTCGCAGGGCCGGCAGTTGAAGGCCAGCGTCGAGAACTCGCTCTCCGGCGCGAGGCGCGCACACACCCAGGATTCGGAACGCCCCAGGTAGTTCAGCCGCGCAGCGAGTTGCGCAAGCAGCGCCGTTTCTTCCGCGCTCAGCGGCACGTCCCAGTGCACCGCCAGTTCGCCCTGCTCCACCTGCGCCCAAGTGTCGAACACCAGGCCGGTGCGTTCGCGACCGCCCTTGAAATCGCCCATCGGCATGTAGTGCCGACTGTGCGCGCCGCTCGCGGGCGGCAGCGCATAGCTGGGCAAGACGCTCGCCAGCTTCCTGATCAGCGCTCGACCCAGTTCCGACGGAGACGAGAGCCAAGGTTCGTCCAGACTGGCGGCCCAGCCGAGCCGGGTGTAGCCCACCGCCAGCAGCGCACGGAGCAGTCGCCACGGCGACGGCGGCCACTCGACGAGCCCCTCGTTCACATGGTGCCCCCAAGGTGTGGCGTGGTAGCGCCGGCCGGGGAAGCGCAAGAGCAGGGTCGGCATGGTGCTCAATCGCTTGAGGTCTGCGCCTCGTCATCGCCATCGGGCTTGTTGTCGCCGTCGGCCTTGCCCTTGATCTCGTCGCCATAGGTCGCTTCGTTCACTTCCATCCATTGCGCGCAGTCAGTGACGGCCTGGCGCAGCTCGTCCTTCAGGTCGACGGCGGCCGGCAACTTGAACCCGGCCGGCGCCGTGGCGATGACCTGATCGCTTTGCGGCATCAGGTCGCACGCGGTGCGCAACCGCAGGCTGCCATCCAACAAGGCGCGCAGCTTGAACAGCGCCATCACGATCAGCAGCTTGTTTGCCTTCGCGTCGAGCCCGTAGCCGCGGATTTGGGACAGGTCAAGATTCACGTACAGCGTGATGCGATCGGCCGTGAACTCGTCGCGGGCGAAGGGCACGTTGCCGAATCCGGACTTGGTCTCGCCCGAGGGATTGACGTGGTCGTTCTTGACACCACCCGATGCGGCCACACGCACACCGTCGGCTTCGATGAACGCGGACAGAGCGCGCGCCAGCCGCAGCCGGCCGCCGGCAAGCTTGTCGTTCGATATGAAGACACCGTGCAAGAGCGAACCCACGTCCAACTTCAGCAACGCAGCTACGAGCGTCCGTCGATCGATGGGCCCGGGCCTCAAGGCAAGCTCGCTTTCCAGCCGGTTGAAGAAGTCCTTGTTCGAACCCTTCAGCAGATAGGGGCTGTTGAGCCGGTGCGCCTCAAGGATGGTGTCGGTGAGGAAGGTGCCGTCCTTGCGTGTGACGCGCACATGCGAGATGCCCTTGGCCGCCTCGATCACGTCGTTGTTGGCTTCGTTCCAGAACGTGCGCTCCAGCCGATTGGCCATGCTCTGCGCCGACTCCACCAGCAGGCTGTCGCCCGCAGCCGAACGGAAGGTGGCCGCACCCAGCCCGGGAAAGCCCGTGGGCTGGAAACGCTGGCCCTGCAGCGGCACCAGCGGAATGGCGAACAGCAGCCGCGGCGCGTTGTCGAGCATGGAAAGGTCGAGGGTCATGCGAGTTGCTCCTGGGCAATTGAGAAGTCGAGCCGGCGCGCCATGCGCGCGGCCAGCGATCGGGAAACCGGAAAGGCCAGCGCCGCAGCCCACAGGCGCGCGGTGGCCGGCGCCACCGCAGCCATGCGCAGGGCCGGACGCAGGCCAGCTGCACGCAGGCGGCGCAGCGCCCCTTCGACGGCGCTGGCCGCATCGCCGCTGGCGAGACGGCCCAGGATGGCCGGGTCGCAAGGAACAACGCGACCGTCGGGCAGCGGCCAAGGCAGATGGGCCAGGCGAAGGCACAGCCATGCGTCGTCGGGCCATTCGACCGGAGCCGGTGGGACCGTGATCGGCACGATCTGCTCGGCCCACAGGCCACGCTCCAGGGCCATCAGCGCGCGCGCCAGCGCCAGCGTGCGATCGGGGTCCACTTGGCCACTCAGCCAGGCCGACAGATCGGCCAGCGAGGCCGCGGCGCGCGGTGCCGCCTGCAAAGGAAAGCTGCGCAGCCCACCGGCCGAAGCTTCGACAAGACGGCGCTCCAGCACGGCGATGGCGTCGCCGACACCGCTGCGCCCTTGCATCACCACGTCGGGCAGCACTTCGAGCCGCGGGTTCATCACATCGCCGCCGGTAGCGAAGCGGCCGGGGCGCCTGGCATCGAGCGGCAGCCAGTGGCGGCGCAGGCCGTCGACGGGACGGCCGTCGTCGCGGCGGAAAGCGCGGGCTTGCAAGGCGAACGCGAGCGCCAGCCTGAACTCCGCCGAGCCGTCGTCGGCTGCAGGCACCCACTCGGGCCGCAGCGGCGGCACGGGCTGGGCCTTGAAGCCGCTGCCGGTGCGCATGATGGCTTCAACCGTGCCAAGGGTGTGCAGTACTCGCTGCCAGCTCGCAGGTGATTCGCCTCGCTGGCAGACATCGAACAGTTCCGTCATGAGCCGGCGCTGCGCCAACCGCAGCCGAGCCGGCGAGTCCTTGTGACGTGCCACCCGATGAAGGGTGGCCAGCCAGCCGTGTCGGTCCAGGTCATCCAGACACGATTGCGCAGGCAGCACGCGATCCGGAACATTGAACCGTCCTAGCGGTACGGCGAAGTGGAGCGACTGGTTGTCGCGCTGCAAGTAGCCGAATCTCTGGAACGCGACGATGCCTCGCCGCACGCCCCACGTCGCTGCCGCGCGCGCCATGGACCATCCATCCGTTGCGTGCCTTGCCTTGGTGCTGGCTCGACCTTCGGAGAAGAGCTGCGAGACTTCGAGCATCGTCGCCGGCTGATTCCACAAGGGAAACCACTGCTGTCCGGTTAAAAGTCGAACAAATTCAACTGGTTATCGAGGTCGGGCG
>DAIMFR010000126.1:0-8322 GCA_036724445.1 Rubrivivax sp. | reverse complement strand
CGTTGAGCTTGCGGTAGATCTGCTTGACGTAGTCGGCGATGGTGTGGCGCGACAGCGTCAACTGCACGCCGATCTCCGGCAGCGTGTAGCCCTTGGCCACGCGCAGCAGCACTTCGGTTTCGCGGTCGGTCAGGGACACGTGCGGCACCTGGTGCGCCGACGCCGGCTGCGGCTTGGACTTGGCCGTGAAGTAGGCCATCACGCGGCGCGCGATCGACGGCGACAGCGGCGGCTCGCCCTGGCTGATGCGCTGCAGCTGCTCGGTGATCAGCTCGCGCGGCTGCTCCTTCAGGATGTAGCCGAAGGCGCCGGCCTGCAGCGCCGGAAACAGGTGCTCGTCGTCGTCGTGGATCGTGACGACCACGCTCTGCGTCTCCGGTTGGTGTTCGCGCAGCGCGCCGACCACGTCGACGCCCGAGCCGTCGGGCAGGCCCAGGTCGACCAGCGCCAGGTCGAACTTGATCGCCGATACCAGGCCCAGCGCATCGTGCACGCGCGCCGCTTCGGCGATCTGCGCGTCCGGAAAGACCTGCAGCACCAGGCTGCTGAGCCAGGTGCGGATCTGCGGCAGATCTTCCAAGAGCAGGATGCTGGTCATGACGGGGCTCCGCTGTAGCCGGGGCATGCTAGCAGCGGGTCAGGCCGCTTCAGTGGCGCGATGCAGCGGAAGCGTGAGCCGTATCACGGTACCGTAGCCCGGGCCCGATTCGACCAGGCACTGGCCCTGCAGCTGCTTGGCGCGCTGCTTCATGCTGGCCATGCCGTGGCCGCGGTCGAGCCGGCCGTCCAGCTCCATCGGGATGCCGTTGCCGTTGTCGCGCACCATGATCTGCACGTCGCCCTCGGCGATGGCGCAGCTCAGCGAGCAGTGCGTGGCGCCGCTGTGCTTGATGACGTTGCTCACCGCCTCGCGCAGGATGCGCGTGGTCTGCACGAAGGCGCGCGCCGACAGCGTCTGCGGCAGGTCCTCGGCCGGCATCGTCCAGTCGGCCTCGATGCCCGCCTGGCCGAGCCGCGCCACCACTTCGGCGCGCCAGTCGCCGAGCGCGTCGATCAGCTGCACCGGCTTGCCGGTCAGCCCGCGCACCGACAGGCGCATCTCCTCCAGCGCCTCGCGCGCCAGCGTGGAGATGCGCTCGGATTCGCTGGTGTGCACGATGGTCAGCAGCTTCGCGCCCAGGTCGTCGTGCAGGTCGGCGGCGATGCGCTTGCGCTCGCGCTCGGTGACCTTCTCCACGCGCAGCTCGGCCAGCTGCGTGAAGTTGCGCTCGATCTCGGCGGTGGCCTCGCGGATGCGCTGCTCGAGCTCGGCCCGGCTCTCTTCGGCCGCCTGCCGCGCGCGCCCGTGCTGCTGCAGCAGCCGCAGCCCGACCAGCACCATCAGCAGCGGGATGGCGATCTGCACCAGCGGCACCAGCAGCGAGCGCAGCCCGAAGCCCTGGGACAGGTAGTCGCCGGCCAGCGCCGCGGCGGCGGCGCCCAGCAGCAAGGCCGTCGGCCAGACGGCGCGGCTGCGCAGCCGGTACTGCGTGTGCAGGTAGAAGCCGGCGGCGGCCAGCACCTGCAGCGCCAGCAGCGGCGACCACAGGCTGGCCAGCGCATGCAGGTGCTGCGGCCCGGCGAGCCACAGCGTCGCCGGCATCAGCAGGCATTGCAGCGGCAGCGCGATGTCGATCCAGCGCCGGCGGTACCCCGCATAACGCAGCAGGAACTGCACGCTGGCCAGCGTCAGCAGCGGCAGCATCGCGCACAGCAGCAGCTCGGCCGTGGCGTTGCTGAACGGCAGGTCGCGCAGCCACAGCCGCGCCTCGACGACGGCCCAGCCCACCGACAGCGCGCCGAAATAGGCCAGGTGCCGCTCGTGCCGGTGGATCCAGCCGAGCACGGCCATGAAGCCGCCCATCAGCAGCAGCGTCGCGCTGATCGCCTGCGGCAGCGCGACGTTCAGCGCCGTCTGCCGCGCATGCAAGGGCGCGAGCTGCGCCTGCGGGCCGATCTGCAGCGCCGACAGGCCGCCGGCCCGGCGCGTCGAGGCGACGTGCGACAGCGCATGGCCGGCCACCTTCAGGTCGAGCGTGTTCGGCCCCGGCGCGATCAACCCGGCCGGCAGGCTGACCAGCTGCGGGTGGTTGCAGTTCTGCGTGATCGGCTCGTCCATGCGTCCGCCGCTGTGCAGCAGCTGGCCGTTCAGGTAGACCTCGAGGTTGGTGCAGACGCGCTCGATGTACAGCGCCAGCAGTTCGCCTTGTTCGCGCGGCCCCGCCGCGGTGAAGGCCACGCGGTACCACACCGGGCCGGACTGGCCGGGGCGGCTGGCGGCCCAGTCGTCGGGCAGATGTACCGGCGCCGCGGCGCGGCCGGTGGGCAAGGCGCTGCGGTCGCCGCCGGCGGCGTCGGCGGCTGCCGCGTGCGCGGTGTCGATCGTTACGCTGCGCGCAGCGGCGGCCGGCCACGGCGCCAGCCAGGCCAGGCCCAGCCACAGCAGCAGCAGGCCGAGGCGCCGGCCGCTGCGCTGCCGGCGGCGCAGCGGCTGCAGCTCGGCGGCGGACGGCGGGCTTCGGCGCTTCATGGCGGCGGGCATTTTGCAGGATGGTGCGCCGCGCGCGGCACGGCGACAATGTGCGCTTGTTCCGCTTCCCGGCCCGCCGCTGCACGGCGGCCATCGCGCGCGCCGTGTTCATCCGCCACGCCTTCACGCCTGCCGACAATGCGCGCCTGGCGCACCTGTGCGGTCCCCTCGACGGGCAGTTGCGCAGCATCGAGGCGGCCTTCGGCGTGCGCATCACGCACCGCGGCGAGCGCTTTCGCATCGACGGCGAGCCCGACGCGGCGCGCGCCACGCTGGCCCTGCTGCAGCAGCTGTACGCCGGCGCCGACCAGCCGATCGAGGCCGAGGCGCTGCAGCACGCACTGCAGGACGCGCAGCGCGCGCAGGCGGCGGATGCGCCCGGCGCGGCCGCGGCCGACGATGACGGCGACGGCCCCATCGTGCTGCACACGCGGCGCAGCGACCTGGCCGCGCGCTCGCCGAACCAGCTGCGCTACCTGCGCCGGATGCTGACGCACGACATCAGCTTCGGCATCGGCCCGGCCGGCACCGGCAAGACCTTCCTGGCCGTGGCCTGCGCGGTGGACGCGCTGGAGCGGCATTCGGTGCAGCGCATCGTGCTCACGCGGCCGGCGGTCGAGGCCGGCGAGCGCCTGGGCTTCCTGCCCGGCGACATGGCGCAGAAGGTCGACCCCTACCTGCGTCCGCTGTACGACGCGCTGTACGACTTGATGGGCCTGGAGCGCGTGACCCGCGCCTTCGACAAGGGCCTGCTCGAAGTGGCGCCGCTGGCCTTCATGCGCGGGCGCACGCTGAACCACGCCTTCGTCATCCTCGACGAGGCACAGAACACCACGTCGGAGCAGATGAAGATGTTCCTCACGCGCATCGGCTTCGGCTCGCGCTGCGTGGTCACCGGCGACGTGAGCCAGATCGACCTGCCGAAGGGCCGCACCAGCGGCCTGGTCGAGGCGCAGGCGGTGCTGGCCGGCGTGGAGGGCGTGGCCTTCACGCTGTTCGAAGCCGCCGACGTGGTGCGCCACCCGCTGGTGGCGCGCATCGTCGAAGCCTACGACGCGGCGCGCGTGCGCGCCGAGCCCGCCGCATGACGGCACGCCCGGCGCTGCAGCTGTCGCTGCAGATGCCCGATGCGCGCCACCGCGCGCTGCTGCCGCGGCACCGCGTCGCGCGCTGCATCCGTGCCGCGCTGCAGCTGCCGGCCGAGATCGCCGTGCGCATCGTCGGCGAGGACGAAGGCCGCACGCTGAACCGCGACTACCGCGGCAAGGACTACGCCACCAACGTGCTGACCTTCGACTATGCGCGCGCGCCGCAGGTGTTGGCCGACCTGGTGCTGTGCGCGCCGGTGGTCGAGCGCGAGGCCGCCGCGGCCGGCATCACGCTGCCGGCGCACTACGCGCATCTGCTGGTGCACGGCACGCTGCATGCGCAGGGTTACGAGCATGAGAGATCGCCTGCCGAGGCCGAGGCGATGGAGGCGCTGGAGTCCCGGCTGATGCTCGCGCTGGGTTTCGCCGACCCCTACTTGCGCTGCGAACCCAGGTAGCGCTTGCGCCGGAAGTAGACGATCAGGCCCAGGCCGATGGCCACCATCACGCCGACGGCCGTCCAGATGCCGGTGGCCGAGTGGATCAGCGGCAGCGTGTCGAAATTCATGCCGAAGAAGCCGGTGATCAGGTTCAGCGGCAGGAACACCGCGGTCAGCACCGTCAGCGTGCGCATGATGTCGTTGGTGCGCTGGCCCAGCGCCGAGAAGTGCATCTGCACCGCGAACTCGGCCGAATGTTCGAGCCGCCGCACGTGCGTGAGCACGCGTTCGATGTGCTCGAGCACGTCGCGCGAGCGCAGCCGCAGCAGCTCGCGCTCGCGCTTGGCGGCCTTGTCGCTCTCGGGCGGCCACTCCTCGAGCGCGTCCAGCCATTCCTGCATCGCGCTGCGCTGGTCCTCGCAGGTGGCTTCGAGCAGGTACAGCGTGTTGCGCGCGTCGAGCAGCATCTTCCAGTCGCCGAAGCGGCTCTTCGCATCGAGCAGCTCGCTCTGCAGCGTGCCCAGGTGGCCGGTCAGCAGGCGGCGCAGCTCCAGATAGCCGTCGACCAGATGGTTGGCCATGCGCAGCATCAGGTCCGCCGGGCTGGTGGGCAGCCGGCCCGGGCCGCGCACGTCGCTGCGTGTCTCGGCGCCGGCCTGCTGCTGCAGCCGCTGCGCGAAGTGCTCGCGCACCGCGCAGTCGGCCGGGTGCACGCTGAGCAGCACGCGGTCGAACACCGCGAAGCCGATCGGGCTGGTGTCGATGGCCTGCAGCATGCGGCGCGCGTCACTCAGCGTGCCGGCCGTCTGCGGCGCCGTGTCGGCGCCGGCGCCCACCGCCAGCCGGCGGAAGATCAGCAGGTCGTACCACGAGGTGTCGTCGAAGTTCGACGGCAGCTGCTGGCTCAGCAGGTCGCGCACGTGCAGGTCGACCAGCTGCGTGCCGGTCCAGGCCTGCAGGCGGCTCTGGATCTCGGCACCACCACTCTCGAACTCGGCGCGTGCACTGCCGACCCAAAGGAAGCCCGCGGGCGGCAGCGCCGCCGGCATGGCGTCGAGTTCGACGAAGCCCTCGGCGCTGACGTGGAAGACGCGCATGCGCGCTGTTGACGAGCTCGACTCAGCCGGCGCGCAGCAGCCGCGCCGCGTCGAGCGCGAAGTAGCTGAGCACGCCGTCGGCGCCGGCGCGCTTGAAGGCGAGCAGCGCTTCCATCATCACCGCGTCATGGTCCAGCCAGCCGTTGGCGGCCGCGGCTTCGAGCATCGCGTACTCGCCGCTGACCTGGTAGGCGAAGGTGGGCACGCGGAACTCCTCCTTGACCCGGCGCACGATGTCCAGGTACGGCATGCCGGGCTTGACCATCACCATGTCGGCGCCTTCGGCCAGATCGAGCGCCACCTCGCGCAGCGCCTCGTCGCTGTTGCCCGGGTCCATCTGGTAGACCTTCTTGTCGCTCTTGCCCAGGTTCTTGGCCGAGCCGACCGCGTCGCGGAAGGGGCCGTAGAAGGCGCTGGCGTACTTGGCGCTGTAGGCCATGATGCGCGTGTGGATCGCGCCGCGCGCTTCGAGCGCGCTGCGGATCGCGCCGATGCGCCCGTCCATCATGTCGCTGGGCGCGACGATGTCCACGCCGGCCTCGGCCTGCACCAGCGCCTGCGCGGTGAGCACGGCGACGGTGGCCTCGTTGACGACGTAGCCGCTGTCGTCGAGCAGCCCGTCCTGGCCGTGGCTGGTGTAGGGGTCGAGCGCGACGTCGGTCAGCAGGCCCAGTTGCGGGAAGCGCTTCTTCAACTCGCGCAGCGCGCGCGGCACCAGCCCGGCCGGGTTGGTGGCCTCGCGGCCGTCGGGCGTCTTCAGGCTCGGCTCGATCACCGGAAACAGCGCCATCACCGGGATGCCCAGCGCCACGCATTCTTCGGCCACCGCGTAGAGCCGGTCGACGCTGCGCCGCTGGACGCGCGGCATGCTCGGCACGTCCTGCACCTGGCCGTGGCCGTCGAGCACGAACACCGGCAGGATCAGGTCCGCGGGCGCCAGCCGATGCTCGCGCACCAGCGCGCGCGTGAAGCTGTCGCGGCGCAGGCGGCGCGGGCGGCTGGCCGGAAAGGGCGGCGGGGTGTGCACGGCGGATGTGTCCTATGTTCGCGGCGCGGATTCGCGACCGATCTGCGGCGGATCTGCCGCGGTTATGCGGCGCAGTCGCGGCGCAGTTGCGGCGTCGTTGCGGCGCATTTTGCGGCCCGGCGCACTCGGGAAAGTGCTCAATTGCCGCGCGGCACGCCTCTGCTAAAGTCGTCCGCGGATGATAGCCGCAAGGTCGTCGTCCCCTGCTTTTCCTCCCTGAGCAGGTGCCTTAGCGTGTTGACAGCGATAAGGCTTGCGGGCCCCGGCTTCGTGCTGGGGCCTTTTTCATCGTGCCGATAATCGGCCGATGGGCAGCAGCGGATATCTCTGGGTCAAGGCCTTCCACATCGTCTTCGTCGCCGCCTGGTTCGCCGGGCTGTTCTACCTGCCGCGGCTGTTCGTCAACCTGGCGCTGGTGGCTTCCGACAGCGCCGCCGAGCGCGCGCGGCTGCTGCTGATGGCGCGCAAGCTGTACCGCTTCACCGGCCTGCTGATGTGGCCGGCGCTGGGGCTCGGGCTGCTGCTGTGGCTGGGTTACGGTGTCGGCGGCGGCAGCGGCTGGATGCACGCCAAGCTGGCGCTGGTGCTGGGCGTGCTCGGCTACCAGCACGCCTGCGCCCGCCTGCTGCGCCGCTTCGAGCGCAACGCGAACATGCACGGCGAGCGCTGGTTGCGCGTCTTCAACGAAAGCGCGGTGCTGCTGTTCGCGGCGATCGTCGTGCTGGTGGTCGTCAAGCCGTTCTGAAGTGGCGGCCCTGATTCCGCGCCAACGCAGTTCCGCGGCGCCGCTGGCGCTGGCCTACACCGCGCTGCTGCTGTACGCCAGCCTGTACCCGTTCCTTGCCTGGCGCTGGCCGCCGGGGCTGTCGCTGGAGGCGATGCTGGCGCTGCCGTGGCCGCCGTGGCGCGACCGTTTCGACGTCTGGTCCAACGTGCTCGGCTACCTGCCGCTGGGCCTGCTGCTGTATGTCGCGCAGGTGCGCGGCGGGCGGGTCTTCTGGCGTGCCGCGCTGCTGGCGCTGGCCGCGGGCAGCGCGCTGTCCTATGCCACCGAGGTGCTGCAGCACTTCGTGCCCGGCCGCGTGCCCTCGCGCGTCGACTGGGCGCTGAACAGCGCCGGCGTCGCCGCCGGCATCGCTTTGGCGGCCGTGCTGCAGGCGCTGGGCCTGCTGCAGCGCTGGCAGGCCGTGCGCGAGCGCTGGTTCGTGCGCGACAGCGCCGGTGCCTTGAGCCTGCTGGCGCTGTGGCCGGTGGGGCTGCTGTTCCCGGCCCCGGCGCCGCTGGGGCTCGGGCACGTCGCCGGCCAGTTGCGCGAATGGCTGCTGGCGGCGCTCGACGACGTGCCCTGGGCCGCGGAGTTCGTCGCCGGGCTGCAGCAGGCGGGCGAGGTGCGCGCGGCGCCGTTGCCGCCGCTGTCCGACGCGCTGGTGCAGCTGCTCGGCCTGCTCGCGCCCTGCCTGGTGGCCTTCAGCGTGGCGCGGCGCGGCTGGCGCCGCGCGCTGCTGGTGGCCGGCGTGCTTGCGGCGGGCGTGGCGGCGACCACCTTGTCCACCGCGCTCGGCTTCGGCCCGGCCAATGCGCTGGCCTGGGTGACGCCGCAGACCGTGCCGGCGCTGGCGCTGGGCGCGCTGCTCGCGGCGGCCTGCGCCGCGCTCGGCACGCGCGCCGCCGCGGGCCTGGGGCTGGTGGTGCTGGGTGCGCTGGTGGTGCTGGTCAGCCAGGCGCCGCTCGATCCGTACTTCGCGCAGAGCCTGCAAAGCTGGGAGCAGGGCCGCTTCATCCGCTTCCACGGCCTGGCGCTGTGGATCGGCTGGCTGTGGCCCTATGCGGCGATGGTCTGGCTGCTCAGCCGCCTCGACCGCAGCGCCGAGTGAGGGCTTTGGCGGCGGCCGGCGCGGGCGCGCTGCCTACAATTCGGGTTTTGCTTGGACCTGCGCTTGAGCTACTACCGACATCACGTCTTCTTCTGCCTGAACCAGCGCGACAACGGCGAGGCCTGCTGCGCGCAGCACGGCGCGCAGCAGGCCTTCGAGCACTGCAAGTCGCGCGTCAAGGCCGCCGGGCTGGCCGGGCCGGGCGGCGTGCGCGTCAACAAGGCCGG
>DAIMFR010000125.1:0-8358 GCA_036724445.1 Rubrivivax sp. | reverse complement strand
GTCTACACCTCGGGCACCACCGGGCCGCCCAAGGGCGCGATGCTGTCGCACCGCAACCTGATCGTGACCACCGACAAGCTGCGCAGCCATTTCGGGCTCGACCAGCACAACATGCAGGTGCTGTGCTACCTGCCCTTGTGCCACGTGGCCGAACGTGCCTTCTCCACCGTCATGCACATGATGACCGGCGGCGTGGTGAACTACGCCGAGTCGATCGACACCGTCGCGGTCAACCTGCGCGAGATCGCACCGACCGTGTTCCTGGGCGTGCCGCGCATCTGGGAGAAGCTGCAGCAGGGGATCGTGATGCGCATGCAGGACGCCACCCGGCTGCAGCGCTGGGCCTTCGAGCGCTGCTTTGCCGCGGGCAAGGCCCTGTTCGAGCGTGTCGAGCAGCGCGGCGGCCAGCGCAGCTGGGGCGACCGGCTGCAGTTTGCCCTGCTGTGGCTGCTGATGTTCCGCAACCTGCAGAAGTTCGTCGGCCTGGACCGCATGCGCTGCGGATTCTGCGGCGGCGCCAGTGTCTCGCCCGAGGTGCTGAAGTTCTTCCGCATCCTGGGCCTGCCCGTGTACCAGGTCTACGGCATGACCGAGTCGGGCGGCGTCATCTTTCACCAGCATGAGAAGGCCGAGCGACTGGGCGCCACCGGCACGCCGATCGAGGGCCTGAACTGGAAGATCGCCGAAGACGGCGAACTGATCGTCAAGCACCCGGCGGTGTTCAAGGGCTACCTGCACGACAACAACGCCACCGCGCTGACGGTGCAGGACGGCTGGCTGCACACTGGCGACGTGGTGGCGCTGGCGCCCAACGGCGAGCTGATGATCGTCGACCGCAAGAAGGCCATCATCATCACCAGCGGCGGCAAGAACATTTCGCCCTCGGAAATCGAGAACGCGCTCAAGGACAGCATCTACGTGCGCGAAGCCATCGTGCTCGGCGACGGCCGCCACTTCCTGTCGGCGCTGGTGCAGATCGACTACGAAACCGTCGGCAAGTGGGCCCAGGAACGCCGCCTGGCCTACACCACCTACCGCAGCCTGTCGCAGCTGCCCGAGGTGCGCGAGTTGGTCGGCGCGGAAGTGCGGCGCGTGAACAAGCTGTTCGCGCGCGTCGAGAACGTCCGCAAGTTCCTGATCCTCGAGAAGGAACTCGACCACGACGACGGCGAGCTGACGGCCACGCAGAAGGTGCGCCGCAGCATCATCGGCAAGAAGTTCGCACGCGAGATCGAACTGATCTACGGTGAAGGCACCGCCTGATGGACTACTTCATCCAGTTGCTCGTGTCGGGCATCGCGGCGGGCCTGGTCTACGGCTTCATCGGCATGGGCTTCGCCATGATCTACCGCGCCACCGGCGTGGTGAACTTCGCACAGGGCGAGCTGATGATGCTGGTGGCCTATGTCGCCTTCACGCTGGCGGGCACCTTCAAGCTCGGCTTCTGGCCGCTGCTGCTGGCGTCCGTCGTCGTCTCGGTCATCCTGGGGCTGCTGGTCGAGGTGCTGCTGATCCGCCCCATGCTGGGCCAGCCGGTGTTCTCGACCGTGATGGTGACGATCGGGCTGGCCGTCATCATCCGCTCGGTGGTGGTGCTGATCTGGGGCGCCGACCCGATGCCGCTGTCCACCGGACTGTCGAAGGAGCCGATCCGGATCGGGCCGGCGGGTGTCTATCCGGCCCAGCTCTACGCGCTGGGCATCATGGCCGCGGTGGTGGCCGGGCTCTGGGCCTTCTTCCGCTATTCGCGGGTGGGCATCGCCATGCGTGCCACCGCCAATCTGCAGACCGTGGCCTTGCTGATGGGCATCAACGTCAAGCGCATCTTTGCGCTGTCGTGGGCGCTGTCCGCCGGCCTGGCGGCCATCGCCGGGGTTCTGGTGGGCGTCATCTACGACCTCGAGCCGGGCATGTGGCTGGTCGGCCTGCGCAGCTTCCCGGCGGTCATCCTCGGCGGCCTCGACTCGGTGTTCGGTGCGGCGCTGGGCGGCATCCTGATCGGCGTGGCGGAAAACATGTCCGAGGGCTACATCGGCCGCGGCATGAAGGAAATCGCCGGCTTCCTGCTGATCCTGATCGTTCTCATGGTCAGGCCCTACGGTCTGTTCGGAAAACCCGACATCGAGCGAGTCTGATGCGCAGCGGCAACTTCAAGGAAAACTACCGCCAGGTGCTGGCGCTGACGGACTCGGTGCCGGTCATCGTCTGGACACTGGTGCTCGTCGCAGCCCTGGCGCTGGTGCCTATGCTGCTGAGCAAGTACTACGTCTCGCTGGTGCTGCTGCTGATGATCACGGCCGTCGGCGTGCTGGGCCTGAACCTGCTCACCGGCAGCACCGGGCTGATCTCGCTGGGGCACTCCGGCTTCCTGGCCGTGGGCGCCTACGCCACCGGCATCGTGGCCGGCAAACTGGGCTGGCCGATGCCGCTGTGCCTGCTGGCCGGCGGTGTCAGCGCGGCCGCCGCCGGGCTGGTGGTCGGCGTGCCATCGCTGCGCCTCAAGGGCCTGTACCTGGCGATCACGACCATGGCCTTCGCGGTCATCATCAACCACCTGATCCTCAACGGCGGCGGTCTGACGGGCGGCTCCGAGGGGCTGTCGGTGCCGCAGCCCAGCCTGTTCGGCACCACGCTGGCGGCCGAGCGCGGCTACTACTTCGTGGTTCTGGCCGTGTTGGTGGTGGCGGTGCTGGTGACGCTGAACCTGTTGCGCAGCCGCGTCGGCCGGGCCTTCATGGCGATCCGCGAACACGACATCGCGGCCCGCGCGATGGGGGTCGACCTGGTGCGCTGGAAGCTGCTGGCGTTCATGGTCAGCGCCTTCTACACCGGCATCGCCGGGGGCCTGCTGGCCTATTACACGCGCTACCTCAACGTCGACAGCTTCAGCCTGCTGATCTCGATCGAAGCGCTGTCGATGCTGATCGTCGGCGGGCTCGGCTCGGTAGCCGGCGCCTTGCTGGGCACGGTCTTCATCTTCGGCCTGAACGAAGGCCTGGGGCTGCTGTTCAGCGCCCTCGGGTCGGGCGCGACGTCGACCTCCTTCTTCGAGATCAAGGGCATCGTCTACGGACTGGCCATCGTGCTGTTCCTGCGCTTCGAACCTGACGGCCTGATCGGCCGCTGGCGCGACATCAAGCACTACTGGACCCACTGGCCATTCAGGTTCTGAGGGCTTGGGATTCTTTCGCTCATGCCCGCTCGTCACGCCCCACCGAGGACACACACCATGCACCAGACCCTTCGCTGCATCCGCGCCCTGATCGGCACCGGCCTTCTCGCGGCCACCGCGGCATCGGCCATGGCCGCCGACCCGGGGGTGTTGGACGACCGCATCGTCATCGGCTCGGTGCTGCCGCAGACCGGCCCGCCCAGCCTCATCGGCAAGGCCGCCGTGATCGCGTTGCGCGTCTGGGAGAAGGACGTCAACGCCCGCGGCGGCATCCACGGCCGCAAGATCGACCTGCGCGTCGAGGAAGACGCCTATGTGCCGCAGCGCTCGGTACAGGCGGTGAAGAAGCTGATCGACGTCGACAAGGTGTTCGCCTTGCTGGGCACCTCCGGCTCGTCGCATCTGCTGGCGATGATGCCCACCATCGAAGAGAACCAGATCCCGGCGCTGAACTTCGCCGCCGTGGCCGGTGCGCACTTCACGCCGCCGCGCAAGACCGTCTTCAACATCGGCGCCACTTACTGCCAGGAGATCGACGGTGTGATGAAGCACCTGATCAAGACGCGCAAGCTGCAGAGCGCCAAGTTCGCCATCATCTACCAGGACGACGACTACGGCGCCGACGTCAAGTGCGGCTACGACGCGGCGCTCAAGACGCTGGGCCTGAACAGCACCATCGCGGTGGCTTACAAGCGCGGCGCCAAGGACCTCTCGGCCGAAGTCCTGGCGGTGCAACGCGCCGGTGCCACCTTCGTGCTGACCGGCGGCATCATCACCGAGACCGCGACCATGCTCAAGGAGATCCAGAAGAACGGCATGAACGTCGTGCGGCTGGCGCCGCATCCGTCGCACCTCGGCCCGGTGCTCGCTTTGGCCGGCAGCGCCGCCGAAGGGCTGCTGTTGGCCGACTACGTGCCGCCCATCACCGACACCGAGACCCAGGGCATCGGCCGGCTCAATGCCCTGGCCTACAAGTACCTCAGCGGCGACGAGGTGAAGGCGATGAACCGCTACTCGCTGACTGCGATGGTCGCGGCCCAGTTGCTGGAGTCGGCCATCAAGGCCTGCGGACGCGAGCTGACCCGTGTTTGCGTCGTGCAGAAGCTGGAACAGACCAAGAACTTCACCAGCGACGGCATCATGGCCCCGCTGACCTTCGGCCCCAACATCCGCCAGAGCGGTACGCGGCCGATCCTGATCAAGGCCAACACTGCGACAGGCAAGTTCGAGCGGGCGTCGGAGTTCCTCGACGGCAAGTGAGCGCAAGGCGCCCACACAATTCAATCTCCCATTCTCGCGTCCTATGAACATCTCCATGCTGCAAACAGCCCGCACCACCGCCGCGGCCGTCGCCCTCACCCTGGTGCAGGGCGTCGCCATGGCCGAGCCCGGCGTCACAGACAACCAGATCGTGCTCGGCTCGGTGACGCCGGTCAGTGGCCCGCCCAGCCTGCTGGGCAAGGCGCACGTGGCCGCGCTCAAGGTGTGGCAGGAGGACGTCAACAGCCGCGGCGGCATCAACGGGCGCAAGGTCGAGATCCGGCTCGACGACGACGGCTACGTGCCGCAGCGCGCGCTTCAGGGTGTCAAACGCCTGAACGAGTCGGAAAACGTCTTCGGCCTGATCGGCACCTCGGGCTCGGCGATGCTGCAGGCCATGCTGCCCTACATCAACGAGCAGAAGATCCCGACCATCAACGCGATGGCCGTTGCCGCCTCGCACTTCAACCCGCCAAACAAGACGGTGTTCATCGTCGGCCCGACCTACTGCCAGGAACTGGGCACGGCCATGATCCACCTGGTGAAGTCGCGCAAGCTGCAGGCGGAGAAGTTCGCCATCGCCTACCAGGATGACGAATTCGGCACCGACGTGCGTTGCGGCTACCAGAAGGCGGTCAAGGCGCTGGGTCTGAAGAGCGTCTCCGAGATTGCCTTCAAGCGTGGCACCAAGGACTTCTCGGCCGAGATGCTGAGCATGAAGCAGGCCGGCGCCACCTTCCTGGCGTCCGGCGGCGTCGTCGCCGAGCATTCGATGCTGATGAAGGAAGCGGCCAAGAACCAGATGCCACTGACCATCCTGGCGGTGCACTCGGCGCACCTCACACCGGTGCAGGCTTTGGCCGGTGCCGCGGGCGACGGCTACTTCGTCGCCGACTACGTGCCGCCGCTGACCGACCTGGCCGTGCCTGGCATGGCCAAGTTCATGGGGCTGGCGCAGAAGCATCTCTCGGCCGACGAGCTCAAGACGCTGAACCGCTACTCGATCACCGCCTACGTGGGCGCGCTGCTGATGGAAGACGCCATCCGCCGCTGCGGCAAGGCGCTGACGCGGGCCTGCGTGGTGGAGAAGCTCGAAACGACCAAGAACTTCGGCACCGACGGCCTGGCCTCGCCGATCAGCTTCTCGCCCACGGTGCGCCATTCGCCGAGCAGCGTGCTGGTCCTGAAGTCGGATGCCAAGGCCTCCAAGTTCGACCGCGCATCGGAACCGCTGCCGATCGTCGACTGAACGTGGCGGGCACCCAGGCGCCTGCGGCACCGCCGCTGCGACAGTTCGACACCGTCCTCATCGCCAACCGCGGCGAGATCGCGCTGCGCATCCTGCGCACGCTCAGGGCGATGGGCCTGCGCGTCGCAGTCGCCCACCACGGGGTGGACGCCGGCAGCCCGGCCGTGCTGCAAGCCGACGTGGCCATCGAACTGCATGGCAGCACGCCGGTGGCGGCCTACTTGGACATCGCGCTGCTCGTTGCGGCGGCGACGCGCTGCGGGGCCCAGGCGGTCCACCCCGGCTATGGATTCCTGTCGGAGAACGCGGCGTTCGCGCGCGCACTCGATGCCGCCGGCGTCGCCTTCATCGGCCCGCGCGCCGACACCATCGAGCTGATGGGCGACAAGGTGCGCGCGCGCCGCTTCGTCGCCGAGCGCGGCTTCCCGGTGGCGCCGAGCGCGATCGAGGACGACGACCCGACGAGCTTCGTCGAGCGCGCCCGCGCGCTGGGCACGCCGCTGCTCATCAAGCCCTCGGCCGGCGGCGGCGGCAAGGGCATGCGCATCGTGCGCGACCTGGCGCTGCTCGAGACCGAGATCGCCACCGCGCGGCGCGAGGGCGAGCGCTACTTCGGCGATGGCCGCCTGTTCGTCGAACGCTACGTCGAGCGCCCGCGCCACATCGAGGTCCAGGTGCTCGGCGACGCTCACGGCCAGGTGGTCCACGTCTGGGAACGCGAGTGCTCGGTGCAGCGGCGCTTTCAGAAGATCATTGAGGAAACGCCGTCGCCCGGCCTCACGCCCGAGCAGCGCCGCGACATCTGCGAATCGGCGGCCGGCATCGCACGCGCCTGCGGCTACCTCGGCGCCGGTACGGTCGAGTTCATCTACGGCGCTGGCGGTGAGTTCTATTTCCTGGAAATGAACACACGGCTGCAAGTCGAACACCCGGTGACGGAAGCCGTGTGCGGCCTGGATCTGGTGCACGAGCAGGTGCGGCTGGCGCGTGGCGAACCCCTGGGCCTGGTGCAGAGCGACATCGTGCAACAGGGCCACGCCATCGAATGCCGCCTGTATGCCGAGGACCCGGCGCACGACTTCCGCCCCGCCACAGGCACCCTCCTGCGCTGGCAGCCACCCGGCGGCCCGGGCGTGCGCGTCGATGCCGGTGTGCGCGAGGGCGGCGAGGTCACCGCCGCCTTCGACCCGATGATCGCCAAGATCATCTGCCACGGCGCGACCCGCGCGCAGGCCATCGCGCGATCGGTGCGCGCGCTGCAGGACACCGTGCTGCTCGGCGTCACCACCAACGCAAGCTACCTGACGCGCGTGCTGCAACACCCGGAGTTCAGCGCCGGCCAGGCCGACACCGGCATGCTGGCGCGCTGCGCGGGCGAGCTGATCGCGCCGCCTAGTGAAGACGACATCGACCTGCTGCTGGCCGCTGCCGTGCTGTCCGACCGCGAGCTGATGCAGCGCGTCCACGCCGTGCCGCCCATGCACGCGGCCATGGGCGCCTGGAGGAACTGAGACCCCATGCATGCCCGCTACCTGATCGACGGCACCGCGCACGATGTGGTGGCCACCCGCGGCAGCGACGGCAGCGTGCAACTGCGCCGCGGCCAGCGCAGCCTGAGCATCAGCCGCGAGGCCCTGCCCGACGGCCGCTGGCGCATCACCATCGACGGCCGCTCGCGCACCGTGCACCTGGCCGCCGGGGCCGACGCGGTGTTCGTGCATGCCGACGGTCTGGGCGCGGCCCAGGTCGAACGGCAGACGCTGTCGCACGCCACCGGCGGCGCGGCCGGCGGTGCCTCCAACCTGCTCAGCGCGCCCATGCCCGGCGTGGTCATCGCCGTGCATGTGGCCGCGGGCGACCCGGTGCATGCCGGCCAGGCCTTGATGGTCATCGAGAGCATGAAGCTCGAGACCACGCTCGTCGCCCCGCGCGACGCCCGCGTGAAGATCGTGCATTACGCCGTCGGGGCCAGCTTCGCGCTGAAGGCGGCGCTGATCACCCTGGAAGATGCCTGAGCCTACCCGCCGCCGACACCCATGAAGCGCATCGAATCCCGCATCGACACCTCGTCCGAGGCCTACAAGCGCAACCATGCCGCGATCAGCGCCATCGTCGACGACTTCCGCGCCCGCCAGGAACGCGCGCGCCACCTCTGCCCGCCGCGCGACCTGCAGCGCCTGCGCTCGCAGAACAAGCTGCTGCCGCGCGAACGGCTGGACCTGCTGCTCGACCCCGGCACGCCCTTCCTTGAGCTCTCATCGCTCGCCGCCTGCGGCCAGTACGACGACGAGGTGCCGGGCGCGAACGTCATCACCGGCCTGGGCGTGGTCAGCGGGCGCGAGGTGCTGATCCACTGCGACAACTCCGGCATCAAGGGCGGCGCCTGGTACACGCTGACGCCGCGCAAGCTGACCCGCCTGCTCGACATCGCGCTGGAGAACCGCCTGCCGGTGCTGCACCTGTGCGACAGCGCCGGCGCCTTCCTCGAAGAGCTGTCGGGCGTCTACATCGAAGGCGGGCGCGTATTCCGCAACCAGTGCCTGCTGTCCAAGGCCAACGTGCCGCAGATTGCGATGGTCTTCGGCCACTGCACGGCCGGCGGCGCCTACATCCCGGCGCTCTGCGACTACAGCATCATCGTGCGCGGTGCCGGCGGCGTGTTCCTCGGCGGCCCGCC
>DAIMFR010000124.1:6874-8960 GCA_036724445.1 Rubrivivax sp. | reverse complement strand
CGGTGTGGGTGGTCAAGGCGCAGATCCACGCCGGCGGCCGCGGCAAGGGCGGCGGCGTGAAGCTGGCGCGCTCGCTCGACGAGGTCAAGAAGCTGTCCGGCGAGATCCTCGGCATGCAGCTGAAGACGCACCAGACCGGGCCCGAAGGCCAGAAGGTGCGCCGGCTGCTGATCGAGGAAGGCGCCGACATCCGGCACGAGTACTACGCCGCCGCGCTCACCGACCGCGCCACGCAGAAGGTCGCGATGATGGCCAGCAGCGAAGGCGGCATGGACATCGAGGAAGTGGCGCACAAGACGCCCGAGAAGATCGTCAAGGTCTTCGTCGAGCCGGCCACCGGCCTCACCGACGCGCAGGCCGGCGAGCTGGCCGACGGCATCGGCGTGCCGGCCGCGAGCCGCGCGCAGGCGATCGACGTGTTCAAGAAGCTCTACCAGACCTACATGGACACCGACGCCAGTCTGGCCGAGATCAACCCGCTGATCCTCGAAGGCAACGGCAAGATCAAGGCGCTGGACGCCAAGTTCAACTTTGACGCCAACGCGCTGTACCGCCACCCCGACATCGTTGCCTACCGCGACCTGGACGAAGAGGACGCGGCCGAAGTCGAGGCCAGCAAGTTCGACTTGAGCTACATCAGCCTGGACGGCAACATCGGCTGTCTGGTCAACGGCGCCGGCCTGGCGATGGCCACGATGGACACCATCAAGCTGTTCGGCGGCGAGCCGGCCAACTTCCTGGACGTGGGCGGCGGCGCCACCGCCGAGAAGGTCACCGAGGCCTTCAAGATCATGCTGGCCAACAAGTCGGTCAAGGGCATTTTGGTGAACATCTTCGGCGGCATCATGAAGTGCGACACCATCGCCGAGGGCGTGATCGCCGCCTGCAAGGCCGTCAACCTGCAGGTGCCGCTGGTGGTGCGCATGAAGGGCACCAACGAGGACCTGGGCAAGAAGATGCTCGAGGAGAGCGGGCTGCCGATCATCTCGGCGGACACCATGGCCGAGGCGGCCGCCAAGATCGTCGCGGCGGTGAAGTGAGGAACCCATGAGCATCCTGATCAACAAGGACACCAAGGTCATCACGCAGGGCATCACCGGCAAGACCGGCCAGTTCCACACGCGCATGTGCGTGGCCTATGCCAACGGCAAGAACTGCTTCGTCGCCGGCGTCAACCCGAAGAAGGCCGGCGAGGACTTCGAGGGCATCCCGATCTACGCCAGCGTCAAGGACGCCAAGGCGCAGACCGGCGCGACGGTGAGCGTGATCTACGTGCCGCCGGCCGGCGCCGCTGCAGCCATCTGGGAGGCGGTCGAGGCCGACCTGGACCTGGCGATCTGCATCACCGAAGGCATCCCCATCCGCGACATGCTCGAAGTGCGCAACAAGATGAAGGCCAAGGAAGCGGCCGGCGGCAAGACGACGCTGCTGCTCGGCCCCAACTGCCCGGGCACGATCACGCCCGACGAGATCAAGATCGGCATCATGCCCGGCCACATCCATAAAAAGGGCCGCGTCGGCGTGGTCAGCCGCTCCGGCACGCTCACCTACGAAGCGGTGGCGCAGCTCACCGAACTGGGCATCGGCCAGAGCAGCGCGGTGGGCATCGGCGGCGACCCGATCAACGGGCTGAAGCACATCGACATCATGCGTTTGTTCAACGACGATCCGGACACCGACGCGGTGATCATGATCGGCGAGATCGGCGGCCCCGACGAGGCCGATGCCGCGCGCTGGTGCAAGGCCCACATGAAGAAGCCGGTGGTCGGCTTCATCGCCGGCGTCACCGCGCCGCCGGGCAAGCGCATGGGCCATGCCGGCGCACTGATCAGCGGCGGCGCCGACACCGCCGACGCCAAGCTGGCCATCATGGAAGAGTGCGGCTTCATCATCACGCGCAACCCTTCCGAGATGGGCAAGCTGCTGAAAAAAGCCATCGGGGCGTGAGCTGGACGCGAGGGCGTGCCTGCGCACGCCCGAACGCCTGCTCACGGGCGAGCGCATGCAAGCGCGAGCGCGGCCTGCAACGGCTGAGCTGGACGCGAGGGCGTGCCTGCGCACGCCCGAACGCCTGCTCACGGGCGAG
>DAIMFR010000124.1:0-6774 GCA_036724445.1 Rubrivivax sp. | reverse complement strand
CGCAGGCGCCAAGCGCGATCGTCGCTTGCCGGCCGCGGCAACGCAGCTCGTCACCGCGACCAGAGACCGCCTTCACGACGGTCCTTTTGTGCCGGTGAAGCAGCGAGCGCGCACCGAGCTCCGGTGCGCACCTAAACTCGCGCCAGCCCACCGAACCGCCGCCAGCCCGACGGGCGCACAGGAGACGCGCGATGCAGGAGTTCTTGACCGCCGATTTCTGGCTCGCCGTCGGCCAGATCATCATGATCGACATCCTGCTCGGCGGCGACAACGCGGTGGTGATCGCGCTCGCCTGCCGCAAGCTGCCGCCGGCGCAGCGCAAGCTCGGCATCCTGTGGGGCACGGCCGGCGCGATCGGGTTGCGCGTGATCCTGATCTTCTTCGCGTTGCAGCTGCTGGCGATACCGTTCCTGAAGATCGTCGGCGCGATCCTGCTGGTGTGGATCGGCATCAAGCTGCTGCTGCCCGAGCACGACGAGGAGCACGGCAACATCCAGGCGAGCGACAAGCTCTGGGGTGCGGTCAAGACGGTCATCATCGCCGACTTCGTGATGAGCCTGGACAACGTCATCGCCATCGCCGGCGCGGCGCAGGGGGCGCATGCCGACCACCAGCTCGCGCTCGTCGTCTTCGGCCTGGTGGTCAGCATTCCGATCATCGTCTGGGGCAGCCAGCTGGTGATCAAGCTGATGGACCGCTTCCCGGTCATCATCACGCTCGGCGGCATGCTGCTCGGCTGGATTGCCGGCGGCATGGTCGTCGGCGATCGGGTGCTGAAGGACTGGGCGGACGCGCGCGGCGACTGGCTGCAGTACGCCGCGCCGGTGGCGGGGGCGCTGTTCGTGCTGCTGCTGGGCAAGTGGCTGGCACGGCGTGCGCAGGCCAGGCGCCTGCCGGCCGCGCGGGGCGCCGAAGCGGCGGCCCTGCCGAGCCAGGTGCGCCGCGTGCTGCTGCCGGTGGACGGCTCCGCCAGCTCCGAGCGTGCGGTGCGCTACCTGATCGGCTTGCGCGGCTCGCTGCGCCAGCCCGAGCTGGAGCTGCATCTGATGAACGTGCAGCGGCCGCTGTCGGTCGACGTCGCGCGCCGCGTGCCCAGCGAGAACCTGAAGGACTATCACGCCGAGCGCGCCGAAAAGGCGCTGGCCTCGGCGCGCGCGCAGCTCGGCCAGGCGGGCATTGCCTTCACGGAGCACCAGCGCGTCGGCGACCCGCCGGCGGCCATCGCCGAAGTCGCGCAGGCGCAGGACTGCGACCTGATCGTCATGGGCACGCGCGGGCTGGGCACGCACACCGCGGGGCTGATCGGCTCGGTGGCGCAGGGCACCGTGGCCGCGGCACCGGTGCCGGTGCTGCTCGTGCGCTAGTGCAGTGTTCCACGCTATGCAGCACATAAAACCGCGTCTTTGCCGCCCCGGCGTTGTTGCAAATCCTCGCGATACCTGCGGGTATCGCTGCGGTTTGCGCCTAGCCGGGACGACGAATCCATCGGTTTTCTCGAGTGCCGCACAGCGTGGAACACTGCACTAGCAGGCCGTCGGCGGCGGCTTGCATGAGCGGCGCGATCGGTCCCTACCGGCTGCTGCGCGTCCTCGGCCGCGGCTCGATGGGGGTCGTGCACCTGGCCGTCGACAGCCGCACGCAGCAGCCGCTGGCGCTGAAGCTGCTGAGCCTCGGCCAGGGGCTGTCGGCGGACGAATACGCACAAGCGCGCGAACGCTTTCTGGCCGAGGCCGACACCGCGCGGCGGTTGTCGCACGCCGACATCGTCAGCGTGCACGGCGCCGGCGAACAAGACGGCCGGGCCTGGCTGGCGATGGAACTGCTGAGCGGCTGCGAGCTCGGGCGCTACACGCACATGTCGCGGCTGCTGCCCGAACCGCTGGTGCTGCGGCTGGTGGAGCGCCTGGCGCGCGCCCTGGCGCATGCGCACGCGATGGGCGTCGTGCACCGCGACATCAAGCCGGCCAACGTCATGCTCGACTTACCGGCGGGCCGGCTCAAGCTCACCGACTTCGGCGTCGCCGGCCTGGCCGACCCGAGCCGCACGCGCACCGGTGTCGTGCTCGGCACGCCGTACTACATGGCGCCCGAACAACTGGCCGGCGCCGCCGCGGACGCGCGCAGCGACCTGTACGCGCTGGGCGTGCTGCTGTTCCAGCTGCTCAGCGGCCGGCTGCCGCACGAGCATGCCTCGCTCGGCGAGCTGCTGCGCGCCGTGGCCACCGAGCCCGCGCCGGACGTGCGCATGCTGCGCCCGGGCGTGGCGCCGGCACTGGCCGAAGTCGTCGCCTGGGCGCTGCAAAAGCGCCCCGGGCAGCGCCCGGCCAGCGCCCTGGATCTTGCCGGCGCGCTGGCCGCGCTGGCGCCGGCGCACGGCCTCGCCGCAGCCGCCGGCGGCGCGTGATGCTGCACGCCCGCGGCTGAATGCCGCGCCGGCCGGCGCGGCATTCGGATGCAAAATCACCGCCCAGCCGAACCGCTTGCCCTGCAGCCCGCGCGAGCCCATGACCTTAGAGTTCTTCGACGCCGTCGACACCGGCCGCGCACGCACCAACAACGAGGACTCGGTCAGCCTCGACGAAGCCGTCGCGCTGGCCGTGCTGGCAGACGGCATGGGCGGCTACAACGCCGGCGAGGTGGCCAGCAACATGGCCACCAGCTTCATCCGCAGCGAGCTCGGCCGCTGGCTGCGCGAAGCCGGCGCCGGCGCCACCGACACCGAAGTGCGGCGCGCGATGGACATCTGCGTGGACAACGCCAACCGCGCCATCTTCAACGCGGCCAATTCCAACCCGCAGTACGCCGGCATGGGCACCACGCTGGTGGTGGCGGTGTTCCGCGCTCAGCGGCTGCTGGTCGGCCATGTCGGCGACTCGCGCGCCTACCGGCTGCGCGCCGGCCGGCTGCAGCAGATCACGCGCGACCACTCGCTGCTGCAGGAGCAGATCGACGCCGGCCTGATCACGCCGGAGCAGGCCGCCTTCTCGGCCAACAAGAACCTGGTCACGCGCGCCGTCGGCGTCGAGGACACGGTGCTGCTGGAAACCCGCCTGCACGAAGTGCAGCCCGGCGACGTATTGCTGATGTGCTCCGACGGCCTGTCGGACATGCTCGACGACGCCAGCATCGCGCAAGTGTTGCAGATGCACGATTCGCTGGCCGCCGCGGGCGCGGCGCTGATCGAGGCGGCGAACGACGCGGGGGGAAAGGATAATATCTCGCTGATTCTGGTGCGGGCCGGCGGGGGGACGACGGCGGCCCCGCGATCGTGGTGGCCCTTCCGCCGCTGACGGCCAGCGGCTCGCGACAAGACGCCGGGCAGTCAGGCCGGCACACAAGAGGACAGGCATGGGCAAGCTGGTCGTATCGCTCGACGGTGTGGTCATCAAGGAAGTGCAGATCACCAAGGACAAGACCACGCTCGGCCGCCGGCCGTACAACGACATGGTCATCGACAACCTCGCCGTCAGCGGCGAGCACGCGGTGCTGCAGATGGTCGGCAACGACGTCTTCATCGAAGACCTGAACAGCACCAACGGCACCTACATCAACGGCAAGGCCGTCAAGAAGCAGCTGCTCGCGCACAACGACACCGTCGAGATCGGCAAGTACAAGATCAAGTACCTGACCGACGACGGCGTCGACTACGAAAAGACCATGATCATGCGGCCCGGCGCCGCCGCGCAGGCGCCCGCCTTCAGCCCGACGCGCCCGCCGGGTTCCGACTTCGGCGCGCTGTCCGGCCACCCGGCGTCGATCAAGGTGCTCAGCGGCGCCGCCTCGGGCCGCGAAGTCACGCTGACCAAGGTCGTCACCACCGTCGGCAAGCCCGGCGTGCAGGTGGCGTCGATCACGCGCCGGCCCTCGGGCTACGTCTTCGCGCACGTCGAAGGCAGCGCGCGCCCGGTGGTCAACGGCATGCCGCTGGCCGGCGATTCGGTGCCGCTGCACCATGGGGACGTGATCGAGCTCGCCGGCACGCAGATGCAGTTCATCCAGCCCTGAGGGGCGCCCGGCCGGCCTGGTCGGCGGCTGAATGCAGCCGCCGCGGCGCGGCTGATCGAGCAAAGTGTCGCGCCCTGCGTGAAGACGCATGCGCTGGCCGGCAAGGACATGCTTGGGGCCCTGGCCGAATGCGAAGCGCGAGGCGTGCGTGGCGGCGCCATCTACGACTGGCTGCAACTGGCGGCAGCCGGAAAGGCCGGAGCGGAACTCCTGCTCACGCTGGACTTGCGCGACTTCCGGTCGCTGGCGCGTCGCGGTGATCCGCGCATCGAGATGCCTTGATCTGCCGTCCGCGCCGGCGTGGCGGAAGTCACGCGCGCTGCGGTTGTCGCACGCCGACCGCCGTGGCCGGCCGGATTGACCGGCATTCCTGGCTTGCGCGGCCACGCGGTGCCGGTCACCATCGCCGCAGCGCGGCCCCCGGTCGCCGCCGACCCGCCCCAATACATGCAGATCCGCGTTCTGGGTTGCTCAGGATCCATTGCCGCCGGCAACCGGACCACCTCCTTCCTGCTCGACGACGACATCCTCATCGATGCCGGCACCGGCGTGGGCGACCTGACGCTCGACGAGCTGGCGCGCATCGACCACATCCTCGTCAGCCATTCGCACCTGGACCACGTGCTGGCCATCGGCCTGCTGGCCGACAGCGTGGTGCGCCGCCGCATGGCCGCCGCGCGCGCGCCGATCGCCGTGCACGCGCTGCCAGAGACCATCGCGGCGCTGCGCGCGCATGTGTTCAACAACGTCATCTGGCCCGACTTCAGCTGCCTGCCCGACGCCGCGCGGCCGGTGCTGCGCTTCGTGCCCGCCGCCGTCGGCCAGGTGCTGAGCTTCGGTGCGCGGCGCATCGAAGTGCTGCCCGCGTCGCACACCGTGCCGGCAGTGGGCTTCGCCGTCAGCGCCGCGGCGGCCACGCCGCAGCCGGCCTGGGTGTTCAGCGGCGACACCGGCCCGAACCCGGCGCTGTGGGCGCGCCTGGCGCATTTGCCGGTGGCTGCGCTGGTCATCGAAACCGCCTTCGGCAACGACGATCTCGCGCTCGCGCGCATCAGTGGCCACCTGTGCCCGGCGCTGCTGGGCGACGAACTGGCGCGCCTGGAGCAGCCGGCCGAGGTCTACATCACCCACATCAAGCCGGGCGAGCTGGATGCGGTGATGTCCGAGATCGGTGCGCAGGCCAGCCGCCACCGCATTCGCGCGCTGGTGGCCGGGCAGGTGATGAAGCTCGGGCATGAGAACCCCGCTGACGTCTTTGCTTCGTCATCGCTAAAATGACCATGGTAAATGACCATGGAGCCGTGCCTATGAAGAATGCCACCATTCCCGCGGGCGAGTTCAAGGCCCGTTGCCTGCAGCTGCTGGATGCGGTGGCGGCCCATGGCGAGCCGTTGACGATTACCAAGCGCGGCCGGCCAGTCGCGCGCCTGGTGCCGCTGCCGCCAGCGGGCGCGCTGTTCGGCGCCCTGGCCGGCAGCGTGCGCGAACAGCGGGACCTGGTCGCCGGCATCGATGAAGCCTGGGAGGCCGACGCTTGAACCCATCGGGGCGCCCTACCGCGGACGATCCCCCTCAGGCAAAGGCCGGCAGCGCGGCCCCGGCGAACGCGGTGCTGCTGGATACCCATGCGCTGATCTGGCTGGTGGCGGGCGATGAGCGGCTGCGGCCCGCCGTGCGCCGGCGCATCGAAGCCGCTGCCCAGGCGCGGCAGTTGTGGGTCAGCGCCATCACGCCATGGGAAATCGGCATGCTCGTGGCCAAGGGACGGCTTGCTCTGGACCGGGACGTCATGGACTGGCTGCACGCCGCGCTGGCGCTGCCTGGTGTTCGCCTGGCGCCGCTGGAGCTGGCGCTGGCCGTGGCCAGCACCCGTCTGCCCGGTGAGCCGCATGGCGATCCGGCTGACCGCCTGATCGTCGCGACGGCCCGCCATCTGGGCGCCACGCTGGTCACTGCGGATCACGCCTTGTTGGCCTATGGCAGGCTCGGGCACGTGGGCGTGCTGTCGGCTGGGTGACAACAATGCGTGCCGATCAACGCCCCGGCACCGCAGCGCCTCGTCCGGCGCACGCCCTGCCGGTCCCTGGGGTGCATGCCGACGGCGCCACGGTCCATCCCGCGTGGGGTTCTCGAGCCGGGGCGCGCAAGCGCCCCCGGAGCATCAGCGCCCGGCGGCCGGCTTTGCCGACAGCGCTATACCCAGCGCCTTCATCACGGCCAGCGTCGTGCGCAGCGTCGGATTGCCATCGGCGCTGAACGAGCGATAGAGCTGCTCGCCCGACAGGCCGGTCTGGCTGGCGATCTGCGTCATGCCTTTGACGCCGGCCACGCAGGCGTCATCGGCGAGGCGCAGCGCAGCCTGGATGCCCCGCGCCTGCGATGCTTTGCCGCCGCCACACCGCCAGAACGATGATCGTCGCGGCTCAGCGGCAGGCCGTGGACGGCGAAGCCGACTTTGGGCCGCCGCCTTTGTTCACCCTGTCGCGCGCGAGCATCTGGTCCGTCAGTTCCGGAAGTTCCTCATATTCCTCCGGCTGGATGACGTGAGCGGCGACGCGCTGCAGATCAGAGCCCAAGGAGCGGCGCGATGCGTGCTTGCTCTCGGTCATTGGCTTTCCTCATGCTGAACACGTGGCGATCCGCGCCAAGCGGCATGCAGCCGACCACGGCGCCGCAGCGCCGTGAATTCAGCCTCTGCGCCGCGTCGTACCGCGTCTCATCGGGCGATCGGGCGCGGCGTGCACCCGCAGGTCCGGCGAGCCGATAGCA
>DAIMFR010000123.1:0-9072 GCA_036724445.1 Rubrivivax sp. | reverse complement strand
TGCCGACGCGCATGTTGGCCACCATCTGCGGCGGCGGCACGGTGATGACCTTGGCATCGCGCATCGGGTGGATGCCCGCCGCGGCCAGCCAGTAGTACAACCACATCGCGTGCGTGCCGGTGGGGAAGGTCTGCGCGAAGCTGTAGTCACGCTTTTCCGCGGCCATCGCCCTGGCCAGCGACGCCGCATCGACCGCGCCCTTGTCGGCCAGCTTCTTCGACAGCGTGATCGCCTGGCCGTTGTGGTTCAGCGTCATCAGCACGGCCATGTCCTTCTTCGGGCCGCCCACGCCCAGGTGCACGCCGTAGACCAGCCCGTACAGCACGTGCGCCATGTCCAGTTCGCCGTTGACCAGCTTGTCGCGCACGCCGGCCCAGCTGGCTTCCTTGGTGGGGATGATCTTGATGCCGTACTTCTGGTCGAACTTCAGCACCGAGGCCATGACCACCGACGCGCAGTCGGTCAGCGGGATGAAGCCGATGCGCAGCTCCTTCTTTTCCGGCGCATCGGAGCCCGCCGCCCAGGCGCGGGTGCCGATTGCCGAGCCCGCGGCCAGCGCGGCCGATCCCTTGATCAATTCCCTGCGTTGCCGACTCATCAGCCCCTCGCGCTCGAACATGAATCCATCTCCCGAAGACCACAAAGACAAAAGGCGTCGCGACTGCCAACCCCGCGCTGCCGCAGGTCAGCGAGTCGGACGCCGTTGCCCGAACCGGACCCTGCCGGCACGCCGTTGTGCCGCAGGCCCCGAACAGAGCAACGCAATGCGCGTGCCAGCCCTGGTTGCCTTGTTCTCCAGCCTGGCACGGCTGCGGCGGCCGGCCCGCGCACCATCGGCAACCTTCTGCGCCTGACCTTGGTGCAGCGCAGCACCCAACACGGGGCACGCACTCACAGCCGCGGCTGCAACAACTCGCGCGCCTCGACCACGCGCTCGGCCACCTGCACCAGCCGCTGGCCGCGGTCCATCGCCAGCTTGCGCAGGTGGGCGTAGGCCTGCTCCTCGCTGAGGCCGATCTCGTGCATCAGCACGCCCTTGGCGCGCTCGATCAGCTTGCGCTGCGACAGCTGCAGCTGCGCCGTCTGCAGCCGGCTGCGCAGTTCGCGCTCCTGCTCGAAACGCGCCATCGCCACCTGCAGCACCGGCATCAGCCGCTCGGGATGCAGCCCGGCAATGACGTAGGCGCTGACGCCCGAGCGCAGCGCCTGCTGCATCGGCGCGGGCGCCGCATCCTCGCTGAACACCACCACCGGCCGCGGGCTGCTGGCCGACATCGCGGCCAGGTGCTCGAGCGTGTCGCGCGACGGCGATTCGCTGTCGACGATGACCACGTCGGGCTGCAGCCGCAGCACGCAGTCGTGGATCAGCAGTGCCGAGTCGAGCACGCCGACCACCAGATGGCCCTGGCGCGACAGCTCGTCGCGGATCAGGTCGCTGCGGCGCGCGCCGTCGTCGATCAGCAGCACGCGCAGCGGCGCTTCGCCGCCGGTGTCGGCAGGGGGCGCGGTGCGGGCGGGCGGGCTGGCCATGGCCGGCTCAGCGCAATTTCCGTGCCCTGCAAGTCACCGCCGGCCGCGCGACGCAGCGGTATCCGCTACGCTGCGCGCATGGAGCCCACCGTGCTGCGCCTGGAGATCCGCGGTCGCGTGCAGGGCGTCGGCTTTCGCGCGTCGCTGGCCGACGAGGCGCGCCGCCTCGGGCTGCGCGGCTGGGTGCGCAACCGCCGCGACGGCTCGGTCGAGGCGATGATCGCCGGGCCCGACGAGGCTGTGCAGCAACTGCTGCAATGGTCGCGGCGCGGCCCGCCCGCGGCGCGCGTGGACAACATGCAGAGCTTCGCTGCCAGCGGCCGCTTCGACACCTTCGAGCTGTGGCCGAGCTGCTGAAGCGCCGCCATCGCTGCGTCATGCTGCCGTTGACACTCGATCCGCGTGCGCGTGCGGCCGCAGCTGCTGCTCGGCACCTCTGTCTTCATGGCCGCGGCGGCATGGTCCAATGCCGCGCATGCCCGAAACGCCGCTGCCCACGCTGCTGCTGACCATCGTCGAAGCCCTGGCGACGCTGGCCTTCGGCTTGTCCGGCCTGCTCGAGGCCGCGCGCAAGCGGCTGGACGCGGTCGGCGTGTGCGTGGTCGCCGGGCTCACCGCCTTCGGCGGCGGCACGCTGCGCGACGTGCTGCTCGACCGGCGCCCGTTCTTCTGGGTCGAGCGGGCCAACTGGCTGTGGGTGCTGCTGGCGTTGTGCCTGGCGGCGATGTTCGTGCTGCGCACGCGCCACTTCCAGCCCACCGAACGGGCGATGCAGTGGCCCGACGCCATGGGCCTGGGCCTGTTCTGCGGCAGCGGCACGCAGCTGGCGCTGGCGCACGGCCTGCCGGCGATCGCCGCGGTGTTGATGGGCGTGGTCACGGCGGCCTTCGGCGGCGTGCTGCGCGACATCGTCGTCAACGAGATCCCGCGCGCCTTCAAGGACCGGCAGCCCTACGCGGTGTGCGCCTTCGCCGGCGGCTGGGTGGTGGTCGGCGCGGATGCCGCGGGATTGCCCGCGGGCCTGAGCCTGCTCGCCGGCGCGGCGGTGGCCACCACGCTGCGCCTGGCGGCGATGCTCAGCGGCGCACGGCTGCCGCACTGGTCGGCCCGCATCGGGCCGCCAGGCTGAAGCGGCTCGCGCTCGAGCTGCGGGTCGAGATCGCGGTTGCGGGCGTCCTTCTCGGGCTGCAGAGCGGCGCCTGAACCGGGCTCGCGGAGCGCTCGGCCGCCCGCGGGCAGCTCACCCTGACCGGGGGCGAGCCGTGCTTGTCCAGCACCGGCTGGTACTCGGCAGTCGGGATGTTCTTTCGCTTGGCCTCGTCGCGGTCGAGGGCCTCGACCTGCTTCGGCGCCGCGGCCTTCGGGGTTTTGCCGGCCATCGCGTCACTGCAAGCGAGGTTTGTGCAGGCAACCCAGCTCGGCGGCCGTGGCAGCCAGGCGCTTGTCACGCGACCACAAGGCGCAAGACTGCGTCAGCAGCGTGGCGGCAAGCAGGTGCACGTCGACCCATCCGATACCTCGGCCGGCGAGTGCGTGGCGTTCGATGAGCGCCCGGGCTTCGTCGTGCGTGCTTGCCACCGCGAGCGGCAGGGCCTGCATCTGCGACAAAAAGGCGGCGCGCCCACGCAGGTGTCCGCATGCCAACTCGCCAATGACGAACGGGTGGGACAGCACCTCGTCGGCCGCCAGCAGCCGCCGCAGCTCGGCATCGGCCCGGCGGATGTGGTCAATCCATATCGACGAGTCGACGAGGATCACTTCGACGTGCCGCGCTTGCGCGGCAACGGTGCCGGCGCCGGTGCTGCCGCCGCGGGACTCGAACGGCGGCGCGGGGGAATGGACGCCGCGGGATCGCTGCCGCCCAGCGCCGCCAGCCGCCTTGCCGCCTCATGCTGGATCAGCAAGCGCAGACCGTTGTGGATCAGTGTGCTGCGCTCGGCCACGCCCGTCATCTCGTGGGCCTTGGCCAACAGTTCGTCGTCCAGGGTGATGGTGGTGCGCATGACGCCTTCCGGGTGCATGAAAAGCTTGCCAGTGTACATCCGGCACCGCATCAGATGATGCGCATCCTGGTGTACTGGCGCTGGCGCACGACGAGGCGCAGGACAGCGCGCAACTGTGGGAATACACCGTGCCGGCGACCAACGCGACGTACGGCATCGCGGCGATCGGCCAGCTCTACCACGACCGCTGCGAATGCGAGACGGCTTCGACGAGCTGAAGAACCCGGGCCGCGAAGCCACGAAGGGGCCCCTGCGTGGCCCTTGGGCCGGGCCGGCTTCACCACGCAGGACATGCACCGCAGCCAGGTCGCCGCGCGGGCGGTGGCCCTGGTCTACAACTGGTGGAGCTGGTACGTGCGTGCGGCCAACCCGCAGGCGCGGCGCGAGGCGCTGACGAGCCGCCCGCTGCTGTTGGCCGCCGTGGGCCGCGCCACCAGCAGCGGCAACCAGACCACGCTGCAACTGACGCCGATGCACGCCGAAGCCGGCCTGATCAAGTCGATGATCGCCCATGTTCATGCGGTTATCCGACACGTCAGGGCTGCTGCGGCGCAGTTGCCCGAGCTCGACCGCTGGCGCAGCCTGCTGGCAGCGCGGCGTGATCCGTCCGCGCTGACGATCTCGTCACCAGCGCATCCTGGATCACCGGCGAAGCCGCGGCGATGGCCGCGACGCGCAGCGCGCCCACGTGGACGAAGGTGCCCGCCATCGCCAGCCTCGCAGTTCGCTTCAACCATCAAGCGGAATGTGCTCCACAAATACCAATCGGCGGCCCGTGCGAGTCGTGGCCGCACCTTCGCCCTCTGGTCCGCCATCTATGGGGTACCCCTCGTATTCCGCCACGACCAGCCGCAGCCGGCCCTCGGCCACCTCGCCTTCTGGAACTTCCACTCGCCCGTCCCACAGCGGCTGACGAAGAGCAAGTCTTTCGATAAACCCCTCTGCCAAAGCATCCCTGAAGTTCCTCGTGAACAGCAGGTAGTTGGCGCGCACGCTCTGCTCCGGCGTCAGCGCCGGAAGGGATCCTGCTCGCTGCGTATCCAGGGCCGCTGCTCGAACGTCAGCGCTCCCCGCGCGGCCGTCCGCCGACAATGATGATTCCTCGCTCGGAGAGGCTATGCCCCAGGCCGTCGGGAATGGTCGCGGTGATGACGTGTTGGCCTTCACTCAACTCAGCCCAGAGCCCGTAGCCGCGGCCGAGGTCGCCGTCGCGGTCCGACTGCCAGGCCACGTCCTGCGCTGCCACGCCGCCGAGGCCTCGGGTGTCGACGAACGCGGCCAAGCGCGCAGCGTGCGGAACGCAGTCGTCCACGTGCAGGCGCAGATGCAGGCCGCGTGGCACCGCTGGCAGATCGAAGGGCTCGCTGTCGCGATGGCCGGCCTGCAGGTCGATCGTGACGACGGCGCGGAAGCGGCAGGTTGCGCCGCCGCGCAAGCGCAGCGGATCGACGATGAAGGCCACATCCAGCGGCGGATCGAGCTGCGCCGGGATCCAGGTCTGGCCGTCGTCGTTGCTGAACAGCAGCAGCGCCGAACGCGGCGTGCCATTGTCCGGCCAGGCGCGAATCACGAGTTCCAGTCCGCCCTCGACGCGGTGCGGGCCTTCGAGTTCGACGCTCGGCGCCTCGCCGCCGAGCGCCACCTCGGCGATCGGCTGCTCGCTGCCGTCGTTGAATTGCAATCGCGTGACGGCCTGCTCGGTCGGCCAGTCGACGGCCTCGACGAAATCGAGCCACGGCTCGCGCCCGCTCGGCACCGGGCCGGAGCAGCAGCAGCCGCCGCTGGCGTGCGTGCGTGAGGCGAAACAGTGGTGGCTCGCGACGATGCGCTCGTTGGCGTCGATGAAGTCGATCGATACCTGGCTTGGTGCGCGCCCGCTTCGCTTGCCTACGCTGCCGGCGGCGTCGATGCGGTGCATCGCCTTGAACTCGACCGATCTGCCGCCGCGCGCCAGCCGCGAGATTCTGAACGCCACGACCAGCAGCTCGCGCACACGCCGCGGGTCGGCAGGCGCGCTCTGGTGGTTGAAGCGGGCGTCGATCAGCGCGCGGTAGGTGTAGGGCGAGATCCACAGGTTGTCGCCGTAGCTCATGATGTCGTCGGAGTTGTCCGGCGTGTAGACCGTCACCGGCGAGGTGCCGAGGTCCAGCCCCACTTCGCCGATCGAACGCCGATCGCCGCCGTACTTCGGATAGGCCGTGTCGTTGTCCGGGTCGTTCGGCACCCAGACATGATTGCGCGCGTAGATGTGGCCGATCTCGTGGGCGAAGGTGTTTTCGTAGCCGACGAAGCCGCCGCCGACCCCGCCGCTGCCGCTGCCGCAGCCGGCGTTGATGCGGCCCGCGCCGCCGGGGATCGCCGCCGTCGGGACGAAGCCGAACACGATGTCGCCAAGCTGGAAAAGTGCAGTGAAGATGCGCGTCAGTGCCAGCGAGGTCAGCAGGCTGTTCCATGAAGGGTTGCAGTCGCCGCTTGCGGCGACCATCGCGAAGGCGCCCGAACGCCGCTCGCGTGTACCCAGGATGGTCGATTCGAAGTAGGGGAAGGGCAGCATGCGCTCGGCCAGCCGCAGCGTGCCGAGCATGTCGGCGTCGCTTGGCGCGTTGACTTTGCCGTTGGCATCGACCCAATCAACCGCCACCACGGCGACCTTGGGAGCACGCACGTCGATGAGCGTGAAGTCTTCGCTGCGCACGGCCGCGTAACCGCTGGCGGTGTGGAGGCGCACGGTCGCCGTCATGCGCCCGGGGCGCAGGTACCAAGCCGGCACGCGGAAACTCAGCGGCGGGTTGCGGGTCAGCGTCTCGAGCGACACCGCAGCGCTGAAGACGCCACTCGGACCGGCGCCAAGAAACGCCGTCAGTTCCTCGTCCCACAGTTCGCGCCATACGTGCTCGGCCGGACCCACGCGTGCGCCGTCGCTGCGTGTCGGGCCGGTGCGGTAGACCTCGCGCGCCCCCTGGCTCAACACGAGTTCGCCGATGGCACGTTGGCCGGTCAGCGCATCGCCACCGAAGACGCCGCGCTGCACCGCGGGATAGGCGCGCACGACCATCGGCTTCAGCGCCACCAGCGGCACCGAGTTGTCGGCACCGTGTGCCGACTGGAAGTGCTGCGTCACCTGGATCAGTTCAATGCCGTTGATGGCCAGCCGCGTACGGTGCGCAAGATCGGGTTCGACGCGGCCGGGCGGCCAGTCCGGCAATTGCGGCAACTCCGGCAAGGGCCCGCCGCGCATCGGCATGCCGCGCGCGAGGCGCAGCGCGATCGCGTCGGCCAGGGCGTCGAGATCGGGCAGTGCTGGATCGGTGGCCATCACGCGTCCTTTTTGCCAAGGCCGCTGCATTACCGGCCGCGGATGCCGGCGTGTCAATCCCAAACTGGCTCTCTTGGTCCGACACCGAGCAACCGGTCATCGGCCTCAGTCTCGCTGGCTGGCGCTTGCCTTCAGGCGCTTGCCTTCAGCCTTGCTCTCTCTATACTGACGCCGCCACTCCGAGGCGAAGGCGATGGTGGTCACCTGCAGTCCCAGTTCGCGCAAAGCGTGCATCCCTGTCGTGTTGCTGGCCGCGGCCATCGCACAGAGCGCAGAAGCCCAGCCGCAGGCCGCTGGGTTCCTTGACTTCGGACTCGATCTCGATCTCGACGTCTCCGTCGGCTATCTCTACGACGACAACGTCACGCGCGCGCCCTCGGGGCCCGACAAGCTCTCGGACCAGTTCTACAGCCTCCATGCAAGCAAGACGTTCACGTTTGCGGTGAGCGAGCACGCCCGCTTTGCAGTCGAGGCATTCGCCGGCGGCGAACTTGCACAGCGGTACGACGGACTGGGCAACGTCTTCGGCGGCACGCAGATTGCGCTGCAATACCGCGGATCGACGGAGTTCGGTGCACCGACCTTCAGCGTGTTCGGGCGGGTGCTGGGCGAGAACTTCGATTCCGAGTTGCGCAGCGGCTACCGCTTCGCCGCAGGCGCGTCGGTGCGACAGCCGGTGACGCAGGAACTCAATCTGTTCGCCGCGTACACGTACAACTGGCGCAATGCCAACAGCGAGGTGTTCGACACCCGCGACAACTCGGTATTGGGGAGTCTCGACTATTCGTTCGGGCGCTTCGGCACGCTGACCTTCAGCGCCGAATACCAGTGGGGCACGATCGTCTCCACCGGTCAGCCCACGCTCACGATCCTCGACATCGCGCAGGTCTTCGTCGCCGACGATGTTTTCACCTCGCCGCAGATGATCAACTACCGGTTCAAGGCCGACTCGGTGCTGACGACGCTCAACTACAACGTGCCGATCAGCCAGGCCGCGGCGCTGGACTTCTCGTGGCGGCGCGTGGGATCGAAGTCGACCCTGTCCGCGACCTTTCCGGGAGGCGGGCCACTCAGATACGTCGACAACCAGTTCAACCTCCAGCTTCTTGTACGCTTCTGAGGGAGGCGATCATGAGCCGTGGAAGATTCGCAGCCTGTGCCGCAGTGCTCGCTTCCTCGTGGCTGCTTGCCGGCTGTGGCGGCGGCGAGGGCGGCGTCACGACACCGCAGAGCCCGCCTGTCGCCGCGCCCACCGGGCGAGACATGTTCCTGCTCTTTCCCAACCCGCAGCAGGCGCCCGCCGTACCCGCCTTCGCTACGAGTGCGTCGCCGCCGATCAACTCACTCGAGTATGCCTCGGCGTACTACGCGGCAATCGACCCGCGGAACGAGAAGGACACGCTCGCCAAGTGGAAGGCCGTCAACGGTTTCGGCAGCGGCAGCGGAACCGAGGTCACCGCGGTATTCGGCGACACGCGCGATCTCGGATATGGCAGGCGGATGACCGGGCGCATCAGCGCCGATGGCAAGAGCGTGGCCTTCATCGTCGAGAACTACCAGGTCGACCCGGGCGGATCGTACGGCTACTCGCCCTCGAGCCTCGAAGCCGCGGTGCGCGGGGACACCCGCTGGCGCATCCTGATCAACGCGATCGAGTGGAGTCCCGGGCCGAACGGCGGCGCGAGCTTCGCCAAGTTCTTCAACTTCGATCCGGTCAGCGGCCAGCGGTCGATCGAGGTCGACCTCGACGGCCGCGGCGCCAAGTTCATGCCCGGTCCGTGTCTCACCTGTCACGGCGGGCGGGGCGACGCGCTGGTTCCCGATTCCAATGCCAACGGCAAGCTGGCCTTCCAGCTCGTGCGCAACGCGGTGTCGGGCACGGCCGGGGACACGCAGGCGCGGATGGCACCGCTTGAAGTGGGCCACTTCGATTTTTCGCCGCTCGCAGGCTTTACTCGCTCCGAACAGGAGCAGAAGCTCAAGACGATGAACCTGTTCGTGCTGTGCACGTATCCGCTTGCCGACAACGCTGCGCCGCTGGTGCCGGCTGCCCTGTGCAGCCGCCGGCCGGCCGGCGACAGCGAGTGGCAAGGTACGGCAGCCGACCTGCTGCAGAACGCCTACGGTGGCGGTACCCTGCCAAGCGCCCGCTACGAGGACGCCTTGCTCCCTAACCATTCATGATCCGGCCGGCTCGCCCCCGAGCATGAAAGCTCTGGCGGC
>DAIMFR010000122.1:0-9075 GCA_036724445.1 Rubrivivax sp. | reverse complement strand
TTCGAGCGCGCCTTCGAGACGCAGGTGGCCGGCGTGCGCATGCGCGCGCCGATGATGAGCATCCACACCGTGGCGGCGGGAGGCGGATCGATCCTCGGCTTCGACGGCGCGCGGCTGCGCGTCGGGCCGCAAAGCGCCGGCGCCAACCCCGGGCCGGCCAGCTACCGCCGCGGCGGGCCGCTGGCGCTGACCGATGCCAACGTGCTGCTGGGCAAGATCCAGCCCCGCCACTTCCCGCATGTGTTCGGCCCCGGCGGCGGCGAGCCGCTGGACGGCGACGGCGTGCGCCTGCGCTTCGAGGCGCTGGCGCAGGAGGTGCAGCAGGCCACCGGCCGCGCCACCACGGCCGAAACGCTGGCGGCGGGCTATCTGCGCATCGCCGTGCAGGGGATGGCCAATGCGATCAAGCGCATCTCGGTGGCGCGCGGCTACGACGTCAGCGGCTACACACTGCAATGCTTCGGCGGCGCCGGCGGCCAGCATGCCTGCGGCGTGGCCGACGCGCTGGGCATGACGCGCGTGTTCGTGCATCCGCTGGCGGGAGTGCTGTCGGCCTACGGCATGGGCCTGGCCGACCAGATCGCGATGCGCGAGTCTTCGCTCGAGCGTGCGCTCGACGCCGCGGGCCTGCGGGCGGCCGAAGACAAGCTGCGCGAGCTGACGGCGGCGGCCAGCGATGAACTGGCGGCGCAGGGCGTGGCGCACGGCGCGATCGAGTTGCGCCGCACGCTGCACCTGCGCTACCAGGGCACCGACAGCGCGCTGGCGGTGCCGCTGGCCGGGCTGGACGCCGCGCGCCGGGCCTTCGACGAGGCGTACCGCCAGCGCTTCGCCTTCCTGATGCCGGACCGGCCGCTGGTCATCGAGGCGGTGTCGGTGGAAGCGATCGGCCCCGGCGAGCGCTCGGCGGCTCCCTCCGCGCAGGCCGAGGCGCCGGCGCAGGCGGCCGTGCCCGACGAACGCGTGCGCATGCACTGCGAGGCCGACGAGCAGCCGGCCGGCTGGCGCGAGGCGGGCTTGTTCGAGCGCGAGTCGCTGGCGCCCGGCGCGGTGATCGACGGCCCGGCGATCATCGCCGAGCGCAACGCGACCACGGTGGTCGAGCCCGGCTGGCAGGCGCGGCTGGCTGCGTCCGGCGCGCTGGAGCTGCGCCGCAGCCGTGCACGCCCGGCGCAGCATGCGATCGGCACGCAAGTCGATCCGGTGATGCTCGAGGTGTTCAACAACCTGTTCATGAACATCGCCGAGCAGATGGGCCTGCGGCTGCAGAACACCGCCTACTCGGTGAACATCAAGGAGCGGCTGGACTTCAGCTGCGCGCTGTTCAGCGCCGCCGGCGAGCTGATCGCCAACGCGCCGCACATGCCGGTGCACCTGGGCAGCATGAGCGAGAGCATCAAGACGGTGATCGCGCGCAACCCGCAGATGCGCGACGGCGACGTCTACGTGCTCAACGATCCCTACCACGGCGGCACGCACCTGCCGGACGTGACCGTGGTCACTCCCGTGTACCTGGAGCCCCCGGCTGGCGGAGTACCGCCAGCCACCCCCCGAGGGGGTTCGCCGGCCGCTTCGCAGCGGCCGGGCGCGGCCGGCGTGGCGCCCCACCCCAGCTTCTTCGTCGCCAGCCGCGGCCACCATGCGGACATCGGCGGCAGCACGCCGGGCTCGATGCCGCCGTTCAGCCGGAGCATCGACGAAGAAGGCGTGCTCTTCGACAACTTCCTGCTGGTGCGCGACGGCCGGCTGCGCGAGGCCGAGCTGCTGGGGCAGCTGCTGTCCGGCGACTGGCCGGCGCGCAACCCGCCGCAGACCATCGCCGACCTGCGCGCGCAGGTCGCCGCGAATCAGAAGGGCGTCGAGGAGCTGGCGGCGATGGTCGCGCAGTTCGGCCGCGAGACGGTCGCCGCCTACATGCAGCATGTGCAGGACAACGCCGAGGAATCGGTGCGCCGGGTCATCACCGCGTTGAAGGATGGTCGCTTTGAACTGCCGCTGGACAACGGCGCGGTCATTCGCGTGCGCGTCGCGGTGGACACGGCGCAGCGCGAAGCGACCATCGACTTCAGCGGCACCAGTGCGCAATTGCCCAACAACTTCAACGCGCCGAAGGCGGTGACGATGGCCGCGGTGCTGTACGTGTTCCGCACGCTGGTCGACGACGACATTCCGCTGAATGCCGGCTGCCTGAAGCCCTTGCGCGTGATCGTGCCCGAGGGCTGCATGCTGAACCCGCATCCGCCGGCGGCGGTGGTCGCCGGCAACGTCGAGACCAGCCAGTGCGTGACCAACGCGCTGTTCGGCGCGCTCGGCGTGATGGCCTCGGGGCCGTGCACGATGAGCAACTTCACCTTCGGCAATGCGCGCTATCAGTACTACGAGACCATTTCCGGCGGCAGCGGTGCCGGGGTCGTCAAGGACGACGCGGGCCGCGTCGTCGGGGGCTTCGACGGCACGGCGGTCGTGCAGACGCACATGACCAACTCGCGGCTGACCGACCCCGAAGTGCTGGAATGGCGCTTCCCGGTGCGGCTGGACAGCTATGCGATCCGCACCGGATCGGGCGGCGCCGGGCGCTGGCGCGGCGGCGACGGCGGTGTGCGCCGCGTGCGCTTCCTCGAGGACATGGAAGCCTCGATCCTCAGCAACGGCCGCGTGCACGGCGCCTTCGGCCTGGCCGGCGGCAGCGACGGTGCGCCGGGCCGCAACTGCGTCGAGCGCGCCGGCGGCCGCGTCGAGCCGCTGCAGCACATCGGCTCGGCGGCGATGCGGCCGGGCGATGTGTTCGTCGTCGAGACGCCCGGCGGCGGCGGCTGGGGCACGCCCGAGACTACGGCGTGAAGCTGATCACCAGCACCGGCGGTACGCGGCCGTCGACGTCGCGCGGCAGCTCGGCGGTGCGGTCGATGGCGCGCAGCACCGCCTCGTCCCATTCCTTGTGGCCGCTGCTCTTGACCAGCCGCCGGCTGAGGATCGTGCCGGTGGCCGAGGCGCGCACCTCGACGTCGGCGGTCGGGTTGCCGCTGAGCGTGTCGGTGAACAGGATGTTCGGCTTGATGCGCGCGATCAGCTTGCCCACGTAGCTGGCCGACGGCGCCGCGTCCCTCAATGCGGCGCCGGTCGAGCCGGGCGTACCGGTGGCGCCGGCCTGGCCGAGCATGCGATCGAGGTTGGCCTGGCGCTGCTTGTCCAGCCGCTGTTGTTCGGCCTGACGCTCGCGCTGCTCCTGTTGCTCGCGCCTGGCCTGTGCCTCGGCTTTGGCTTTCGCTTGGCGCTCGCGTTCGGCCTTCTCGCGCTCGGCTTTCTCCTTCTCGGCTTTTTCACGCTCGGCTTTTTCGCGCTGCCGTTCGCGTTCGGCTTTTTCGCGCTGTGCCTTCTCGCGTTCGGCGCGCTCTTTCTCCTGCTTCTCCTGCTTCTCCTGCTCCTCCTGCTTCTGCTGCTGCGCCTTCTCGATGGCGATCTTGGCGTCGGCCGCAGGCGCCGGTGCCGGCGGCGCTGGCGCAGGACGCGGCGCGGGTGCCGCAGGAGGCGCGGGGGGTGCGGGGGGCGGCGCAGGCGGCGTGGCCGGGGTGCTCTGGACGGCGCGCGGCGCCGCGAGCTGCGGCGTCGCCGACCACAGCTCGGCGCTGAAGGTCTGCGGCGTCCGGCTGCGCCAGTGCACGGCCAGCGCCAGCGCCAGCAGCAGCAGCAGGTGCACGCCCAGCGCCAGCAGCGCGCCGCGGCCCATGCCGCCGGGCGGGCGCGGGCGCAGCACGTCGTTGCCGTCGTGGCGCGGGTCCAGGGTCGCCGCGGGCATGGCGTCAGCCTCCTTGCTTGACCGACAGGCCGACGCGCTGCACGCCTTCGCGCTGCAGCAGGTCCATCACGCGCACCACGGCCTCGTACCTGACGCTCTTCTCGGCGCTGATGACCACCGGCACCTCGGCGTTGCCGGCCTGCGCCTGCTTCACGCGCGCCGGCAGCTGCGCCAGCGTCAGCGTGCCGCCGTCCTTGTTGTCGATGCGCAGGCGCAGCTTCTCGTCGGCGCCGACGACCAGCTCGATCACGTGCTCAGGCCGCTGCCTGGCCTGGCCGACGCTGGGCAGGTCGACGACGCCGGTGGTGATCAACGGCGCGGTGACCATGAAGATGATCAGCAGCACCAGCATCACGTCGATGAACGGCACCATGTTGATGTCGTTCATCGCGCGCCGGCGGCGCGAGCCTCCACGGGAAACGACACTGGCCATTTCAGTCCTTCACGGCACCCAGCGGACGCCGTGGAACCGGCTTTGCCGGGCCACTGGCGGCGCCCCCTCGAGGGGGAGCGCCGAAGGCGCTTCGGGGGTGGGTCATGTCTGCCCGGCGCTGCGCTGCAGGATGTTGGAGAACTCCTCGATGAAGGTCTCCAGCTGGATGGCGATGCGGTCGATGTCGCGCGACAGCCGGTTGTAGGCCACCACCGCCGGAATCGCCGCGAACAGGCCGATGGCGGTGGCCACCAGCGCCTCGGCGATGCCCGGCGCCACCGTGGCCAGCGTCACCTGCTGCAGGTTCGACAGGCCGACGAACGCATGCATGATGCCCCACACGGTGCCGAACAGGCCGACGTAGGGGCTGACCGAGCCGACCGAAGCCAGGAAGCTCAGGCCGCTTTCGATCACGTCCAGCTCGCGCTGGAAGCTGGCGCGCATCGCGCGGCGCGCACCGTCCAGCTGCGCCGCGGCGTCGAGGCGCTTCTCGCGCAGCTTCATGAATTCGCGCATGCCGCTGCCGAAGATGCGCTCCAGCGGCGCGGTGTGCGGCTTGGCGGCGCTGGCCTGCTGCAGTTCGGTCAGGTTGCGGCCGGACCAGAAGTCGCGCTCGAAGTCGTCGTTGCCCTGGCGCACGCGCTTCAGGCCGAGGAACTTGCCGAAGATCACCGTCCAGCTGGACAGCGACACGATCAACAGCCCGGCCATGACCAGCTGCACCACGAAGCTGGCGTGCAGCACCAGCGTGATGATCGACATGTCCTGGCTCATTGGATCTTCTCGAGGATCGCCGCGGGGATGCGGCAGGGCCTGAAGCCCGCCCCGGCCGCGGCCGCGACGCAGCCGATTCGGATCGCGCCTTCGGCCAGAAGTTCGCCATCGCGCCGCGCCTGCTGCTGCAGCCGCAGCGACGCGCGCCCGGCTTCGGCGACTTCGACGCTGACCTGCAGCAGGTCGTCGAGCCGCGCCGCGCGCAGGTAGCGTACCGAGGTGTCGGCGACGACGAACATCACGCCGTCATGCTGCAGCATCTGCTGCTGCGAAAAGCCGAGAGCGCGCAGCCATTCGGTGCGCGCGCGCTCGAAGAACTTCAGGTAGTTGGCATAGAACACCACGCCGCCGGCATCGGTGTCTTCCCAGTACACGCGCAGCGGCAGCAGGAACACGCCCGCGCGCGGGGCGCGGCCGATGGCGTCGGCGGGCGGGGGCTTGTCGCGCAGGGCGGCGTCGGGCAGCGGCGTGCCGGGCAGGGGAGTGTCGGACATCAGCGCGGCCGATTATGGCCGACGCCCCGGTGGCGATTGGTGCCGCGCGGCCCGCGCGCAGCGGCGCGCCACGGGCGCGCGCTTACTGCGCAGCCACGCTCCTGTACACCGGCCCCCACAGCGGGTGGCCGGCTTCGGAGCGGCTCAAACCGAAGCCGGCGTCGGCCGCGCGGGCGTCGCGGAACTGCTGCTCGCAGTCGGCCGGGCGCTGGCTGGTGCAGCTGATGAAGGCCAGCAGCTTGTGCGCGGTGGCGCGGTCGCGTGCGCTCTGCAGCCCGTCGGCCAATGCCTGGCGCAGCGCCGTCTCGGCCTGCGCGTACTGGCCGTCGTCGTAGGCGCGGATGCCGTCGAGCAGCGCGCGTTCGGCCGGCCGTTCCATGACCTCGGCCAGGCCGGTCGGCGGCGGCGCGGGCGGCGGCGCGGCACAGCCGGCGGCCAGCGCGGTGGCGAGCAGGAACAAGGAGAGCAGCTTCATGATCCGAACCGGTGTTTGACGCTCACGGGCCGGTCGGCATCGACCTGCACGCGTTGCGTGTATGGCGGGAAGTCTTCGTTGCGCACGGTGATGGTGTGCGACCCCTGCGGCAGTTCCAGCCGCGTCAGCGGCGGTGTGGTGCCGACGGCGGCGCCGTCGACCTCGACCTGGCCCCAGGGGCTGATGGCGATGTGCACCTGCCCCTTCGCGACGGCCGGGGCTGGGGCTGGCAGCGGCGCGGGCTCGGCGATCTTGGCCGCGGGTTTGCGCGCCGTCGTGCGGGGGTTGGGTTTTTCCGGCAGCCGTGCCGCGGGAGCCGGGGGCGGCGGCGCGTCGGCCGCGGAAGCCGGGACGACTGGCGCGGCGCCGTCGCTTCGGGCGGCGGCTTCTGCGGCGGCTTCCGCGGCGACCGGTGGCGCAACCACCACCGCGGGCGGCGGCATCGGCGCGGCGGCTCGTGCAGGTGCTCCCGGCGCCTCGGCATCGGGTGCGGCGGGCCGCAGCGCCCACCCGCCGGCGAGCATCAACCCCACGACCGCCACCGCGGCCAGCGCGCGCCGCGCCGGCATCGCCTGGCGCGGCCGGTGTGGCGGCGCGTCCGACGGGACTGATGCCGGCTCCGACGCAGCGGCGCCGCCCGCGGCGGACGCGGCCTGGCGCGCCAGCCACTGGCGCAGCGCCAGCGCCATCTGCTGCGCGCCGGCATAGCGCGCGTCGGGGTCGCGCGCCATGGCGCGCATCGCGATTGCCGACAGCTGCGCCGGCACCGTCGCGCACAGCTCGTGCGGCGGCGGCGGATCCAGCGTGGCCACCGCGTGCTGGATCTGCTGCAGCGACTCGCCGCCGAAGGCCTTGCGCCCGGCCAGCAGCTCGTACATCACCGTGCCCAGCGCATAGATGTCGGTGCGCGCGTCGATGGCGCCGCCGTGCAGCTGCTCGGGCGCCTGGTGGTGCGGCGAGCCGGCGATCACGCCTTCCAGCGCCGGCAGCGCGGCGCGATGCGCGACGCGCGCGATGCCGAAATCCAGCACCTTGGGCTTGTCGCGCCGCGTCAGGAAGATGTTGGCCGGCTTGATGTCGCAATGCACGACGCCGCGCGCGTGCGCGTAGGCCAGCGCGTCGGCCACGCGCCGCACCAGCAGCGCCGCCTCGGCCGCGCTCGGCCGCCAGCCGGATTGCAGCGCCTGGCGCAGGTCGCGTCCGCGCAGCCGTTCCATGGCGATGTACACGCCGTGTGCCGACAGCCCGGCGTCGTGCACGGTGACGATGTGCGCGTGGCTCAGCCCCGCGGCGGCGCGCGCTTCGTTGAGGAACAGCGCATCCAGCGCCACGCGCGCCGGCGTGTCGATGTCGAACTGCAGCGTCTTCACCGCCACGGTGCGCGACAGCAGCGGGTCCCAGGCCTCGAACACCGTGCCCAGCCCGCCCTGGCCCAGCGTCTGGCGCAGCGCATAGCGGCCGATGGTCGGCAGCGGCACCGGCGCGGGCGGGGGCGAGCCTGCTGCCGCGCCCTCGTCGGCCGTGTCGATGCCGCCGCTGTCCGGCGCGGATTCGGCGAAGGGCACCGACACCACCGTGGCGGCGAATTCCAGGGTCTCGGTTCGGTGTTCGGCGCGACGCATGCTCAGGCTGTATCCCACGACGCCGAAGCTTAGGCGGGCGCGCCTGCGGGCGCCGCGGCAAAAGCGTGGCTTCTGCCCGGCGGTTAACCGCTTGTGACGAAATATCGTGCGCCGTGCCGGTGCGCGCGGGCTCAGCGCAGCACGCGCGCCAGCCGCTGCAGCGCCTGCTCGAGCTCGTGCATCGAGCTGGCAAAGGACAGCCGCAGGAAGCGTTCGGCCGCGTGCGGGCCGAAGTCGCGCCCCGGCGTCAGCGCCACGTGCGCGCGCTGCATCATGTCGAAGCAGAAGTCCCAGCTGCTGCGGCTGAACGCGCTGCAGTCAGCCCAGGCGTAGAACGCGCCGTCGGGCGCCACCGGCACGGTCAGCCCCAGCGACTGCAGCGCCGGCACGACGAAGTCGCGGCGCTGCCGGAAGGCCTCGCGGCGGCGCTCGTATTCGGCGATGGCGTCGCCGCCGAAGCAGGCCAGCGCCGCGTGCTGCGCGATGCTCGACGCGCAGATGTACAGGTTCTGCGCCAGCCGCTCGACCGGCGCCACCAGTGCCGGCGGCAGCACCAGCCAGCCCAGGCGCCAGCCAGTCATGCCGAAGTACTTGGAGAAGCTGTTGATCGAAATCACGTCGCCGCCGTGCTCGAGCGCACTGTGGCCGAAGGCCTCGTCGTAGCTCAGGCCGAGATAGATCTCGTCGACCAGCGTGACGCCGCCGCGCGCACGCACGGCCTCGACGATCTGCCGCATCTGTTCGCGTGCGATCGAGGTGCCGGTCGGGTTCGACGGCGACGCCAGCAGCACGCCGCGCGTGGCCGCAGTCCAGTGCGCCTGCACGCCCGCGGCGTCGAGCTGGAAGCGCGCCTCGGCCGTGGCCGGCAGCAGCCGCGCCGTGGCGCCGGCAGCGGCGACGAAATGGCGGTTGCAGGGGTAGCTCGGGTCGGGCATCAGCACTTCGTCGCCGGGCTCGAACAGCGCCAGGCAGGCCAGCTGCAGCGCTGCCGACGCGCCGGCGGTGACGACGATGCGCTGCGGCGCGATGTCCAGGCCGAAACGCGTGCCGTACCAGCGCGCGATGCGTTCGCGCAGCGCCGGCAGGCCGGTGGCAGGCGTGTACTGCGTGCGCCCGCTGCGCATGCAGTCCTCGGCGGCGCGCACCACTGATGGCGGCGCGCTGAAGTCCGGCTCGCCGATGTTCAGGAAGATCATCGGCTCGCCGCCTTGCGCGGGGTCGCAGGCGGGGCTGCGCGCGATCTCGCCCGCGGCCTTGGCGCACTCCATCACGTAGAAGGGCTCGATGTGCTCGAGCCGCGAGGCCAGCCGCGGCACTGCAGCACCTTCGGGCTGCGCCCTCCGGTATTCGCCCTTGGGGCGGCCCGGTGGGCTCATGCTTGCCGCGCCGCGCGCGCGGCGGCGACTTCGGCCGGACGCAGTTCGGCGGCGGCCTTGTCGAGCACGCCGTTGACGTACTTGTGGCCGTCGGTGCCGCCGAAG
>DAIMFR010000121.1:0-9124 GCA_036724445.1 Rubrivivax sp. | reverse complement strand
TGCTGCAGGTGATGGACCACGGCACGCTGACCGACAACAACGGGCGCAAGGCCGACTTCCGCAGCGTGATCATCGTCATGACCACCAACGCCGGCGCCGAGACGATGAACAAGGCGACGATCGGCTTCACCTCGCGGCGCGAGCAGGGCGACGAGATGGCCGACATCAAGCGGCTGTTCACGCCCGAGTTCCGCAACCGGCTGGATGCGATCGTCAGCTTCCGTTCGCTGGACGAGGACATCATCCTGCGCGTGGTCGACAAGTTCCTGCTGCAGCTGGAAAGCCAGCTCGCCGAGAAGAAGGTCGAGGTCACCTTCACCGACGCCTTGCGCCGGCACCTGGCGAAGAAGGGCTTCGACCCGCTGATGGGTGCGCGGCCGATGCAGCGGCTGATCCAGGACACGATCCGCCGCGCGTTGGCCGACGAACTGCTGTTCGGCCGGTTGGTCGACGGCGGCCGGCTGACGGTGGACATCGACGACAAGGACGAGATCCTGCTCGACATCCAGCCGCCGCGAAAGAGCGACAAGGCGCGGCCGGAGATCACCGCGGCCTGAGCGCTGCTCGGGCGAATGACAGGCCGGCACGTCCGGCCTGTCCTTATTCAATCCGCCGGATCCTGGCGGTAGTAGCCGCGCAGCAGTTCGTACAGCGCCGGCTGCTCGCCGCGCATGTCGCGCGGTGCGACGAAAAAGGCTTCGGTCGCCACCGCGAAGAACTCTTCCAGGCTTTCGGCGCCGTAGGGGTCGAGCACCGTGTCCTCGCCGGCTTCGACCCGCGCACAGAAGGCGTCGTACTCGCGCTGCAGCACCTGCTGCCAGCGTTCGCGCTCGGCAGCGTTGGGCAGCGGCGGGATGCCGTCGGCCACGCCGTCGCCCATGTCCAGCACGTGCGCGAACTCGTGCACGACGACGTTGTAGCCCCATTCGGCCGACGCGCCGGCTTCGCTCACGTCGCGCCACGAGAGCATCATCGGGCCGCCTTCCATCGCCTCGCCGGCCAGCACGTCGTCGTATTCGTGCACCACGCCGTCGTCGTCGACGATCTCGCGCCGCACCTGCACTTCGTCGCCATGCACGACGATGCCGACGAAGCCGTCGTAGGGCCGCAAGCCGAGCCGCAACACCGGCAGGCAGGCCTGGGCGGCGATGGCCACCGCCATATCGTCACTGACCTGCAGGCCGTGCGCGCCGCTGAACTCCTTGCCGTCGAGGAACAGGCTGCTCAGGCGGCGCAGTTCGGCGAGGTCGGTGGCATCACGCTGCGCCAGGAACGGATATCGCGCCAGCGTCAGCTGCCACAGCGCATCGGGAATCGCGCGGCGCTCGACGGCGCGCCGCTCGCTGCGCTGGCGCAGACGGCGAAGCAAGCTGCGCATCAGGCGAGCGCCGCGGCGGGCGTCAGCCGCATGAAGCCGTCGCGCCGCAACCGCAGCACCTCGGCGCGCGCCGCGGCGTCGTCCAGATCCCAGTCGCTGAGCACGCGACGATCGAAACCCGGCGCCAGCACCGAATCGCCGGGGCGGTGCGTATGGCCGTGCACCATCGTCGCCGCCCCGGCAGCCTTCAGGCAGTCGACCGCGGCGCCGGCGTCGAGGTCGGGCCAGCCGCCCGGAGGCGGCTGGCGCCGCCCGGCCTCGCTGGCATGGCGGATCTTGGCGCCGAACTGCACGCGCTCTTCCAGCGGCCGGGCCAGGAAATCAGCCTGCGTCGCCGGATCGCGCACCCAGGCGCGGAACTGCTGGTAGGCCTGGTCGGCCAGACACAGCGCGTCGCCGTGCGTCAGCAGCAGCGGCCGGCCCCAGGCGACCAGCAGCGTCGGGTCGGGCAGCGCGTGCACGCCATGCTGCTGCAGCAGCGCCGGCGCCAGCAGGAAGTCGCGGTTGCCGACCATCAGCGCCACGTGCCGCCGGCGCGCCGCGTCGTGCAGCACCTGCAGGCACTGGCGCTCGAACTCCAGTTGCACCGCGTCCGACCCGGGCCAGAACTCGAACAGGTCGCCGAGCATCACCACCGCGTCGGCCGGCGTCGCCAGCAGGTAATCGGACCAGCCCGCGACGGTGCGCGGCAGCGACGCGCTCAGGTGCAGGTCGGAGATGAAGTCGATGGCCTGCCAGTGCTCGGGTGCCCGCCATGCGATGGCGGGCGGCAGCGCGCCGGCAACGGCAGCCATCGCAGGCGCACGCTTTCAGCCGATTTCGACGGCGCGCAGGATCGTCACCGTCTCCAACGGCACGTCGGCGTGGCCCGACTTGTTGCCGGTGCGCACCTTCTCGATCGCATCGACCACCTCGGTGCCGGCGACCACGCGGCCGAAGACCGCGTAGCCCCAGCCCTGCGCCGTCTCGGCAGTGAAGTCGAGGAAACCGTTGTCGACGGTGTTGATGAAGAACTGCGAGGTCGCGCTGTGCGGCGCCGAGGTGCGCGCCATGGCCAGCGTGTAGCGCTTGTTCTTCAGCCCGTTGCTGGCCTCGTTCTGGATCGCCGCGGCGGTGGGCTTCTGCTGCATGTCGGCGTCGAAGCCGCCGCCCTGCAGCATGAAGCCCTTGATCACGCGATGGAAGATCGTGCCGTCGTAGTGGCCCTTGCGCACGTAGTCGAGGAAGTTCTGCGCGCTGGCCGGCGCGTGTTCGTCGTCCAGCTCGATCTGCAGCGTGCCGGCGCTGGTCTGCATTTCCACGGTCTTGCTCATTTCGTTCCTTCCAATGTGGCTTTGCGGATCGTCACCGGCGTGACCGGCACGTTCTGATGCGGCCCCTTGTTGGCCGTGGGCACGGCCGCGATCTTGTCGACCACGTCCATGCCCGAGACCACCTTGCCGAAGACCGCGTAGCCGTGGCCGTCCTGCGCATTGGCGGCGTCGAGAAAGGCGTTGTCCTTCAGGTTGATGAAGAACTGCGCGCTCGCCGAATCGGGCACGTTGGTGCGCGCCATGGCCACGCTGCCGCGCACGTTGTTCAGGCCGTTGCGGCTTTCCAGCGAGATCGGGGCGCGCGTCGGCTTCTGCGTCAGCGCCGCCTCGAAACCGCCGCCCTGGATCATGAAGTTCGGGATCACGCGGTGGAAGACGGTGCCGTCGTAGTGCCCGGCCTTCACGTAGTCGACGAAGTTGGCCACCGACTTCGGGGCCTTGGCGGCGTCGAGCTCGATGACGATTTCGCCCAGGCTGGTGTCGAGCCGCACCTTCTGCGCCCAGGCCGAGCCGTGGGCCGCCAGCGCCAGCAGCGCCGCGCTGCATGCCGGCGCGAGCCAGCGGAATCCGGAAACGGTCATCGATGCACTTTCTTCGGTTGAGGGGGCTGGCGCGCCCAAATGGTTGGAATGGCGCGCAGCGCGAGTCTAGCCGGGCGAGCGTTGGCTCGCGGCGGCCGGGGGCAGTGCCTGGATTTCGCGCGCCAGCTGCAGCTTGCGCCGCAGCAGCGCGTCGTCGCCCTTGGCGGCGGCCGAAGCCGCGCTCCAGGCCTGCAGCGCCAGCGCCAGATAGACATCGCCCAGGTTCTCGCGCGCTGCGCGGTGCGTGGGGTCGTTGCGCAGCGCGCTCTGCAGCGCCGCCAGCGCGCTCTGCAGCTGGCCGTCGGCGGCATACAGCACGGCCAGGTTGTTGTACGGGTCGGCCAGTTCGGGATAGTCCTGCGACAAGGCGATGAAGACTTCCATTGCCTCGGCCGTGCGCTTCAGGTCGGTCAGCAGCACGCCCTTCAGGAAGCGGATCTGCGCGGCACGCGGCTGTGCGGCGATGGCCGCATCGGCGCGCTGCAGCGCCTGCTGCAGTTCGCCGCTGCGATGGAGCTTCTCGATGTCCTGCAGCTCGTCGGCGCGCAGCGTGCATGGCAGCAGGCACGCAGCGAGCAGCACCAGGGCGCCGCAACGGGATCGGACAGGCATCGGCAGAGGGGCTTCGAGCCGGCGCACGAGAGGTGGCCGCTATACTGAATCGATTCTGAATCGATTGTAGCCACGCGATCCCTTCGCCACGGCCACACGGGCTGCGCCGCAAGCCGATGCGCGGCGCGGACTCCCTCCTTGCCCATGTCCCTGCGCATCCACAACACGCTGAGCCGCCGCAGCGAAGTCTTCCAGCCCATCGTGCCCGGACAGGTGGGCATGTACGTCTGCGGCATGACCATCTACGACCTGTGCCACATGGGCCACGCGCGCATGATGATGGCCTTCGACGTGGTCTACCGCTGGCTGCTCGAGCTGGGCTACCGCGTCAGCTACGTGCGCAACATCACCGACATCGAGGACAAGATCATCAAGCGCGCGCTGGAGCGCGGCATCACCATCCGCCAGCTGACCGACGAGATGATCGAGGCCATGCGCCGCGACATCGGCGCGCTGGGCATCCTGCCGCCGACGCACGAGCCGCGCGCCACCGACTACGTCGGCCAGATGCTCGATCTGATCGGCACGCTCGAGCGCAAGGGCCTGGCCTATCGCGCCGACAACGGCGACGTCAACTTCCCGGTGCGCAAGTTCCCCGGCTACGGCAAGCTGTCGGGCAAATCGCTGGACGAGTTGCGCGCCGGCGAACGCGTGGCCGTGCTCGACGGCAAGCTCGACCCGCTGGACTTCGTGCTGTGGAAGGCCGCCAAGGCCGACGAGCCCGACGACGCCAAGTGGAGCGGCCCCTACGGTGCGGGCCGGCCGGGCTGGCACATCGAATGTTCGGCGATGAGTTGTGCGGTGCTCGGCGAGCACTTCGACATCCACGGCGGCGGCATGGACCTGCAGTTCCCGCACCACGAGAACGAGATCGCGCAGAGCGAAGGCGCCAGCGGCAAGCCCTTCGTCAACGTCTGGATGCACAACGGCTTCCTCAACGTCGACAACGAGAAGATGTCGAAGTCCATCGGCAACTTCTTCACCATCCGCGACGTGCTGAAGAGCTACGACGGCGAGACGCTGCGCTTCTTCATGCTGCGCACGCACTACCGCAGCCCCTTCAACTTCAGCGATGCGCACCTCGATGATGCGCGCAGCGCCTTGCGCCGGCTGTACACCGCGCTCGATGCCGTGGAGCTGCCGGACGCGCCGGTCGACTGGACGCAGCCGCAGGCCGCGGCCTTCCGCGCGGCGATGAACGACGACTTCAACACGCCGCTGGCGGTATCGGTGCTGTTCGAGCTGGCCGGCGAATTGAACCGCACGCGCTCGGCGCAGACCGGCGCTCTGCTCAAGGGCCTGGGCCGCACGCTGGGCGTGCTGCAGCAGCATCCGCGCAGCTTCCTGCAGGGCGGCGCCGCGCTCGATGCCGCGCGCATCGAGGCGCTGATCGCCGAGCGCGCGCAGGCCAAGAAGGCGCGCGACTTCGCGGCAGCCGACCGCATCCGCGACGAGCTGGCCGCGCAGGGCGTGCTGCTGCAGGACGGCGCCGGCGGCACCACCTGGGTCAAAGCCTGACATGCCGAAGAGCCCCGCCGCCGTCACGCCCGACTACTGGGACGATGCCTGCAAGCATCTGGCGCGGCGCGACCGCGTGATGAAGAAGCTGATCCCGCAGTTCGGCGAAGCGCGGCTGCAAAGCCGCGGCGACGCCTTCACCACGCTGGCGCGCTCGATCGTCGGCCAGCAGATCTCGGTCAAGGCGGCGCAGTCGGTGTGGGAGCGCTTCGTCGCGCTGCTCGGCGTGCCGTCGACGCGCGTCGCGCCGGCCAAGGTCGAGGCCATGGAGCCGGCGAGGCTGCGCGAAGCCGGGCTGTCGCAGCGCAAGGCCGAATACCTGCTCGACCTGGCGCAGCACTTCAACTCCGGTGCGGTGCACGTCGCGCAGTGGCGGCAGATGGAGGACGAGGCCATCATCGAGGAACTGGTGGCGATCCGCGGCATCGGCCGCTGGACCGCCGAGATGTTCCTGATCTTCCACCTGATGCGGCCGAACGTGCTGCCGCTGGACGACCTGGGCCTGCTCAAGGGCATCAGCCAGAGCTACTTCAGCGGCGAGCCGGTGTCGCGCGCCGAGGCGCGCGAGCTGGGCGACGCCTGGGCGCCGTTCCGCTCGGTGGCCACCTGGTACATCTGGCGCAGCCTGGACCCCCTGCCGGTAGACTACTGACCATGAGCAAACGGCACTTCCTGGAGTTCGAGCAGCCGATCGCCGAACTCGACTCGAAGATCGAAGAGTTGCGCTACGTGCAGAACGAGTCGGCGGTCGACATCTCCGAAGAGATCGACCGGCTCGGCCACAAGAGCCTGCAGCTGACCAAGGAGATCTACTCCAGCCTGAGCCCGTGGCAGGTGACGCAGATCGCGCGCCATCCGCAGCGCCCCTACACGCTGGACTACGTGGCCGAGATCTTCACCGACTTCCAGGAGATGCACGGCGACCGCACTTATGCCGACGACCTGTCGATCGTCGGCGGGCTGGCGCGCTTCAACGGCCAGGCCTGCATGGTGCTGGGTCACCAGAAGGGACGCGACACCAAGGAGCGTGCGCAGCGCAACTTCGGCATGGCCCGCCCCGAGGGCTACCGCAAGGCGCTGCGCCTGATGAGGACGGCCGAGAAGTTCGGTCTGCCGCTGTTCACCTTCGTCGACACGCCGGGCGCCTACCCGGGCATCGGCGCCGAGGAGCGCGGCCAGTCCGAAGCCATCGGCCGCAACATCTTCGAGATGGCGCAACTGCAGGTGCCGATCATCACCACCATCATCGGCGAGGGCGGCTCCGGCGGCGCGCTGGCCATCAGCGTGGCCGACCAGGTGCTGATGCTGCAGTACGCGGTGTATTCAGTGATCTCGCCCGAAGGCTGCGCGTCGATCCTGTGGAAGACATCCGAACGCGCCTCCGACGCCGCCGAGCAGCTCGGCATCACCGCGCACCGGCTGAAGGCGCTGGGCGTGATCGACAAGATCGTCAACGAGCCGGTCGGCGGCGCGCATCGCGATGCGCGGCAGATGGCCGTGACGTTGAAGCGTGCGCTCAACGATGGGCTGCGCCAGGTGTTCGACCTCAGGCCCAAGGAACTGCTGCAGCGGCGCTACGAGCGGCTGCAGTCCTACGGGCGCTTCAACGACACCAAGGAGCGCTGAACCGCCGTGCGCCAGCGCGTCGCGGTGGCCGTCAGCGGTGGCCGCGATTCGACGGCGCTGTGGCACGCCAGCGCCTGCGCCGCGCGCGGCACCGGCCTCGAGGTGGTGGCACTGCACGTGCATCATGGCCTGCTGCCGGAGGCCGACAGCTGGGTCGCGCATCTGCAGCGCCAGGCGCGGCGCTGGGCCGCGCGCGGACTTCCGGTCGCCTTGCGCTGGCAACGGCTGCAGGGTGCGCCGCAGCGCGGCGACAGCGTGGAAGCCTGGGCGCGCCGCGAGCGTTATGCGGCATTGGCCTCGATGGCACGCGCCGAAGGCATCGGCCTGGTGCTGCTGGCCCACCATCGCCGCGACCAGGCCGAGACCTTCCTGCTGCAGGCGCTGCGCGGCGCCGGTGCCGCCGGGCTGGCGGGCATGCCGCGTGAAGCACTGCGCGACGGCATCGTCTGGGCGCGCCCCTGGCTGGCCCAGCCGCGCGAGGCGGTCGAAGCCTACGTGCGGCGCCATCGGCTGGGCTTCATCGACGATTCGAGCAATGAAGATCGCCGCCTGGCGCGCAACCGGCTGCGGCGCGAGGTCTGGCCGGCGCTGTCGCAGGCCTTCGCGCAGGCCGAGTCGAGCCTGGCGGCAAGCGCCGGCCGCGCGCACGAGGCGGCCGAGTGCCTGCGTGCGCTGGCCGACATCGATGCGCAGCACGCGTGCAGCGCGGACGGTCAATTGGAAGTCGCCGCATGGAGCCGCCTGCCCCTCGCGCGCCGCGCCAACCTGCTGCGCGTCTGGCTGGCCGGCGTGTGCGGCGCGGCTGCGCCGGAAACGCTGGTGCAGCGCCTGCTGAGCGAGCTGCCGGCCGCCGCCGCGGCCAGTGCCTGGCCGTGCACCGGCGGCGCGTTGCGCCTGCACGCCGGCCGGCTGCGCTTGCAGCCCGACGACACAGCGCGCGCCCCGCAGCCGCTGGTCGCGATGACGATCGACCTGAGCCGGGCAGGGCGCATTGCCGTGCCCGAATGGCGCGGCAGCTTCGAGCTGCAGCCGGTGCACACGCACGGCGTGGACCCGGACCGTCTGCGCCACTGCGAACTGCGCGCACGCCGCGGCGGTGAACGCTTCCAGCGCGTCGGCGCTTCGCCGCCGCGCAGCCTGAAGAAGCAATTCCAGGCCGCCGGCGTGCCCTCTTGGCAACGCGGCGGGCCGCTGCTGTACAGCGCGGGCGAGCTGCTGTTCGTGCCCGGACTGGGCATCGACGTGCGCTGCCACGCGCCGCGCGGCAGCACGATGCTCGGCCTGCGCTGGCTGCCCGACGCGCCAGCGCCGCGACCCGGGCGCCCCGTTCCGCGCCGCTAAAATCCCCGGTTTGCGTGCGCAGCCGCGCGCGCCGGGCTTCACGCAATCCAGGCTTTCATGGCACTGATCGTTCACAAGTACGGCGGCACCTCGATGGGCTCGACCGAGCGCATTCGCAGCGTTGCCAGGCGGGTCGCCAAGTGGGCGCGCGCCGGCCATCGCATGGTGGTCGTGCCCTCGGCGATGAGCGGCGAAACCAACCGTCTGCTCGGGCTGGCCAAGGAACTGGCTCCGCCGGCGCAGACGCCGTGCTCGGCGCGCGAACTCGACCAGATCGCCGCCACCGGCGAACAGGTGTCGGTCGGCCTGCTGGCGCTGGCGCTGCAGTCCGAAGGCATGGACGCGGTCAGCTACAGCGGCTGGCAGGTGCCGGTGCGCACCGATTCGGCCCACACCAAGGCGCGCATCGAGGCGATCGACGATGCACGCGTGCGCGCCGACCTCGATGCCGGCCGCGTGGTCATCATCACCGGCTTCCAGGGCATCGACGGCGGCGGCAACGTCACCACGCTCGGCCGCGGCGGCTCGGATACCTCGGCGGTGGCGGTGGCGGCAGCGCTGAAGGCCGACGAATGCCTGATCTACACCGACGTCGACGGCGTCTACACCACTGACCCGCGCATCGTGCCCGAGGCGCGCCGGCTGCACAGCGTGAGCTTCGAGGAAATGCTGGAGATGGCCAGCCTCGGCTCCAAGGTGCTGCAGATCCGCTCGGTCGAATTCGCCGGCAAGTACCGCGTGCCGGTGCGCGTGCT
>DAIMFR010000120.1:0-9384 GCA_036724445.1 Rubrivivax sp. | reverse complement strand
CGTCGGCCATGTGCAGGCCGACCGTCGGCTCGTCCAGCACGTACAGCGTGTGCGGCGCTTTCTGGCCACGGCGCGTGATGTCGTCGCGCACCTTGCTGAGTTCGGTGACCAGCTTGATGCGCTGCGCCTCGCCGCCACTCAGCGTCGGCGACGGCTGGCCCAGCGTCAGGTAACCGAGCCCCACGTCCTTCAGCAATTGCAGCGGGTGCGCGATGGCCGGCATCGAGGCGAAGAACTCGACCGCCTCGTCGACTTCCATCTGCAGCACGTCGCCGATGCTCTTGCCCCGCCAGCTGACCGCCAGCGTTTCGGCATTGAAGCGCTGACCGTGGCAGCTTTCGCAGGGCACCTTGACATCCGGCAGGAAGCTCATCTCGATGGTGCGCACGCCCTGCCCTTCGCAGCTGCGGCAGCGGCCGTCGCCGGTGTTGAACGAGAAGCGCGCCGCCGCGTAGCCGCGCGCCCGGGCCTCCAGCGTTTCGGTGAAGAGCTTGCGCACCGTGTCCCAGAAGCCGATGTAGGTGGCCGGGCACGAGCGCGGCGTCTTGCCGATCGGCGTCTGGTCGACTTCGAGCACGCGGTCGATGACGCGCCAGCCGTCGATGCCGTCAAGGCCCTGCCAATCGGGCGTCGCGCCGCGGCGGTTGATGAACTGCAGGTTGGCCAGCAGCACGTCGCGCGCCAGCGTGCTCTTGCCCGAGCCGCTGACGCCGGTGACCGCGACCAGCCGCTGCAAAGGCAGGTCGACGTCCACGTGCTGCAGGTTGTGCAGCGAAGCACCACGCAGCTGCAGCGCAGGCGCATCGGCCGACACCGCGCGCCGCGGCTGCAGCGGGTGGCGCAGCGGCTGCGCCAGCAGCCGGCCGGTGATCGACGCCGGCACGGCCGCCAGATCGGCCGCCGAGCCTTCGGCCACCAGCGTGCCGCCGCGCTTGCCCGCCCCCGGGCCGATGTCGATCAGGTGCTCGGCGTGGCGGATGGTGTCCTCGTCGTGCTCCACCACCACCAGCGTATTGCCCTGGTCGCTCAGGCTGCGCAGCGCGTTCAGCAGCACGCGGTTGTCGCGCGGATGCAGCCCGATGGTCGGCTCGTCGAGCACGTAGCACACGCCCTGCAGGTTGCTGCCCAGCTGCGCCGCCAGGCGGATGCGCTGCGCCTCGCCGCCGGACAGCGTCGGCGCGGCGCGGTCCAGGGTCAGGTAGCCCAGGCCGACCTGCTCCAGAAAACGCAGCCTGGAGGCGATCTCGCTGATCACGTCGCGGCCGATGCCGGCCTCGCGCGCCGTCAGGTGGCCTTCGCGCGACAGGCTTTCGACCCAGGCGCGGGCCTCGCTCACCGAACCGGCGGCGACTTCGCTGATCGCCCGCCCGTCGAAGCTGACGCGGCGCGCCTGCGGGTTCAGCCGCGTGCCGTGGCAATCCGGGCAGGGCTGGTCGACCACGCCTTCGACCTCGGCTTCCTCGGACGGGAAGCTCCGCTCGCGCCCCTTGGCATCGTCGTCGCGCTTCGAATCGTCGAAGGCGCGGCGCTGCTCGCGCGTCAGCGCCAACCCGGTGCCGACGCAGCTGCTGCACCAGCCGTGCTTGCTGTTGTAAGAGAACATGCGCGGGTCCAGCTCCGGGTAGCTGGTGCCGCACACCGGGCAGGCGCGCTTGGTCGAGAACACCGTCAGCGCGCCGATGCCGGCGGTGGACTGGCCCGATGCCATGGCCTCGGCCAGGCCGTCCAGCGGATGCAGCAGGTGCATCACGCCCTTGCCGGCTTCCAGCGCCTTGGCCAACGCCGCGCGCAGCTCGGCTTCGCGCTCGGGCGTGATCACCAGGTCGGCCACCGGCAGCTCCAGCGTGTGCTCCTTGAAGCGGTCCAGACGCGGCCACGGGTCGAGCCTGACGAATTCGCCATCGACGCGCAGGTGCGTGTGGCCGCGCGCCTTGGCCCACTTGGCGAGGTCGGTGTAGACGCCCTTGCGCGCCACCACCAGCGGCGCCAGCAGGCCGACGTGCTGGCCGCGGTGCCCGCCAGCCTGCGGTGCGCGCAGCAGTTGCGCGGCAATGCTCTCGGCGCTCTGCGGCCGCACCGGCGCACCGTCGTGCACGCAGTGCTGCAGCCCGAGCTTGACCCACAGCAGGCGCAGGAAATGCCAGACCTCGGTGGTCGTCGCCACCGTGCTCTTGCGCCCACCGCGCGACAGCCGCTGCTCGATGGCCACCGTCGGCGGGATGCCGTAGACCGCATCGACCTCGGGCCGGCCCGCCGGCTGCACGATGCTGCGCGCATAGGCGTTCAGGCTTTCCAGGTAGCGCCGCTGGCCTTCGTTGAACAGGATGTCGAAGGCCAGCGTGCTCTTGCCCGAGCCCGACACGCCGGTGATGACGCTGAACTTGCCGCGCGGGATGTCCACGCTCAAGTTCTTCAGGTTGTGCTCGTGGGCTTGGACGATGCGGATCGCTTCGTCCCGCACCGGCCGCGTCGCGCGCTGCGCCTTCACCACCCACTGCAGCGGCGCGCCTTCCTCGACGCGGTGTTCGCCCAGGCCCAGGCTGCGCTCGTAGTCGCGCAGCGCCGCGCCGGTGTGCGAGCGCGGGTGCGCCTTCACTTCGTCCGGCGTGCCGCAGCAGACGATCTCGCCGCCCGCGTCGCCACCTTCCGGGCCCAGGTCGACGATCCAGTCGGCCGCGCGCACCACGTCCAGGTTGTGCTCGATGATCACCAGCGAATGCCCGGCGTCGAGCAGCTTGCGCAGCGCGCGCATCAGCTTGGCGATGTCGTCGAAGTGCAGCCCGGTGGTCGGTTCGTCGAACAGGAACAACAGCCCGCGCCGAGCCACCGGCTGGCGCGGCCCGGCGGCGGCTTCGGCCAGGAAGCCGGCCAGCTTCAGCCGCTGCGCCTCACCGCCCGACAGCGTCGGCACCGGCTGGCCCAGGCGCACGTAGTCCAGACCGACGTCGACGATCGGCTGCAGCCGCGCCACCACCTCGCGGTCGGCCTGGAACCAGTGCGCGGCTTCGGCCACCGTCAGTTCCAGCACGTCGGCCACGCTGAACTGGTGCGGCCCGCGCACCAGCTTCACGTCGAGAATCTCCGCGCGGAAGCGCCTGCCGTCGCAGTCCGGGCAGCGCAGGTAGACGTCGCTGAGGAACTGCATCTCCACGTGTTCGAAGCCCGAGCCGCCGCAGGTCGGGCAGCGGCCGTCGCCGGCGTTGAAGCTGAACATGCCGGCGCCGTAGCTGCGCTCGCGCGCCAGCGGCGCTTCGGCGAAGAGCTTGCGCAGCTCGTCCCAGGCGCCCACGTAGCTGGCCGGATTCGAGCGCGCGGTCTTGCCGATCGGGCTCTGGTCGACGAACACCGCATCGGCCAGCCAGTCGGCGCCGAGCAACCGGTCGTGCGCGCCCGGCGCTTCGGTGGCCTTGCCGAAATGCCGCGCCAGCGCCGGGTACAGCACGTCCTGCACCAGCGTGCTCTTGCCCGAGCCGGACACGCCGGTGACCACCACCAGCCGCCGCAGCGGCAGGCTGAGCGAAAGGTTCTTCAGGTTGTGCTCGCGCACGCCTTCGAGCAGCAGCTTCGGCGTCGCCTCGTCGACCGGCCGCCGCAGTCCGATGCCGACCTGCTTGCGCGCGCCCAGGTAGGCGCCGGTCAGCGTGTCGGCTTTTCGTGCGTCTTCCGGCGCGCCGTCGAAAACGATCTGCCCGCCGCGCTCGCCGGGGCCCGGACCCATGTCGATCAGGCGGTCGGCCGCCAGCATCACCGCCGGGTCGTGCTCGACCACCACCAGCGTATTGCCGGCGTTGCGCAGCCGGTGCATGGCTTCGACGATGCGGTCCATGTCGCGCGGGTGCAGGCCGATGCTCGGCTCGTCGAGCACGAACATCGTGTTCACCAGCGAGGTGCCGAGCGCGGTGGTCAGGTTGATGCGCTGCACCTCGCCGCCGGACAGCGTGCGGCTCTGCCGGTCCAGCGTCAGGTAGCCCAGGCCCACGTCGCACAGGTATCTGAGCCGCGTGCGGATCTCGTCCAGCAGCAGCTTCAGCGCCTCGTCGCCGGGTGCCAGTGCGAACGCATCGAAAAAGCGGCGCACGCGTTCGATCGGCAGCAGCATCAGGTCGTGCAGGCTCAGGCCCGGCAGCGCTTCGAGCATCGCGCGCGACCAGGCCACGCCCACCGGCAGCATGCGCCTGGCCGGCGGCAGCACCGCATCGGCCTGCGCCTTCGAGCCGACGCGCCACAGCAAGGCTTCGAGCTTCAGCCGCGCGCCGCCGCATGCGGTGCACGGCGTATAGCTGCGGTACTTGGACAAGAGCACACGGATGTGCATCTTGTAGGCCTTGCTCTCCAGGTAGGCGAAGAAGCGGTGGATGCCGTACCACTGCTGGTTCCACTTGCCGTTCCAGTTCGGGCTGCCGTTCAGCACCCAGTCGTGCTGCGCGGCGGTGAGCTGGTTCCACGGCGTGTCGCGCGGGATGCCGGCGGCACCCGCGTGCTTGAGCAGGTCGTCGAGGATCTCGACCCAGGCCGGCGTCATGATCGGCTTGATCGCGCCGTTGCGCAGCGTCTTGCGCACGTCGGGGATCACCAGCCCGAGATCGACGCCGATGACGCGGCCGAAGCCGCGACAGGTCTCGCAGGCGCCGAAGGCGGAATTGAAGCTGAACAGCGCCGGCTGCGGCTCGGCGTAGCGCAGGTCGCTCTGCGGGCAGTGCAGCCCGGTGGAATAGCGCCACAGCTCGGGTTCGCCTTCGTTGTTCAGCTTGTAGACGTCGAGCCGGCCGCTGCCGCGCTTCAGCGCCAGCTCGATCGCTTCCATCACGCGCGCCTTCTCGGCACTGCCCAGGCGGAAGCGGTCGGCGACCACGTCGAGCAGCTTCCTGCCGCCGGCCTCGCGCTCGGCCTGCACGCGCGAAAAGCCGCTGGCCGACAGCCACTGCGTGATCTGCTCGGCGCTGGTATTGGCCGGCAGCTCCACCGGGAAGGTGACCACCAGCCGCGGATCGGCGGCCGCGGCGCGCTGCTGCAGGTCGGCGTAGATCGTCTGCGGCGTGTCGTGCCGCACCGGCAGCGCCGTCTGCCTGTCGAACAAGTCGGCGGCGCGCGCGAACAGCAGCTTCAGGTGGTCGTTGAGCTCGGTCATCGTGCCGACGGTCGAGCGGCTGGTGCGCACCGGATTCGTCTGGTCGATGGCGATGGCCGGCGGCACGCCGTCGACGCGGTCCACGGCCGGCCGGTCCATGCGCTCCAGGAACTGGCGCGCATAGGCGCTGAAGGTCTCGACGTAGCGCCGCTGGCCCTCGGCATAGAGCGTGTCGAACACCAGGCTGGACTTGCCCGAGCCGCTCGGCCCGGTGACCACGGTCATCTCGCCGGTGCGGATGTCCAGGTCCAGGTTCTTCAGGTTGTTCTGGCGCGCGCCGCGGATGCGGATGAGGCCGGTCGACATGTCGCTGTGGAGCCTGGACGGCAAGGCAAAACCGGACATTCTAGGAGCCGCCCGCAGGCCTCGCGGCGCCGCGATCCGGCCCGTCCGCGGCGGGCGCCGGCGGCTTCAGCCGGGCGCGCGGCAGCTGCTGCCCAGCGGCATTTCGTAGTCGACCCGGGGCGTGAACTGCGTGTCCAGCGGGTTGGCCTTGACCGCGACGAGGTAGTAGCGCGTGCAGGGTTTGACCTCGAGCGTGAAGGCCTGCACCTCGCCGAAGCCGGCGCCGCCGGGCGGGCCGCGCAGTACCAGGCGGCGCGTGCCCGGCTCGACCGGCTGCGGCCTGAGCGTCGAACTGCTGCCGTCGACCGAAGCGATCAGCAACGGATAGGTATCGATGTTGGCGGCGAAGTAGCGCTCGCCCAGCAACTGCGAAGTCGCGGGGTTGGTGGCGCAGCCTTGCAGCAGCAGCGCGGCGCCGGCGATCAGCACGCAGCTCGACTTGTTCATCGCGTCACGGGTACGGGTGGGGTGGCTTCGACCACCGCCTGGCGCGGTGCGGCAGCCTCCAGGAACTTGCCGATCTCCGCCAGCGCCTGCTCCGCCTCCGGCAGCTCGGGGTTGAAGATCTGCCACACATGGACCATGTGGTTCCAGCGCTGCAGCCGCGCCGACGAACCGGCCGCCTGCGCGCGGTTGACGTAGCGGCGGCTGTCGTCGAACAGCATCTCCACCTCGCTGGCCTGCAGCAGCACCGGCGGCAGCCTCGACAAGTCGCCGCGCAGCGGCGAGACCAGCGGGTCGCAGGGGCGCACGCGCGTCTGCAGCCAGCCCATCCACAGCAGCACCCACTGCGGCACGCGCGCCATCGCACCGAACATCGGGCCGAGCATCGGGTCGGTCGCGACGTGGGCGCGCATGCTCGGGCTGCTGAGGGTGGCATCGGTCAGCGGCGACAGCGCCACCGCGGCATCGGGGGCACGCAGGCCCTGGTCGCGCACCCACGGCAGCAGCGACAGCGTCAGGTTGCCGCCGGCCGAATCGCCGGCCACGAACACGGCCTGCGCCGGCGCGTCGCCCTCGGGCCCGTGGTCCAGCAGCCAACGGTAGGCGCTGCGGCAATCATCGATGCCGGCGCGGCGCGGGTGCTCGGGCATCAGGCGGTAGTCGATGGCCAGCACCGCGCCGCCGGTCAGCGCCGAGAAGCGGCTGGTCAGCGTGCGGTGGCTCTTCGGGCTGCCCATCAGGAAGGCGCCGCCGTGGATGTACAGCGTGCGCCGCGCCGGGTCGGCGCCCGGCGCCAGCACCCATTCGGCGCGCACGCCGCCGGCGTCCACCGGCACGAAGCGCGCGTCGAGTGGGCGGTCGGCGAACATCTGGTCCATGGTCTTGCGCAGCACCGCGTTGCGCTGGCGCAGCGGCACGCCTTCCAGCACGCTCTTCAACCCGCCCAGCGACACGATCACGGCCTGCAGCTCGGGGCTCGGCGCGTCGCCGTTCGAGAAGCGCTCGCCGGTGGGCTGGTCCAGCCCCTGCAGGTTCTCGCCGCGCAACCAGACCACGGCCACGCCCCACAACCCGCCGACCACCAACACAACGACCACGACCACGTCCAGCACGAGATGCCCTCCTTTGTTCAGTCGGAGAGCATAGCCTCAGCGCGCGCCGGCCTTCAGCAGGATCGTGACCATGCCCTGGCAGCCGCGCCCGCGGGCCAGCGGCGTGCGGCGTGCGGCGGCGGCCGGCAGCGCCGACAGCGCGCCGCACCACACCGCGGCAACGAGCCGGCGGCGCCGCAGCGAGCCCGCGTCAGTCGCGGTCGCGGCCCTTGTCGCGGTCGTGGTGAGAGGGACGGTCGCGCGCACCCAGGAACTCCAGCGTGGCCTGGCGCGTCTGCGGCGAACTCAGGATACCGAGGTGCGCGCTGCCGTACGCCGCATCGTAGGCGCCCTGTCCCGTCAGGTCCAGGCGCTTGGCGCCGCGCAACGTGGCGCTCTTCGAGAAGTCGGTCGGCTTGCCGAAGGAATCCTCGGCCGGCACCGGCGGAAGGATGCCGTCCTGCAGATCGAAGTAGACGAAGCTGGTGTCGGCATTGCGGATCACCAGCACCTGGGTCGGGCCTGCGGCCTCGCCGCTGCTGCCCGGACCGTTGAGCAGCTTCAGGAAGCGGGTGTTCGGCGAGCCGAGCTCGACGCAGACCTCGCTCGCCGGCGTGAAGCCGCCGCCGGCCGGCAGCTGGTAGAAGTTGAGCGGGTTGGGCGAGCAGTTGATGATGCCGTGGTTGGGGCCATCGATGGCCACGAAGCGCCGCACCAACCGGCCGGCTTCGTCCTGGCGCATCCATTCGCGCGCCAGGGTCACGCCCAGGCTGTGGCCGACGATGTCCACCTGCCTGGCGCCGGTATAGGCCAGCACCGCGAAGACGAAGCGGCGCAGGTCGGGCACGTTGGCAGCGTTGGTGTGGGCGATGCCGGAGCGCAGCGTGTTGTCGCCGGCCAGATCGCACTGGTCGCCCTGGTAGCCCAGGCCCCACAGCTCGCTGCTCGCGTAGCCGTTGTCGGCCAGGTACTGCGCCAGCGACTGGATCGCGCCCTGTCGCGGGTTGCAGGCGGTGGCGAAGGGCGTGTCGTTGTTGCCGTGCAAAAAGATCACCGGCGTGCGCTTCACCGGACCGGCGGCGCCGAAGCCGATCACCGGCTTGCCCAGCGAGGTGTCGACGATCACCGGGAAATCGGCCGGCAGCGTGTTGCCGACCGTGCCGGCGGCTTGCGCGCCCAGGCTGAAGGCCGCGGCCAGCGCGGCCAGCAGCGTGCGGATGGAAGGCGTCCTGATCATGGCTTCGGTCTCCTCGGGGTTGGGTCGGCTTCTCAGGCCGACAAGAAACGTTCGATCAAGGCGTACTGCTGCGGCGTGTTCAGCGCCGGCGCGTGGCCGCAGCCGGCGATCTGCACCACTACCGCGCGCGGGCCGCGGTTGCGCATCGCATCGGCCACCTCGGGCAGCAGCAGGTCGGAATGCTCCCCGCGCAGGCACAGCACCGGCAGATCCAGCGCATCCCAGGCATCCCACAGCGCGTAGTCGTCGGCATGGTGGGTGAACTGCATGACCATCGCCGGGTCGTAGTGCGGCGTCACGCGGCCGTCGCTCAGGCGGCGCACCGAGCTTTCGGTCAGACGCCGCCACTGCGCATCGCTCATCGCGCCGTAGGGCTGGTAGACCGTGCGGAAGTACTGCTCCAGCTCGCTCACCGTGGCGAAGGCCGGCGGGCTGCCCGCATAGCTGCGGATGCGCTCGATCGCCGCATCGGCCAGCTGCGGCCCGACGTCGTTCAGCACCATGCGCCGGATGCGGCCGCGCAGCGGTCCGGCCGCGGCCTTCAGCCCGATGGCGCCGCCCATCGACGTACCCAGCCAGTGCACCTGCTCCAGGCCGAGTTGGTCTGCCAGCGCCGCCGCCAGCTGCGCGTAGAAGGCCAGGCAGTATTCCTTCTCCGGCAGAGGGCTCCATTGGCTCAGGCCGCGGCCGATGGTGTCGGGGCAGATGACGCGCCAGCGCTGCGCCAGGTGCGCGGCGATGTCGTCCATGTCGCGCCCGGTGCGCGCCAGACCGTGCCAGGCGATCACCGTCTGCTCATGCTGCGCGCCCCACTCGGTGTAGTGCAGCTCGCGGCCCAGGCAGGCCAGGTAGTTGGACGTGAAGCTCATGGCCGACTGCGCAACGCGCTCAGGCGCAGCCGCCCGACCACGCCCGCCGGGAAGTAGTAGACCGACAGCACGAACAGCACGCCCAGCCACAGCAGCCAGCGGTCCGGCGACACCAGCTGCGACAGCAGCGGCACGCCTTCGAGCGCGCCGCCGGCCACCCGCAGCAGATCCTGCAGGTAGTTCTGCGCCAGCACGAACAGCACCGAGCCGATGACCGCGCCGTACATCGTGCCCATGCCGCCGATGACGACGATCAGCAGGATGTCGAGC
>DAIMFR010000119.1:0-9476 GCA_036724445.1 Rubrivivax sp. | reverse complement strand
CCGCACACGCTGTACGTGCTGGACGAGCCGACGGTCGGCCTGCACATGGCCGACGTGGCGAAGCTGATCCGCGTGCTGCACCGGCTGGTGGCCGGCGGCCACAGCGTCGTCGTCATCGAACACGACCTGGACCTGATCGCCGAGGCCGACTGGGTCATCGACCTGGGCCCCGAAGGCGGCAACGGCGGCGGCCGCGTGGTCATGACCGGCACGCCCGAGCAACTGGTGGCGGCCGGCACGCACACCGGCGCGGCCTTGGCGCCTGTGCTGGCGCGCGGGTCCGACCGCTGACGGGCCGCAGCGCGGCCTGGGCGCGTGCCTTCAGCCGCGGCCGATCGCTGCGCGCCAGCGCAGGATGAAGTCGCGGTAGGCCGGATCGGCCAGCGGCGCCGCCAGTTCGGGGCCGAGCACGATCGGGCGCGCGCGCTCGCCCAGCAGCTGGCGCAGCGCGGCGGCGGCGGTTTCGCCCTGCACGTCGTCGCGCAGCGCGAACAGGCGCGCGGCGGTGGCCATCACCGTCTGCCCGCGCTTGGACAGCAGGTAGTCCAGCCACAGCCGCGCGGCGTTCGGGTGCCTGGCCTTGGCGTTGAGCAGCAGCACGCGCGAGCTGACCAGCGTGTAGTCGGGGAAGACGATGCCCAGCGCCTGCTGGCTGCGCGCCTGCGCCATGGCGTAGGCGCCGAGCAGGTTGATGCCGGCCAGCGCGCGGCCGGCGGCGATCTCGCGCACCATCGCGTCGGTGGTCAGCAGCAGCCGCGCGCGGCACAGGCCCATGGCCCGCGCCACGTCCCAGAACGCCTCGGGCGCGGCGGCGGCGTCCTGGGTGGCGAGGAAGAAGCCCAGCCCCGACTTCTGGATGTCGTAGCCCACCACCTTGCCCTGCAGCCGCTCGCTGTCGCGCGCCAGCCAGCGCGCCAGCGCCGCGCGGTTGCGCGGCACCTGCGCGTCGGGCAGCGCGGGCTTGTGGTAGGCGAACACCACCGGCTCGTAGGTGGTGGCCCACAGCCGGCCCTGCCATTGCGCCCAGGTCGGCAGATGGACCTTTTCCGGCGAGTCGTAGGCCAGCGCGTACCCGCCGACGGCCAGCTCGGCCATCTGGTCCATGGCCGAGCTCCACAGCACGTCGGCGGCCTGGCGGCCGAGCTGCACTTCGGCGATGAAGCGGTGGTACAGCTCGGTGCTGTTGAGGTCTTCGTAGGTGACGTCGACGCGCGGGTACAGGCTGCGGAAGTCGGCCACCAACGGCGCGGCCACGCGCTCGTCGGTGGTGGAGTGGATGAGGAGCTGGCCTTCGTCCTCGGCGGCGCGCACGGTGGCGGCGTAGCCCGCCGGGTAGCCCGGCGGGGCGTGGCCGCGCACGGCGTAGTCCAGCAGTTCGTTGGCGTCCTGCGCGGCCGTGCGCGCGGCAGCCGGCGCCAGGCTCGAGGCCGCCAGACGGCCCATCCAGCCCAGCGCGCGGCGGCGCGAAAGCGAGCCCTTCAGCATGCGCCTTCCCCCACCGGTACCAGCAGCAGCGGCCGGCGGCTCTTGCGCAGCACTTCCTGCGGCACCGAGCCGAACAGCAACCCGGCCAGCAGGCCCGCGCCGCGCGAAGCCAGCAGGATCAGGTCGGCCGCGCCGCGCTCGGCCTCGTCGAGGATGGCCTGCGCCACGTCGTCGCCTTCGTGCACGATCAGCTCGGTGATCGGGCGCGGCGGCACGCCGCTGCCGCGCACCGCGTAGAAGGCGGTGATCTGGGCCTCGATGTGCGCGCGGGCGCGCGCGGCGCGGTCGTCGTGGTACTGGTCCAGCTGCGGCTGCGGCACGTGCTCTTCGAGGTCGATCAGCGAGCGCTCGCGCTGCTCGGGGATCACCGTCAGCACCAGCAACCGGGCGCCCAGGCGGTTGGCCAGGTTGATGGCGTAGCCCAGCGGCGCTTCGCAGCCGTCGCCCAGGCCGGACGCATAAAGGATGGTGCGGATGTCGTGGTTCATGCGGTGCTCCCCACCAGCGGAATGACGCCCAGGACCAGCATCGCCGCCAGCATCACGAGGGCGGCAGTCAGCGCCCACAGCAGCGTGAAGCGCTGGTGGTCGCCGAACTCCACCTTGCACAGGCCCACCAGCAGGTAGGTCGAGGCCACCAGCGGGCTGAGCAGGTGCACCTGCTGGCCCACCAGCGAGGCGCGGGCGATCTCCACCGGGCCGATGCCGTAGACGGCCGCCGTCTTCGCCAGGATCGGCAGGATGCCGAAGTAGAAGGCGTCGTTGGAGATGAAGAAGGTGAAGGGGATGCTCAGCACCGCCGTCACCACCGCCATGTAGGGCCCCATCCAGTCGGGCACCATCGCGATCACGCTGTTGGCCATGGCATCCACCATCTTGGTGCCCGAAAGGATGCCGACGAAGATGCCGGCCGCGAAGATCAGCGACACCACGGGCACGATGTTGACGGCGTGCGCCTCCAGCCGTTCCTTCTGCTGCTGCAGTTTCGGGTAGTTGATCATCAGCGCCAGGGCCGAGGCCACCATGAACAGCACCTGCAGCGGAAAGACGTCCATGATCAGCACCACCATCAGGCCCACCGTGAGCAGGGCGTTGACCCACAGCAGGTGGGGCCGCGCCAGCGCCGGGTCGCCGCCGGTGACCTCGGCGATCGACTGGCTGCCGCCGTGCGCCTGGTCCAGGCGGATGGCGCCCAGGCGCCTGGACTCGCGCCGGCCGAGGATGAAGGCGACGAAGGTGCACCACATGGCGGTGACGATCATCGGCCCGATCATCGGCACGAACACCTGCCCCATCTCGACGCCGAGCGCGCTGACGGCGCGCGCCGTGGGGCCGCCCCAGGGCAGGATGTTCATCAGCTGGCCGGCCATCATCACCACGCAGGCCAGCACCAGCCGGTTCAGCCCCAGCCGGTGGTACAGCGGCAGCATCGCGGCGCAGGTGATCATGTAGGTGGTGGAGCCGTCGCCGTCCAGCGACACGCCAGCTGCCAGCAAGAAGGTGCCGACCACGATCTTGGTCGGGCTGCCGCCGACCAGGCGCAGAACCAGCTTGACGATCGGGTCGAACAAGCCGGCGTCGATCATGATGCCGAAATACAGGATGGCGAACATCAGCATCACGCCGGTGGGCGCCAGCTTCTTGATGCCGTCCAGCATCATCGGCCCGAGCGCCATGCCGAAGCCGCCGAGCAGGCCGAAGACGATCGGCACCAGGATCAGCGCGACCATCGCCGACAGGCGCTTGGTCATGATCAGCGCCATGAAGACAACGATCATCGCGTAGGCGAGCAGGGTCAGCGTCATGGGGACTTGCCTCCGGCGGTTCTTGGTATCGGGTTCGCCGGCCCGATGATGCACCGGCTGTGGCGCGCAGGATAGCGGCCCGCGGCATCCCACGCGGGGTGGCGGCGTTGCCGCGGCGCGCACAGGCCCAGGCCCGAGGCGGCACTTCGGCCACCGCATCGACCTTCGTGCGACCGCGGTCCGCGCCGCGCTGCGAGCCGGCGGCAAGGACGCGTGCGCCGGCCGATGAGCGTTCTGCGATCCGGCGGGCTGGCACCCGCGGCCGAGGGTCGAGCCGCGACGGCGCTTCGTGCCGCGATGGGCGTTCTCCGGCGCACCCGCTCGGGCGCGCCGGATTCATTCACAGGTTGGCATCCGCCGCGCTGGCGCGCGGCCGGGCGCGGCGCTTCAGGCGTCGGCCAGCATCTGCATGGTCGCGGCTTCGAAGCCGGCTTCGGCCGCATGCGGCCCGTACATCAGGCGCATCGCGCGCGACTGCAGTTCGACCGCGTCGTCGTGGTCGCCGCAGCGGTCGAGCACGTCGCTGATGCGCAGCAGCACCTTGATCTCCCAGTGCGGATCGGCCACGCGCCCGGCCAGGCGTTCGGCTTCGAAGGCCCAGTCGCGGGCGCGTTCCAGCGCTTCGTCGCGGCTGTGAAAGCCGTCGCGCGTGCGCAGCTCGGCGGCCGCGCAACTGGTCTCGGCCAGCAGGCACAGCACTTCGACCGCCTGGTCGACGGCGCCGAGCGTATGCGCCCAGGCGAGCGCGCGTTCCAGGCACAGCCGCGCCGGGCCCAGCGCCTGCAGCGCGCGATAGCAGCGTGCCATCTGCGCCAGCACCAGGCTCATCTCCAGCGGCTGCTGGTGACGCTGGGCGACGCGCAGCGCGGCGGCTGCCTCGCGCAGCGCGTCGCGCGCGGCGCTGGCCAGCATCGCCTGGCCCTCGGGCATCGACGGCTGCGTGGGCGTCGCGCTCGATCGGCTGTGCTTCATCGCTGTTCCTCTTGCTGTGTCATGAGTAAGCAAATGCTATGCGGGTGAACGGCGCGCGGCGTCCCCCGGATTGGGGGGACGCCGTGCACGGCACGGCCTGGCGCCGCGATGTCGTGCATTGCGTCACGCGCGCCGGCTGCGGCAAAACCACAGTGGGGGTGCGCGCGCCGCGTGAGCAGATGGCGGGCGCTTGCCATTCCTTACACACGGCCCTTATGCGCGGCCCTTATTACGACGTTTACATACGACGTTTACATACGCGCTTGCATGCGGCATTTACATACGGCGCGACGCCGGCCGCGGCGCGATCGGGTGCGCGTCGATGCGTCGCCGGACCAGGCGCCGGCCTGGCGGCGGCTGTCCGCCCGCATCAAGTGAGCGCGGCGCCCGCACGGCGCGGGCGCCGTGCCTGCCACATCTGCCGCACACGCCAGCCCAGCAGCAGCGCGACGATGGCCCCGTAGACGGCGACCTCGCCGAAGTTGTTCTTTGCGCTGCGCATCCAGAAGAAGTGCAGCAGCGCCAGCAGCGCGATCGCATACACCAGCCGGTGCAGGCGCCGCCAGCGCGCCGCGCCGAGCGCTTTGACGGCGCGATTGAAAGAGGTCGCGGCCAGCGGCAGCATCAGCAGCAGCGCCAGCGCGCCGACCAGCGCGAAGGGTCGCTTCGGAATGTCGCGCACGATCGCGGCGGGGTCGAAACCCATGTCCAGCCACGCGTAGCACAGGAAGTGCAGCACGCCATAGAAGAAGGCGTACAAGCCGAGCATGCGCCGCCAGCGGGCCACGGCCGTCCAGCCGCAAAGCTGGCGCAGCGGCGTGACCGCCAGCGTCAGGCACAGGAAGCGCAGCGTCCAGTCGCCGGTGCCGCGCGTCAGCGCCTCGGCCGGATTGGCGCCCAGGCCGTGGGTCAGCGCGCCGGCCAGCAGCCAGGCGAATGGGCCCAGCGCCAGCACGAACAGCAGCGGCTTGACCGCGGCGTGCGACAGCAGCTTGTTCATCGCGCGCGCGGGCGCCGCGTCAATAGAACTTCGACAGGTCCATGCCGGCGTACAACTGGCCGACCTGGGCCTCGTAGCCGTTGAACATCAGCGTCGGCCGCTTCTTGGTGAACAAGCCGTCCTCGCCGATGCGGCGCTCGGTGGCCTGGCTCCAGCGCGGATGGTCGACCTTGGGGTTGACGTTCGAATAGAAGCCGTACTCGCGCGGCGCAGCGGCTTCCCAACTGGTGCTTGGCTGCTTGTCGACGAAGCGGATGCGCACGATCGACTTGGCCGACTTGAAGCCGTATTTCCACGGCACCACCAGCCGCAGCGGCGCGCCGTTCTGGTTGGGCAGCACCTCGCCGTACAGGCCGAAGGCGAGCAGCGTCAGCGGATGCATGGCCTCGTCCAGCCGCAGCCCTTCGACGTAAGGCCAGTCGAGCACCGACGAACGCAGCCCCGGCATCTGTGCCTTGTCGGCCAGCGTGACGAACTGCAGGTATTTGGCGTTGCCGGTGGGTTCGACGCGGCGGATCAGTTCGGCCAGCGAATAGCCGACCCACGGAATGACCATCGACCAGCCTTCGACGCAACGCATGCGGTAGACGCGCTCTTCCATCGCGCTGAGCTTCAGCAGCGCCTCCAGATCCCAGGTGCCGGGCTTCTTGACCTCGCCTTCGACAACCACGCTCCACGGCTGCGGCTTCAGGCTGCCGGCGCGGCGCGACGGATCGGACTTGTCGGTGCCGAACTCGTAGAAGTTGTTGTAGCTGCTCACGTCCTCGTAGGGCGTGGGCCTTTCCATCGTCAGCGCGCCGCTGACCGCGCTCTTCGCGCCGGGCAGCGCGCCGCGCGTGCCGGGCGCCTTGGTCTGTGCGCGCGCCGGGCCGATGCCGACGGCGGCCGCGGCGGCCGCGGCCTGCAGCAGCAGACGGCGGTGCTGCGCGTGGACAGCCGCCGGCGTGATCTCGTCGCCGCGGCGCGGGCCGAAGCCCCGATTCTTGATGAGCTGCATAGGGCCTCCACAACGCGGGTGCGCGGATCCTCGGACCCGCGGGCATTGTTGCAGGCCGCCGCTTCCGGCGCTGTCGTCAGGGTCAGCGCAACCCGGCCATGTAGTCGGCCAGGGCCTTGATTTCCTTGTCGTTGAGTTTGGCCGCCACCGCGGCCATCGTCAGGTTGTTGGCGCGCAGGCCCGAACGGAAGGCGTTGAGCTGCGCTTCGGCGTATTCGCCGTGCTGGCCGCCCAGGCGTGGGTACTGCGCCGGGATGCCTGCGCCGTTGGGGCTGTGGCAGCCCGCACAGGCGGCGATGTGGCGGTCGGCGATGCCGCCGCGGTAGATGCGCTCGCCGAGCAGCAGGTTGTCCTTGTTGTTGGCGAAGCCGGGCTTGGCCGTCTTCGTCGCATAGAACGCCGCCACGTCGAGCATGTCCTGGTCGCTCAGCGTGGCCGCGAAGCCTTGCATGATGGCGCTGCTGCGCGCGCCGGACTTGAAGTCGCGCAACTGCTTGGCCAGGTATTCCGGATGCTGGCCCTGCAGGATCGGGTTGGCGGCCAGCCCGCGCGAGCCGTCGGATGTGTGGCAGGCGACGCAGACCTGGGAAGCGACGGCCTCGCCTTTTTTCGGATCGGCCTTCGGCGCGGCGGGCTTGGCGTCATCCGCCCAGACCGGGACTGAAAATGCGAGCGCGAGCGACAGCAGCAGTGGCGACTTCATGTCCGGCTTTGGGTTCGTTAGGGGAACAAACCCGGCGATTTTACAATGGCCGATGACCACCGCCCGCGACGCCACTTTTCCCGCCGAAGATCCGCCGCCGGACGCCAAGGCGGCGCTGGCCTGGACGCACACGGCGCGCTTCCTCGACACCGCGGCGCGGCTCGAACAACTGCCGTCGCACGAGTTGCCGGAGATCGCCTTCGTCGGCCGCAGCAACGCCGGGAAGTCCACCGCCATCAACCGCCTGGCCCAGCACAAGCGCCTGGCCTTCGCGTCGCGCACGCCGGGGCGCACGCAGCACATCAACCTCTTCGCCCTGGGGCCGAAGGAGGCACCCGACGCGCTGCTCGTCGACCTGCCCGGCTACGGTTATGCGGCCGTCGAGCGCGCCGCCAAATGGCGCTGGCAGGAGGTGATGGCCAAGTACCTGCAGCAGCGGCGCAACCTGAGCGGTGTGGTGCTGATGGTCGATTCGCGGCTCGGCTTCACCGAACTGGACCTGCAGTTGCTGCAGCTGCTGGCGCCGCGTCTGGGCGGCGGCGGAGTGCGCCTGCTGGTGCTGCTGACCAAGGCCGACAAGCTGAACCGGCGTGACGCGACGCAGGCCCTGCAATCAGCCGAGTCGGTGCTGAGTGCGCAGTGCCCCGAACATGCGGATATCAGCTTGTGCTTGTTCTCGGCGCTCGATCAGCGCGGCGTCGGCGACGCCGCGCTGGTGCTGCAGGGCTGGGTACGGGCCGGCGCGGCGCCGTTGCCTGGCTGACGCAGCCAGGCTCCTCAGACGACGACGTAGTTGCCCTTCAGAAAGGGCAGGGCCTGGTGCAGGTGCTCGCGCAACTGCGGGAACAGTTCCGACGCCGACTCGCTGGCGTAGATCGGCCGCACCGCCTGGCGCGTCGGGCTGCCCACATTGATCAGGCAGGCGGCGCTCCCGTCGACGTACTCCAGTACCTCCGGGCTCAGCGGCTGCAGCGTCCAGCCTTCAGAGCATTGCACCCGGCCGTTGGCGGCAGCGATCAGCTGGCTGGGTGTCGGAGCGTCGAATCCTGGGGCGTGGGCGGGCTTCATGCGGCGTCAACGGTGAAGTCTGGGAAAGCGTGGGCGGGCGGTGCGAGTCAGACGAAGTCTAGGACTCGGCGCCGGCGTTCCGCTCCCCACGGGTCGGGGGGCGGGCGCGGCCTGCCGCGGCGCGATGTGGCCTATGTCACGGCGCCGCGCCGCCGCGCGGCGCCGTCCAGCGTCCAGCGACACCACCCCCTGCGCGACAGCCCACAAAAAAGCCCGCGGCCTCGAGGGCGCGCGGGCTGGGTTGGCTGTGTGGGGCAGGGCCGCGCAGGCCCCGCCGCGAGCCGGCGGACTTACATGTCCATGCCGCCCATGCCGCCCATGCCGCCCATGCCACCGGGCATGCCGCCGCCCATCGGCGCTTCTTCCTTCGGTGCCTCGGCGATCATGGCTTCGGTGGTGAGCATCAGCGAGGCCACCGACGCGGCGTTCTGCAACGCGGTGCGCGTCACCTTGGTCGGGTCCAGGATGCCCATCTCGATCATGTCGCCGTATTCGCCGTTGGCGGCGTTGAAGCCGTGGTTGCCCTTGCCGGCAGCCACCGCCGCGACGACCACGCTCGGCTCGTCACCGGCGTTGGCGACGATGATGCGCATCGGCTCTTCGCAGGCGCGCATGACGATCTTGATGCCGGCGTCCTGGTCGTGGTTGTCGCCCTTCAGGCTGCCGACCGCCGAACGGGCGCGCAGCAGCGCCACGCCACCACCGGCGACGATGCCTTCTTCCACCGCGGCACGCGTGGCGTGCAGGGCGTCTTCGACACGCGCCTTCTTTTCCTTCATCTCGACTTCGGTGGCGGCACCGACCTTGATCACCGCCACGCCGCCGGCCAGCTTGGCCACACGTTCCTGCAGCTTCTCGCGGTCGTAGTCGCTGGTGGCTTCCTCGATCTGCACGCGCACTTGCTTGACGCGCGCTTCGATGTCGGCGGCCGTGCCCGCACCGTCGATGATGGTGGTGTTCTCCTTGCCGCTTTCGACGCGCTTGGCCTGGCCCAGGTCGGCCAGCGTCACCTTCTCCAGCGTCAGGCCGACTTCCTCGGCGATGACCTTGCCGCCGGTGAGGATGGCGATGTCTTCGAGCATGGCCTTGCGGCGGTCACCGAAGCCGGGCGCCTTGACGGCCACGACCTTGAGGATGCCGCGGATGGTGTTGACCACCAGCGTGGCCAGCGCCTCGCCTTCGACTTCCTCGGCGATGATCAACAGCGGACGGCCGCTCTTGGCCACCTGCTCCAGCGTCGGCAGCAGGTCGCGGATGTTGCTGATCTTCTTGTCGTAGAGCAGCACGTACGGGTTGTCCAACAGGGCAACCTGCTTGTCCGGGTTGTTGATGAAGTACGGCGACAGGTAGCCGCGGTCGAACTGCATGCCTTCGACGATGTCGAGCTCGTTGTCCAGGCTCTTGCCGTCTTCGACGGTGATCACGCCTTCCTTGCCGACCTTGTCCA
>DAIMFR010000118.1:0-9592 GCA_036724445.1 Rubrivivax sp. | reverse complement strand
GCCGCCAGAGCTTTCATGCTCGGGGGCGAGCCGGCCGGATCATGAATGGTTAGCGACGCTGCGCCGCACGTAGGCGCTGGGGTCGTCCTGCAGCGCGCGCAGCAGCGGCAGCGCCGGCGACGGGTCAAGGATCAACGCCTTCAGCTGCAACCCCCACGGCAGGCGCGGGCGGCTGCCTTCGCTGACCAGCCGGCGCACGTGGGGGCTCGGGTCGGCGGCCCAGGCGGCGAGCGTGGCGAAGCTCAGTTCGGGATGGCGCTCGATGAACGGGCGCACGGCCCATTCGGCGGTGTGGCGCTGCGTCAGCGCATGCAGCGTGCGCAGCGCACGCTGCGGCATCGCATCGCCGCGGCGCACGACGAATTCGCCCAGCGGCCACACCACCCAGCCGGCTAGTGCAGTGTTCCACGCTATGCAGCACATAAAACCGCGTCTTTGCCGCCCTGGCGTCGTTGCAAATCCTCGTGATACCTACGGGTATCACTGCGGTTTGCGCCTAGCCAGGACGACAAATCCATCGGTTTTCTTAAGTGCCGCACAGCGTGGAGCACTGCACTAGCCCCTGCGGCGTGCTGCGCAGCTGCGACAAATCGTCGCCGATGCCGGGCGGCGCGAGCGCAGCTTCGATGATGTCGGCCGCCTGCGCGAAGTCTTCCGGCAGCGTGGCTTGCAGCGCGGCGCACAAGTGCATCGCGCGCGCCTTGAACTCCAGTGCGTCGAGCCCCTCCAGCGCCAGCGCTTCGAAGCGCGCGGCGTCGAAAGCCGGCCAGGCGCGGCGCAGCTGCGTCGCGGCCTCGCGCACCGTGCCGGCGTTGATCAGGTGCTTGAAGGCTTCGGCCACGTTCAGCCGAGCGCTGCCGGCAGCGTGCGCCCGCCGCGCAAGCGGATGCGCCGGTCGCGCTGCGGCGTGCCGCGCAACCGCAGCCGGTCGAGCAGCGCATCGAGCAGCGCCGCGACACCGGCTTCCATGTGCGCGATGGCCTGCGGGTTCAGTGCGCCGAGCAGCAGCCCGCGCACGCGCGTGTGCAGCGGCGGGTCGTTGAACGCCAGGCTGTGCGTGTGGTGCTCGTACAGCGGCGTGGCGCCGAACTTCGGCGCGAACTCGCGCTTCTTGCCCGGCGACAGCCACGGCTCGCGATAGGCGGCGAGCACGTCGCCGCAGCGCGTCAGCAGCCGGCTGTCCGCGCCGAGCGGGTGCACCGGGTCGTGCTCGCGCAGCGCTGCGTAGGTGGGGTAGGGGTCGTCGATGAAGGCCGCATCGGTGCCGGCCAGCGTGAAGCGCCGCGCCAGCGCCGCCGGGCCGCCGTAGTCAGCCATCGCCGAAGCGGCCGTGCCGCCCGGCTCCGGCGGCAAAACGCGCCGCGCCGGCCACCGCTTCGGCGGCGATCACCGGCCAGCCGTCGGCGCCTTCGCGCCGCAGCGCCTCGGCCAGCGGCAGATCCCACTGCCCGTAGGCCGACGCACGGTCGGCCAGCAGGCACTGCTGGGGAAAGGCGGCGATCTGCGCCGCCAGCGCCTGCGCAGCGGCCAGCGCCTGGCCGTCGTCGACCAGCTGCGTGGCCAGGCCGATGGCCAGCGCCTCTTCGGCGGCGACCGGCCGGCCGCTGAGGATCATGTCCAGCGCCCGGCCCATGCCGACGATGCGCGGCAGCCGCACCGTGCCGCCGTCGATCAGCGGCACGCCCCAGCGGCGGCAGAACACGCCGAAGACGGCGCCGCGCGCGGCCACGCGCAGGTCGCACATCAGCGCCAGCTCGAGCCCGCCGGCCACCGCATAGCCCTCGATGGCGGCGATCACCGGCTTGCTGAAGGCAATGCGCGTCGGCCCCATCGGCCCCGGCGCGGTGCCGCTGGGCTCGACCGGGTTGCGGCGCGCCGGGTCGCCCAGCGCCGCGAGGTCGGCACCGGCGCAGAAGTGGCCGCCGGCGCCGGTGAAGACCGCGACCTGCGCGCGCTCGTCGGCCTCGAAGGCCTCGAAGGCGGCGCGCAGGGCCAAGGCCGTCGGGCCGTCGACGGCGTTGCGGCAATGAGCGCGGTCGAGAGTGATCGTGAGCACCGGGCCGTTGGCCTCGGTGCGGACACTGTGCTCGGTGCTCATGCGGTGGAGTCCTGCTCAGGCATCCGGCGGCGATGCCGAGCCCGGATGCTTCCGGCCGGGCTCGCGCATGCGGTCAGGCGGCGTGACGGCGGCGGCTCCATGCCAGGGCCATCAGGCCCGCGGCGATCAGCAGGGCGGTCTGCGGCTCGGGCACGGCGCGCGCCGCAAAGTCGGCGATGACCGCGTGTGTGCGCGAGGTCGGGTGGAAGCTGTCCCAGTAGAAGTACTGACTCGGATCCGGGCACAGGCTGGCCGACGTCAGACAGGCGTCGGTGGTGTTGGCGTAGCCCGCCAGCAGCACCGGATCCTTGCCGAGCGCGTACAAGTCGAGAAAGCCGATCGACGCACCCGGCAGGGCCAGCGAATCGAGGGCCGTTTCGAGCGCCAGGTTCCACTGCAGGGTCAACGCCGAGGCCAGTGCCGCGATGCCCGGCATGGCGGCGTCGCGGCCCTGGAACTCCGGCGTGGCGCCGATGTCGGGCACGTTGGCAACCAGGAACTGCCGGCCTCCGGCGTTGTAGAGGCCGGTCAGCGAGCCGATGATGCTGTTGATGCCGGCCACCGTGTTCGGCGAGGCGAGATTGTTGGCGACATCGTTGCCGCCGATCATGACCGAGTACAGCGTGGTGTTGTTCGCCTGGTTGCCGAAGAGGTACTGGCCGACCTGCTGGTCGAGCCATGGCGCGTCGCCGGCGGTCGGGTTGACGCCCGTGCGGGCGCCGCCCCAGGCGTAGTTGTTGCCGCCGGCGATCGAGGGCGTGGCCAGCAGGCCGAACTTCGCGGCGAACACCGTCGGCCACGATGGGCCGAGGTAGTCGGACCACTGGCCGCCGGTGCGGTCGGGCGCGGCCCCCTGGGTGCCCTGGTAGTACGGCGCTGGCGGAAGTCCGCCGTTCGGGCCTCCGGTGGCGTACCAGATGTTGCCGGTGTCGGACAGGCTGTCGCCGAAGAACACGATGCTGCTGTACGCAGCCTGGGCCGGCAGTGCGGCAACGGCAGCCGCCGCGACGGCGGCGGCTCGAAGAAATCGCTCGAGCGATGACGAGATCATGCAGGCTCCTCGGGTTGGGGTTGTTTGTTCCCCGGAACCTACCAGCTGCCTGCATCGATGCGTTACCGGGTTGCCCCGGGGGCGGCCGGTTCGCCGGATTCGGCTACGGCTGCGCCGCGCGCTGCAGCTCGCGGCCCATCGTCTCGTGCAGCTTGTTGACGGCCTTCAGCGGCCGCACCATGACCTTGAAGCGGTCGATGCGGCCGACGGCGTTCCAGTGAATCATGTCGATGCCGTTGACGCTGATGCCTTCGACCTCGCATTCGAATTCCAGCACCGCCGAATCGGCGCCGAACCACTGGTTCAGGTAGCGGAAGCTGCCGTTGTTCAGCACCTGCAGCGCGGCCTGCAGGTAGGCCTGCGTGATGGCGCGGCCGGCCTGCGGCGTATGCACCACCGGCGAGACGAAGACCACGTCGTCAGCCAGCAGTTCGCGCAGCGCGTGCATGTCGCGGTTGTTCACCAACTGGTGCCAGCGTTCGATGGTCGCGGGGGTCTGCATGCGGCGCTCCGGGCTCGTGGCGGCTGCGCTTCATCGTAGCATCGGCCGCCCATCGCCCACGAGACGCCAACGCAGGAGCGCGCATGACCCCCAGCGACGACATCGTCGAACAGATGAACGCCATGCAGCCGGCGGTGATCAAGACGCTGCAGGGCCGCGTGGTCGGTTATGCGGCCGAGAAGCGCGAGCTGCGCATGGCCTTTCGCATCGGCCTGGAGTTCTGCCACACGGTGGACATCGTGCAGGGCGGCTTCATCACCGCGATGCTCGACGCGCCGATGGCACACGTGGTGCTGGCGGCCGAGCACTTCAAGGTGCGCGTGTCGTCGATCGACATCAACGTCAGCTTCCTGCGCCCGGCGCGCGCCGGCGACTTCATCGCCGTCGGCTCGATCCTGAAGGCGGGCCGCAGCGTGGCCTTCCTGAAGGCCGAGCTGTATGCGGACAAGGGCGAGCTGGTGGCCACGGCCACCTCGTCGGCGCACCTGACGCGCGAACACAAGCCGCCGACGACGGCGGCTTGATCTGCGCCACCGCGGCTGGCGCGTCGTCGCCGGCCGCCGCCTGCCGCGGCGCAGCGCCGCACGCGCCGCCTGAATGTGGAAGTCAGCGCGGCTTCATCGGGCAGGTCTTGATGCCCAGCAAGCTGTAGGCCGGGCACCAGCCGGCCAGCCCGGTGACGATCGGCAGCACGCCGATCCAGCCCCAGGCGCCGATGGTGCCGGTGAGCGTCAGCGCGATCAGGATCAGGCCGGCGAGCACGCGCAGCACGCGGTCGATGGTTCCTTCGTTGGTCTTCATCAGCGACTCCGGTCGAGGCCGCCGCAACGGTGCGGCATGGCCCCAGTGTCGGAGGCCGCGACTCGCGGGTCTGCAACCTGGGTCACCCAGCCTGGAAGCCGCGGCCAGGCGCTGGAAGGCCACCGCCTCCAGCGAGCGCCGCCCGCGGCGAGCCGTGCGCCACGCGCACCTCGCTCGCCAGCACCAGCGGGAAGCCCTGGCAGGGCGCCTGCTCTTCGAACAGCAGCGTGCCGGCCGGCACGTTCAGCTCCTGCAGCTCGGCCCGCCCGCCGGCATGCAGCGGCGGCGGCAGCCCGTCCAGCACCGGGTAGATCTGGACCCACTCGCGCGGCCACGCCGCCGCCATGGCCCAGTGCATCTACACCACGCGCCGTGCGCGCAGCCCGGCGGCGCGGATGTGCGGGTCGTCCAGCGCCTGCTGCGGGCTCAGTACCGGCGCGGCCGGGATCCTGGCGCGCGCCAGCGCGTGCAGCGGCTCGTCGCGGTTGCGCGTGCGCACCAATCGTTCATCAGCGCGCTGATTTCGCGGCTGCGGGCGCCGCGCCGGGCGTCGTCGGCGAAGCGCGGCGACCAGCTCGGGCCGGCCGATCAGCTTGCACCAGCGTTCGAACATCGGCCGGCCGACGGTCGGCACCATCAGCCAACCGCCGCGTGCGCGGAACGCATCGCTGGGCGCGGCAGTGAAGCCGCGGTTGCCCTGCGGCACGCGGTCGGGCGCGCGCAAGGGCTGCTCGGTGATCGCCGCATTGCCCATCACCAGCGCGCTGCGCTGCAGCGAGCCTTCGACCTGCTGGCCACGGCCGCTGCGCTCGCGCGACCACAGCGCGGCCAGCACGCCCATGGCCAGCGCCTGCGCGGTGCTCAGGTCCACATAGGGCACGGCGGCGCGCGCCGGCGCGCCGGGCTGGCGCTGCAGGTACATCGCGCCGCTCATCGCCTGGCCGATCGCATTGAAGCCGGGCCGCTCGCTGTACGGCCCGCCGGGGCCGTAGGCGTTGACCGTGGCGAGCACGAGGCGCGGGGTCGGCGCCTACAGCGTGGCGTAGTCCAGCCCCAGCTGCTTCAGCGTGGCCGGCGCCGGCGACCAGCTGGCGCACGATGCGCCGCCCGTCGTCGTGCCCCAGATCCAGCGTCAGGCCGCGCTTGTTGCGGTTCATCTGCAGGTACAGCCCGCCCTCGCCGGCCTCGGTGGCAGCCGGCACGCAGCGGTTCTCGCCGCCTTCGACGCGCTCGATGCGGATCGCGTCGGTGCCCAGGTCGCCGAGCAGCGCGGCGCAGCAGGGGCCGGCGATGAAGCGGCCGAAATCGAGAACGCGGATACCGGTCCGCAGCGGCATGAGCAGACAGGCGCGGGGCCGGACGCGCAGGGCGCCGATTGACCGAACGCAAGGCGGCACCCGCCGGCGGCTACACAATGACGGTCATCGAAGCCACCGAACGACAGGCAACCCGTGAGCACGCACCTCACCGCAGGCCAGCGCGCCCTGCTCGAATCCGAATTGATCCGCCGGCAGAACGAACTGGATCGCCAGCTCGCCGAGCACCACGGCGGCCTGTCGCGCGTCGAACATGCGCGCGAGCTGCTGCGCCAGGACAGCGACGACGTCTCGCACCGCGAGGCCGATCGCGAGATGGATCTGGCGCTCGGCGACCGCGGGCTCAGCGAGCTGGGTGCGGTCAGCGCGGCGCTGCTGCGGCTGAAGGAAGAGCGCTACGGCGAGTGCGCCGACTGCGGTGAGGTGATCGCCTTCGACCGTCTGAAGGTCGAGCCCTGGGCGCTGCGCTGCATCGCCTGCGAGAGCCGTCGCGAGCGCGAAGCGCGCGCCTGAACGCAGCCGAAGACGAGCGGCGCGCACGACGCCGCTGCGCCGCGGCAGCGGCGTTGACGCGCCCGGCCGCCCGGCATTGGCCCGACAATGCGGCCTTCGCCGCCGCCGCGGCGGCGCGCCAAAGCCCACGCCATGAACGACATGACCCTGAACCTGGCCGACGCGGCCGCCGTGCAGCGTCTGGCCGACGCGCTGGCACTGCAGCGCCAGGCCTACCTTGCGCATCCGGTGCCGACGCTGGCCGAGCGCCGCGCCGACCTGCGCACGCTGCAGCGCTTCGTGCGCGAGCATAAGCCGGCGCTGATCGACGCCATCAGCGCCGACTACGGCCACCGCTCGCGGCACGAGACGCTGCTGGCCGAGATCTTCCCGGTGCTCGACGGCATCGAGCACACGCTGCAGCACCTGAAGCGCTGGATGCAGCCGCAGCGCCGCGAAGTCGACTGGCGCACCTTTTTCGGCGCGCGCAACCGCGTCGTGCCGCAGCCGCTGGGCGTGGTCGGCGTGATCGTGCCGTGGAACTTCCCGCTGAATCTGAGCCTGATCCCGCTGAACTACATCTTCGCCGCCGGCAACCGCGCGATGGTCAAGATGAGCGAGAACTCGCGCCACCTGGCCAGGCTGCTGATCGAGCGCATGCCGGCCTACTTCCCGGCCGACAAGCTGCAGTTCTTCGACGAGACCGGCGGCGTCGGCATCGAGTTCTCGAAGCTGCCTTTCGATCATCTGCTGTTCACCGGCTCGGGCACCACCGGCCGCGCGGTGATGGCGGCGGCGGCGCGCAACCTCTGCCCGGTGACGCTGGAACTCGGCGGCAAGGCGCCGGCCATCGTCTTCGACGACTACCCGCTGCGCACCGCGGCCGAGCGCATCCTGTTCGCCAAGCTGCTCAACGCCGGGCAGATCTGCACCACGGTCGACCATGCCTGGCTGCCGGCGCCGCGCGTGGCCGAGTTCGTGCAACTGGCGCGAGAGATCGTGCCGCAGCGCTATCCGCGGATTGATTCGCCGGACTTCACGTCGGTCATCGACGAGCGTTCATTCGACCGGCTGGTGCACGCGCTGGACGACGCGCGCCAACGCGGCGCGACACTGGTGCAGCTGGTGCCGGGGCCCGCGCACGACCGCACCACGCGCAAGATCGCGCCGCACATCGTGCTCGACGCGCCCGACGACAGCCTGCTGCTGCAGCGCGAGATCTTCGGCCCGATCTTGCCGCTGCGCGGCTACGAGTCGGTGGACGCGGTGATCGCGCGCATCAACGCCGGGCCGCGGCCGCTGGCGGTGTATCCGTTCAGCCACGACGCGAGAAGCGTGCAGAAGGTGCTGGACCACGTGATGTCCGGCGGCGTGTCGGTCAACGACGCGCTGTTCCACGTCGGCCAGCACGACCTGCCCTTCGGTGGCGTCGGCGCCTCGGGCATGGGCCACTACCACGGCCGCGAAGGCTTCGAGACCTTCTCGAAGCTGCGCCCGGTGTTCTACCAGGCGCGCTATTCGAGCCTGAAGTTCCTGATGCCGCCCTACGGCCGGTTCGCCGACTTCATGCTGCGCGTGCTGACCAAGTAGGACGGGCCGGCGCGCATCGTCAGCGCAAATGCTGGCCGAAGAAGGCCAGCGTGCGCTGCCAGGCCGTGGCCGCGGCGGCCGGGTTGTATTCGTTGCTGGGTGGGCAGCCGGGCGGCAGCTGCGTTTGGTTGGCGAAGGCGTGCTTGGCCTGGTAGCGGTGGAACTCGAAGCTCACGCCCGCGGCCGCGAGCTTTTGCTCCAGCGCATCGACGCCGGCGATGGCGAAGAAGGCGTCCTGCAGCGCCCAGTGGCCCATCAGCGGCATGTGGATCTTCGCGGCGTCGATGTATTCCAGCGGCGGGTAGCCGTAGTGCGCCACGGCGGCATCGGCCTCGGGCACGTGCACCGCGGCCAGCAGCGTCAGTGCGCCGCCCATGCAGTAGCCGTTGATGCCCGCTTTCGCGCCGCGTGCCTTCAGGTATTGCACGGCGCCGCGCACGTCCTGCCCGGCGGCGTCGCCGAAGTTCAAGTGGGTCATCAGGTGTTCGGCCTCGGCCGCCTCGACCGTGGACTTGCCGCGGTACAGGTCGGGCACCAGCGCCACATAGCCGGCTTCGGCATAACGGTCGGCGACGCCGCGGATCTGCGCGTTCAGCCCCCACCATTCCTGGATCACGACCACGCCCGGCGCGCCGCCGGCGTTGACCGGTTCGGCCAGATAGCCCTGCACGGCCTGCCCGTCGGGGCGCTTGAACTCCACCATCTTGCCCATGCGTCTGTCCTGCCGTTCATGAAAGCGGTCGAGGGTCGAGAATAGCGCAATCCGCCTGTGCCGCCCGACCGCCTGCCTCGATGTCCTACCTCGACGACCCGCGCGTGCTCTTCGCCGCCGAACGCACGCTGCTCGCCTGGCAGCGCACGGCGATCGCCCTGATGGGCTTCGGCTTCGTCGTCGAACGCTTCGGGCTGTTCCTGCGCATGGTCAGCGGCCAGCCGCTGTCGCTGCCGCAGCGCGGTTTCTCGCTGTGGCTGGGCGTGCTGCTGCTGCTGATGGGCGCGGCCGTGGCGGTGCTGTCGGCGCTGCAGTTCCGCAGCGTGCTGCGCCAGCTGGGCGAGAAGGAAGTGCCGCGCGGCTACTCGACGCAACTCGGCGTCTGGTTGAACTTCCTGCTCGCCGCGGTCGCGCTGGCGCTGGCGGTGCACTTCGTGATGTCGGAATGAGCGCAACGGGCGCGCAACGAGCGGGCAACGGGCGCGCCCCGCGGGCGCTTCAGCTCGGCGTGTAGGCCAGGCGCACGTAGATCGGCGCGAAGGCTTCAGCCTGCGTCACCTCGAGCAGGCTCTCGCGCGACAGCTCGAGCATGGCGATGAAGGTCACGACCAGCACGCCCAGGCCCCGCGAGGGCTCGAACAGCTCGTGGAACTCGACGAAGCGCCGGCCCTGCAGCCGCTTCAGCACCAGGCTCATGTGCTCGCGCACCGACAGCTGCTCGCGCGTGATCTTGTGATGCTGGTTGAGCTTGGCGCGCTTCAGGATCGCAGCCCAAGCCTCGCGCAGGTCGCCGGCGCTGACCTCGGGAAAGCGCGGCTCGAGCGGCTGTTCGATGGTCACCTGCGCGCGCAGGAAGTCGCGGCCCAGCAGCGGCAACTCGTCGAGCCGGGCCGCGGCCAGCTTCATCTGTTCGTATTCGAGCAGCCGGCGCACGAGTTCGGCGCGCGGGTCGGCGACCTCGGCGCCGTCGGCCGTCTTCTTCGGCGGCAGCAGCATGCGCGACTTGATCTCGATGAGCATCGCCGCCATC
>DAIMFR010000117.1:0-10304 GCA_036724445.1 Rubrivivax sp. | reverse complement strand
CTCGAACCCGCGACCCCCGGCGTGACAGGCCGGTATTCTAACCAACTGAACTACCGCTCCGCGCGGCGGCAACGTTTCCGGAGCCGGCTCACCGCCTGCCCGCAAGCCTTGCCAGACTTGGCGTCCCCTAGGGGATTCGAACCCCTGTAATCACCGTGAAAGGGTGGTGTCCTAGGCCTCTAGACGAAGGGGACTGCAAACCTTCCTGCTCGAACCACGCGTCGCGAACCTTGCTTTGGTGGAGGTAAGCGGGATCGAACCGCTGACCTCTTGCATGCCATGCAAGCGCTCTCCCAGCTGAGCTATACCCCCGAAGCGGTCCAACCAGCGCCGTTCAAACAGCCTCGCATTATATGCGCAGTCAAACGGCCCTCAAACGGCCCTCAACCGCCACAGCACCTGCTCGCGCGTGAACAGCTCCAGCACCGCGTCCAGCGACGGCGTCTGGCTGCGTCCGCAGACCAGCACGCGCACCGCGTGCGCCAGCTGCGGCATCTTCAGCCCGTGTTCGGCGAGCGTGCTCTTGACCGCTGCGGCGATGGCCGCCCGGTCCCAGGCCGCCTCGGCCAGTTTGCCGCGCAGCGCGACCAGCGCCGGCTTGACGGTATCGGTGACGTGCGCGGCCAGGTCCTCGGCGCGCGGCTGCACGTCGACGAAATACATGCCGATCCAGTCGGCCAGTTCGATCGTCGTCGCGCAGCGGTCCTTGAAGAGGGCGCACAGGCGCTGCAGCCGCTCGTCCGCCGCCGCCTCGATGCCGCGCCGCGCCAGCTGTGCCGCCACCAGCGCGGCCAGCGACGCAACGCTGCGCTGCTTGATGTAGTGCGCGTTGACCCAGTTCAGCTTGGCCGGATCCCACTGCGCCGGGCTCTTCGCCAGATGCTCGCCGTCGAACCAGGCGATGAACTGCTCGCGGCTGAAGAGTTCGTCGTCGCCGTGGCTCCAGCCCAGCCGCGCCAGGTAGTTGAGCATCGCCTCGGGCAGGTAGCCGTCGTCCTCGTACTGCGTGACGCTGACCGCGCCGTGGCGCTTCGACAGCTTGTCGCCGTCGGGCCCGAGGATCATCGGCACGTGGCCGTAGACCGGCAGCTCGCCGTCGGCGCCGATCAGCGCGCGCAGGATGTTGATCTGCCGCGGCGTGTTGTTCACGTGGTCGTCGCCGCGGATGACGTGCGTGATGCCCATGTCCCAGTCGTCGACGACAACGCAGAAGTTGTAGGTCGGCGTTCCATCCGCGCGCGCGATCACCAGATCGTCGAGCTCGCGGTTGGCGATGCTGATCGGCCCCTTGACCAGGTCGTGCCAGCTGACCGTGCCCGCCAGCGGGTTGCGAAAGCGCACCACCGGCACCACGCCGGCCGGCACCGGCGGCAGCGTCTTGCCCGGCTCGGGCCGCCAGCGGCCGTCGTAGCGCGGCTTCTCGCCGCGTTTGCGCTGCGCCTCGCGCATCGCCTCCAGTTCCTCGGGGCTGCACCAACAGCGGTACGCCGTGCCCTGCTGCAGCATCTGCGCGATCACCTCGCGGTAGCGCTCGATGCGCTGCATCTGGAAGAACGGGCCTTCGTCGTGCCCGAGCTGCAGCCAGCGCAGCGCGCCGATGATCTGTTCCACCGCCTGTTGCGTCGAGCGCGCGAGGTCGGTGTCCTCGATGCGCAGGATGAAGTTGCCGCCGTGGTGGCGCGCATAGGCCCACGAGAACAGGGCGGTACGCGCGGTGCCCAGGTGCAGGAAGCCGGTGGGCGACGGCGCGATGCGGGTGCGGACGCGGCGGCTCACAGCGATGCCAGCCCGCGCTGCAGGTCGTCGGTGATGTCGTCCACGTGCTCCAGGCCCACGGCCAGGCGGATCAGCCCCTGGCCGATGCCCGCGGCTTGACGCTGCGCCTCGCTGAGCCGGCCGTGCGAAGTGGTCGCCGGATGGCTGATGATCGACTTGGTATCGCCCAGGTTGGTGGCGATGCTCAGCACGCGCGTGCTGTCGATGACGCGGAACGCCGCCGCGCGCGCGGCCTCGGGATCGCCGGCGCGCACGTCGAAGGCCAGCACCGCGCCGCCCTGCCCCGACTGCTGGCGCATCGCCAGCGCGTGCTGCGGATGCGAGGCCAGCCCCGGGTAGTGCACGCGCGCCACGGCCGGCTGGCGTTCCAGCCAGCGCGCCACCGCCAGCGCCGCTTGGCTCTGCGCCTTCATGCGCAAGGCCAGCGTCTCCAGCCCCTTCAGCACCACCCAGGCGTTGAACGGCGACAGCGTCATGCCGGCCGTGCGCTGCGTGGGGCCGAACACGTCATGGATCAACCGGCGCGGGCCGCACAGCGCGCCGGCCATGACGCGCCCCTGGCCGTCGAGGTACTTGGTGCCGGCATGCATCACCAGGTCGGCGCCCAGCGCCAGCGGGCGCTGCAGCACCGGCGAGCAGAAGGTGTTGTCCACCGTCAGCAGCGCGCCGGCATCGTGCGCGATGCGCGCCAGCGCTTCGATGTCGCATACGTCGGCCAGCGGATTCGTCGGCGTTTCGGCAAACAGCAGCCGCGTCGCCGGCGTGATCGCGGCGCGCCATTCGGCCAGGTCGGTCTGCGCGACGAAGCTGGTCTGCACGCCGAACTTGGCGAACTCCTTGGCGAACAGACTGATCGTCGAGCCGAACACCGAGCGCGAGCACACCACGTGGTCGCCGCTCTTGAGCAGGCCCATCACCAGCAGCACGATCGCGCTCATGCCGGTGGCCGTGGCCACCGCCGCCTCGGCGCCTTCCATCGCGGCCAGCCGGGCTTCGAGGCTGCGCACCGTCGGGTTGCTGGTGCGCGAGTAGGTGAAGTCCTCCATCTCCGAAAAGCGCCGCGCCGATGTGCGCGCGTCGGGCTGCACGAAGGTGGTGGTCAGGAACAGCGCCTCGCTGTTCTCGCCGTACTGGCTGGGCGCCAGCCCGGTGCGCACGGCCAGCGTCTCGGGGTGCAGCCCGGGCGGCAGTTCGGCTCGGTCCGGTCGCGCCGCGCCTTCGTCGTCGTGTTCGTTCATCGTGGGGTTCAAAGGGAATCGGCGCTGTGCAGCGTCAGCCGGGAGCGCTCGCCCGCGGCGTCTTCGTCCTCGTCGCGCGCACCGGCGCGTTGCGCCTCGAGCGCCGCGAAATCGGCGGCGCTGATGTCGCCGGTGACGTAGTGGCCGTCGAAGCACGAGGCCTCGAAGCCGTCGAGCTTCGGGTTCAGCGCCTTGACCACGCGCTTCATCGCCTCCACGTCCTGGTAGATCAGCGCATCGGCGCCGATGTAGTCGCGGATCTGCTCGATGCTGCGGCCGGCGGCGATCAGCTCCTCGCGCGTCGGCATGTCGATGCCGTAGACGTTGGGGAAGCGCACCGGCGGCGCGGCCGAGGCCATGTACACCTTGTTGGCGCCAGCCTCGCGCGCCATCTGCACGATCTCCCGGCTGGTGGTGCCGCGCACGATCGAGTCGTCCACCAGCAGCACGTTGCGGCCCTTGAACTCCACGCCGATGGCGTTGAGCTTCTGGCGCACGCTCTTCCTGCGCACCGCCTGCCCGGGCATGATGAAGGTGCGGCCGACATAGCGGTTCTTGACGAAACCTTCGCGGTAGGGCTTGCCCAGCTTCTGCGCCAGCTGCATCGCGCTCGGGCGGCTCGATTCGGGGATCGGGATCACGACATCGATCTCGCTCGGCGGCATCGTCGAGATCACGCGCTGCGCCAGCGTCTCGCCGAGGTTGAGCCGCGCCTGGTAGACCGAGATGCCGTCCAGCACCGAGTCCGGCCGCGCCAGATACACGTACTCGAACATGCACGGGTGGTGCGACGGCCGCTCGGCGCACTGCCGCGCGTGCATCCGGCCGGCCACGTCGATGAACAGCGCCTCGCCCGGCGCCACGTCGCGCAGCACCTGCCGGCCCGTGCCTTCGATGGCCACCGACTCGCTGGCCACCATGTATTCGACGCCCTCGTCCGAGCGCAGCTCGCCGACGCACAGCGGGCGGATGCCGTAGGGGTCGCGGAAGGCCAGCAGGCCGTGGCCGGCGATCAGCGCAACCACCGCATACGAGCCCTTGATGCGCCGGTGCACCGCGGCCACCGCGGCAAAGATCGACTCGGGTGTCAGCGGCAGATCGCGCGCCGCCACCCCGATCTCGTGCGCCAGCACGTTGATCAGCACCTCGGTGTCGCTGTCGGTGTTGATGTGGCGGCGGTCGACGCGGATCAACTCTTCCTTCAGCGCATTGGCGTTGGTCAGGTTGCCGTTGTGCACGAGCACGATGCCGAAGGGCGCGTTGACGTAGAACGGCTGCGCCTCCTCCTCGCTGTAGGCATTGCCCGCGGTCGGATAGCGCACCTGGCCCAGACCGATGTTGCCCGGCAGCGCGCGCATGTTGCGCGTGCGGAAGACGTCGCGCACCATGCCGCGCGCCTTGTGCATGAAGCACTTGGTGCCCTGCATCGTGACGATGCCGGCTGCGTCCTGGCCGCGATGCTGCAGCAGCAGCAGCGCGTCGTACAGCAGTTGGTTCACGGGCGAGGCGGAGATGGCGCCGACGATCCCACACATGGCCGGGTGTCCTCCCTAGGTGCGGAAATGCTGCGCCAGTTCGGGCGGCAGCAGCGGCTTGATGCCCTGCAGCGCCACCGCCAGCCATTGCGCGCCCTGCGAACGGTGCCACTCCGGCGACGCGGCCGCTGGCGTCAGCGCAACGCCGGCAGCCACCAGCAGCAGCAGCAGCACACCGCGCAGCAGCCCGAAGGCCGCACCAAGCACGCGGTCGGCGCCGCGCAACGGTGTGGCGTTGACCAGCAGCCGCAGCACACGCGACGCCAGCCCCCAGCCGATCAGCACCACCAGGAAGGCCGCGGCGAAGGCCGCGCCATGGTTCAACGCCGAGCCGGGCTCGCCGAAAGGCAGCCGCGGCGCCCACTGCGGCGCCAGCCACTGCGCGGCGAAATAGGCAACAACCCAGCCGGCCAGCGCCAGCGCCTCGAGCACGAAGCCGCGCCACAGACCGAGGCCTAGAGACAACACCAGCACGCCGAGCATGGCCAGATCGACCCAGCCGAGGTGGTCCATCACAGGCTCAGGATGTTGGCGGCCAGCCCGGCGGACTTGATGCGCGCGGCCGCCTTCTCGGCCTCTTCGCGCGTCTCGAAGGGGCCGACGCGCACGCGCGTGCGCGAGCCCGAGTCGGTGTCGATCACCTGGGTGTAGGTCTTCAGCCCCAGCTTCTCGACCTTCTGCCGCGCCTCGCGCAGCGCGCCGGCCTCGGTATAGGCGCCGGCCTGCACGACGAAGCGCGGCGCCTTGGCCGCGGGCGCCGCAGCCGGTACCTCACTGATGGCGGCCACCGGCTTGCCGTCGAGCAGTGCCTGTGCGCGCTGCGCGTCGCGGCTGGTCTCGGGCGCCGCAGGGGCCGCGCGCGCCACCACTGCGGCGGCACTCGCGGGCCGCTCGGCGCGCGCTGCCGATGCCGGAGCGGCGGCCGGGGCCGCGGCGGCGACGGGCGTGGCGGAACCACTGGCCGCGGCCGATGCCGGCTCGGCCGGTACTTCGGCCACCGCTTCGGAAACCACCGGCCCGGTGGCGCGCGGCGGCGCGGCGGGGCCGGTCTCGGGCGCCGGCAGCTTCAGCGGCGGCGCCTGATCGCGTGACGGAATCTCGATCGGGATGTTCACCGCGATCGGCCGCGGCTGCGTCTCGAACAGCAGTGGAAAGCCGATGATGCCGATGCCGATCAGCACGGCCGCGCCGATCAGCCGGCGCCGCGCACGCGTGCGCGCGGCCTGCACCGACGCCGCCTCGTCCATCGCGCCGGCCGGCGGCGGGCTGTCTTTGCGCTTGAGGAATGAGAGCACTGGCTGGCGTTCGCGGCAGGTAGGCAGGAATCGGTTCGATGCGCGCGGCGCTCGGTGTCGCGCACCGCGTCGGCCGCCTTCAGACCCCGTGGGCGCTGCGTGTGCGCGGCAGGCCGTCCTTCAGCACGCCTCCGACGCACAGGAACGAACCGAAGACGACGATTCTATCAGCGGGGTCTGCCGCAGCCAGCGCGGCACGCAGCGCCTGCGCGGGTGAAGCATGGCAGCTCGGCGCAGCCGCAGCGGGCAATTGTTCGCGCAGCAGCCGCGCCAGCTCCTGCGCGCTGGCGGCGCGCGGCAGCGGCAGGTCGCTCAGGTACCAGTGGTCGACCAGCGGGCCCAGCCGCGCCACCATGCCGGCGATGTCCTTGTCGCGCATCGCGCCGAACACCGCGTGCGTGCGCGGATAGAAACCCATCTGGTCGAGGTTGAAGGCCAGGGCCGCCGCGGCCTGCGGGTTGTGCGCCACGTCCAGCACCAGCGCCGGCTGCCCCGGCACGATCTGGAAGCGGCCCGCCAGCTCCACCGTCGCCAGCCCGCTGCGCACCGCCTGCGCGGTGATCGGCAGCCGCTCGCGCAGCGCCTCGAACACGGCGAGCACGCCGCTGGCGTTGAGCAGCTGGTTCGCGCCGCGCAGCGCCGGATAGGCCAGCGCGTGGTAGCGGCGCGTGCGTCCGCGCCACGACCACTGCTGGCGGTCGCCGGTGTGTTGGAAGTCGCGCCCGACCAGCCGCAGGTCGGCGCCGATGTCCGCCGCATGGCGCAGCACGCTGGCCGGCGGCACCGGGTCGCTGAGCACCGCCGGCCTGCCGGCGCGCAGGATGCCGGCCTTCTCGAAGCCGATCGATTCGCGATCCGGGCCGAGGTAGTCCATGTGGTCCAGGTCGATGCTGGTGATCAACGCGCAGTCGCCGTCGATGGTGTTGACCGCGTCGAGCCGGCCGCCCAGGCCGACTTCGAGGATCACCAGGTCCAGCTCGGCCAGCGACAGCAAGCGCATGATGGCCAGCGTGGTGAACTCGAAGTAGGTCAGCGAGGTGTCGCCGCGCGCCGCCTCCACCGCCGCGAAATGCGGCAGCAGCGCCTCGGCCGCCACGCTGCGGCCGTCGATGCGGCAGCGCTCCTCGAAGTGCACCAGGTGCGGCTTGATGTACAGCCCGGTGCGGTAACCGGCATGGCGCGCGATGGCCTCCAGCATCGCGCAACTGGAGCCCTTGCCGTTGGTGCCGGCGACGGTGATCACCGGCACGCCGAAGCGCAGGCCCATGCGTTCGCACACCGACGCGACGCGCTGCAGCGTCAGGTCGATGCTCGTCGGGTGCAGCCGCTCGCAATGGGCGAGCCACTCGTCCAGTGTCGCGGGCAGGGTCATGGTGATCGAAGCGGACGCGCGCCGCGCGCCGCCGCGACTCAAGCGACGGCGTCGGCGCTCTGCCGCTGCAGCATGGCCAGCGCGCGCGCGATCGTCGGCCGCAGTTGGCGGCGGTCGACGATCATGTCCAGCGCGCCCTTGCCGAGCAGGAACTCGCTGCGCTGGAAGCCTTCGGGCAGCGTCTCGCGCACGGTGTTCTCGATCACGCGCTGCCCGGCGAAGCCGATCAGCGCCCTGGGTTCGGCGATCACCAGATCGCCGACGAAGGCGAAGCTCGCCGACACGCCGCCGGTGGTCGGATCGGCGAGCACGCTGATGTAGGGCAGTCGCGCCTTGCCCAGGTGCGTCAGCGCGGCATTGGTCTTGGCCATCTGCAGCAGGCTCAGCAGGCCCTCCTGCATGCGCGCGCCGCCGGTGGCGGTGAAGGAGACGAACGGCACCTTCTGCTCGATCGCAGTCTCGACGCCGCGCACGAAGCGTTCGCCGACCACCGAGCCCATCGAGCCGCCCATGAACTCGAACTCGAAGGCCGCGGCGACCAGCGGCACGCTCATCACCGCGCCGCCGAAGACCACCAGCGCATCGGTCTCGCCGGTGGCTTCCAGAGCCGCCTTCAGCCGCTCGGGGTACTTCTTGCTGTCCTTGAACTTCAGCGCATCGACCGGCAGCACTTCCTGGCCGATCTCGTAGCGGCCCTCGGGGTCGAGGAAGGCATCGAGCCGGGCGCGCGCGCCGATGCGGTGGTGGTGATCGCACTTCGGGCAGACATTGACGTTCTGCTCCAAGTCGGTCTTGTACAGCACCGTCTCGCAGGACGGGCACTTGATCCACAGTCCTTCGGGCACCGAGCGGCGTTCGCCCGTGCCGCTGGACTGGATCTTCGGCGGCAGCAGTTTTTCCAACCAGCTCATGCGTTGGCTCCTGGCATTGATTGTTGTGCGTCCAGCGCGGCGCGGATGCCGGCGATGAACTGCTCGCCGGCCCGGGCGACATTGTCGCGCGGCTCGTCCTGCAGCACCTGCACCAGCCGGGTGCCGATGACCACCGCGTCGGCCACCTGCGCCACGGCACAGGCGCTGGCGGCATCGCGGATGCCGAAACCCACGCCCACCGGCACGCTGACATGCGCGCGGATGCGCGGCAGCATCGCCGCGACGCCGGCGGTGTCCAGATGCCCGGCGCCGGTCACGCCCTTCAGCGACACGTAGTAGACGTAGCCGCTGGCCAGCCGGCCGACTTCGCGCATGCGCTCGTCGGTGGAAGTCGGCGCGAGCAGGAAGATCGGGTCCAGCCCCTTGGCGCGCAGCGCGGCGGCGAAGGCCTCGCATTCCTCGGGCGGGTAGTCGACCACCAGCACACCGTCGACGCCGGCCGCGGCGGCGGCGGCGATGAAGGCGCCGACGCCGTGGCGCTGGTCGTAGCGCTCGATCGGGTTGGCATAGCCCATCAGCACCACCGGCGTGTTCGCGTCGCTGGCGCGGAAGCGGCGCACCGTGTCCAGCACCTGCGCCATGCCGATGCCGCGCGCCAGCGCGCGTTCGCCGGCCTTCTGGATCACCGGGCCGTCGGCCATCGGGTCCGAAAACGGCACGCCGAGCTCGATGATGTCGGCGCCGCCGCGCACCAGGCCCAGCATGATTTCGGGCGTGGCGTCGGCGAAGGGGTCGCCGACCGTGATGTAGGGGATCAGCGCCTTGCGCTCCCGCGACAGCAATGCGCTCAGCGTGCCCGCGATGCGGCTCATATTGCCCCCTTGGCGCTGCGCGCCGTCCCCCCCGAGGGGGAATTCGCCCTTCGGGCGGCCGTGCGGGCTCATGCGGATGCTCCCTGCAGCGCGGCGACGGTGTTGATGTCCTTGTCGCCGCGGCCCGACAGGTTGACCAGGATGTGCTGGTCCGGCCGCATCGTCTTCGCCAGCTTCATGGCATGGGCGAAGGCATGGCTGGACTCCAGCGCCGGGATGATGCCCTCGGTGCGGCACAGGTGGTGGAAGGCGGCCAGCGCCTCGTCGTCGGTGATGCCCACGTACTCGGCGCGTCCGATGTCGTGCAGGTAGGCATGCTCCGGTCCGACGCCGGGGTAGTCGAGGCCCGCCGACACCGAATGCGTCTCGATGATCTGGCCGTCGTCGTCCTGCAGCAGGTAGGTGCGGTTGCCGTGCAGCACGCCGGGCGAACCGGCGCTGATCGATGCCGCGTGCTTGCCGCTGGCCAGCCCCAGTCCCGCGGCCTCGACGCCGATCAGGCGCACGCCCTCGTCGCGGATGTAAGGGTAGAAGATGCCCATCGCGTTGCTGCCGCCGCCGACGCAGGCCACCACCGCGTCGGGCTGCCGGCCGATCATCTCGGGCATCTGCGTCAGGCACTCGTCGCCGATCACGCACTGGAAGTCGCGCACCATCTGCGGATACGGCGCCGGGCCGGCCACCGTGCCGATGATGTAGAAGGTGTTCTCCACGTTGGTCACCCAGTCGCGCAGCGCCTCGTTGAGCGCGTCCTTCAGCGTCCTGCTGCCCGAGTCCACCGGCTCGACGCGCGCCCCCAGCAGGTTCATGCGGTAGACGTTCGGGCTTTGGCGCTTGATGTCCTCGCTGCCCATGTAGACCACGCATTCCAGGCCGTAGCGCGCGCAGATGGTTGCGGTGGCGACACCGTGCTGGCCGGCGCCGGTCTCGGCGATGACCCGTGGTTTGCCCATGCGCCGCGCCAGCAGCGCCTGGCCGATGGTGTTGTTGATCTTGTGTGCGCCGGTGTGGTTCAGGTCCTCGCGCTTCAGGTAGATCTGCGCGCCGCCCAGTTCGCGGCTGGTGCGCGCGGCGTGGTAGACCGGGCTCGGCCGGCCGACGAAGTGCGCCAGCTCGTACTTGAACTCGGCCTGGAACTCGGCGTCGTCGCGATAGTGCGCGTAGGCGGCCTTCAACTCGTCCAGCGCATGCACCAGGGTTTCGGCGACGAAGCTGCCGCCATAGAAGCTTCCGTTGACGGGCCCGAAATGCCCGCGGGCATCGGGCTGCTGGTAATTCAACATCTGATTCCACTGCTGTCCGGTTAAAAGTCGAACAAATTCAACTGGTTATCGAGGTCGGGCG
>DAIMFR010000116.1:0-10464 GCA_036724445.1 Rubrivivax sp. | reverse complement strand
ATGCACCGCGGGAGGCTCAGCCGTGCGCGCGCCGCGGCGAGCTTTCACGGTAAGCCCGCTGGTCAACCGGGCCCGCTGCAGCCGGCTTCGCCTCCTTCCGCGGGCCGGTTACCAGCAACGTTGCCGTCATGAAGCGCGACCGCGCCGCGAATGACCCGTTTCGCACCGCCCGCAGCGGCCACTGGACGCCGCCGCTCGAGCTTGTTGGGACCTCTTTCGAAAGGCGCCGCAGCTTCTTCGAGAGCAACCCCTCTCACTGCAATGGCTGCGTCCCGTGCCCCGCCTGCGGCTACCCCACGCTGGGCAGCATTGCCGGGTATGACTACTGCCCCATTTGTCACTGGACCGACGACGGGCACGACGACCCTTGGGCTGACCAGCCAAACGGCGGTCCCAACGATAGTAGCCTTGCTGTCGCGAGGGCGAATTTCGCTGAAACCTACAGCGTTTGGGCCTTCTCTGAAGCCAACGACTTCGGTGCAGAGCAGCAGGACAGGCTCTTCTCTCCCGGGGCGCTGGCATTCAAGCGCCGCCTCTGCGCGCTCTATGACGGACTGCAATACCTCCGTAGCGCCGAGGCAGTCGCCCGTCGTTGGCGTGCCATTGAAGCGCAATGGGCACGAGTGCGACATGACGGCTAAGCCCTGGCTCGAACCGACCCGCTACGGCAGACGCCGCTTGGCCGCTGCAGGCCATCGTTGGCATTGTCCTTCCGCCGCCATCGCTGTGTGGCCGGACAAGTCGGCAGTCACCTCGCATCGACATCAATGCCGAGCGCATCCTGCTGCCGGCTCACCAGCCGCACGACATCGATGTGCATCTCGAGTTCGACGTACCAGAACGCCAATGGGAAGCCGTCCACGAGCCGGGTGCGCATCTGGGGAAGTCCCGGTTCCCGGCCCTGCATCGGTGAGCCGATGGCAGGTTGCCGCTGCAGGGTCTGCAGGGCCCTCTTGAGCGCCGCCACCAACTTGGCCGCCACGACGGCACCGGCTTCGTCACGGCAGCAGCGAACCTCGTCCTGGCGGCCCTGCCGCGCCAGCGGGCGCAGCACGCAGCGCTTCACCTGATGTCGCCGCGGGCAATGGCGTCGAGTTCGTCCCAGTCGGCCGGCTTGTCCGCCGTCGCCTTGCCGCTGGCCAGGCCGTCTTCGACCAGCGAGCGCAGCCGCCGGATGCGTTGTTCGCGCCGGTCCTTGCGAATCAGGTCATCGACATGCTCACTGGTGGTGCCGCAGTCACCGGATTCGACGCGCAGCGCCTCGGGCCGGACGATGTTCAACGTGCGGGTGCTGCTCATGCAGGCATCATCAGCAGCTTGGCGACAGTCGTCGATCAACGATCGATCGCGCCGATGGAAACGACCAATCTCCCCATGCTGCAAGGCCTGCTCGGCCGCCATTCCTTGGGCATCAAGTACCTGGCCGAGCCGGGGCCGGACCCTGCCCAGCTGTTGACGATGACGCAGGCCGCGCTGCGCGCGCCCGACCATGCCGGCCTGGTGCCCTTTCGCTTCAAGGTCGTGCGCGGTGCGCAGCGCGAGGCGCTGGCCGAACTCTTCGCCCAGGCCGCGCGCGACGCCGGCAAGGACGAGGCCGGTGCCGCGCTGGACGCCGAGCGCGCGCGCCGCGCTCCGGTGACGGTGGCGCTGGTGGCGCGCATCGACATGGGCCACCCGCTGGTGCCGGCGCACGAACAGTGGGCCGCGGTGGGCGGGGCGCTGGCCAACTTCCTCAACGCCGCGCATGCGCTGGGCTTCGCCGGCAAGATGCTGTCAGGCGCCAAGGCGCGCCACCCGCGCATCGTCGCCGCGTTCTGCGCGCCGGGCGAGACTCTCGTCGGCTGGGTGGCGCTGGGCACGGCCACGCGCCAGGTGGCGGCGCGCGGCGACAAGCTGGCGCCCGAACAGGTGACGACGCTCTGGTCCGGACCGACCGGCCGGGGCTTCACACCGACATCAGCGGACGCTCAATAGTGATAGCGCAGCTGCGCGATGAGCAGCGCGTCGCCTTCGACGCGGTACACCATCCGGTGCTCGTCGGTGATCCTGCGCGACCAGAAGCCTGCCAGCGCGTGCTTCAAGGGCTCGGGTTTGCCGACGCCTGAGAACGGATCCCTCTTGACCTCCTGGACGAGCTTGTTGATGCGCTCGACCATCTTGCGGTCCTGCTTCTGCCAATAGAGGTAGTCGTCCCAGGCCTCGTCGGCGAAGACGAGCTTCACTTGCTCAGCTCGCGCACCTTGCCCCGGCCCTGTGCAAGCTGCGCCACGGCCGAGAGCAGCCTGCGGGCGTTGGCGGGGCTTCTCAGCAGGTACGCGGTTTCCTCGAGCGCCTTGAAGTCGTCGAGCGAGAGCATCACCACCGACTGCTCGCCGTTGCGGGTGATGATGACGGGCTCGTGGTCTTCGCAGACCCGATCCATCGTTTTTGCCAGGTTGGCTCGGGCGGCGCTGTAGGTGATGGCATCCATGGCGTGGCTCTTTGCATGTACGTTTTATTGTACGTCTTTGCGCGCCGCCGACCTGCCCCTACATCGACAACGAGCCTTCGCGGAACTCGGTCTTGTCGAGCCACACGTTGACCAGCACCGGCTTGCCCTGACGCGCCAGCGCGCGAGCGCGCTGCAGCGCCGGCTGCACCTCGTGCGCATGCTTGACCAGCAGCCCTTCGGCGCCGAAGGCGGCGGCGACAAGGTGGTAGTCGCTGCGCGCCAGCACCGTGGCCACGTCGTCGTGGAGCATCTTCACCTGCTCGCGCGCGATCTGCGTCCAGCCGGCGTCGTTGCCGACCACGGCGATGACCGGGATGCCCTGGCGCACGAAGCTGTCGATCTCGGCCAGGCCCCAGCCGCAGGCGCCATCGCCCCAGACGATCCACACCTCGCTGCCCGGCCGCGCCAGCGCGGCGCCGAGCGCGAAGCCGGCGCCGACGCCCAGCGTGCCGAAGGCGCCCGGGTCCAGCCAGCTCAAGGGCGCGCGCGGATGCAGCACGTAGCTGGCGGTGGCGACGAAGTCGCCGCCGTCGGCGACGAACACCGCGTTCTGCGCGGCCTCGGTTTCCAGCGCGCGGAAGAAGGCCAGCGGGTTGACCCATTCGCCGCCTACGGCGGCTTGCGCGTCGATCTCGGCCTCGCGCTCGCCGTCGCGCCGGCGCAGGCTGGCGCACCAGCCTGCCCAGCGCGCGGTGACTGCGCCGCCGCCCGGCAGCGCTTCGGCCAAGCCGCGGATGAACTGGCCGGCGTCGCCCAGCGCCGTCACGTCGGGACGGCGGTTCAGCCGCGCGTCCCTGGTGCTGCGGTTGGCGGCGATCAGCGTCGCGCTGCGGCGCACGTGCTTGCCGTAGTCGAGCCGGAAGTCGCAGGGCACGCCGGCGAGCAGCACGCAGTCGGCCTCGCGCAGCGCGTTGCGGCGCTGGTGGCGCATCTGCAGCGGATGCTCGCGCCCGAGCAGGCCGCGGGCCATGCCCGACAGGTAGACCGGGATGCCAAGCGACTGCACCGCGGCGGCCAGCGCGTCGGCCTCGCCGCAGCGCACCACCGCCTGGCTGCCGATGACCAGCAGCGGCCGTTCGCTCTTGCCGAGCGCATCGCGGGCCGCTTGCAGCGAGCTGTCGGTGGCGCGCGGCACCGCGACGGCGTGCGGCGCGACGACCTGCTGCGTTCGGCTGCCGTCGAACATGCGCTGCGCATGGCGGTTCAGGTACCAGCGCAGCGCGCGGTCGGGCAGCGCCGTGCCCTTGCCGGCGGCGTCGGTATACCACTGGCGGATCTCGGCTTCGTCGTACAGCAGATCCACCGGGCATTCGACGAACACCGGCCCGGGTACGCCGGACTGCGCCAGCGCCAAGGCCTCGGCCACCGCCGGGCCGAGTTCGCGCACGCGCCGCAGCTTGAAGAAGCGCTTGACGTGCGGCTCGACCAGCGGGCGCTGGTCGATGTCCTGCAGCGCGCCGCGGCCTTGCAGCGCGGTCGGCGCGGCGCCGCCGAGCAGCAGCAGCGGCGACTGCGCCAGTTGCGCGTTCTTCAGCGCGGTGATGGTGTTGCTGATGCCCGGCCCGGCGGTGACCGCGGCCACGCCGGGGCGGCCCGACAGCCGCGCGGTGGCATCGGCGGCGAACACGGCGGTGGCTTCGTCGCGCACGTCGACGACACGGATGCCGCGTGCCTTGGCCGCGCTGAGGATCGGCGAGATGTGGCCGCCGCACAGCGTGAACAGCGTCGGCACGCTGTGCGCCAGCAGCACTTCGGCGATGCGTTCGCCGCCGTGGCGCGCGGTCTTGCTCATGCCCACACCACCGTCGCGCGGCTCGCGTACCAGCCGGCGATCTCTGGCTCGACCACCGCCTCGATGCGGCTGCGCTTGATCTTCATCGTCGGCGTCAGGCAGCCGTTGTCGATGCTCCACGGCTCGCCGGCGACGACGATCATCTGCAGCCTTTCATAGTCGGCCAGCCCGGCGTTGACCTGCTGCAGCAGCGCGCTCAGCTGCGGCTGCAGCTGAGCGCGCAGCGCGGCGTCGCCCAGGCGCGGGCGCAGCGTCTCGTTCAGCACCACCAGCGCATAAGGCGCCGGCTGTCCCAGGCCGGAGACCATCGCCAGCTCGAGCAGCGGGTGCGTCAGCAGCCGGTTCTCGATCGGCGCCGGCGCGACGTATTTGCCCTTGGCGGTCTTGAACAGCTCCTTGGCGCGGCCGGTGATCTTCAGCAGCCCGTCGGGCCGGCGCTCGCCCAGGTCGCCGGTGCGGAAGAAGCCGTCATCGGTGAAGGACGCGGCCGTCAGCTCGGGCTGCTTGTAGTAGCCGCTGAACTGCCCCGGCGACTTGATCAGGATCTCGCCGTCGCCGGCGAGCCGCACCTGTACGCCGGGCAGCGGCACGCCGACGAAGCCCGGCGCGCCGAAGCGCTCGTTCGAGCTGTGCGAATAGGAGTTGTCCTCGGTCATGCCGTAGCCTTCGTACAGCTCCAGGCCGAGCCGGCGGTACCAGGCGATCAGTTCGGCCGGGATCGGCGCCGAGCCGCTGCCGGCCTGCACCACCGCGTCCAGCCCCAGGCCCTTCAGCACCTTCTTGGCGACGAAGCGGCCGAGGATCGGAATGCCGAGCAGCCGGTCGAGCTTCTTCGGCGGCATCTTCGCGAACACGCCCTGCTGGAACTTCAGCCACAGCCGCGGCACGCTGAGGAACATCGTCGGCCGCGCGCGCTGCAGGTCCTGCAGGAAGCTGTCCAGCGACTCGGCGAAGAACACCTGCGTGCGCCCGTCGACCAGCGACGCCGCCTCGACCCACGAACGTTCGAAGCTGTGCGCCAGCGGCAGGTACGACAGGATGCGGCTGTCGCCGCGCTCGCCCAGGCGCTGGCGCAGGTCGCCGACGATGCCCTGCGCCGCACGCGAGATCGCGCCGAAGCTCACCATCGCGCCCTTGGGCGTGCCGGTCGAGCCCGAGGTGTAGATCAGCATCGCCAGCTCGTCCGCGTCACGCTGCGGCCGGCCGGCCAGCGGCGCGGTGCGCGCGTTGATCGCGTCCCAGCCGTCGAAGTCGGTGGCCGGCGCCAGCGGCAGCGCAATGCAGGGCAGCCCGGCCGGCACGCCCGGCTGCTGCTGCGCCCAGGTGTCGAGCTTGCCGACGAACAGCAGGCTGGCGTCGCTGTGGCCGAGCACGTAGCCGATGGTCTCGGCGGTCTCGGTGGGGAAGATCGCGACGGTGGTGTAGCCGCCGATCCAGATCGCCAGCTCGGCCATGACGAAGTGCGCGCAGTTCTTCGACAGGATGGCGATGCGCGCGCCGCGCGGGAAGCCGCGGCTCTGCAAATGCGCGGCCATGCGCCGCGACTGGTCGAGCACCTGCGCCCAGCTGTAGTCCGCGACGCGTCCCTGGCCCAGCGGCTGCGTCAGGTAGACGCGGTCGGCCAGTTGCGCCTCGTGATCGTAGACGTGGTCGAGGATCAGCGATGTGGTGTTCATCTGCGAAGGCGCCCGCCGGGCGTGGAAATGCGATGACGAAGCTTAGCCGGCGCGGCCGCACTGCGGTCAGCGGGGCTTCCCGGTGGCGCGGGCGCGCTGCAGCGCCGAGGCGACTTCGCCGACCAGCGGCGGGCCGCGGTAGATCAGGCCGGTGTAGACCTGCACCAGGTCGGCGCCGGCATCGATCTTGGCCTGTGCATCGGCCGCGCTCATCACGCCGCCGACGCCGATGATCGGATAGCGCGCGCCCAGCGCCGCGCGCAGCCGGGCGATGACGCGGTTGCTGGCTTCGCGCAGCGGCGCGCCGGACAAGCCGCCGGCCTCGCCGGCATGCGGCAGGCCCTGCACCGCGCTGCGTTCCAGCGTGGTGTTGGTGGCGATCACTCCGTCGATGCGGTGGCGTTGCAGCGTCGCGGCGATGAGCTCGATTTGCGCCGCATCAAGGTCCGGCGCGATCTTCAGGAACAGCGGCACCTGCCGCCGCTGCGCGTCCTGCAGTTGCAGCCGCCGCTGCTGCAGCGCGCCGAGCAGCGCGTCGAGCGCGGCGTCGCCCTGCAGCTGACGCAGGTTCTTGGTGTTCGGGCTGGAGATGTTGACCGTCACGTAGTCGGCGTGCGCAAACACGCCTTCGAGGCCGATCAGGTAGTCGTCGGCGGCGCGTTCGATGGGCGTGGCCGCGTTCTTGCCGATGTTCAGGCCGAGCACGCCGCCGGCGGCGCGGAAACTCTTCGCGCGCTGCACGTTGGCGATGAATGCGGGCAGCCCGTCGTTGTTGAAGCCGAGCCGGTTGATCAGCGCCTGCTTCTCGGGCAGGCGGAAGATGCGCGGCTTGGGGTTGCCGGGCTGCGCCTTGGGCGTGACCGTGCCCACCTCGATGAAGCCGAAGCCCATCGCGCCCAGGCCGTCGATGCAGCGGCCGTTCTTGTCCAGCCCTGCGGCCAGGCCGACGCGGTTGGGGAACTTCAGGCCCGCCAGCGTCACCGCATCGTCGATGCGCGTGCCTTGCCACAGGCACTGCGCCGGCGTGTTCTGCAGCCGCGCCAGCGCGGCCAGCGTCAGCTCGTGCGCGGCCTCGGCGTCCAGGCCGAACAGGAAGGGGCGGGTCAGGGCATAGGGCAGCAGCGGCATGGGCCGGCATTCTCGCCGAGTGCCGGCGTTGATAATCGACGCCCATGACAGCCACGACGCAAGATCAGCTGAAGGCCCTGGTCGGCCAGGCGGCGCTGGCCTACGTGCAGCCGGGCACGGTGGTCGGCGTGGGCACCGGCTCGACGGTGGACCACTTCATCGACGCGCTGGCCGGCATCAAGCAGCGCATCGCCGGCGCGGTGTCCAGCAGCGAGCGCAGCAGCCGGCGGCTGCAGGCGCTGGGCATTGCGGTGCTGGACGGCAACCAGGTCGAACGCATCCCGGTGTACATCGACGGCGCCGACGAGATCGACGGCCGCGGCTGCATGATCAAGGGCGGGGGCGGCGCGTTGACGCGCGAGAAGATCGTCGCCGACCTGGCCGAGCAGTTCGTCTGCATCGCCGACGCCTCCAAGCGCGTCGAGGTGCTCGGCGCCTTCCCGCTGCCGGTGGAGGTGATCCCCATGGCCGCGGCCCGGGTGGCGCGGCGGCTGCAGGCGCTGGGCGCACGCGTCGTGCCGCGCGCCGGCTTCGTCAGCGACAACGGCTGCCCGATTCTCGACGCGCACGGCCTGTCGATCCGCGATCCGCTGGCCCTGGAGTGCGAGGTCAACCAGTGGCCCGGCGTGGTCACGGTGGGTCTGTTCGCGCGGCACCGCGCCGGCCTGTGCCTGCTGGGCACCGCGCAGGGCGTGCAGACGCTGCGTTTTCCGCCCGCCGCGGCGCGGGCACAATGCGCCTGAGCGCCGCGGTCTGCGTGGCAGCGGCGGCAAACCAAGGAAGGACGGCCCGTGGCCAAACCCAACTATTCGTTCGAGAAGCGCCAGCGCGAGCTGGCCAAGAAGAAGAAGAAGGAAGAGAAACTGAAGGAGAAGGCCGAGCGCAAGGCCGGCACCGCGACGGTCGAAGGCGCGCCGCAGGAGGCGGATGAAGAGGGGGGCGCAGCCCCGTCCGACGCCGGCGGCGCGGCCGGCACGGACTGAAGACTTCAACCCCGCACTGCGCCGCGGCGCAGTGCGCGCAGCGTGAAGCGCGCCGGATCCAGGGCATCCACCAGCGAGGCTTCCAGCGGCAGCGGCGCGCCGCTGAGCTGCGCCGCCAGCACTTGCGCGCCCAGCACCGAGCTGGCGATGCCGCGCGAGGCCAAGCCGCTGAACAGATGCAGGCCGCGCAGCCGCGGTACCTCGCTCAGCCGCTCGATGCGCTGCTGCCGTGCCGCCGCTTCGTCGGGCACCGCCCCGAGCAGCGGCAGCCGGTCGTCGGCCACGCAGCGCCAGCCGACGCGGCCTTGCAGCTGTTCCGGCTGCGGCAACCAGGGCGGTGAGCACAACTGCCGCAGCCGCTGCAGGTTGCAGGCATGGTCGGATTCGCGCACGCGTGGCTCGCCGTCTCCGGGCTGCGCGCTGGCGCCGAACACGGCCTGGCCGTCGATCTCGGGCAGCAGATAGCCGGCGCCGGCCAGCGGCAGCGTCGGCAGTGGCAGCCGTTGCGCATCCTTCGGCTTGCCTTGCGGCCACAGGCTGATCTGGCCGCGCACCTGCCGTACCGGCCAATGCGTGGCGTCCAGCAGGCGCAGGGCCTCGCAGGCATTGGCCAGCACGACGGTCGCCGATGCACCGATGACGCGGCCTTCGGCATCCACCATCTGCCAGCGCTCGCCGTCGCGGCGCAGCGCCTGCACGGCCTGGCCGCCGCGAAACTCGGCGGCGGGGCCGGCGCGGCGCAGCCAGGCGCGCGCCAGCGCCGCCGGCTGCACCCAGCCCGCGCCCGGATAGAACCACGCCGGATGGCGCAGCGGCAGGCCGCAGCGTGCGCTGGCCTCGCGCGCATCCAGCGCCTGCACGTAGTCGGCCGGCAGCTGCAGCGCCTGCAGTTCGCCGGCCATCTGCGCGGCGCTGCTGCCGCTGGTGTCCAGGCGCAGCAGTCCGCGCAGCCCGCCGCGGACGCTGCCCTCGCCGATGGCCTGCTGCACCGCGCGCTGCGCCGCCAGCGCCGCGGCGCGGTGCCAGCGCGCGTGCACGCCGTCCTGCGCATGCACGATGCCGTGCCACAGCCCGGCCGGGTTGCCCGAGCCTTCTTCGGCCGGCGCGGCGCGGCGCTCGATCAGCGTGCAGCGCCAGCCTTGTTCGGCCAGCGCCGCGGCGGTGGCGCAGCCGGCGAGACCGGCGCCGACGATCAGTGCGTGGCGCTCGCGTTCGGTACCGGGTTCGGTGCGCGGCCTGCGCCGCCGCGGCACGAAGTCGGGCCGGTAGACGGCAGCGATGCCGTTCTCGCCGGCGCCGGGCTAAAAGCCGGTGCTGGCCAGCGCCGGACGCAGCGGCTGCGTGGCCGCGCCGCGCAGCCGCGCACCCGGCGCGGCGAGTCGCGCCAGCCCCTTGCAGACGCGTGCCGGCGCCCGTTGCGGATCGGCCGACAGATCGAGTTCGTCGATCAGGAACTCGTCGACCTGCGCCTGCAGCTGCGACAGCAGCGCCAGCGTCTCGCCCACCGCCAGCAGCAGATGCACCCGCCCGGCGTCGAAGCCCAGGCGGTGCAGGTTGCGCGTGCGCGGCGGCCACGACTCGGCCAGCGCCTGCGCCAACGGCGCCAGCGGCGTGCCGCGATGCGCATCGCCCAGCTGCCCGGCATCGGGCGGCGTGGGCGTGACGGCGATGAAGTCCAGCCGGTAGTCGCGCTTCGGGTCGTCGCGCCAGCCTTGCCAAGCGCGCAGGAAGGCGTGGCCGAGGCCGAAGCCGGTCTGCAGCAGCACGCGCCGCGACACGATCAGGCGCCGCGTCCCGCGGGACGGGCGCGGCGGCTCGGACGCGCTCTCGGACGCGCTCTCGGACGCGCTCTCAGACGCGCTTCTTGTATTCGTTGGTGCGCGTGTCGATCTCGATCTTGTCGCCGGTCTCGACGAACAGCGGCACCGCGATCTCCAGCCCGGTGGCCAGCTTGGCCGGCTTCAGCACCTTGCCCGAGGTGTCGCCCTTGACGGCCGGCTCGGTATAGACGATCTCGCGCACCAGCGTGGTCGGCAGCTCGACCGAAATGGCCTTGCCGTCGTAGAACACCACTTCGACCGGCATCGCGTCCTCCAGGTACTGGATCGCGTCGCCCATGTTCTCGGCCTCGACCTCGAACTGGTTGTATTCGGCGTCCATGAAGGCGTACATCGGGTCGGCGAAGTAGGAGTAGGTGCACTCCTTCTTGTCGAGCACGATCTGGTCCATCTTGTCGTCGGCCTTGAACACGACTTCGGTGCCCGAGGCATTGAGCAGGTTCTTCAGCTTCATGCGCACGGTGGCCGCATTGCGGCCGCCGCGGCTGTATTCGGTCTTCAGCACGACCATCGGGTCCTTGCCCTGCATGATGACGTTGCCGGCGCGGATTTCCTG
>DAIMFR010000115.1:0-10783 GCA_036724445.1 Rubrivivax sp. | reverse complement strand
CATCATCTACGACCAGACCTGCGCCACCGAGAAGCGCCGCCGCCGCAAGCGCGGCAAGCTGGTCACGCCGGCCAAGCGCGTGGTCATCAACGAGCTGGTATGCGAAGGCTGCGGCGACTGCTCGGTGCAGAGCAACTGCCTGAGCGTCGAGCCGGTGGAGACCGAGTTCGGCCGCAAGCGGCGCATCAACCAGAGCACCTGCAACCTGGACTACAGCTGCGTCAAGGGCTTCTGCCCGAGCTTCGTCACCATCGAAGGCGGGCAGCTGAAGAAGCCTCAGCGCGAACAGCGCGGCGACCTGTCGGCGCTGCCGCCGCTGCCCGAGCCGGTGCTGCCTTCGGCCGAACGCGCCTGGGGCATCGTCGTCGGCGGCGTCGGCGGCACCGGGGTCATCACCATCGGCCAGCTGCTCGGCATGGCCGCGCACATGGAAGGCAAGGGCGTGGTCACGCAGGATGCCGGCGGCCTGGCGCAGAAGGGCGGCGCCACCTGGAGCCACGTGCAGATCGCCGATCGCGCCGAAGACATCCACACCACCAAGGTCGATACCGCGCAGGCCGACCTGGTGATCGCCTGCGACTCGATCGTCGGCGCCGCCAAGTACACGCTGGCGGTGATGCAGCACGGCCGCACCTACGTCGCGCTGAACACCCACGGCACGCCGACCGCGGCCTTCGTGAAGAACGCGAACTGGCAGTTCCCCGGCGGCAACTGCGAGGCCGCGGTGCGCGCCAGCGTCGGCGACGGGCTGGTCGGCGCCTTCGATGCCGAGCAGGCCGCCGTGCAACTGCTCGGCGATTCGATCTACACCAACCCGCTGATGCTCGGCTACGCCTGGCAGCAGGGCCGCATTCCGCTGAGCCACGCGGCGCTGATGCGCTCCATCGAACTCAACGGCGTGCAGGTCGAGAACAACCAGCGCGCCTTCGAATGGGGCCGGCGCTGCGCGCACGACCTGACACAGGTGCAGGCGCTGTTCCAGGCGGCGCAGGTGATCGAGTTCGTGAAGAAGCCGTCGCTGGACGAGATCGTCGCCAAGCGCGTCGAATTCCTCACCGGCTACCAGGACGCGGCCTATGCGGCCGAATACAAGACCTTCGTCGACAAGGTGCGCGCGGCCGAAAGCAAGCTCGGCGCGAGCAAGGCGCTCAGCGAAGCCGTCGCGCGGTACCTGTTCAAGCTGATGGCCTACAAGGACGAGTACGAGGTCGCCCGGCTGCACACCGACCCGGCCTTCGTGGCCAAGATCGAAAGCATGTTCGAGGGCGACTACAGAATCGTGCACCACCTCGCGCCGCCGCTGACTGCCGCGCGCAACGACAAGGGCGAACTGGTCAAGAAGCCTTACGGGCCGTGGATGCGCAAGGCCTTGGGCGTGCTGGCAAAGCTGAAGGGGCTGCGCGGCGGCGCGCTCGACGTCTTCGCGCGCAGCGCCGAACGCCGCAGCGAAGCCGCGCTGATCGGCGAATACCGCGCCTGCATCGACGAACTGCTGACCACGCTGGATGCGGCGAAGCTGCCGCTGGCGGCGCAGATCGCGCGCATTCCCGAAGAGATCCGCGGCTACGGCCACGTGAAGGAGCGCCACCAGCAGGCGGCGCGCATCAAGTGGGACGCGCTGATGGCCGAGTGGCGCGCCGGCGCGCAGCGCCGGGCCGCTTGAGCGGCGACTGGCCGGCGCTGGCTGCCGCCGGCGCGCATGACGCGCCGGCGCGCGTGCCCTTCGTGCTCAACGGGCGGCAGGTCGGTACGGTGGCGCGCAAGCACCTGCAGGCCCTGCGCGCGCTCGGCGTGCAGGCCGACGAGCACGGCGTCGTGCTGCACACCGGCACCTTGCCGCCCGACGCCGCGCTGGCGGCGTTGAACGCGGCGCTGCGCGCACAGGGCCTGATCCTGGCCTGGCGCGACGAACCGTTCGCCGTCTTCGACCCCGCCGGCGGCGCGCGGCTGGGCGTGATGGAACGCGCCGCGGCGCGCTTCTGGGGCACGCTGACGCTGGGCGCGCATGCCAACGGCTGGGTCGCCGATGCGCAGGGCCGGCCCACGCATCTGTGGATCGCCCGGCGCTCGGCCACCAAGGCCACCGACCCCGGCAAGCACGACAACCTGGTGGGCGGCGGCGTTCCCGACGGCCAGACGCCGCGGCAGGCGCTGGTGCGCGAAGGCTGGGAAGAAGCCGGCTTGGCGCCGGCGCTGATGCGGCAGGCGCGCGCCGGCAGCGTGCTGACCTTGCGGCGCGACATCCGCGAGGGCCTGCAGCACGAATCGCTGCATGTCTTCGACCTGCAGCTGCCGGCCGGGCTCGACCCCCGCAACCAGGACGGCGAGGTCGCCGGCTTCGCCTGCCTGCCGGTGGCCGACGCGCTGGCGCTGGCCGCAGGCGGGACGATGACCGTCGACGCCGCGCTGGCCACGCTGGATTTCGCGTTGCGCCACGCGCTGCTGCCGCCGCCGCAGCAGGCACGGCTGGCGGCGCGGCTCGCCGAGCGGCGCATCGCCATGCCGTTCAATGATTCCGACGACTCGCGACAACGTCCCTGAACACGGTGTGCACGCGCAGCAGGCACACTGCGGTGCTGAACATGTCCACGCCCTTGCCTTCCGCTGACCCCTTGCCCGCCGCCGCGCCGGCGCGCTACGACAACGTCGCCGTCGCCCTGCACTGGGTGCTGGCGCTGATGATCACCGGCTCCTTCTTCGTCGGCCTGTACATGGCCGATCTGCCCTTTTCGGTGCAGCGCGTCAAGCTCTTCAACTATCACAAATGGGCCGGCATGACGATCCTGGCGCTGACCCTGCTGCGGCTGGTGTGGCGCCTGAGCCATGCTGCGCTGCCCGAGGTGCCGGGGCCGCGCTGGCAGCAGCGTGCCGCCAAGGCCACGCATGCGGCGATCTATCTGCTGGTCTTCGCCATCGCGCTGGTCGGCTGGGCTTACAGCTCGGCCGCCGGCATGCAGGTGGTGGTCTACGGCGTGCTGCCGATGCCCAATCTGTTGCCGGTGAACCCCGAGCTGGCCGATGCCGTCAAACCCTGGCACGGCCGGCTGGCCTTCATGCTGGCAGCGCTGGTGCTGCTGCACGTCGCGGCGGCGCTGAAGCACCAGTTCATCGACCGCGACGGGCTGATGCGCCGCATCCTCCCGGGGCGCCGCCGAGACCTGCCCCTGCCCCCGACACCCCACCGTACGGAGACTCCATGAAACGCCTGCTTGCCGCCGCCACGCTGGGCCTGGCACTGGCCGCACCGGCCCACAGCAACAGCTACGCGATCGATCCGACGCACACCTTCGTCACCTACGAGATCAACCACTACGGCACCTCGACCAACCGCGGCCGTTTCGACCGCAAGGAAGGCACGGTGATGTTCGACCGCGCCGCCAAGACCGGCAAGGTCGAGATCAGCTTCGAGCTCGCTTCGGTCAGCACCGGCGTCGCGCTGCTCGACAAGCACCTGCAGAGCGCCGATTTCTTCGACGCCGCCAAGCATCCCAGAGCCAGCTTCGTCGGCGACAACTTCAGCTTCAACGGCGACAAGGTCACGCAGGTCGCCGGCTTGCTGACGCTGCGCGGCAAGACGCAACCGGTGGTGCTGAAGGCAACCAACTTCAACTGCTACATCAACCCGCTGCTGCGGCGCGAGACCTGCGGCGGCGACTTCCAGACGACGATCCAGCGCAGCCGGTGGGGCATCGACTGGGGCCTGGACAGCGGCTTCCCGGACGAGGTGCGGCTGCTGATCCAGGTGGAGGCCATCAAGCAGTAGCCTGCGGCGGCCGGCATGCGTGTGCTGGCACTGTGCCTGTTGGCGCTGGCCGCCAGGGCGCCGGCCGAGCCGGTGCGCTACGCGCTCGACCCCGAGCACAGCTTCGTCACCTTCGAGGTGCTGCACTTCGGCACCTCCACGCTGCGCGGACGCTTCGCGGTGGCGCAAGGCGAGGTCGAGCTCGACCGCGCGGCCGGACGCGGCGCGGTGTCGCTGCGCATCGCCACCGCAGGCGTCGACACCGGCACGCCGGCCTTCGACGCGCGGCTGCGCGAGCCCGACCTGCTGAGCAGCGAGGTCTACCCGCAGGCCACGTTCCAGGCCTCGGACTTCCGTTTCGACGGGCCCGAACTGCGCGCCGTGCGCGGCGAACTCGGCTGGCGCGGCCTGCGCCGGCCGCTGGAGCTGCGCGCGCTGCGCTTCGGCTGCCATACCCACCCGCAACTGCAGCGCGAAGTCTGCGGCGGCGACTTCGAAGCCGAGCTGCAGCGCGCCGACTTCGGTGCCGGCTACGGCCTGCCCTTCGTCGCCAACCGCGTGCACCTGGTGGTGCAGGTCGAAGGCATCCGCCAGTAGCGGCGACGGCAGCCGCACGCAGCGCTTACAGTCGGCGCATGTCCTCCTCCGCCCTGCCCCTCGGCCCCGGATTGCGCGTCTTCGAACGCGGCTGGCTGTCGTCGAACAACATCCTGCTCGACGACGGCGACGGCGCGACGCTGGTCGATTCCGGCCACTGCGCGCACGCGGCGCAGACCGTCGCGCTGGTCCGGCAAGCGCTGGGCACGCGGCCGCTGCGCCGGCTGATCAACACGCACCTGCATTCCGACCACTGCGGCGGCAACGCGGCCCTGCAGCGCGCCTGGCCGCTGCAGGTCTGGGTGCCCAGCGGCAGCTGGCGCGCGGTGCAGGACTGGGACGAACAGGCGCTGAGCTACACGCCGACGCGGCAACGCTGCGAGCGCTTCAGCGCGCAGGACGTGATCCGCCCCGGACAGGTGCTGCGCATCGGCGTGCGCGACTGGCAGGTGCTGGCCGCGCCCGGCCACGACCCGCAGTCGGTGATGCTGTTCGATGCCGCACACGGCGTGCTGATCTCGGCCGACGCGTTGTGGGAAAGCGGCTTCGGCGTGGTCTTCCCCGAGCTGGAAGGCGAAAGCGCCTTCGACGACGTGCAGCAGGTGCTGGAGCTGATCGAGTCGCTGCCGGTGCGCTGCGTGATCCCCGGCCACGGCGCGGCGTTCAGCGACGTCGCCGGCGCGCTGCAGCGCGCGCGTTCGCGGCTCGCCGGCTTTCGCGCCGATCCGCCGCGGCATCTGCGCCACGCGGCCAAGGTGCTGCTCAAGTACCACCTGATGGAAGTGCGCGAGCAGCCGCGCGCCGAGTTGCACGACTGGCTGCGCCAGACGCCGCTGATGCGCTCGGTCTGGGCCGCGCTCGGCCGGCCGCAGCAGACGCTCGAGGCCTGGTGCGGGCAGTTGTTGCAGGAGCTGCTGGACGGCGGGAACCTGGTGCTGCGCGGCGACATCGTGTACGACGGCTGAGCACTCCGTCACGCCCGGCGGCCGGCCGCCGCGCACGCGCACGCCGCAGCCCCGAAGATGCGCAGCACGCGCCCTGTCGGGCGCGACCCACCCACCACCACGAAGCGCACGCCATGAATGCATTCGCCGCCAGTACGCAAAGCCGCGACGACACGCGCATCTGGTCGCCGTCGCGGGTCGAGGCCGTCGGCAAGGGCGCTGTGCAGCAGGATCCGCTGGCACTGCTGCTGGCCGAGCAGCGCCGCGAGCGCACGACGCTGCGCCTGCTGCTCTGCGCCACCGCCTCGCTGCTGATCATGGTGGCCGGCGCGTTGCTGCTCTGAGTTTCAAGCGCCTGGCCGCTCCAGCCAGGACGCGATGCACCACTGCGCCAGCCAGTAGCTGAGCAGGATCCACAAGCCCGACAGCGGCAGTGGTGCAGCAAAGCGGTTGGCGGCGAGCAGCGCGTCCGAGCACAGGAACAGCGCGCCGCCCAGCGCCAGCCACCGGCCGGCGCGTTGCCGCGACGTGCCGCGCGCACACATCCAGACGACCGCCGCCTGCGCCGCCATCGACGCCAGACAGACCACGTAGGCCAGCACCGGCAGCCGCAAGCCGGCCGGCACGCCGGGCCACAGCTGCCACAGGATGAGCGCTGCGAGCAGGCCGTAGACCACGAAGGGCAGCGCACGCGCGGCGAAGCCGGCGCCGTCGCGCGTGAAGGCGCGCAGGTAGGCCAGATGCGCGAGCAGGAAGGCGGCCAGCCCCGGCAGGAAGCCGCGCGTCGGCCACAACAGCGCCACGTCGCCGGCCAAGGACAGCCACAGCCCCGCCAGCACCCAGCGGCGCGCGGCCGGCTGCGCGCGGCCGCGCGGCCAGGCATAGGCGATGATCAGCAAAGTGGTCAGCGGCTTGAACACGAAGTTCAGCCACGGCTGGCCCAGGCCCCAGGGCGCGGACAGGATGGCCAGCGCGCCGCACGCGGCGGCGGCTGCCGCAAGCAGCGGAATTGATCGATGGTTCATGGCGGCCGGCATGATCGCAGAAGGCCGGACCGGCGCCGCCGGACTACGATGGCACATGTCCGCCGCGTCGCCCCGCCTGCCGGCCCGCAGCGCCCTGATGCTGCTCTGCGCGGCCTGGCTGGCCGCGGCGCAGGCGCAGCCTTGCGACGGCACGCCGCAGACCCGCGAGGCGACTTCGCGGCAGATCCGCGACTTCGTGCGCGCCAGCGGCAAGCAGCTCATCACCTTCGTCGGCTATTCGGGCGCCGGCTACGAAGATCCGGCGGCGATGCGCGCCGCAGCCGAGCAGGTGCTGGCCGGCTACGACCCGGCGCGCACGCTGGTCAACATCGGCGGCACCGCCGCCGGCATCGGCGAGGTCTACGCGCTCGCCAAACGCCGCGGCTTCGCCACGCTGGGCATCGTCTCGAGCTTGGCGCGCGACGGCGGCGAGCCGCTGTCGCCCTGCGTCGACCAGGTGTTCTTCGTGCGCGACGCCAGCTGGGGCGGGCGGGCGCCGGGATCGAAGCGGCTCGCGCCGACCTCGGCGGCGATCGTGGCCAACAGCCATGCCCTGATCGGCATCGGCGGCGGCGAGATCGCGCGCGACGAACTGCTCGCCGCGCGCGCCGCCGGCAAGCCGGTGCGCTTCGTGCCGGCCGACATGAACCACGCGGCCGCGCGCGACAAGGCACGGGCCAAGGGCCAGAGCGAACCAGTGGACTTCCGCGGCGCGGCACACGCATCGCTGGCGCCGCCGCGCTGAAAGGACCAACCGATGACACGCATCGAAGCCCGGCTGAGCGAGCTCGGCCTGATCCTGCCGCCGCCGCTGCAGCCGCCGCCCGGGGTGCAGCTGCCCTTCCGCTTCGTGCACGTGGTCGGACGGCGCGCGCTGATCGCGGGCCACGGCCCGCAGCAGGCCGACGGCACGCTGGCCACGCCGCTGGGCAAGCTCGGCCGCGAGCTGACGCTGGAACAGGGCCATGCTGCGGCAAGGCTGACGGCGCTGTCGATGCTGGGCAGCCTGCAGCGCGAACTCGGCAGCCTGGATCGCATCACCGCCTGGGTGCGCGTCTTCGGCATGGTCAACTCCGCGCCGGGCTTCAACCGGCAGCCGAGCGTGATCAACGGTTTTTCGGAGCTGATCCTCGAGGTGTTCGGGCCGCGCATCGGCGCGCACGCGCGCAGCGCCGTGGGCATGGCCGAGCTGCCGTTCGACATCCCGGTGGAGATCGAGGGCGAAGTCGAACTCGCGCCATGAACGCCATGAGCGCCATGAGCGCGCCCGGCCGCTCCGAAGCGCTCATACCGAAGCGCGATCAGCGCGCAGGTTGCCCCATGAGGCGCATCGCCGCGGTCGACGGCGCGTCCGAGAAGCGCGCTACAGCGCGTGCGTCACCAGCATGAACTCGGGGTCCTCGGCATCGCGCTTGACCTGGAAGCCCAGGCGGCGCATCAGCTTGAGCATGGGGCTGTTGTTGGTCAGCACCAGGCCGATGACCTCCGACAGCCCCTTGTCGCGCGCCACGTCCATGATCGACTCCATCAAGCGCGAGCCCAGCCCCTTGCCGGCATAGTCGTCGGCCACCAGCAGCGCGAATTCGCAGCTGCTCTGGTCGGGGTTGGTGATGTAGCGCGACACGCCGATCATGCACTCGGTCTCGGTGATCTCGCCGTCCTCGTTCGACTGGCGCTGCTTGTGCACGGCCACCAGCGCCATCTCGCGGTCGTAGTCGATCAGCGTGAAGCGCGCCAGCATGTTCGGCGGCAGCTTCTCGATCGGCGAGACGAAGCGCATGTAGCGGCTCTCGGGCGACAGCCGCTGCACCATGTCCTGCAGCATCTGCGCGTCGTCGGGGCGGATCGGGCGCACCGTGTACTCGCCGCCGCCGCGCAGCGGCCAGACCTGCTCGTAGCGCGCCGGGTAGGGCAGGATCGCCAGGTGGTTGTAGGGGTTGCCCGGCCCGCCGCGCACCGGCTGCGCGCCGTCGACGACGATGCGCGCGTCCACCGCCACCGCGCCGCGCGCGTCGACGATGATCGGGTTGATGTCCATCTCGCGCAGCTGCGGCAGCGCGCAGACCATCTCCGACACGCGCAGCAGGATCTGCTCCAGCGCCTCCAGGTCGGCGGCCGGCGCGCCGTGCCAGGCGGCCAGCGTCTCGGCCACGCGCGAGCGTTCGATCAGCCGCCGCGCCAGGAACTGGTTCAGCGGCGGCAGCTCCATCGCGCGGTCGCCGATCAGCTCGATCATCGAGCCGCCGGCGCCGAACACGATCACCGGGCCGAAGGGGTCGTCGGTGACGACGCCGATGTTGATCTCGCGCCCGCGCCGCGCCGCCGCCATCTTCTGCACCGTGACGCCGTTGATGCGCGCCGCCGGCTGCAGCCGCGCCACGCGCTCGACGATGTCGGTGTAGGCGTCGCGCGCGGCGCTGCCGGTGTGGATGTTCAGCACCACGCCCTGCACGTCGGACTTGTGCGAGATGTCGGGTGAATCGATCTTCAGCGCCACCGGAAAGCCCAGCTGCGTGGCCAGCATCATCGCCTCGGTGGCGCTGCGCGCCAGCACCGTCTGCGTCACCGGGATCAGGAACGACGACAGCAGCGTCTTCGACTCCAGCTCGGTGAGCATCTTGCGGCGCTCGGCGAGCACGCCTTCGATCAGCAGCCGCGCGCCTTCGATGTCCGGCTTGGCCAGCGTGGACACCGGCGGCGGCGTCTGCTGCAGCAGCCGCTGGTTCTGATAGAAGGCCGCGATGTTGCCGAAGGCGCCCACCGCGGCCTCGGGCGTGCGAAAGCTGGGGATCAGCGCGTCATTGAGCCGCTGGCGCGCCGCGCCGACGCTGGCGTCGCCCATCCAGCAGGCGATCAGCGGCTTGCGCAGGCGCGGCTTGCGCTCGGCCAACGCCGCGGCCACCGCGGCCGCGTCGATGTCGGCCTTGGGCGCATGAATCGCCAGCACGCCGTCGATCTGCGCATCGGCATCGGCGGCCTCGATCGCGGCGCCATAGGCTTCGGCGCCGGCCTCTTCGGAGACGTCGATCAGGTCGGCCAGCGACGCGCCCTCGGGCAACTGCGGCGCCAGCGCCGCCGCGCCTTCAGCCGACAGCCGGCCCAGCTCCAGGCCGATCTCGGCAGCCCAGTCGGCCGCCAGCACGCCGGGCCCGCCGCCGTTGCTGATCAGCGCCAGCCGCCGCCCCACCGGGCGGTAGCGCGAAGCCAGGCACTTGGCGGCCGAGAACAGCTCGACGAAGGAGCGCACGCGCACCGCGCCGGCGCGGCGCAGCACGGCGTCGAAGACATCGTCGCTGCCGACGATGGCGCCGCTGTGCGTCTGGGCGGCGACCGTGCCGCCGCTGCGGCGGCCCGACTTCAGCACCACCACCGGCTTGGAATGGGCCGCCGAACGCAGCGCGCTGACGAAGCGGCGCGCGCTGGAGATGCCTTCGAGGTAGACGATGATGCTGTGCGTGCGCGCATCGGAGGCCAGGAAGTCCAGCACCTCGGCGATGTCGATGCCGGTGTGCGGGCCGACGGACACCACCGACGAGAAGCCGACCGCGTTCTCCCGGCCCCAGTCGAGCATCGCCGTCGTCAGCGCGCCGGACTGCGAGACCAGCGCCAGCGGCCCGTCCGCCGCCAGCGGACCGATGACCCCTGCATTCAGGTGCAGCTGCGGGCGCTGCAGCCCCAGGCTGTTGGGGCCGAGCAGCGCAATGCCCTCGCGGCGGGCGATGGCCTTCAGCGTGGCCGCCTGCTCGGCACCGATGCCGCTGCCGACGACCAGCGCCGAGCGGCAAGCCATGCGCCCGGACAGCTCCAGCGCAGCGGCAATGTCGGGCGGCGGCAGCGCGATCACCGCCAGGTCGGCGCGCGCCTTGGCCAGGTCGGCCAGCGTGCCGCTGGTCTGGATGTCCAGGAAGTGCAGCGTGCCGTCGAAGTGCTGCGCGCGCAGCGCCTGGTGCAGCTGCTGCGCATGGCGCGTCTGCGTCGCCGCGTCATCGGCGCGGCCGGCGAACACGGCGACGGTTTCGGGGCAGAACAGCGGGGTGAGGTAGTGTTTGTCCATGGTGCGATGCAGGCCAGGCCGGGTGGCGCGGTGAGCCCATGGCCATTGTGATCCGCCTGCGGGCCTGCCGATCAGCGCCGAGTTCAGACGCGCGGCCCGTGCTCTCTTTCCGTACTCCAGCAGGCGACGACGTCGAGCAAGTTGCCGTGCACCCTCCACCAGGCCGCAGCTTCATTGATTTCGCGCCGGGCGCGAGGCTTGATCCTGACGGTGAGCCCCAAGATCAGCCGTGCTTGCGCAGCTCGGCGAAGATCTCCTCGGCAGAGATGCCGTCTTCCTGCTCGGCCTCGTCCGATGCGTCTTCGAGTTCCTTCTGAAGGGCGGGCGGCAGGCGGACGCTCCCCCTTGTCGGGCAAGCGAGTGCCACGGTTACCGTGAAAGCTCGCCGCGGCGCGCGCACGGCTGAGCCTCCCGCGGTGCA
>DAIMFR010000114.1:0-10803 GCA_036724445.1 Rubrivivax sp. | reverse complement strand
TCCAGGCTCTTGCCGTCTTCGACGGTGATCACGCCTTCCTTGCCGACCTTGTCCATCGCGTCGGCAATGATCTTGCCGATCGATTCGTCGCTGTTGGCCGAGATCGAGCCGACCTGGGCGATTTCCTTCGACGTGGTGGTCGGCTTGGACTGCTTCTTCAGCTGCTCGACCAGGGCCGCCACGGCCTTGTCGATGCCGCGCTTCAGGTCCATCGGGTTCATGCCGGCGGCCACGTACTTCATGCCTTCGCGCACGATGGCCTGGGCCAGCACGGTGGCGGTGGTGGTGCCGTCACCGGCCAGATCGCTGGTCTTGGAAGCGACTTCCTTGACCATCTGCGCGCCCATGTTCTGGAGCTTGTCCTTGAGTTCGACTTCCTTGGCCACCGAGACACCGTCCTTGGTGACGGTGGGGGCACCGAAGCTGCGCTCCAGCACCACGTTGCGGCCCTTCGGGCCGAGCGTGACCTTGACCGCGTTGGCCAGGATGTTCACGCCTTCGACCATGCGGTGACGGGCATCGGTGCCGAAAATGACGTCTTTTGCTGCCATGTGTGTTTCTCCGTATTCAGTGTGGGATATGCGTACTGCGCTGACTTCGGTCTTCGGCCGGGCCTGCGGCCCTCAACTGGGCTGCGCCAAGCGGGCCTGCGACGAAAGCAGATCGCCGGTGCTGATCTACTTCTCGACCACCGCGAACAGGTCGTCTTCCTTCATCACCAGCAGTTCCTCGCCATCGACCTTGACGGTCTGGCCGCTGTACTTGCCGAACAGCACGCGGTCGCCGACCTTGACGTTCAGGACCACGAAGTCCCCCTTGTCGTTGCGCTTGCCCGGGCCCACGGCCAGCACTTCGCCTTGATCGGGCTTCTCGGCGGCGTTGTCGGGAATGACGATGCCGGAAGCGGTCTTGGTTTCCTGTTCCAGGCGCTTGACGACCACGCGATCGTGCAGAGGACGAAGTTTCATTGCATCTCCTATCGGATGATTGAGTACTGACAAAGCATGCCAACGAAGTTGGCACACATTAACCAGAAAGGAATCGGCGCCGGCAGCGCCTTCGCCGATCGTTAGCACTCAGTGGATATGAGTGCTAGCAGCAGAATTATAGGGGCTGGACTCTCGAGTTCAAGAGCGTGCACAGCGCCAAAAAGTCGCGGGTCAGCGCGAAGCCGCGGCTGAGCCGAACAGCGGGCCGATGGCGTCCAGCGTGTTCTTCAGCACCAGGCCCATTTCGGTGTCGCCTTCCATCACCAGCGCGCGCTCGAAGAACAGCCGGTCGGCGTCGTCGAGCCCGCGCAGCAGGCGCCAGTAGGCGGGCGCATCCGCGGCGATGCGCAAGGCCGCAGCGGCACGCGTGTCGGCGACCACGAAGCCGCGCGGGCCGAGCAGCAGCGTGAGCGTCAGCCCCAGGTCGGTGACCGCCACCTGCACCGGCCGGCCGGACAGCGCCTGGCGTGCATCGTCCGGCAGGCGCGGCAATAGCAGCTTGTCCAGCGCCAGCGCCAGTGCCAGCGCGGGCGGCTGCATCGGCAGGCGCCGCACCAGCGGGCGCAGGCGTGCGGCGAGCCGGGCCGCGGGATGCGTGGCGGCGCCGACGGCGCGCAGCGTGGGGTTCATGCGGTTGCTTCCTCCAGACCGGCGCGGCCGTGCGCAAAGCCGTTCACCAGCCCGCCCGGCAGCCTGTCCTGGCGCAGCGCGGCCAGCGCCTCGGCCGCCGGCCAGCCATGGTTGAACACGGCGTCGAACTGCGCCAGCACCTGCTCGAAGCCGCTGCCGCAGGGCGACAGGCGCAGCCGCGTGACGCCGGCCGCGCGCAGCGCGTCGCCTTCGCCGATCAGGCACTGCGTGCCGGCCGACTGCGTCTGGATGCCGTTGAGCACCAGGAAGGGCCGTCCGTCGCTGGTTTTCAGCAGCAGGCCGTCGGCGTCGTCCTTGCAGCGGAACTGGCAGTCGTCCTTGGACAGCCGGTGGTGGCGCGCGGTGAAGCAACGCGCCGAGAAGGCCAGCGGCATGCGTCCGAAGGCGAACACCTCGGTGGGCAGCAGCGGCGCGGGGGTATTGATGCGTTCGACCGCGCCCAGCGCCAGCTCGACGGGCGCGACCCAACGCTGCGCACCCACGTCCGCGTATTCGGCCAGCGCGGCGCGGCTGTAGACGTTGATGTGCGGGCCCAGCACGAAGCGTGCGCGGCACTGCTCGAGCAGCGCGATGGCCGACACGTCACCCGCTTCGACCAGAAAGTCGCCGTTCTCGGCCACCTTGCGCAGCAACCGCAGGTCGGCCTCGGACTGGATCAGCGCCTGCGTGGCCAGCGTCACCTCCTTGCCCGCCGCGGCGAGTTCGCGCGCCAGCGCGAGCCAGTCGTCCGGCTTCAGCTCGCGGCGGCGCTCGCACACCACCTCGCCCAGCACCACCCCGGCGACCGGCGCGTCGGCGAGCGCGGCGTAGAAGTGCAGCACCGCCTCGCGCGGCCAGAAGTACAGCAGCGGGCCGACGTGCAGCGTCATCGGCCCATGCGGCCCATGCGACGGCTTCGACAAGGAATCACCTCCAGGGTCGGTCGTAGGCGCCCAGCGTGTGCTGCTGGCCCTCGGCATAGCGACCGAGCTGGGCCACCCAGGTCGGCGCCACGTTGAAACGCTCGGGGTCGGCGGCAGCCTGGTCGATGGCTTCGCGCCAGACCCGCGTCACGTCGGCCACGTAGGCGGGGCTGCGTTGGCGGCCCTCGATCTTGATGGCGCGGATGCCGGCGCGCATCAGCTGCGGCAGCAGCGCCAGCGTGTTCAGGCTGGTCGGCTCCTCGATGGCGTAGTCGCGCCGGCCCTGCACGTCGAAGCGGCCCTTGCACAGCGTCGGGTAGCCGCGCGGCTCGTCGGGGGCGTAGCGGTCGATCAGCAGCCCGTTCAGCCGCGCCTCGACGCCGGCCGGCGTGTCGGCCCAGCGCACGGCGCTGGGCGGCGAGCACACGCCGGCGTTGTTGGGCGACTGGCCGCTTGCGTAGGACGACAGCGCACAGCGGCCTTCGACCATCACGCACAGGCTGCCGAAGCCGAAGACCTCGATCTCGACCTCGCCGGCGTGCCGCAGCAACTGCGTCACCTGCGCCAGCGTCAGCACGCGCGGCAGCACCGCGCGGCGGATGCCGTAGCGGCGTGCGTAGAAGGCGATCGCCTCGTGGCTGGTGGCCGAGGCCTGCACCGACAGGTGCAGGCGCAGGCCGGGGTGCGTGCGGCGCGCGTAGGCCATGACCGCGATGTCGGCGCAGATCAGCGCGTCGGCGCCCAGGGCCACGGCGGCATCCACCGCGTCGAACCACGGCGTGGCGTCGTCGGCGCGCGCATAGGTGTTCAGCGCCATCAGCACCTCGGCGCCGCGCGCATGCGCATAGGCCACGCCTTCGCGCAACTGCGCCGCGTCGAAGTTCAGGCCGGCGAAGTTGCGCGCGTTGGTGGCGTTGCGCAGGCCCAGGTAGACCGCGTCGGCCCCGGCATCCACCGCCAGCTTCAGCGCGCGCAGCGAGCCGGCCGGGCAGACCAGGTCGGGAGCAAGCATCCAGGCATTCTGGTCAGGCAGCCCACGGGCCGCGTTGTGCCAGGTCAAGCCGGCGCGGAAAGTGCGGCCCGATGCTCTTCAGTGCGCGGTATCCCGCGGGGGTGTCTGGTCGTCGCCGGCCGTATCCGAAGCGCCGGAGGCGACCCGGTAGCTTTCGCTGGCCCAGGCGCCGAGGTCGACGCTGCGGCAGCGCATGCTGCAGAACGGCCGCGCCGGGTTGTCCGGGCTGTACAGCGTCTGCTTGCCGCAGGCCGGGCAGCGCACCCGGCGCTCGCGCTTCGGCGTGCCGGCGCTCATGAGCACAGCGTCAGCTCGAACTCGGCATCGGCCGTGCTCGGCCGCAGCCGGCCGTCGGCTTCGGGCTGCATCATGCGCACGCTGGCCAGCAGGCGGTGGCCGCTGATTTCGGGCACCAGCGCCGTGCCGTCGTTCAGGCGCACGCGCATCAGGTGGTAGCTGCGGCCGGGCGGCAGGCTCTGCTGGTACTGGCCGTTCATCGCCACCACGCGCTGCGGCGCACCGCTGTCGCGCAGCAGTCCCAACAGTACATGCAAGGCTTCGGCCAGCGGCATCAGGCTGGTGGTCCAGCGCGCCAGGTCGGCGCGGCGCGCGTCGGGCGCATGCTGTTGCCAGGCGAAGTAGCCGGGCAGGTCGAACTCGCAGGTGCCGCCGGGAATGCCGATGCGGCTGCGGATGCTCATCAGCCATTCGTTCGAGGTCAGCGCCTGCCCGGCCTTGCCCGGCAGCTGGTTGAGCCCGTCGAAGGCATGGTCGATGCGCGCAACGACCTCGTCCAGCGCCGCCTCGGAGATCTGCGGGTTGCCGCGGTAACTTTGCAGCAGGCCGCGGTGGCGCTCCAACTCCTTCAGCAGATCGGACTTGACGTCGGCGCGCGAAGCCACGTCCATGATCTCGAACACCGTGGCCAGCGCGAAGTGGTGATCCACCGCCGTCTCTCGCGGCATCAGCTGCCCCAGGCGGTCGAACAGGTGCTCCAGGCGAAGCATCGTGCGGATGCTCTCGTTGAACGGATACTCGTAAAGAACCAAGGCCGGGCTCTCCGGAAGCAGGCTATGGACAATGGCAAACCAGGGCTTGGAGCACCTGGGGCGCCGATTGTTTCACACGCCCGCCGCAAGCCCTGCAGCAAGAGACGCCCAGCGCTGCCACAGCGCCTGCACCTGCGCGCGCAGTTGTTCCAGCGACAGCGCATCGTTGAAGATCACCGCGTCGGCAATGGCGCGGCGCGCTGCGCGCGGCGTCTGCTGCGCGATCACGCGCTGCACCTGGTCGTCGGACCAGCCCGAGCGCTGCTGGACGCGCTGCACCTGCGTGGCTTCCTGGCAGTCGACGACCAGCAGCCGGTCGACGCGCTGCCGCCACGGGCTCGTGGCCGACAGCAGCGGCACGTCGAACAGCACCGGGCGTGTGCCGGCCTCGGCCGCGCGGCGCAGCGCCTCGTCGCCGATCAGCGGATGCAGGATGGCTTCGAGCCGCAGTTTGGCCGCGGCATCGCCGAAGGCCAGCGCGCGCATGTGGCTGCGGTCCATCGCGCCGTCGCTGCCGATGATCTGCGGCCCGAATTCGCGCGCCAGCGCCGGCAGCGCCGCGCCGCCGGGCGCGGTCAGCGCATGCGCGATGGCGTCGGTATCGACCAGCCACGCCCCGCAATCCACCAGCATCGCGGCCACGGTGCTCTTGCCGCTGCCGATGCCGCCGGTCAGGCCGATGCGCAGCGGCCGCAGCGTCTTCACAGCGTCGGAAACCACAGCCGAGTCAGCGCCTGGCCGAAGAAGATCGCCGCGAGTCCGCCGCCGACCAGATACGGGCCGAAGGGAATCGGCACCTCGCGCTTGTGGCCGCCGAAGACGATCAGGCCGATGCCCACCGCCGCGCCGACGCCCGAAGCCAGCAGCACGATCGACGGCAGCAACTGCCAGCCGAGCAGCGCGCCGAGCCCGGCGAGCAGCTTGAAGTCGCCTTCGCCCATGCCGTCGACGCCGCGGATCTTCCTGTAGCTGAAGGCCAGCAGCCACAGCGCGCCGTAGCCGGCGAGCGCGCCCCAGGCCGCATCCTCGAGCCGCGTGCCGGTCCAGCCGAAGCCGGCACCCACCAGGCCCAGGCCGATCAGCGGCAGCGTCAGGTCATCGGGCAGGTAGGTCGTGTCCAGGTCGATCAGCGCCATGGCCACCATCAGCGCGACGGCCGCGCACCACAGCAGCGTCTGCGGCTGGGCGCCGAACTTCCAGCCGCAGGCGGCGAACAGCAGCGCGGTGCACAGCTCGACCAGCGGGTAGCGGCCCGAGATCGATGCGCCGCAGCCCGCGCAGCGGCCCTTCAGCCGCAGCCAGCCGAGCAGCGGCAGGTTCTCGTGCCAGCGCAGCACGTGGCCGCACTTCGGGCAGCGCGAGCGCGGGCGCGACAGGCTGAGCGGCGGCAGCGCCTGCAGCGTTTCGGCGATGGCCTGCGACGCTTGTCCGAAGGCCGCCGGCGGCTTGCCGCCGCGGCCGCTGACGCGCTGCCAGGCGGCGGCGTCGCCGAGCTGGTTCTCGGCCACGTCGAGCCACCACTGGCGCTCGAGCACCTGCGGCAGCCGATGGGCGACGACGTTGAGAAAGCTGCCGACGCACAGCCCGAGCACGGCCAGCGCCAGCGGCGAGAACCAGAACTCCGGCGCCATGCCGGCCGATCAGACCACCGCGCCGAGCTTGAAGATCGGCAGGTACATCGAGACCACGATGCCGCCGATCAGCACGCCGAGGATGACGATGATGAAGGGCTCCATCAGGCTCGACAGGCCCTTGACCATCTCGTCGACCTCGTCCTCGTAGAACTCGGCGCACTTGGCGAGCATGTGGTCGAGCGCGCCGGATTCCTCGCCGATCGACGCCATCTGCAGCACCATCGTCGGGAACACGCCGGTCTGCGTCATCGACGTGGTCAGCGCCGAGCCGGTGGACACGTCCTTCTGGATCTGCTCGGTGGCCAGCCGGTAGACCGCGTTGCCCGACGCGCCGCCCACCGAGTCGAGCGCCTCGACCAGCGGCACGCCGGCGGCGAACATCGTCGACAGCGTGCGCGTCCAGCGCGCGATCACCGACTTGTTGATCAGGTCGCCGAACACCGGCAGCTTGAGCAGCAGCCGGTCCATGAACATCTGCATCTTCTCGGAGCGCTTCCAGGATTCGAGGAAGAAGTAGACGCCGCCGAACAGCAGGCCGAAGATCGCCCACCACCAGGCGACGAAGAATTCCGACATCGCGATCACCACCAGCGTCGGTGCCGGCAGGTCGGCGCCGAAGGAGCTGAACACTTCCTTGAACGCCGGGATCACGAAGATCATGATCACCGTCAGCACGACGAAGGCGACGACGATGACGGCCACCGGATACATCAGCGCCGACTTGATCTTGCTCTTGATGGCGAGCGTCTTCTCCTGGTAGATGGCCAGGCGGTCGAGCAGCGCTTCCAGGATGCCGCCGGCCTCGCCGGCTTCGACCAGGTTGCAGTACAGCGCGTCGAACTGCATCGGGTGCTTGCGGAAGGCCGACGACAGGCTGGTGCCGGTCTCGACGTCGCCGCGGATGTCGTTGAGCAGCCGCGTCAGCCGCGGGTTGCTGCTGCCGCGCGCGACGATGTCGAAGGACTGCAGCAGCGGTACGCCGGCCTTCATCATCGTCGCCAGCTGGCGCGTGAAGATGGCGATGTCCTTCTGCTTGATCGCCTTGCCGCCGCTGGTGCGGCGCTTCTTCACCTTGGTGATCAGGATGCCCTGGCGGCGCAGGCTGGCGTTGACCACGGCCTCGCCGCCGGCGCGCAGCTCGCCGCGCACCAGCTTGCCGTTCTTGTCCTTGCCTTCCCACTCGAAGATCGCGTCCTTGGTGGTCCTGGCGGCTGCTGCAGTTGACATCGTTTCTCCGGCGAGCTCTTCAAACCCTGGCGTGCGTGGCGACAAGTCACTCGTTGGTGACGGAGATCACTTCTTCCAGCGTGGTCGCGCCGCTGCGCACCTTGATCAGCCCCGACTGACGCAGATCGCGCACGCCGTCCTTCTGTGCCTGGGTGGCAATGTCCATCGAGGTGCCTTCCGCCAGGATGATGCGCTGGATGGCCTCCGTGACCGGCATCACCTGGTAGAGGCCGACCCGGCCCTTGTAGCCGTTGTTGCACGCCGAGCAGCCGACCGCCCGATACGGCTTCCAACTGCCGTCCAGATCGGTCTCGGCGAACCCCGCGCGCAGCAACGCCTCGCGAGGATAGTCGGCCTGGGCCTTGCAGTTCTCGCACAGCCGCCGCGCCAGGCGCTGCGCCGTGATCAGCAGCACGCTCGCGGCGATGTTGAACGGCGCCACGCCCATGTTCAGCAGCCGCGTCAGCGTCGTCGGCGCGTCGTTGGTGTGCAGCGTGGACATCACCATGTGCCCGGTCTGCGCCGCCTTGATGGCGATGTCGGCGGTTTCCAGGTCGCGGATCTCGCCGACCATGATGATGTCCGGATCCTGCCGCAGGAACGACTTCAGCGCCGCGGCGAAGCTCAGCCCGGCCTTGTCGTTGACGTTGACCTGGTTGACGCCGGGCAGGTTGATTTCGGCCGGATCCTCGACCGTGCAGATGTTCACGCCCGGCTGGTTCAGGATGTTCAGGCAGGTGTACAGCGACACCGTCTTGCCGCTGCCGGTGGGCCCGGTGACCAGCACCATGCCGTAGGGCCGCTGGATCACGTGCATCAGCCGCTCGCGCTCGATCTTCTCGTAGCCCAGCGCCTCGATGCCCAGCTTGGCGCTGGACGGGTCGAGGATCCGGATGACGATCTTCTCGCCGAACAGCGTGGGCAGCGTGCTGATGCGGAAGTCGATCGCCTTGCTGCCGAACTTGAGCTTCAGGCGCCCGTCCTGCGGCACGCGCTTCTCGGCGATGTCCAGGCGCGAGATGACCTTGATGCGCGAGGCCAGCTTGTCCTTGATGGCGATCGGCGGCTGCGTGATCTCGCGCAGTTCGCCGTCGATGCGGAAGCGCACGCGGTAGTTGTATTCGTAGGGCTCGAAATGCAGGTCGGAGGCGCGCGCGTTGATGGCGTCGATCAGCATCTTCTGCAGGAAGCGCACGACCGGCGCGTCCTCGACCTCCTGCGAAACCTCGGTGCCTTCTGGTGCGGCGGCGTCCTCGTCGGTGACGTCGAACTCGAAGTCGCCGCCGGCCAGCTGCTCCATCGCCTCGTTGACGCTGGCGCCCTGGGTTTCCAGCACGCGCATCAGCTTGTCGTATTCGACGATCACCCATTCGGGCGACAGCTGCGTGGCGAACTTGATGCGCTCGACCGCCTCCTGGTCGGTCGGGTCGGCGGCGGCGATGAACAGGCGGCTGCCGCGCTTGCCGAGCACCATCAACTGGTATTGCACGGCCAGTTTCGGATCAACGATGCCGCGCGGCAGCCGCGTCATGTCGACCGCGTTCAGGTCGAGCAGCGGCAGCGCCAGCGCCGACGACAGCGTATGCGCCAGGTCGGCCGGCGGCACCGCGCCGGCGGCGACGACGGCGGAAACAAAACTGCTGCGCCGTTCCTTCGCACTGCGCGCCAGGTCTTCGGCGGCCTTGGCGTTGAGCTTGCCCGCGTGCACGAGCACGCGGGCCACGCCGGAAAGAGCCGACTGGGTCGACTCGACGATCGTGTCAACGGCCATCGGCAGGAAGTTCCCTGATACGCAACCGGAGCATCATCGCCTATCGCCCCGGTGCTGTAAATCGAAGCGGTGCCATGGCGTGCATTCGTTCATGCGCGGCCCGCCAATGCGCGATTGCAATCGCCGCTGGCGCGCACCATCATCGGCGTCAGCTCGGTATCAGCTGGGCGCTGGCGAAGCGCCCAGCCGGCACATGACCCTGGCGAGTTCGCGCCCTGGGCAGGCATCTGTCGCGCGGGGACCGGCTGGCGTCTTCGTTCACTGCAGCTCAGACGAAACAAAGCCCCTGCACGAGGGGCCCCAGGTCGTTGATTTGCCGAGGCATCTGGTCGGGGTGAGAGGATTCGAACCTCCGGCCTCTACGTCCCGAATAGCACGCCTCCACTTCAGGAGCGCTGGTCCACAAGGGACGCTCCTCGGAGAATCAACAGGTTAGCACAATGCTTCCGAGCATTTTCGGTGGTTTCCGGGTCTTTCTAGTCGGAGGAATGGGCACAGATTTGGCACAGAAAGGGGATGCAGCACCGCTCTGCGCCACAAGCTTGCCGTGAGCGAGTTTCTGGTGCATGCCGGTGCCGGTGCCCTTGCGGGTGACCTCTTCTGCCAGCCCGGACAGCCCCAGGTGTTCGCCGGCGCCCTGGTCAGGTCCACGTTCTGGTGACCACTTGCTCTTGCTGGCGATGGGAACGTGAAGTTGCCGTGAGAGCTTCGGCCGCAGCGCAGCGCCGCTCCACATGCGGTTCGAGCACAGCGCCTTGGATGAGCGCGAACGTATAATAATGTTTGACTTGACGGGAGAGGTTTGACACAATCCGTACAACGATGTTTAACAGGAGCGCTCGGATGGAAGTCGTGTTGAAGAAGATGGGCAACAGCACCGCACTGGTCATGCCGCCGCCGGTTCTCAAAGACCTGGGCATCGGTGTTGGCCAACACCTGACGCTGGACACCACGGCGGACGGCAAGATCGTGCTGACGCCCAAGCGCAAGTTCGTCCTGGCCGACATGATTGCCCAGTGCGACCTGAATGCGCTGCCTCCGGCCGACCTGACACTATGGGACGTGGCTCGTCCGGTGGGCCAAGAGGTTTTCTGATGGCGGTGTTCGACAGAGGCGACATCGTGAGCGTTCCTTTGGCCCCTGCGATTGGCCACGAACAGCGAGGTACGCGGCCGGCGCTGGTCCTGACCACCAAGGAGTTCAACAAGCTCGGCGACGTGCTGGTGGCCCCCATCACGCAGGGAGGCGACTTCGCCCGCTACGCGGGCTTCGCAGTCACGCTCACGGGCACGGGCTGCAGGACCCAGGGCGTCGCGCTGGTGAACAAGATTCGAATGCTCGACTTGGCGGCCCGCAAAGCTCGCAAGGTGGAGCGAGCGCCCCAAGAGGTTATCGACGACGCGGTTGGGCGCCTCGTGGCGTTGCTGGATTGACACAGGAGGGACGCAGGCTGAACTCGCCTACGTGCTCGAAGTGGCTTTCCCGCATGCCGTTTCTGAAATCGAGGCCAGCAGTCACTGCTGTCCGGTTAAAAGTCGAACAAATTCAACTGGTTATCGAGGTCGGGC
>DAIMFR010000113.1:0-11182 GCA_036724445.1 Rubrivivax sp. | reverse complement strand
GCACGACCATCGGGTCCTTGCCCTGCATGATGACGTTGCCGGCGCGGATTTCCTGAGCGATTTTCATGATCGGTATCCGTGAGTCTGGGGGTTGCGCGGTCGCCGCGCAAAGCCGCTGATTTTAGCTCTTTTCGGCCACGAAGCCGAGCAGTTGCGTGCCCAGGTCAGGCTGTGCCAGCAGCCGGTCGCGCCAGCCGCGTGCCAGCGCCCGCCACGGCCCAGGCTCGGGCAGCGCCAGCGGGCCCGGCTGCAGGCCGTTCCAGCGCAGCCACAGCCGGCGCAGCGGATCGGCGGCGGAGGGGTCCGCGTCGGCGAGCATCAGGTCCAGGAAAGCCTGCAGCTTGGCGGCATGTGCGGCGTCGTGCTGCGGGTAGATGTGCCAGACGAAGGGCGCGCCGGCCCACTGCGCGCGCACGAAGGAATCCTCGCCGCGCACGAAGTTCAGCTCGCAGGCCCAGAGCAGGCGGTCGTAGTCCGGCTGCGCCAGCCACGGCAGCTCGATGCAGCGCAGCGAGGGCGGGACCGCGACCCGAGCTTGCGCCCCCGCCGCGCGCCAGGCGCGCGCCGCGGCGCCCGGCGTGAGCAGCAGCAGCGCCGGCGCATCGGCCAGCGCGTGCAGCAGCGCCGGCAGCGGCGCGCCGTCGTAGCAGAACAGGCTCAGCAGCCGTTCACCCGGATGCGGCACGATGCCGCGCGCGCGCAGCCAGGCGCGGCCGTCGAAGCCGCGCTGCGCATCGATCAGCCCCGGTTCGCGCAGCAGGCCGCCGGTGCCGGATTCGAAGCCGGGGTAGTAGAACCACTTGTCGAGGCCGCGCCCCGGTCCCGCAAGCTGCGGCGAACGCAGGCCGTGGTTGCGCCTCACGAAGGCTTCGGCGCTCAGGTATTCGAGGTTGATCCACAGCGGCGGCGGCGCGCGGCGCGCCATGCGCGCGACGAAGGCCGGCGGAGGGTCGCAGCCGAAGGCCTCGACGACCACGTCGCCGGGCTCGGGCAGTTCGCTGTCGGTATGCCATTCGACGCAGCGCACGTTCGGCGCGCCGCCCGGCGCCATCCAGGCCAGCGCCGACGCGTCGTCGACCCACAGCCGCACCGCTTCGCCGCGCGCGCCCAGGTCGGCGGCCAGGCGCCAGCACACGCCGATGTCGCCGAAGTTGTCGATGACGCGGCAGAACAGGTCCCAGAGCATCGCGGTGATTATCGAAGGCCGCAAAATGGCCTTGATGGACACGCACACGCACGCCACCGAGGTTCCCGCCGATCCGGCGCGCGAACGGCTGCTCGCCGAGGTGGCGGCGCTGCCCGGCCTGCCGGGTGTGTACCGCTACTTCGACGCGCGCGGCGAGGTGCTGTACGTCGGCAAGGCGCGCCACCTGAAGAAGCGCGTGTCGAGCTACTTCCACAAGGACCACGGCGGCACGCGCATCGGCCACATGGTGTCGCGCATCGCGCGGCTGGAAACGACGGTGGTGCGCAGCGAGGCCGAAGCGCTGCTGCTCGAGAACAACCTGATCAAGACGTTGAACCCGAAGTTCAACATCCTGTTCCGCGACGACAAGAGCTATCCGTACCTGAAGATCACCGGTGTCGCCGATGACAAAGCGGGTCGGCGCGCCGGCGGGGCAGGGGCCCTGTCGGCTTCCAAGTTCCCACGCGTGGCCTACTACCGCGGCAGCGTCGACCGCAAGAACCGCTACTTCGGCCCGTACCCCGGCGCCTGGGCGGTGAAGGAGACGATCCTGCTGGTGCAGAAGGTGTTCCGCCTGCGCACCTGCGAGGACACGGTGTTCGCCAACCGTTCGCGGCCCTGCCTGCTGTACCAGATCCAGCGCTGCTCCGGCCCCTGCGTCGGGCTGGTCTCGCAGGCCGACTACGCGCTGGACGTGCGCAATGCCGAACGCTTCCTGCTCGGCGATTCGCAGCAGGTCATCGACGAGCTGCAGCAGCGCATGAGCGCCTGCGCCGAAGTGCAGGACTACGAGCAGGCGGCCGCCTGGCGCGACCGCATCGGTGCGCTGTCGCGCGTGCTGCACCAGCAGTCGGTCGACGCCAGCAGCCTGTCGGCCAGCGACCGCGACGCCGACATCCTGGCGGTGCGCGTGTCCGGCGGCCGCGCCTGCGTCAACGTGGGCGTGGTGCGCGGCAGCCGCCACCTGGGCGACCGCGCCTACTTTCCGGCGCATGTCGACGAGGCCGCGGCGATCGCCGCGAGCGTCGGCGACAGCGATGCTCGGGCCCCGGCCGACGCCCCGCGCAGCACCGAGCAGCAGGTGCTCGAAGCCTTCATCGCGCAGCACTACCTGGGCCAGCCGGTGCCGCCGCTGCTGGTGCTGAGCCATGCGGTCGGCGACGCGTTGATCGACGCGCTGGCGCAGCAGGCCGGCCAGCGCGTGCGCGCCGTGCACCAGCCGCGCGAGCAGCGGCGCATCTGGCTCGACATGGCGGTGCAGGGCGCCGGCATCGCGCTGGCGCGGCTGCTGGCCGAGGAGGGCTCGCAGCGCGAGCGCACGCGCGCGCTGGCCGAGGCGCTGGACCTCGACCTGCACGACCTGGAGCGCTTGCGCATCGAGTGCTTCGACATCAGCCACACCGCCGGCGAGGCGGCGCAGGCCTCGTGCGTGGTCTACGAAGGCCACCGCATGCAGAACAGCCAGTACCGGCGCTTCAACATCCAGGCCGTCACCGGCGGCGACGACTATGCGGCGATGCGCCAGGTGCTGACGCGCCGCTACGCCAAGCTGGCCGAGGCGCCGGCCTCAGACGCGGCGACTGCGGGCGCGGCGCGCCTGCCCGATCTGGTGCTGGTCGACGGCGGGCGCGGCCAGGTCGGCGTGGCGCGCGAGGTGTTCGAGGAGTTGGGCCTGGACACCTCGCTGATCGCCGGCGTGGAAAAGGGCGAGGGGCGCAAGGTCGGCCTGGAGGATCTGGTCTTCGCCGACGGGCGGCCGAAGCTGCGCCTGAGCCGCGATTCGGCGGCGCTGATGCTGGTGGCGCAGATCCGCGACGAGGCGCACCGCTTCGCCATCACCGGCATGCGCGCACGCCGCGCGCGCGTGCGCACCGGCGGCAGCCGGCTCGAGGACATCCCGGGCGTCGGCCCGAAGAAGCGCGCTGCGCTGCTGCAGCGCTTCGGCGGCGTGCGCGGCGTGGCCAACGCCGGCGTGGACGACCTGGCCGCGGTGGGCGGCATCTCGCGCGAACTGGCCGAGGCGATCCACCGGGCACTGCACTGAGCCGGCTGCATCTCGGGGCACAATGCCCCGATGTTCTTCACGGTCCCGACGCTGCTGACCTGGGCGCGCATCATTGCCATCCCGCTGGTCGTCGGCGTCTTCTACCTGCCGCTGGACGTGCCCACGCGCAACTGGCTGGCGACCGCGCTGTTCATCGTCGTCGCGCTGACCGACTGGCTCGACGGCTGGCTGGCGCGGCGCATGAACCAGACCTCGTCCTTCGGCGCCTTCCTCGATCCGGTGGCCGACAAGTTCCTGGTGTGCGCGGCGCTGCTGATCCTGCTGCAGCTGGACCGCGTCAACGCGCTGGTGGCCTTCATCATCATCGGCCGCGAGATCGCCATCTCGGCGCTGCGCGAATGGATGGCGCAGATCGGCGCCTCGCGCAGCGTGGCCGTCAACATGCTCGGCAAGCTGAAGACGATGACGCAGATGATCGCCATTCCGTTCCTGCTGTTCGACGGTGCGCTGTTCGGCGTGATCGACACGCGCATCTGGGGCACCGGGCTGATCTACATCGCCAGCATCCTGACCATCTGGTCGATGGTCTATTACCTGCGCAAGGCCATGCCGGAGATCCGCGCCAAGGCGCGATGACGAGGACCGCCCCATGAGCACGCACCGCATCGCGGTCATCGCCGGCGACGGCATCGGCAAGGAGGTCATGCCCGAGGGCCTGCGCGTGCTCGACGCGGCGGCGCGGCGCTTCGGCATCGCGCTGCAGCTCGACCACTTCGACTTCGCCAACTGCGACTACTTCGCCAAGCACGGCGAGATGATGCCCGCCGACTGGAAGCAGCGCATCGGCGGCCACGACGCGATTTTCTTCGGCGCCATCGGCTGGCCGGCCGCGGTGCCTGACCACGTGTCGTTGTGGGGATCGCTGCTGAAGTTCCGGCGCGAGTTCGACCAGTACGTCAACCTGCGCCCGGCGCGGCTGATGCCGGGCATCCGCTCGCCGCTGGTCGACCGTCAGGGCCGGCCGCTGCAGCCGGGCGACATCGACATGCTGATCGTGCGCGAGAACACCGAAGGCGAGTATTCGAGCGTCGGCGGGCGCATGTACGAAGGCAGCGAGCGCGAGATCGTCATGCAGCAGACGATCATGTCGCGCGTCGGTATCGACCGCGTGCTGAAGTTCGCCTTCGAGCAGGCGCTGCGCCGGCCGCGGCGCAAGCTGACCTCGGCCACCAAGAGCAACGGCATCGCCATCACCATGCCGTACTGGGACGAGCGCGTCGAGGCGATGTCCCGGCAGTACCCGCAGGTCAGCGTCGACCGCTTCCACATCGACATCCTCGCCGCGCACTTCGTTCAGCGGCCGCAACACTTCGACGTGGTCGTGGCCAGCAACCTGTTCGGCGACATCCTGTCCGACCTGGGGCCGGCCTGCACCGGCACCATCGGCATCGCGCCCTCGGCCAACCTGAACCCGACGCGTGCGTGGCCGTCGCTGTTCGAGCCGGTGCACGGCTCGGCGCCCGACATCGCCGGGCGCGGCGTCGCCAACCCGGTCGCGATGGTCTGGTCGGCCGCGCTGATGCTCGACTTCCTCGGCCACCGCGACGCGCACGACGCCATCGTCGCCGCGATCGAGTCGCTGCTGGCCGATGCGCAGGCGCCGCGCACCGCCGACATCGGCGGGCAGGCGGGCACGGCCGAAGTCGGGCGCGCGCTGGCCGAAGCCGTGGCGCGCAAGTAAAGGCGCAGTCGAGGCCGGTTAAGGTCGGATCGTGCATTTGTCAACGGTGTAAGCACAGCGTCGAGCGTGTCTGACGCTGCATCGTTGCGAATAGAATCCCGCCCTGCCTTGACACTGCGAAACCGCGCGGCTGTAATCTTTTTGCGCGGTTCGCAGCGACATCATCACTAACTTTCCACACGGGGCGCCTGAATGAACAAGTCGGATCTGATCGAACACATCGCCAGCCAGGCCGACATTTCCAAAGCCGCCGCAACAAGGGCGCTCGACGCGATCGTCGGCGGCGTGAAGTCCACGCTGAAGAAGAGCGGCAGTGTCACGATCGTCGGCTTCGGCACCTTCGCCGTCACCAAGCGCGCAGCGCGCACCGGACGCAACCCGCGCACCGGCGCGGCCATCAAGATCAAGGCCGCCAAGGTGCCGAAGTTCAAACCCGGCAAGGCGCTGAAGGACGCGCTGAAGTAAGTCATGGTCGGCACCTGACGCGGGTGCTTAGCTCAGTTGGTAGAGCGGCGCCCTTACAAGGCGTAGGTCGGGGGTTCGAGCCCCTCAGCACCCACCATCGAAGGCCGCGGCGGCGCGGCGGCCTTGCCCGGACCCGGGTACTTCCACTGCTTTAGAATCGCGCCTCGCAGCCAGGCTGGACGCGAGGTGCGTCCGGCGCGGACTGCCGGCCCGTCGAGCGAAGGCGAACCGCCGCGGTTCGCCTTCTTCGCTTCAGCCGCCTGCATCAAGGCTCCTACCGCGCGCCCGGCGCGCCCGCCACCCGCCATGTTCGAATTCGTCCGCACGCACACCCGGCTCTTCCAGGGCATCCTGGTGCTGCTGATCTTCCCGTCGTTCGTCTTCTTCGGCGTGCAGGGTTACTCGCGCTTTACCGACGGCGCTGCCGCGGAGGTGGCCTCGGTCGACGGCCGCGGCATCACGCAGGGCGAATGGGACGCGGCGCACCAGCGCAACGTCGAGCGCCTGCGCCAGCAGATGCCGAACCTGGACATCAAGCTGCTCGATTCGCCGCAGATGCGGCGCGAGACGCTGGACGGCCTGGTGCGCGACCGCGTGCTGCTCGCCGCGGCCAACCAGTTGCACCTGGGCGTCAGCGACGAGCAGCTGCAGCGCGTGTTCGCCAGCGATCCGCAGTTCGCGGCGCTGCGCAACCCCGACGGCAGCGTCAACCGCGATCTGCTGATGGCGCAGGGCATGAGCTCGGAGATGTTCGCGCAGAGCCTGCGCCAGGACCTGGCGATGCGCCAGGTGCTGCAGGGCATTGGCGCCACCGCGCTGGCGCCGAAGGCAGTGGTCGACCCGTCGATCGACGCGCTGCTGCAGCGCCGCCAGGTGCAGCTGCAGCGCTTCGAGGCGATGGCCTACCGCGCCAAGGTCAACCCCAGCGACGCCGAGATCGAAGCCTTCTACAAGGCCAACGAAGCGCTGTTCCGAGCGCCCGAGCAGGCACGCATCGAATACGTGGTGCTCGACCAGCAGGCGCTGCAGCAGGGCGTGTCGGTGCCGGAGGAGGATCTGCAGCGCTATTACGCCGAAAACGCCAGCCGCTACACCACGGCCGAGGAGCGGCGCGCCAGCCACATCCTGATCAAGGCCGACAAGGACGCGCCCGCGGCAGAGCGCCAGAAGGCGCGCGCCAAGGCCCAGGCGCTGCTGGAGCAGCTGCGCCAGGCGCCGGGGCAGTTCGCCGAGCTGGCCAGGAAGGACAGCGACGACCCCGGCAGCGCCGAGCGCGGCGGCGACCTCGACTACTTCGGCCGCGGCGCGATGGTCAAGCCCTTCGAGGACGCGGTGTTCGCGATGAAGCCCGGCGAGATCAGCAATGTCGTCGAATCGGACTTCGGCTTTCACATCATCCAGCTCACCGGGCAGCGGGGCGGCGAGAAGAAGAGCTTCGACGCGGTGCGCGCCGAGATCGAGGCCGAGGTCAAGAAGCAGCTCGCGCAGCGGCGTTACGCCGAAGCTGCCGAGCAGTTCACCAACACCGTGTACGAGCAGTCCGACAGCCTGCAGCCGGTGATCGACAGGCTCAAGCTCGAGAAGCACACGGCGACCGTGACGCGCCAGCCCGCGCCCGGCGCTGCCGGAGCGCTGGCGTCGGCCAAGCTGCTGGAAGCCGTGTTCGGCGACGACGCCGTGCGCAACAAGCGCAACACCGATGCGGTGGAAGTCGGGCCCAACCAGCTGGCTGCGGCGCGCATCGTCGAGCACATGCCGGCGCGTACGCTGCCGCTGGCCGAGGTCAAGTCCCAGGTGCGCGAGCGGCTGGTGGCCGAACAGGCGGCGGCGCTGGCCAAGAAGGAAGGCCAGGCGCTGCTGGCGCAGCTGCAGGACAAGCCCGACACGGCGCTGCCTGACAGCGCCATCATCGGCCGCGCCGCCGCGCAGGACATGCCGCGCGAGCTGGTCGGCGCGGTGCTCGGCGCCGATGCCGCCAAGCTGCCGGCGCCCGTGGGCGTGGACCTGGGCGCACAGGGTTACGTGGTCGCCAAGGTCATGCAGGTGCTGCCGCGCGACCCGGCCGCGGCCGCCGAGCAGGTGCTGCAGGGCCAGTACGCGCAGGCCGTGGCCAGTGCCGAGATGCAGGCCTACTACGAAGCGCTGAAGAGCCGCTACAAGACCGAAGTCAAGCCCGGTGCCGCTGCGCCGGCGCCCGCGCGCTGAGCGGCGCACCGCCGCTGCGCCGGCCGCCCCGTGCGCGCCCGAGCGGCTGCAGGCTGGCGGCTATAATTTCGCGCTCTACGGTGGCTGTAGCTCAGTTGGTAGAGTCCAGGATTGTGATTCCTGTCGTCGTGGGTTCGAGTCCCATCAGCCACCCCATCCCAGCGCTTCATCAGGTCCCATGCCGGACCGAACTTCCCGCCAAATCAACGACTTAGCCGGTCGCTTGAGTCAGGAAGGTTCCTGCCGTCCCACGGCAGCGCAGCGCAAGTAGGGGAACATGTAGGGGAACAAATGGCGTTCGTCATGCCATTTGGAGCTTTGTTCCCCTATGCTCACCGACAAGCAGTGCAAGAACGCGTTCTGCCCAGAGGGCAAAGCCCGCGCACGGGCGACCGATTCAGGTGGTCTCTACCTCGAAGTTGCCGGCGCCGGGTCCAAGCGCTGGTTCTGGAAGTACTACTTCGACGGCAAAGAGAAGCGCCTCTCCTTGGGTTGCTACCCTGAGGTCAGCCTCAAGGATGCTCGGGCCGCTCGAGACGATGCGCGGAAGCAACACCAATCAGGCATCGACCCGGTGCTCGCGAGGCAGGTCGACCGTCTCAGCTCCCGGTTCGACGCCAACGCCAGCTTCGAGGTGACCGCGCGTGAGTTCCACGCGACCAAGAAGGTCGGCTGGAGCGATCACTACGCCAAGCGCTGGATGGAGCGCCTCGAGAAGGACATCTTCCCCTGGCTGGGCAAGCTTCCGCTCTCCCAGATCGGCGCACCGATGCTCCTGCAGACGCTGCGGCGCGTCGAGGCACGTGGCACGCGCGAACTGCCTCACTCGCTACTGGAAGCCTGCGGGCAGGTGTTTCGATACGGCGTTGCCACCGGACGTTGTGAGCGCAGCCCCGCTTCGGATCTGCGCGGCGCACTGAAGCCGGTGCTGACCAGACACGTCTCGGCGATCGTCGAACCGGATCAGGTCGGCGACTTGATGCGCGCGATCGACGGCTACCACGGTCACCCCGTCACCCGGGCGGCACTGCTTCTGTCGGCGCTGCTCTTCCAACGGCCAGGGAACATCCGGCAGATGGAGTGGGCCGAGCTGGATCTCGAGGCAAGGATGTGGGCGATTCCCTCCGCCAAGATGAAGCGGACGAAGCGGGAGAAGATCAACGGAAGGCCGCATCTGGTTCCGCTCGCAACCCAGGCTGTAGACGCTCTGAAGGACCTGATGCCGCTGACCGGCCGAGGGCGATACGTGTTTCCGTCCCTGATCAGTGCCAAGCGGCCGATGAGCGAGAACACGGTCCGCGTTGCACTGCGCCGGCTAGGCTTCGACAACGAGACGATGACTCCCCATGGATTCCGGGCGATGGCCCGTACCGTGATGGTGGAGCGGCTCAACGTGGCGCCGGACGTGATCGAGGCCCAGCTGGCGCATGGGAAGTCCGGCCCGCTGGGCGCTGCCTACGACAGGGCGGAGTTCATCGAACAGCGGCGCGACATGATGAGTGCCTGGGCCGACTACCTGGACTCCTTGAAGAACTGCCGAACTCCGGGGCAGCGTCCCGCTGTGCCCTGCGAGCCCACGCGGGAGAGAACCACGGAAGCCTGATGTTTGTGTAGGCTTCCTCCGGACCGAGCAGAGACGGCTCAGGTGTTGGCCCTCAAAGGTCGTTTCGGACACAGGCTGCAACAGCGTGAAGCTCGAAGACTAGGACACTGTCTTCCGTGAGCTTGAGTTGACCTCACTTCAAATGCGAATGCTGGCCTTCTTGGTGCTTGTCCTTGCGGGTGCCCTGGCCGGGTGGGCGATAGGACAGGACGAAGCTTTGGCCACGCGGCTTGTCCTCGCGGCGGTCGGCGCCCTCGTGGGGGCTGCAGTGGGGGGTGCGCTGCTCAAGATTGGGCGGGGGCAGGTGTCTCGATCGCTCCCAGCCAATCCCATTCCAGGTTCCGGCGTGACTTCCGAGGACCTCGCGGCCAACTATTGGCGCGACAAGGGACACCCACCCTTCATGAAGCCGCCTGAGGGGGACCCGCCATCTCGCGGGCCCGATTGACTACCGCTTGATGATCCCCTTCACCGCGTCTTTGGCATCTTGGAAGGTCTCGGCCGCGTCCCGGGCCACTTGCCTTGCGGTGCCTTTGAACAGCGACTGGCGTGGGGAAATCGTGCCGTCGGCGGCGCGCCCGGGGCTGCGCTCCTCATCGAACTCTTGCCGTTGAGCGGCGGTCCGGCCACGGAGGTCGTCCGACGACGTCTGAATCTGCTGGCGAGCGTCGCTTGGCTCGGGCGCAGGTTGTCCCGGTGGAGCGAGTGGAAGAGGAACCTGACGAACCGCGCCCGTCGCTCTTCGATATGTAGCGTCAATGTCCGGCGTGACGCGCGGGTCACCACTGCTGGTCGTGTACAGATGCCGGACGTCGTCGAAGGATGACGGCATGCCAGTGCCGTCGCTGAAGTTTCGGGTTGGAGCCAGCGCTTGTCGGGCAAGTTCAGCGCTCAGCAGTTGTTGAGCGGACGCGCTTGTACCCCCGTACTGTTCAGCGTACCGAGTGAACATCGCCAGGTTGTAGGGGTCCTGCGCAATGTCGATTGAAATCGAATCGCCTCTCTCCCTGGCCACGGCAAGCCGCTCAGAGAACGCGGTGCGGTCGGCAAGGGAAGCATCTGCGCGGGCGGAGCGAGCGGTTGTGGTGGCGATCCTCGACGACAGTTCGCGTGCTTCGCGAGCATCGGTGGCTACAAGGCTCGCGACGGAACTGTCGCGCGACACACGATCGCCGAACTGCTTGAACTCCGAGGCCTGCTCGGACGTGAGCGCACCAAGCACCTTCCGCTCGTCTGCACTCAGTCCGGACAGGTAGGTCTTGTCTGCACTCGCGTTCAGTTGGGCGCCAACGAACCGCGCATTGAATCCGGCGTGACCTGTAACGCCAAGCGCAATGCGAGCAACCTGAGACTGTGTCAGCCCAGTGGACTCGGAAACGCTTCGGGAGATCTGATCCAGCCGATCGATGGTTTGCCCCAACTGCTCGAAGCTGCTGGATGTCGACCCCGTGCTGCTTCGCGATGACTTCAGCTTTGCCAAGCCCTTGGTGAATGCCTCTGACAGCACCGCCGAACGTTCGGTGCTGGCGGCAACGGCTTCGCTTCGGGCTGCGTCGACCTGGCGGCTGGCGTCCTGGACGTCCTGCTCGCTTACGCGCATCGATACGACCCGGGACGCGTAGCCCTGGTTGCGCAGCAGGCTCACGGCGGTCCGGCCGGTCAGCATGTTCGACGAGAAGGTGTTGCCGCTGTTGTCGTTCTGCCAGTTGCTCATGAACGCAGACGTCCGGTTCGGTGCGAGCCGGATCTGGTCCATCGAGACATTGCCCATGCTCAGATTGCCCGCGGCGGCGCCTGCCGTGGCGCCGGCCACCATCGACTGCAGACCTGAGAGACCGCCCACCAGCGCGGTGCCGAAGGTCTCCATCCGCTTCAGCGCCGCCCAGGCGATGAACGGGATGCTGATGGCGAGGTAGCCGACCACGGCCTCGCCGGAGATCGCCCGGGAGTAGATCGTCGATGCCGTCTGCAGCGACA
>DAIMFR010000112.1:0-11781 GCA_036724445.1 Rubrivivax sp. | reverse complement strand
CGCAAGGCATTACGCAGTCTCACTGCGTGGCCCTGGATTGTTAGTCTCAACTTGAGCGCTCATTAGAATAAGAGGCCACCTCATGTTCAAGAAGATCCTGATTGCCAATCGGGGCGACAACGGCCGCCAGGCCGTTGCGGCGAAGCCAGATTGCATGGCGCGCGCAGCGCGCGCAGGCGATCTCGACCCGATGGAGCAGACTCATGTTTAAGAAGATCCTGATTGCCAATCGGGGCGAGATCGCTTGTCGAGTGATCAAGACCGCGAAGAAGATGGGCATCGCCACCGTCGCCGTCTATTCCGACGCCGACCGCGACGCACGCCACGTGGAACTGGCCGACGAAGCGGTGCACATCGGCGCCGCGCCCAGCCGCGAGAGCTATCTGCAGGCCGAGCGCATCATCGAAGCCTGTAAGAAGACCGGCGCCGAGGCCGTGCACCCGGGCTACGGCTTCCTGTCGGAGAACGAGGACTTCGCCAGGCGCGTCGAGGACGAAGGCATCGTCTTCATCGGCCCGAAGCACTACTCGATCGCCGCGATGGGCGACAAGATCGCGTCCAAGAAGCTGGCCGGCGAAGCCAAGGTCAACACCATCCCCGGCTACAACGACGTCATCGAGACGGCCGAGGCGGCGGTGAAGATCGCCAAGGACATCGGCTACCCGGTGATGATCAAGGCCAGCGCCGGTGGCGGCGGCAAGGGCCTGCGCGTGGCCTTCGACGACAAGGAAGCCTTCGAGGGCTTCACGGCCTGCCGCAACGAGGCGAAGAACAGCTTCGGCGACGACCGTGTGTTCATCGAGAAGTTCGTCGAGAGCCCGCGCCACATCGAGATCCAGGTGCTGGGCGATGCGCACGGCCACGTGGTCTACCTGTGGGAGCGCGAATGTTCGATCCAGCGCCGCCACCAGAAGGTGATCGAGGAGGCGCCGTCGCCCTTCATCAGCGAAGCCACGCGCCGTGCGATGGGCGAGCAGGCGGTGGCGCTGGCCAAGGCCGTCAAGTACCAGAGCGCGGGCACGGTGGAGTTCGTGGTCGGTGCCGACCAGAGCTTCTACTTCCTGGAGATGAACACGCGGCTGCAGGTCGAGCATCCGGTCACCGAATGCATCACCGGGCTGGACCTGGTGGAGCAGATGATCCGCGTCGCCGCGGGCGAGAAGCTGGCGTTCAAGCAGGCGGACATCCCGCGCCGCGGCTGGGCCATCGAATGCCGCATCAACGCCGAAGATCCGTTCCGCAACTTCCTGCCGTCCACCGGCCGGCTGGTGCGCTACCAGCCGCCGGCCACGACGATGGAAGCCGCCATGCCGATGCCGGCGAACTCGGGCGGTGACGGCGCCGAGGGCGCCGTCGTGGGCGGCGTGCGCGTCGACACCGGCGTGTACGAGGGCGGCGAGATCCCGATGTACTACGACTCGATGATCGCCAAGCTGATCGTGCACGGCAGCGACCGCAACGACGCCATCGCCAGGATGCGCGCCGCGCTGAATGCCTTCGTGATCCGCGGCGTGGCCAGCAACATCCCGTTCCAGTCGGCGCTGCTCGCGCATCCGCAGTTCGTCGCCGGCGACTTCAACACCGGCTTCATCGCCGAGCACTATCCGCACGGTTTCCGCTCCAGCGACGTGCCGCACGCGGACCCGGACTTCCTGCTGGCCATTGCCGCGGCCGCCAACCGCGCCTACCGGCACCGCGCCGCCGGCATCAGCGGGCAGCTGCCCGGCCACGGCGTGCGCATCGACGACGAGTTCGTCGTCGTCGTCAAGGCCGACGACGGCCAGCATCGCCATCATCCGGTGACGGTGACGAGCAACGGCCAGATGCAGGTGAAGGTGGGCGAGCGCGGCTACACGATCTCCAGCGACTGGCGCTTCCGCGACATCCGCGCCAGCGGCAACTGCAATGGCCAGCCCTTCACCGTGCAGCTGGAGCGCCAGGGCGTGTGGCTGCGCGTGGCGCACAACGGCCGCGTGATCGACGCCATGGTGCTGAGCCCGCGCGCCGCCGAGCTGCTGCGGCTGATGCCCTTCAAGCCGCCGGCGGACATGAGCAAGTTCCTGCTGTCGCCGATGCCGGGGCTGCTGGCCGATATCGCCGTGCAGCCGGGGCAGGCGGTGCAGGCCGGCGAGCGGCTGGCGGTGATCGAGGCGATGAAGATGGAGAACATCCTCAGCGCCGCGCAGGACGGCACCGTCGCCGAGGTCATGGCCGTCAAGGGCGAGAGCCTGGCGGTGGACCAGCCGATCATCCGTTTCGCCTGAAGGAGCCGGCAATGAGCGACAACAAGCCTTTCCGCATCCTGGGCGTGCAGCAGATCGCGATCGGCGGGCCGGACAAGCACAAACTTCGTTCGCTGTGGGTCGACATCTTCGGCCTGAGCGTGAAGAGCAGCTTCGTCAGCGAGCGCGAGAACGTCGACGAGGACATCTGTGCGCTGGGCGAGGGCGCGCATGCGGTCGAGGTCGACCTGATGCAGCCGCTGGACCCGGACAAGAAACCGGCCGTGCACGCCACGCCGCTGAACCACGTCGGCCTGTGGGTGGACGACCTGCCGAGGGCCGTCGAATGGATGACGGCCAACGGCGTGCGCTTCGCGCCCGGCGGCATCCGCAAGGGCGCGGCCGGCCACGACATCTGCTTCATCCACCCGAAGGGCAACGAGCAGTTCCCGCTGGGCGGCGAGGGCGTGCTGATCGAGCTGGTGCAGGCGCCGCCGGAGGTGGTGCAGGCACTGTCTTGAAGCCCTGCGCCGGTGGACCCGGGTGAAAACGCGAGAAAATACGCGTTTCCCCGCCCCGGCCCGACGCATGAGCGCACGCACCCTCTACGACAAGCTGTGGGACGACCATGTCGTCCATACCGAGGAAGACGGCACCGCCGTCCTCTACATCGACCGCCACCTGGTGCACGAGGTCACCAGCCCGCAGGCCTTCGAGGGTCTGCGCCTGGCCGGCCGCAAGGTCTGGCGCGTGAGCTCGATCGTCGCCACCGCCGACCACAACACGCCCACCACCGGCTGGGAGCGCGGCTACGACGGCATTGCCGATCCGACCAGCAAGCAGCAGGTGCAGACGCTGGACGCCAACATCAAGGCCTTCGGCGCGGCCGCCTACTTCCCCTTCCTGGACAAGCGCCAGGGCATCGTGCACGTGATCGGCCCGGAGCAGGGCGCGACGCTGCCGGGCATGACCGTCGTCTGCGGCGACAGCCATACCAGCACGCACGGCGCCTTCGGCGCGCTGGCGCACGGCATCGGCACCAGCGAGGTCGAGCACGTGATGGCCACGCAGACCTTGCTGGCCAAGAAGGCCAAGAACATGCTGGTCAAGGTGGAAGGCACGCTGGCGCGCGGCCTCACCGCCAAGGACATCGTGCTGGCCATCATCGGCCGCATCGGCACGGCAGGCGGCACCGGCTACACCATCGAGTTCGGCGGCTCGGCCATCCGTGCGCTCAGCATGGAAGGCCGCATGACGGTGTGCAACATGGCCATCGAGGCTGGCGCGCGCGCCGGGCTGGTGGCGGTGGACGACAAGACCATCGCCTACGTCAAGGGCCGGCCCTTCGCGCCGGGCACCGACCCGCAGACCGGCCGCTTCGTGGGCGGCGTCGAATGGGAGCAGGCGGCGGCCTACTGGCGCACGCTGCATTCCGACCCGGGCGCGCACTTCGATGCGGTGGTCGAACTCGACGCCGCACAGATCCGCCCGCAGGTCACCTGGGGCACCAGCCCCGAGATGGTGCTGTCGATCGAGGACCGCGTGCCCGACCCCGACAAGGAGAAGGATGCGAACAAGCGCGGCGCGATCGAGCGCGCACTGGCCTACATGGGCCTCACGCCGAACAAGCCGCTGGCCGACGTGCACGTCGACAAGGTGTTCATCGGCTCGTGCACCAACAGCCGCATCGAGGATCTGCGCGACGCCGCCGCGGTGGTCAGGAAGGTCGGCGGCAAGGTGGCGGCCAACGTCAAGCTGGCGATGGTCGTGCCCGGCTCCGGCCTGGTCAAGGCACAGGCCGAAGCCGAAGGGCTGGACAAGGTTTTCAAGGCGGCAGGCTTCGAGTGGCGCGAGCCGGGCTGCAGCATGTGCCTGGCAATGAACGCCGACCGGCTGGAGCCCGGCGAGCGCTGCGCCTCGACCAGCAACCGCAACTTCGAGGGGCGCCAGGGCAACGGCGGGCGCACGCATCTGGTCAGCCCGGCGATGGCCGCGGCGGCTGCGCTGCAGGGCCATTTCGTCGACGTGCGCCGACTCGTCTGACAAGGAGCATCGACATGAAGAAGCTGTTTGCCTGCCTCGCCGTGCTGGCGCTGCTGGCCGGCTGCAACACCATCGCCGGCATGGGCAAGGACATTTCGCATGCCGGCGACAGCATCGAAAACGCGGCCAAGAAAAAGTAGCCATGCAAGCCTTTACCGTGCACCAGGGGCTGGTGGCCCCGATGGACCGCGAGAACGTCGACACCGACGCGATCATTCCGAAGCAGTTCCTGAAGTCGATCCAGCGCTCGGGCTTCGGCCCGAACCTGTTCGATGAATGGCGCTACCTGGACAAAGGCGAGCCCGGCCAGGATCCGTCCTCGCGCAAGCCGAACCCGGAGTTCGTGCTCAACCAGCCGCGGTATCAGCCAGGCGCCTACGGCCCCGAGGGCGCGTCGATCCTGCTCACGCGGCGCAACTTCGGCTGCGGCTCGAGCCGCGAGCATGCGCCGTGGGCACTGGAGCAGTACGGCTTTCGCGCGCTGATCGCGCCCAGCTATGCCGACATCTTCTTCAACAACTGCTTCAAGAACGGGCTGCTGCCGATCCAGCTGTCCGAGGCGCAGGTGGCGCAGCTGTTCGACGAGGTCAAGGGTTTCGCCGGCTACACGCTGAGCATCGATCTGCCGCGGCAGGTGGTCGTCAAGCCCGATGGCAGCGAGATCGCCTTCGACGTGCAGCCGTTCCGCAAGTACTGCTTGGTCAACGGCTTCGACGACATCGGCCTGACGCTGCGCCATGCCGACAAGATCCGCGCCTTCGAAGCCGAGCGTCTGGCGAAGATGCCCTGGCTGGCGCACCGCCAACCCGCCTGAACCGAAAGACGAACGCATGAAGATCGCCCTGCTGCCCGGTGACGGCATCGGCCCCGAGATCATGGCCGAGGCCGTGAAGGTGCTGGACGCGCTGGAGCTGAAGTTCGAGACCGAAACCGCGCCGGTCGGCGGCGCGGCCTACGAAGCGCAAGGTCACCCGCTGCCCGAAGGCACGCTGAAGCTGGCCAAGGCGGCCGACGCGATCCTGTTCGGCGCGGTGGGCGACTGGAAGTACGACAAGCTGGAGCGCGCGCTGCGCCCGGAGCAGGCGATCCTGGGGCTGCGCAAGCACCTGGGGTTGTTCGCCAACTTCCGCCCGGCGATCTGCTGTCCGCAGCTGACCGCGGCGTCGAGCCTGAAGCCCGAGCTGGTGGCGGGGCTGGACATCCTGATCATCCGCGAGCTCACCGGCGACATCTATTTCGGCCAGCCGCGCGGCCGCCGCATCGCGGTGGACGGCCACTTCCCCGGCGCCGAAGAAGCCTTCGACACGATGCGCTACAGCCGGCCGGAGATCGAGCGCATCGCCCACGTGGCCTTCCAGGCGGCGCGCAAGCGCGGCAAGAAGGTGACCAGCGTCGACAAGGCCAACGTGCTCGAGACCTTCCAGTTCTGGAAGGACGTGGTCAGCGAGGTGCATGCGCAGTATCCGGACGTGCAGCTCGAGCACATGTACGTCGACAACGCCGCGATGCAGCTGATCAAGGCGCCGAAGGCCTTCGACGTGGTCGTCACCGGCAACATGTTCGGCGACATCCTGTCCGACGCGGCGGCGATGCTGACCGGCTCGATCGGCATGCTGCCCTCGGCATCGTTGGACGCCAACAACAAGGGCCTGTACGAACCCAGCCACGGCAGCGCGCCGGACATTGCCGGTCAGGGAACTGCAAACCCGCTGGCTACAATCCTGTCTGCTGCCATGATGCTGCGCTACTCGCTCCAACAAGCTGAAGGTGCCGACCGCATCGAGTCGGCCGTCCAGCAGGTGCTGGCCAGCGGGCTGCGCACGCCGGACATCGGGTCCGAGGGCACGCGCAAGGTGGGTACGCGCGAGATGGGCGATGCCGTGGTCGCGGCACTGCGCACCACCACCAAGACGATCACCAAGAGCTGATTCGGCCCGGTCTCGTTTCGCCCCTTCTGCACCTGGCGAACCGAGCCGGGGAAACAGAAAACCTTCACCTACCCAAGGGGCGTTCCAATGACAAAGCAGGTTCTCACAGGTCTGGTCGGCTGGCGCGGCATGGTCGGCTCGGTGTTGCTCGAGCGCATGCGCGCCGAAGGCGACTTCGCGCTGATCGAGCCGGTGTTCTTCTCCACCAGCAATGCCGGCGGCGCCGCGCCGGCGGACGCGAAGAACGAAGCCAGGCTCTTCGACGCCTACGACATCGCCGCACTGAAGCGCTGCGAGATCATCCTCACCGCCCAAGGCGGCGAATACACGAAGAAGGTCTACCCGGAACTGCGTGCGGCCGGCTGGAAGGGTTGCTGGATCGACGCGGCCAAGACGCTGCGCATGCAGGACGACGCGGTGATCGTGCTCGACCCGGTCAACCTGAACGTGATCCAGGACGCCTTGAAGCGCGGCGTGCGCGACTACATCGGCGGCAACTGCACGGTCAGCTGCATGCTGATGGGCGTGGGCGCGCTGTTCAAGGCCGACCTGGTCGAATGGATGAGCGCCGCCACCTACCAGGCGGCCTCGGGCGGCGGCGCGCAGCACATGCGCGAACTGCTGACCCAGTACGGCACGCTGCACACCGAGGTGAGCCATCTGCTGCACGACCCGGCCTCGGCGATCCTGGAAATCGACCGCAAGGTGGTGGCCAAGCAGCGCGCGCTGGGCGACGACGAGGTCGCCAACTTCGGCGTGCCGCTGGGCGGCAGCCTGATCCCGTGGATCGACGCCGACCGCGGCGACGGCACCAGCCTCGAAGAATGGAAGGGCGGCGCCGAGACCAACAAGATCCTCGGCCGCGGCCCGGGCTTCGGCACGCCGGCCACGCCCATCGATTCGCTGTGCGTGCGTGTCGGCGCGATGCGCTGCCACAGCCAGGCGCTGACCATCAAGCTCAAGCGCGACGTGCCGCTGGCGGACATCGAAGGCTTGATCGCCAATGACAACGCGTGGGCCAAGCTGGTGCCGAACACGCGCGAGGCCAGCGTCAAGCAGCTGACGCCGGTGGCGGTGACCGGCACCATGGACATCCCGGTCGGCCGGCTGCGCAAGATGGCGCTGGGCCCGCAGTACCTGGGCGCCTTCACCATCGGCGACCAGTTGCTGTGGGGCGCGGCCGAGCCGCTGCGGCGCATGCTGCGCATCCTGCTGCAGGCCTGAGCCGGCGTTGCCCACGGCCCACAAGTTGCGACAAAGGCCCGAATCGGCGGCATTTGCGCCCGATCATCAGCATTTGCATGAACGAGCGAGCCTATATGCTTGTCGGCAATGTGATTCAGCTCACGTCCGGCAGCCCGGACGGGGCTGAGTGGGCGGGCCGGAACGGCCGATGTTGGTAGGTGCAGGGCGCGCTGTGCTCCCGCACCTGGCTGGAGAGACGCTTTGAAACACCGCAGATTGAATGGGCGCTTTGCACTGAGCGGGCTGGCGCTGGCCACCGCCTGCCTGTGGGGCTTGAACGCGCAGGCGCTCGGCCTCGGCCGTCTGACGGTGCAGTCCGCGCTGGGCGAACCGTTGCGCGCGGAGATCGACATCACCAGCATGACGCCCGAGGAGGCCGGCACGCTGGCCTTGCGCGTGGCCACGCCCGAGGCCTACCGCGCCGCCGGGGTCGACTACAACGCCGTGCTGCCCGGCACGCAGGTGCAACTGCTGAAGCGGCCCGACGGGCGCCCCTTCGTCCGCGTCACCAGCGACCGCGCGGTGGTCGAACCCTTCCTCGACGTGATCCTGGAGCTGAACTGGGCCAGCGGCCGGCTGGTGCGCGATTTCACCTTGCTGCTGGACCCGCCGGCCACGCCGCGCAACCTGGCCGCCGCACCGGCTAGCGTCGCGCCGGCGATTTCGGCGGCACCGCCGGTGCAGCCGCGTGTCGCCCAGACGGCACCAGTGGCTCCGCTCGCTCCGGCACCCGAGCGCCGCGCCGCGCCGCGCCCGGAAACGCCCGCCCCGGCGCCTCGCGCTGCCGCGCCGGTGCCTGCAGCGCCGCTGAGCAGTGCCGGCGGCGAGCAATACCGCGTGCGCCCCGGCGATTCGCTGAGCAAGATCGCCAGGAACGTGCAACCGCAGAACGTGTCGCTCGACCAGATGCTGGTGGCGCTGTTCCGCGGCAACCCGGACGCCTTCATCGCCAACAACATGAACCTGCTCAAGGCGGGCGAAGTGCTGAAGGTGCCGTCGGCCGATGCGGCGCGGCAGGTCTCGGCGCCCGAGGCGCGCGAGGTCATCCGCGCGCAAAGCGCCGACTTCTCGGCCTACCGACAGCAGCTGGCCTCGGGCGTGAGCACGCAGCCGACCGAGGCGCCCGCGCGCCAGGCCAAGGGCAGCGTGCAGGCTTCGGTGGAGGAAACCAAAGCGGCTGCCGCGCCGGCGCCGGACAAGCTGACGCTGAGCCAGGGTGCGGTCAAGCCGTCGGCGGCGGCCGAGGCCGCGGCCTCGCGTGAGGCCGAAAAAACTGATGCCGCGACCCGCGTGGCCGAGCTGTCGCGCAACGTCGAGGATCTCAAGCGCTTGCAGGGCGAGACGGCGGGCGCCGCCGCGGCGCCTGCGGCTGACGCGCAGACCGCGGTCGCCAGCCCGGCGGCGCAGCCTGCAGCCGGCGAGTCCGCATCGGTGCAGGCGGCGGCTTCGGCGCCGGCGGTGGCGATGGTGCCGGCCGCGCCGGTGACGGCGGCCCCGGCTGCGGCGCCCAAGGCGCCGGCACCGGCGGCGCCCGAAGCCAGCGTCGTCGATTCGCTGCTCGACAACCCGATGCTGCTGCCCGCCGGCGGGCTGCTGGTCGCGCTGCTGGCCGGCTTCGGCTTCTACCGCCTGCGCGGCCGGCTGCGCAAGGGCGAGCGCGAGACCTCGTTCCTGGAAAGCCGGCTGCAGCCGGATTCGTTCTTCGGCGCCAGCGGCGGCCAGCGCATCGACACGCATGACGCGCCCAGCGCCAACTCGTCGGCCTCGTCGATGAGCTATTCGCTGAGCCAGCTGGACGCCATCGGCGACGTCGATCCGGTGGCCGAGGCCGACGTCTACCTGGCTTACGGCCGCGACCTGCAGGCCGAGGAGATCCTGAAGGAGGCGATGCGCGCCAACCCGGAGCGGCTGGCGGTGCGCAGCAAGCTGCTCGAGGTCTACGCCAAGCGGCGCGACACCAAGGGCTTCGAGCTGCTGGCCGGCCAGCTGTTCGCGCTGACCGGCGCCGACCACGACGAATGGCGCAAGGCGCAGGAACTGGGCCGGCAGATCGACGCCGACAACCCGCTGTACGCGCCGGGCGGCAAGCCGGACCTGCTGGTGCGCGAAGGCGGGCGCGTGGTCGAGCCGCTGGATGCGACGACGATGCCGCAATCGGCGCAGCCGAAGGCGCCGGTCGGGCCGATCACCGAAGCCGGTTCGCTGGACCTGCCGCCGAACGTCGACCTGGAACTCGACGTCGAGCTCGACGGCCGCACCCGCAGCGACAGCACGCTCGGCGCGCTGGAAGCCACGCGGCCATTCACCACCGGTGCGTCGATCGCCGCGGATGCACCGTTGTCGGTCGAACTGCCGGGGAGCCGCAAGCCGGCGGCATCGGCCGCGGCGCCGGCATCGCTCGACGCGCTGGACTTCGACCTGGGTGAGCTGACGCTGGACGACGACAAGCCCGCCGCATCACGGCCGGCGCCGCTGTCCGCCGCCGACGAGTTCTCCGCCTCGCTGCCTTCGCTGGAACTGGGCGACGAGGATGCCGACCCGCTGGTGCGCAAGCTCGAGCTGGCCGAGGAATTCCGCCGCATCGGCGACATGGAAGGTGCACGCGACCTGCTCGAGGAAGTGGTGGCCGGCGCCGGCGGCGCGCTGAAGACCAAGGCGCAGGGCATGCTCGACAGCCTGAGCTGAGGCCGTCACCGCCTTCGCCACGCCAGGGCCCCGCGCGGGGCCCTTCGTCATGGCGTGCACCACAATGCGTGCATGGCCGAACCGCAACCGCAGCGCCTGGCGCTGGGCCTCAGCTATCGCGGCAGCGCCTATCGCGGCTGGCAGTCGCAGCCCGGCGGCCGGACGGTGCAGGACCGGGTCGAGGCCGCGCTGGGCGAATTCGCCGCCGTGCCGATCCGCACCACCTGCGCCGGCCGCACCGACGCCGGCGTGCATGCACTGAACCAGGTGCTGCATTTCGACGCGCCGGTGCAGCGCGAGCGCTTCTCGTGGGTGCGCGGCAGCAACCGCTATCTGCCCGAGGACATCGCGATCCAGTGGTGCCGTCCGGCGGCGGCGGAGTTCGACGCGCGGCGCTCGGCGCTGGGGCGGCGCTACCGCTACCTGCTGCTGCAGTCGCCGGTGCGGCCGGCGCTGGAACAGGGCCTTGCCGGCTGGTGCTTCCGCCCGCTGGACGACGCGGCGATGCGCGCCGCCGCGGCACTGCTGATCGGCGAGCACGACTTCAGCTCCTTCCGCGCCGCCGAATGCCAGGCGCGTTCGCCGGTGAAGGTCATGCGCGCAATCGAGATCCGGCAGCGCGGCGCCTACTGGCGCTTCGACTTCGATGCCAGCGCCTTCCTGCACCACATGGTGCGCAACCTGATGGGCTGCCTGCTGGCGGTGGGCGAAGGCCGCCAGCCGCCCGGCTGGATCGCCGAGGTGCTGGCCGCGCGCTGCCGCGACGCCGCGGCGCCGACCTTTGCCGCGGCGGGGCTGTATTTCGTCGGCCCGTACTACGATGCACGCCATTCGCTCCCCGAGCACACGCCGGCGATGGACTGGCTGCCCTGAACCCATGCACCGTACCCGCATCAAGATCTGCGGCCTGACGCGCGAGGCCGACGTCGATGCCGCGGTGCGCTGCGGCGCCGACGCGGTCGGCTTCGTGCTCTACGACCAGAGCCCGCGCCATGTCGCCCCGGCGCGCGCTGCGCAGCTGGCGCGGCGGCTGCCGCCCTTCGTCACGCCGGTGCTGCTGCTGGTCAACGCTTCGCAGGCCCTGCTGCAGCAGGCGTTGGCCGCGGTGCCGCAGGCGCTGCTGCAGTTCCACGGCGACGAAAGTCCGGCGCAGTGCGAAGCGCCGGGCCGCCCGTACCTGCGCGCCGCGCGCATGGCGCCGGGTGTCGATTTGTTAGACTTCGCATCGCGCTTCAAGAGCGCTCAGGCCCTGCTGCTCGACGCCCATGTCGAAGGTTATGGCGGGGGTGGAAAGGCTTTCGATTGGTCACTGATTCCTCCAAGCGTGCCCGTTCCGGTCGTTTTGTCTGGTGGGTTGAACGCTGCCAACGTGATCGAGGGGATCGCACGCGTCCGGCCCTGGGCCGTTGACGCGAATTCCGGCGTCGAAAGCGCCAAGGGCATCAAGGATGCCGAGGCGATGCGCCGGTTCTGCGCTGCGGTGCGCGAGGCCGATGCCCGCTGTACCGACCACCGCTGAGCACCCCAGGAAATGACTTCGTCATTCCCGCCCCCGGGGGTCAAGAAAAGTGGCAAAGCCACATTTCCTCGAGGATCGAATCAGATCACTACTGTCCGGTTAAATGAGCCGTGCCGAGCCTGAGATCAAGCACTGGCGC
>DAIMFR010000111.1:0-12011 GCA_036724445.1 Rubrivivax sp. | reverse complement strand
GACTACCGCGACCTGCCCGAGGGCGAGCCCTTCGACAAGATCGCCTCGGTGGGCATGTTCGAGCACGTCGGCCGGGCCAACCTGCCGCGCTACTTCGACAAGGTCCACCGCCTGCTCGCGCCCGGCGGGCTGCTGCTGAACCACGGCATCACCGCCGGCGGCACGCGCAACGCGCAACTCGGCGCCGGCATCGGCGACTTCATCGAACGCTACATCTTCCCCGGCGGCGAGCTGCTGCACGTGTCGCACGTGCTGCAGGTGATGGCTGAAGCCGGCCTGGAAGGGCTGGACACCGAGAACCTGCGCCCGCACTACGCGCGCACGCTGTGGGGCTGGTCCGACGCGCTGGAAGCGCACCTGGACCAGGCGCGGCGGCTGACCAGCGACAAGGTGGTGCGCGCCTACCGGCTGTACCTGGCCGGCAGCGCGATGAGCTTCGAGCGCGGCTGGCTGTCGCTGCACCAGACGCTGGCCGCGCGGCCCAGCGGCGCGGTGGAGGACGGTGCGCTGCGCGGCGCACAATCGTCGTACCCGTTCAACCGCGAGTACATCTACAAATGATCTACAAGTTCAAGTCCATGGCCAGCGGCGACGTCATCATGCTCGGGCCCAACGGCGACCAGATGCTGCGCCTGCTCGGCCGCGAGCCGGCGGCCCAGGGCATCGTCGACGTCGCGCAGCTGCCCGCGGCCATCGAGGCGCTGCGCGAGGCGGTGCGGCGCGACGAGGCGCCCGCCGAAGGCGAGAAGGAAGAGCAAGAGGAGGCCGGCGGCAGCGGCAACGTGTCGCTGCGCCAGCGGCTGTGGCCGGTGGTCGACCTGTTCGAGCGTTCGCTGGCCGCCGGCGAGCCGGTGGTCTGGGGCGTGTAGCCGGCGCGTGGAACACGACGCGACGCGCATCGTCGCCATCCGCCACGGCCAGACGGCCTGGAACGCCGCGAGCCGCATCCAGGGCCACACCGACATCGCGCTCGACGCCACCGGGCTGTGGCAGGCCGAACGTCTGGCCGAGGCGCTGGCCGGCGACGAGCTGCATGCCGTCTACAGCAGCGACCTGCAGCGCGCCTGCGCCACGGCCGCGCCGCTGGCGCGGCGCCAGGGTCTGCCCACGCGGCTGGACGCGGGGCTGCGCGAGCGCGGTTTCGGCGCTTTCGAAGGCCTGAGCTTCGCGCAGATCGAGCAGCGCTGGCCCGAGCAGGCGGCGCGCTGGCGCCAGCGCGACCCGGACTTCGGCGCGCACGGCGGCGAGGTGCTGCGCGACTTTCGCGAGCGTGTCGTCGCCGCGGTCACGCGTCTGGCACGCGCCCACCCCGGCCGGAACATCGTGCTGGTCACGCACGGCGGCGTGCTCGACATGCTGTACCGCGAGGCGGCGCGCCTGGCGCTGGACGCCCCGCGCACCTGGCAGGTGCCCAACGCCGGCATCAACCGGCTGCTGCATGCGGACGAAGGGCTGGTGCTGGTCGGCTGGGGCGATGTCGGGCACCTGGAGGGGGTGCCCGATGAGCGGCTTTGAACCTGCGCCGCCTCATGAGCAAATGTGGCTCCGCCACTTTGCTCATTTCCCCGCGGGGGGCGGCCGGCAAGGCCGGCCTGGGGGCGCTCTCGAGCAAATGTGGCTTTGCCACTTTGCTTGATCCCCACGGGGGGGCGGGCTGGGCGCAGCCCGGCCCTGGGGGCGCTCAGTTCTTGACCGAGCGCCAGTAGACGCGGCGCCACTGCGCGGCGCTGGTGGCGGGTTCGTACACCGGCGGCGCCTGCACCGTCTTGTCCGACATCCGGATCAGCGCGCGCTTGCCGTTGGCGGTGGTCACCACGACGGTCCGGCTTGCCAGCGCGTAGCCGAGGAAGTAGCCGGCATCGAAGTACGTATTGCCGCCGACGTTCTTGGCCACCGCACCACCGGTCGCGCCGGCTATGGCGAGGTACCAGCTGCGCCCGCCCGGATCGCATTGCACGTTGGTCGGGATGTTGACGGTCAGCGCGAGCGTGCCGCCCGTGGTCAGCGACGGCTTGCTGACGATACGTCCGTGGGTCAGGTTCGCGTCCAGCGGCAGGTCGATATACCAGCCGCGCCGGCTGGCCGGATTCACGGCGTGCGTGGTCGCAGCGTAAGTGGGCTGCCCGTTGTAGGCGTTGGTCGTCAGTGCGAGGCTCTGGCAGACCAGGTCGCCGTTGCCGCCGCCGCTCGGGCAGGAGTTGCCGTTGCTGCCGCGCAGGTTGGGCAGCGTCGGGTTCGCCACCGTCGTGTCGTCGAACAGGCCATAGATCGTCTGCCGCTGCGCGGCCCACGTGTTCTGGCCGACGCCGGGCACGTCCTCGTCGGCGAGGTAGCGGCCGGTGCCGAACATGACGACAAACTTGGTGGTGCTGCCGCTGACCAGACTTACCTCTGGCGCCGAGGTGACCGGCTGGTTGAGCGAGCCACCGTCGTCCGTCAGGCTGGCGATCTTGACCACCGTACCGGTATCGAGGTCGAAGCGCCAGACGTTGCCGAGCAGATCGCCGCCCCAGACATAGCGAACGATGTCGTTGGGGGGCGCGTTGCCCAGCTTGCCCAAGTGGGCGAGCCCGGAGGCGCCGGCACCGGTATCGAGTGTGGCCAGCACGTTGCCCGTTGCCGGGTCAAGGACCCAGACGCGGCCTGACACGGTCGCCTGATAGCCCGAGGTCACGAGCACGCGCCAACCGGCCGCCGTGTTCACGACCAGCGGCGTGCCGAACGAATAGCCCATGCCCGGCGGGCTGAACTCCCACAGCACCTTGCTCGCCGCGTCGGCATCTGTCGCCGCGGTGTAGCTGGAGATGTCGAGCGCGTAGTAGCCGCGCCCGCCCTTGCCGAGGCCGCCGACCAGCAGCTTGTTCACGCTGCCGACACCGGTGACGTCGGCCGTGGCCGGCGTGCCGTCGATGAAGTAGCGGTGCGCGTAGCTCGGGTCCGCGAGTTCGTGCAGGTTGCCATGCAGGAGCTTGGGCACGTAGGCCCACAGTTCCTGACCACGCGTGGTCGCCGATGCGTCGGTGCGGCCGTCGACGACGTGCAGCATGCCGTCGTTGGCGCCCTGGAAGATGATCGGCACGCTGCCGTAGGTGACCACCACCGGCTCGGCGTTGATGATGTCGCCGAGCACGCTCTGGCGCTGCCGGTAGGTCGTGCCCTCGCCGCTGCGGTCGCCGCGCAGGTAGTTGATGACCGGATCGGTCAGCGTCGCCGGCTTGCCGCCGTATGCCAGGCCGGCGGCGAAGGCAACGCCGCTGCTGCCGTTGTAGGTGGCGATATTGCGGCTGCCGGGCGCCATCGCGTCCAGGTTGCTGCGCAGCGACCAGATGTCGCCTCCGGTCTGCAGGGCGGTTGTCGTGTCCAGCGAATACGCCGCCAGGTCGCCGTACCACGCGCCGGACTTGTAGCTCGACGCGAAGCCGACGTTGTTGAGGGTGATCTGGGCGTTGGCCACCGCCACTGCGGCGGCGGCGGCGTCCTTCGAGAACGCGTCGGTGACGACATCGCCAAAGGCGTTGGTCAGCGACGGACCGTCCTGTGCGCTGAGAAACTTGCCGCCGCCCTGCTTGGCCGTGTTGATGAGCAGCGGGTCGTTCTGCACCTGCAGATCGGCGAAGCCGATCGTGTAGGTGAGCAGGTTGTTTTTCTTGGGCCGGTTGATTGGATCCGGCGAGGGCAGGTTGGGACGCAAATCTACGTCGTAGAGTGCCTTCGCGATGTCATCCAGGTAGTCGGAGCCTGCGCTCTCGTAGCCACGCGCGTTCTTTCGGTCCCACGCGCCGGCTGCGCCATTGGAAACGCAGGTCGACGCCAGTGCGCCCTGGCAGTCGCGGTCGTAGTCGCGCAGGTATGTATTTTGGGTGAACGCCTGATCCTGCTGCGGTCGGCCATCGGTCAGCAGGAACGCGTACGAGCGCTGGCACCAGTACTGGATCGGACGGGTCGGCGTGCCTGTCGCAGGATTCGCGGGCACGGAGTCGGTTGTCGACGTTGAGCAGTTCGCGCCGTTCAGGCAAGACTGGCGACCGTCCTGCATCAGGAAGTCTTTGATCAAAACCCCACTCACCCAGTCGGCAGTGATGTTGCCACTGTATCCGGTGGCCATGTAGCGACCGATGTCGGCCAGGGTCTCGGCCAGCGGCGTATTGCCGGTGCCCTGGAGACCGGCGATGGTGGTCTTCAGCGTGTTCAGCTTGCTCGTCGTCAGGTCGCCGATCGCGACGCGCAACTTCCCGCCGTCCGAGCCGTTGTAGGTGCTCAAGCCCACGCGCACCACCGGCACCGAGTTGTTGACCGGTAGACCACTGATGACCGAGGTCGCTGAGTCGCGCGCGATTTCCATCCGCGTTTGCACCGAGCCGGTGTTGACTAGTTTGCGGTCGCTCCAGCCTGTCACTGGATGTCCGTCGGCGTTGCCGAAGTACCAATTGAGGTAGTTGCCGGTGTAGTCGGAACCGAGATAGACCGTGCCGGTGATCAGGTAACCGTCGTAGACGTCCGTGCGCTTGAAGCAGCGGCGGTCGTTGCCGGAGGTGGCGAGTGACCAGTGCTTGTAGTCGTTGCTGCCGACCCGGATTCGCGGAGCACCGCCGCCGCTGAGTACGAGCCGCACCGAGGTGCCTTTGGCGAGCACGTTGGAACATCCGGACGGTGTGTAGTCGACCGAATCGTTGTAGGGCGCCGTCGGAACGATGTTGTTCATCGAACCCGAGTCGTCAAGCATGAACATGAAGTTCGGCGGCGTGTTGTTCTTCACCGCCATCGGCACGTCGTCGATCGTCTGCGCGAAGGCTGCGCTGCTGCCGCACAGGGCCGCGGCAGCGGCGAGGCAGCGCAGCGCGCTGCGGGCCCAGGAGGTGCTGTGCTCGAACTTCATCGGGAGGCTCTCCAAGTGCAGCGGCGGCTGGCGCTCGCGTCAGATTGACGCGGGCCCGGATACCATCGCTTCGAACCAGTTCTCGGTGCCGCGCGGGCCGCGCACGCGCATGATCACGCGGTAGCGCAGCGCGATGCTGAAGGCTGACGGCGCATTGCTCGCCTCGTACTCGCACTTGGCGCGGATGTCGTTGATGTCGCTCATGTCCGGACTGGCGCTGCACATGCGCTCGATCACGTACTGGATGCGGTATTCGCCGCTGTCGGCGCCGCAGTTGGTGACTGCCACGCCCGCGGGGTCGACGCAGGTCACTGCAGTCCAGTCGATGCCCGAGGGGAAGCCGCGGCTGTCCACCGTGCTCTGGCGTGTCGCGTAGTAGCGATCGGCGACGTCGCTGTTGCCGCCGCCGCTGGCCACCTTGGCGGCGGCGGTATTCAGCGCGTCGGTCAGCGCGCGGTCGGCTGCCTGCATCGCGGCCTGCTGGAACGAGAAGTTGCCCGAAATCACGTTGCCGGTGTCGACCGCGCGCATCGCGCCTGCGCCGGCCAGCAGCAGCAAGGCCAGCACCACCAGCACCACCAGCAGCACCATGCCGCGCGCACGGCGCTGCGCTGCGCGGGCGCGGCCCCGGCGGGGCGCAGGTCGGGAGAAGGATGTACGGCGCGTCATCAGCTGCTCCAGATCGCATTGCGCAGCGGGATCACCGCCTGGTGCACGCGGTAGCGGTAGTTGCGCCAGCTTCGCCCCGAAGGCACGGCGATGCCGCTGAGGTCGAGCACCGGCGCCTCGGCATCGTCGAAGCTGCAGGGGCCGGTGTTGACGACGCCGCCGCCGTTGGTACAGCTGGCCGCGGTCACCAGCTCGGAGGCGGCTTCCTTCGAGCGCGTGACCAGCACCACGCGGATCGCCTTGATGCGGCCGATGTCGGCGGCACCGGGCGACGCCCAGTTGACGCCGCCAGTGGCCGTGGCGTCGACCCAGTTGGTGACGATGTCGCTGCTGGCCGTGGCCGCAATGCCGTACTGCGCGTGCATCAGCACGACGTCGGAGACCAGCGCGTTGGCGCCACCCGCGAAGGCCACCGGCGCCGCCGTGCAACTCGGGCTGTCGGTGAACGCGTTGTAGGTGATCAGCGTATTGCATGCCACCTGGAAGCCGTCCTGACGGAACTCGGTACCCAGGCGCATCACGACCGCGGGGCCGTTGCCGCCGGTGTTGGCGTAGCTGTAGGCGGGCTCCATGGCGAAGGTGCCGGCGGGCGGGTTGTAGGTGCCGTCGGCGGCGTGCTGCAGCGTCTGGCATTGCACGGCGTTGCCGCCGCAGGCGGTGCCGACGGTGGGCGCGGCGCTGACCCGCAGCAGCGTGCAGGGCACCGAGGCCGATCCCGGCACGCCGACGATGGCCACGTCGTTGGCGGCCACCACGCCGGCGTCGGGGACGACGATCCCGGCCGTCGAACCCGCCATCGTGTCGAGCACCGGCAGGCCCGACAGCGGCCCCACGGCGTTGGAGGAGCTGAACACGATCGTGTCCGAGCTGCCTGCGCTGCCGCCATCGGCGATGCGCGCCGGCATCAGCGCCGCCCCGTTGGATTTGATGCTGCCTGAGTACCAGGCGTTGAACATCTGGCAGATCGGCTGGCTGTTGTTGAACAGACCCGCCCCGGCGGCGCGGCCGGCCTCATCGATGAGCGACAGCGCGAGCTGGGCGTTGACCTGCGCCGCCGAGTTGGCGCCGACGACGCGGAACTGGCGCCCCATGACCAGCATCGACAGGCTGATTGCCAGCGCGAGCACGAGGCCGATGGCCATGGCGACCATCAGCTCGACGAGCGTGAAGCCGGGGGCGCGCCGGCGCAGCGCCGGGCTCAAGGAGTATGCGGGGGGCGTCTTCACAGCTGCCACTGGACCTGGTTGGTGACCGCGAGGTTTCGCGGCGTGTCGCTTCCGTTCTGCCAGCACAGGCGCACGGTGACGAGTCCGCTGGCCGCGTCGACTACCACCTGCTGCTGCGACGCGGGGGCGTTCGGCAGTTGGGCGGCCACCTCGCCGAGCCAGCCTTGCACCACGGCGTTGGCGGAAGCCGTGCCCGAGGGGTTGCACGCGGTGCTGCCGCTGGGCTGGTGAGCAAAGCTGGCCACGGTCGCCGGATCGGAGATCAGCATGCGCGCCAGCAGCTGGTCGGCCAGGAAGGTGGCGGTGGAGCGGTCGCGCGCGTCGCTGGCCATGCGGGCGGCGGTGGCCTGGATCGCCACCAGCGCCAGAACGCCGAGCGAGAACACGAGCAGCGAGACCAGCACCTCGAGCAGCGTGAAGCCGCGGGCGTTGCGTAACGGGCGTTGACGGCGTGTTCGCATCAGCACCCCCGCGGATCGTCGGCGGTTGCGACCGTCGGGTCGCAGACGCGGATCAGGCCACCGCCGAAGATGTCGATCTGCCGGCTGTCGGTGTGCGCCACCGAGCTGCCCAGCGTCACTTGGACGAGACGCGTGCCGGAGGTGTCCACCAGACCGGTGGGCGTAAACGTGAGCGCGAGCGCGCCGTTGCTCGATGTGGCGCTGACGCCGGGTGTTTCACCGCTGGCCCGCGACTGCAGCGCGGCCGCCGTGCTCACCTGCTCCACCGTCCAGCCCGGGCCGCTGCTGTCGAGCGTGAAGCTGACCGGGCCGTTGCGCCGCACTGCCTCGGCGCGCGCATAGTTCAGGCCGTTGACGATGCTCTCGGCCGCGCCGCGTACGCGATAGTTGGCGATCTGCTGCGTGAAGGCCGGTGCGGCCAGCGACAGGCCGACCGCAAGCACTGCTGCCGTGACCAGCAGTTCGACCAGCGTGAAGCCGTGCGCGAAGCCGCTGCTGGTGGCGCGTCCGCCGCGCCGTGGTCGGGTGGCGATCAGCATGTGTCGCCCATACGCTTGAGCCAGCAGTTGGCGGGCAGGGAACCGGCGCCGACGAAAGCCGTCGTCTGCTGCGCGTTGTCCTGGTCTACCGTGTAGGCGAAGCCGCTCATGCCGCCGGCGCTGCCGGTGGCCGTGAGCAGGAACTGCTGGGCGCTGTTGCTCGTGGCGCAGGTGAAGGTGAAGTAGTCTCCGGTGGGCATTGCCACGCCGCAGGTGCTGCCGGACGAGCCGTAGTTGCGGTTGTCCTGGTAGTACTGCTCGAGCCTCACGCGCGTGACCGCCAGCGTGCCCGTGGCCTCGACGAGCCGGCTGCGCTGCACGTAGCTGGTGTAGGACGGGTAGCCGATCGCCGCGATGATGGCGATGATGGCCACCGTGATCATCAGTTCGATCAGCGTGAAGCCCCGGTTGTGTTGGCGCTGCATTGGCATCGGTGTCTTTCGCCGCAAGAGCCGGGCGCTCAGACGCCGGCACACACAGTGCGGCATCTGACCCGGCGCTTTGATGCTAGGTATCGGCATGCGCCGCGGCAACTTGAGCCGGGCTTTGAAACCGGCAGCGCTTAACGCGGCGCGTGCGCGCTTACAACTGCTGCAGGGCGCGCGTGAACAAGCGCACGGCGGTTACAAGCCGGCCGCCAGCGTGCGCCGTTCAGCCTTCGAACAGGTCGCCTGCGCAGGCCCCGGCCCCGGCCCGCGGCGCCGGCGCCACGCCCAGATGCCGGTACGCGGCCAGCGTGGCGATGCGCCCGCGCGGCGTGCGCTGCAGGTAGCCCTGCTGGATCAGGTAGGGCTCGATCACGTCCTCGATCGTGCCGGGCTCTTCGCCGATGGCCGCGGCCACGTTGTCCAACCCGACCGGCCCGCCGTCGAAGCGGTGGATCACCGCCTCCAGCAGCTTGCGGTCCATCAGGTCCAGGCCCAGCGGGTCGACGTCGAGCATGGCCAGCGCGCTGTGCGCCAGCGGCTGCGTGATGCGGCCGTCGCCCTTGACGTCGGCGTAGTCGCGCACGCGGCGCAGCAGGCGGTTGGCGATGCGCGGCGTGCCGCGCGAGCGGCGCGCGATCTCGAACGCGCCCTCGGCGTCGGCCTCGACCTTGAGCAGGCCGGCCGAGCGGGTGACGATGCGCGCCAGTTCGTCGGGCGTGTAGAACTCCAGCCGCGCGACGATGCCGAAGCGGTCGCGCAGCGGGTTGGTCAGCATGCCGGCGCGCGTGGTCGCGCCCACCAGCGTGAAGGGCTGCAGGTCGAGCTTGATGCTGCGCGCCGCCGGACCTTCGCCGATCATGATGTCGATGCGGTAGTCCTCCAGCGCCGGGTACAGGATCTCCTCGACCACCGGGCTCAAGCGGTGGATCTCGTCGATGAAGAGCACGTCGTTGCGCTCGAGGTTGCTCAGGATCGCCGCCAGATCCTTGGGTTTTTCCAGCACCGGGCCCGAGGTGCTGCGCAGGTTGACGCCCAGCTCGTGCGCGACGATGTGGCTCAGCGTGGTCTTGCCCAGCCCCGGCGGGCCGAACAGCAGCACGTGGTCCAGCGCCTCGGCGCGCTTGCGCGCCGCGCCGATGAAGATCTGCAGCTGCTCGCGCACCCGCGTCTGGCCCACGTAGTCGTCCAGGCCTTTGGGGCGCAGCGCGCGTTCGACGGCTTCTTCGTTGGGTGAGCTGCTCGCGGCGCTGAGTACGCGCTGCGCCGGCTCGAAGCGGTCGGTCTGGATGGCCATGGCGGATTATCGGCACAAGCCCGGTTCGGCCCGGCCGGCCTACACTGCGGGCCGAACGCAACGAAGGAACCCCCATGAAGAGAACGATTACCCTGCTGGCCGCGCTGCTGGCCTTCGGCGCGCAGGCGCAGACCACGGTCAGGGACGCCTGGGTGCGCGGCACGGTGGCCAACCAGAAGGCCACCGGCATGTTCGCGCAGCTCACCTCCGCCGGCGGCGGCAAGCTGGTGTCGGCCTCGTCGCCGGTGGCCGGCATCGTGGAGATCCACGAGATGACGATGGACGGCAGCGTGATGAAGATGCGCGCGGTGCCGGCGCTGGACCTGCCGGCCGGCAAGACGGTGGAGCTGAAGCCCGGCGGCTATCACGTGATGTTGATGGATCTGAAGCAGGAGCTGAAGGCCGGCGACACGGTGCCGCTGACGCTGGTCGTCGAAGGCGCCGACGGCAAGCGCGAGACCGTCGAGCTCAAGGCCGCCGTCAGGCCGCTGGGCGACAGCCCGCCGAGCCACTCGAAACACTGAGGCCGACCTGCGTTCGAGCGCAAGGGAACGGGCAGCCGCTCGCGGCGCATTGCGGCTGTAGAGCGCCCCCAGGCCGGCCTTGCCGGCCGCCCCCCCCCGCGGGGGTATGAGCAAAGTGGCGGAGCCGCCTTTGCTCATGAGCATCCCAGGCCCCCGCGGGCGCCCGGCGTTCGGATCAGAAACACATCTGCTTACCCGCAAATCAACGACTTGGGAGTTTTGTTTCTGGTGAGCTGTAGAGAACGCGCCGCGAGGTTCTTGCGCCAATCACGGCTCGCGACCCACACGCGACACCCGGTCATTCAGCTTCGTCGCTCCGGAGCAGTCGTCAGGGCGCAGCAACACGCCTGCCCGCATCAAGCCGGATGCAAAGGCTGAACCACCAGGCGAACGCCAAGCGCCGTGCACACTCGGCTGACCGTATCGAAGCGAGGCGCGCTGCCGGGCCGCAGGGCCTTGTACAACGCTTCCCTCGTGATGCCTGCCGCCTTGGCGATGTCGGTCATGCCACGAGCGCGGGCGATGTCACCCAGTGCCGCGGAGAGCAGCCCCGCATCATTGGCCTGCAAGACGTCAGTCAGGTACGCCGCGATGGCCGCTTCGCTGTCGAGATAGGGGGCAGCATCGAATGCCGGCAACTCGTCAACCTTGATTCGTGTACCCATCTTCGTTTCCTCTGTCAATCAAGCAGAGCGGCCAGCGCCTTTGCACGCCTGATGTCGCTCCTCTGTGTGCGCTTAGACCCGCCAGCCAGCAAGACCACGAGCCGACTACCGCGCTGCGTGAAGTACACGCGCCATCCGGCTCCGATGTGGATGCGGAGTTCGGAGACTCCATCGCCCACCGGTTCAACGTCGCCGAAAAGGCCTCTCTCGAGCCGCTTGATCCGAGAAACCAAGACGCCTCGAATCGCGGCGTCTGTCAACTGGTCGAGCCATGCGGTGAACCCAGGGAGCGCCTTGACGGTGAACACGAATCGACTGTAATCGTTCGATTACAATACGTCAAGTCGAAGTCTTGTCCTGTCGAAGCTGTCGATCAGGCTGGTCCGCCTGAAACGGCAAGTGTTCTCCGATGTCAGTGCGCCCGCGTGCGGTGGTGGCCGGGGCTACCGGTTCAGCGCGCGCAGGGCGAGCTTGATGCCCTCGCTGACCGCCACGTCCGGCGGCAGAGCCTTCAGCGCGGCGCCGGCTTCGCGCTCGTGGTAGCCCAGCGCCACCAGCGCCTGCACGATGTCGGCCTGCGCGTCGCTGGCCGCGGCGGCTGCCGGCGCGCCGAGGTCGGGGCCGAGCTTGCCCTTCAACTCCAGCAGCAGCCGCTCGGCCGTCTTCTTGCCGATGCCCGGCACCTTGACCAGCCGCCCGCTTTCCTGCCGCGTCACGGCGGCCGCCAGTTCGGCCACGCTCAGCCCCGACAGGATGGCCAGCGCGGTGCGCGGGCCGACGCCGCTGATCTTCACCAGCTGGCGGAAGGTGCTGCGCTCGTCGTGGGTCAGGAAGCCGAACAGCTGCTGCGCGTCCTCGCGCACGATGAAGTGCGTCAGCAGCGTGCTGCGCTCGCCCAGCCCGGGCAGGTTGTAGAAGGTGCTCATCGGCACGTCGAGCTCGTAGCCGACGCCGTTGACGTCGACCAGCACCTGCGGCGGCGTCTTTTCCGCGATGACGCCCGTGAGCCGTCCGATCATGGCGCATTATGTGGTCACCCCCTGCGGCCTTCGGCCGCCAGCAGCCGGGACGCTGCTGGCGCTCGCAGGCGCGGAACCGTCCGCAGGGACTGTTCCCCGTCCGGCTCGCCCCCCTCGGGGGCAACGCCAGCGGCCCGGCGGAGCCGGTGCCGCGGCGTTCGCTCGATCGGCCGCTCGTGCGCTGGACGTGTACGGGTCAGCGGCCGAACAGGCCCATGCGCTGCGCTTCGAGCGCCGCTTCGGCGCGCGAGCTGACGTTGAGCTTGCGGTAGATCTGCTTGACGTAGTCGGCGATGGTGTGGCGCGACAG
>DAIMFR010000110.1:0-12204 GCA_036724445.1 Rubrivivax sp. | reverse complement strand
GCGTCAAGGCCGCCGGGCTGGCCGGGCCGGGCGGCGTGCGCGTCAACAAGGCCGGTTGCCTGGACCGCTGCGCCGGCGCGCCGGTGGCCGTGGTCTACCCCGAAGGCGTCTGGTACACCTACGTCGACGAGCAGGACATCGACGAGATCGTCGATGCGCACCTGAAGGGCGGCCAGGTCGTCGAGCGGCTGCTGCTGCCGCCCGAGGTGGGCCGCTGACGCGCCGCGCATGAACGCGCATACCCAGCACCTGACGGTGGCCGGGCCCGGCGGGGCCATCGAATGTGCGGTCGATGCGCCCGCCGGCGCGGCGCGCGGCGTGGCCGTGGTCTGCCATCCGCACCCGCAGCACGGCGGCACGATGACCAACAAGGTGGTGCAGACCCTGGCGCGCGCGTTCACGCAACTGGGCCGCACCGCGGTGCGTTTCAACTTCCGCGGCGTCGGCGCCTCGCAGGGCGCGTGGGCCGGCGGCCCCGGCGAGATCGATGATGCGCTGGCGGTGGCCGGCGCGCTGCGCACGGCCGGGCAGCCGCTGTGGTTGGCCGGCTTCTCCTTCGGCGGCTACGTGGCCGCGCACGTCGCTGCGCGGCTGGCCGAGGCCGGCGCGCCGGCCGAGCAACTGGTGCTGGTCGGCCCGGCGGCGAGCCGCTTCGACATGCCGCCGGTGCCGGCCGACACGCTGGTGATCCATGGCGAGGCCGACGACGTCGTGCCGCTGGCCGCGGTGCTCGACTGGGCGCGTCCGCAATCGCTGCCGGTGACGGTGATTCCCGGAGCCGGCCATTTTTTCCATGGGCAGTTGCCGCTGCTCAAGTCGCTGGTGGTCCGCGGCCACCCTTCCTGAACCCTTTCAGCTTCCGATGAAAAGATTCCTCTCGTTCTGCCTGGCTGCGGCCATGGCCCTGACTTCTGTTGCCGCGTCGGCGCAGACGCCGCAGCCGCCGGAGATCGCGGCGCGCCAGTACATCCTGCTCGACCTGAACAGCCAGCAGGTGCTGGCCGAGCGCGAGGCCGATGCGCAGGCCGACCCGGCATCGCTGACCAAGCTGATGACCGCCTACCTGGTGTTCGCGGCCATCCGCGACAAGAAGCTGAGCCTGGAGCAGACGCTGCCCGTGTCGCAGCGCGCCTGGGCCGAGCGCAAGGGCGGCGGCTCGCTGATGTTCGTCGACACGACGATGACGCCGCGCGTCGACGACCTGCTCAAGGGCGTGATCGTGCAGAGCGGCAACGACGCCTCGGTGGTGCTGGCCGAGGCGGTGGGCGGCTCGCTCGACGTCTTCGTCGGCATGATGAACAAGCAGGCGCAGGCCTGGGGTCTGAAGAACACGCAGTTCCGCAACGTCACCGGGCTGACCGAGCCGGGGCACTACTCGTCGGCGCGCGACGTGGCGGCCGTGGCCGCGAAGATCATCACCGACTTCCCGGACTTCTACACGCTGTATTCGACGCGCCAGTTCACCTACAACCGCATCAAGCAGGACAACCGCAACCTGCTGCTCGGCCGCGACCCGACGGTGGACGGCATGAAGACCGGCTACACCGACGCCGCCGGCTACTGCCTGGTGGCCAGCGCGGTGCGCGACATGCCCAACGGCAAGCGCCGGCTGGTCAGCGTGGTGCTGGGCACGGCTTCGCGCGAGGCGCGCGCCGCCGAAAGCCAGAAGCTGCTGAACTGGGGCTTCCAGGCCTGGGATGCGGTGCGCCTGTTCGAGGCCGACAAGGCGATCGTCACCGTGCCGGTGTGGAAGGGCAAGCAGCCCGAGGCGCAGCTGGGCGCGCCCGGCGCGCTCTACGTCACCGTGCCCAAGGGCGAAGGCGACAAGCTGAAGACCCAGGTCGAGCGCACCGACCCGCTGCTCGCGCCGCTGACGCAAGGCCAGCAGGTGGGCCAGATCAAGGTCAGCACGGCCGGCGGCACGCCGGTGGCCACGGTGCCGCTGGTGGTGCTGCAGCCGGTGGAGCTGGCCGGCATCGTCAGCCGCACCTGGGACGCGCTGCGGCTGTGGATCCGTTAAGCTTGCCCGCCGCCAGGAACCACCGATGCCAAGCCCGCTGCCCGACACGCCCTGCTGCCTGAACGGCGAATACATGCGCGTGTGCGATGCCAAGGTGTCGGTGCTGGACCGCGGCTTCTTGTTCGGCGACGGCGTCTACGAGGTCGTACCGGTCTACGGCGAGCGCCTGTTCCGCTTCGATGCACACCTGGCGCGGCTGCAGCGCAGCCTGGCCAAGGTGCGCATCGACAACCCGCACGGCCGCGACGCCTGGCTGCAGCACTGCCGCGAGCTGGTGCGCAGGCTGGCCGCGCAGAACGGCGCGGCCGACCAGCTGGTCTACATCCAGGTGACGCGCGGCGTGGCGCCGCGCGACCACGCGATGCCGCCGGGCATCACGCCGACGGTCTACATGATGGCCACGCCGATGAAGCCGCCGACGGCCGAGCAGCGCCACCACGGCGTGGCCTGCATGACGGCGCGCGACTTCCGCTGGGAGCGCGGCGACATCAAGAGCATCTCGCTGCTCGGCAACGTGCTGGCGCGGCAGGTCTCGGCCGACCACGGCGCGGTCGAGACGGTGATGTTCCGCGACGGCTTCCTCACCGAGGCCGCGGCCAGCAACGTCTGGGTGGTGCACGAAGGCGCGCTGCTCGGCCCGCCGAAGAGCGGGCACGTGCTCGAGGGCATCCGCGTCGAGCTGCTGCGCGAGCTGTGCGAGGAGGCCGGCATCGCCTACAACCTGCGCCCCTTGCCTGAGGGCGAGGTACGCAGCGCCGACGAGCTGCTGCTCAGCTCGGCCACCAAGGAAGTGCTGGCCGTCACCCGGCTGGACGGCGAGGCGGTGGGCCACGGCGCGCTGCGCGGCAAGGTCGGCCCGGTGTACTCGCGGCTGTACGAGGCCTACCAGCGCGCCAAGACGCTGCAGTCGATCTGAAGGTGAAGGGGCGCGGCGTGGCAGCTGACGATGCGCCCTCGCTGATCGAGTATCCGAGCCGCTTTCCGATCAAGGTGATGGGCGCGAACGAGGCGGCCTTCGAGCAGGAGGTGCTGGCCATCGCGCGGCAGTTCGACCCGGACTACGACCCCGACTCCCTCGAACGGCGGCCCAGCCGCAGCGGCAACTACATGGGGCTGACGCTGCACGTCACCGCCACCTCGCGCCAGCAGCTCGACGACCTCTACCGCGCGCTGAGCGGCCATCCGCTGGTCAAGGTGGTGCTGTAGCCGTGCAAGTGCGGATGCTGGGCCGGCAGGACTATGCCGGCATCGAAGCGGCGATGCGCGGCTTCACGGCGCTACGAAGCCCCCACACCGAAGACGAACTCTGGCTGGTCGAACACGAGCCGGTGTTCACGCAGGGCGTGGCCGGACGCGCGCAGCACGTGCTGCACGCCGGGGACATTCCGGTGCGGCAGACGCAGCGCGGCGGCCAGGTCACCTACCACGGCCCGGGGCAGGTCGTGGCCTACCCGCTGGTCGACCTGCGCCGGCTGCGCATCTACGTCAAGGAATACGTCTACCGGCTGGAGCAGGCGCTGCTGAAGGTGCTGCAGGACTTCGGCGTCACCGGCCACCGCGTCGCCGGCGCGCCCGGCATCTACGTGCGCCTGGACGACCCCTTCGGCCATGCGGCGCTGTCCGGCCCGGCGCCGCCGGGCGACCCGTTCCGAGGCCTGGGCAAGATCGCCGCGCTGGGCATCAAGGTCAGCAACCACTGCAGCTGGCACGGCGTGGCGCTGAACGTGGCCATGGACCTGAGCCCCTTCGAGCGCATCGAGCCCTGCGGCTACGCCGGCCTGCGCACCGTCGATCTGGCTACACTCGGCGTGCACGCCGACTGGGCCACGGTGGCGCCGCTGCTGGCGCAGCGCCTGAGTGCCCAGTTGAGCCCCTGAACATCTGCCATGTCCACGCCCGAATCCTCCACCGACACCTCCGCCGGCGCTGCCTACGACGCCGCTGCCAAGCAGAAGTCGCAGGCCAAGACCTCGCGCATCCCGATCAAGGTGGTGGCGGCGCCGGTGCTGAAGAAGCCCGAGTGGATCCGCGTCAAGGCCGGCAGCCCGAGCACGCGCTTCTACGAGATCAAGCAGATCCTGCGCGAGCACAAGCTGCACACCGTGTGCGAGGAAGCCTCGTGTCCGAACATCGGCGAATGCTTCGGCAACGGCACGGCGACCTTCATGATCATGGGCGACAAGTGCACGCGGCGCTGCCCGTTCTGCGACGTGGGCCATGGCCGTCCGGACCCGCTGGATGCCGACGAGCCGCTGAACCTGGCCAAGACCATCGCCGCGCTGAAGCTGCAGTACGTGGTCATCACCAGCGTCGACCGCGACGACCTGCGCGACGGCGGCGCGGCGCATTTCGTCGCCTGCATCCGGCGCGTGCGCGAGCTGTCGCCGCCCACGCGCATCGAGGTGCTGACGCCCGACTTCCGCGGCCGGCTGGACCGCGCGCTGGACATCTTGCGCGCCGCGCCGCCGGACGTGATGAACCACAACCTGGAGACGGTGCCGCGGCTGTACAAGCAGGCGCGGCCCGGTTCGGACTACGCCTTCAGCCTGAGCCTGCTGCAGCGCTTCAAGCAGGCGGTGCCCGGCGTGCCGACGAAGAGCGGGCTGATGGTCGGCCTGGGCGAGACCGACGACGAGATCCTGCAGGTGATGCGCGACATGCGCGCGCACGGCATCGACATGCTGACCATCGGCCAGTACCTCGCGCCCAGCGGCCACCATCTGCCGGTGCTGCGCTACGTGCACCCGGAGACCTTCCGCATGTTCGAGGCCGAGGCGGCGAAGATGGGCTTCACGCACGCCGCGGTGGGTGCGCTGGTGCGCTCCAGCTACCACGCCGACCGGCAGGCGCACGCCGCCGGCGTGGCCAACGCCGTCGTCTGACGGCGCTCAGCCCTGCGACAGTTCGAACAGCAGCGCACTGCCCAGCGCGCTGGCGACGACGTCGCGCCCGATGCGCGAGACGCGCTGGCCGCCCAGGTCGCAGACTTCGAGTTCGCGCCCCTGTTCGGCGATCTCGATCAAAGCCAGCGTCGGCACCTCCTGCGTCCATTGCGCGCGCAGGGTGCGGAAGTGGTCGCCGGCCAGCGCGGCTTCGTAGACGATCGCGTGCGGCAGCCCGCCGCTGCAGAACTCGCGCGCCTCGTCGACCGAGGCGACGTAGTCGACCATCAGGCCCATCGTGCGCAGCGTGTCGCGCACGCTGTTGCGGATCTCGCGGCGCGCGGCGACCACCAGCACGTGCCGGCCGACCATCGGCTGCGAGTTCGGGCCGGCGGGCGCGGCGTCGTCGGCACCGAGCGGGTCCAGCGACAGCAGGCCTTCGTGGATCGTCTGCGGGAACTCCAGCGTCGCCTGCGTGCTGCCGCGATCGTCGTCGCGCTGCAGCGCCAGGCCCAGCGTCTGTGCCAGGCGCCGCAGCAACTGCCAGGGCAGCGTGTCGAGCCGCTCGGCCGCGTGAGGCCCGGTGTCCGGCATCTGGTCCACCGGCACATGGGCGAAGCGGCACGACAGCCGCGCGTGTGCCGGCCAGCTCTTGACGTCGATGCGGAACTCGATGTGCGAGCGCGCATGCTCGAAGCTCCAGTCGAGCAGCGCCTGCAGCAGCGCCGACAGCATCGAGGCGTCGATCATCAGCTCGGCCGTCTTCAGATCCTGGCGCAGGTCGATGCCGCGGGCCGCCGTCTCGCGCTGGCGTTGCGCGAGCGCGTCGCGCAAGGTCTGCGCCAGATTCAGCCGTTGCGGGTTCTGGCGCACGCGGCCGCTGGCGAAGCGGCTCAGCTGCTGCGCGCTCAGGCCGAGGCGGCGCGCGCATTCGATCTCCTCGCGCAGCGCGCGCAGGCCGGCGCGGTCCATGCGGCCGGTGGTGGCGAAGGCGTTGACGCGCTCCAGCGCGGAGCTCATCGGCGCGGCGATCTCGCGCCCGATCTGGCCGATCAGTTCCCTGAAGCTGTCGCCTGAGCTTGCCTGCGCGGCAAGGCGTGGCGGTTGCCGCGCGGGTCCGGCATCGTTATTCGGGTCCAGAAGATCCATGCTTGCACTCCTCGGGTCGTCGCGGCTGCGGAGCATGCCGTGATCGCTCAGGCGCAAGTGTGGTGGTGCGGCGCGCGTTGAACAGCCCGCGACTGCAGGGGGCGCGGCTCTTCGCCGCGCAGCGGCGGCAGTTTTTCACGACACGAGGGCTAAACATCGTGGGCCGATAATCCGCGCCCGATGAAAGCATGGCTCTGGAGCGGGGCGGCGATGTGGCTGGCGGCCTGCACGCCGGCACTCGACTGGCGCGAGTGGCGGCCCGAAGGCAGCGGCCTGGCCGTGCTGATGCCCTGCAAACCCGACAGCCAGGCGCGTGACGTGAGTCTGGCCGACATGCCGCTGCGCCTGACGCTGCAGGCCTGCAATGCCGGCGACGTGACCTGGGCGCTGGCCTTTGCGGACGTCGGCGATCCGGCCCAGGTGGGCAAGGCGCTGGACGAACTGCGCGCCTCGGCGCTGAACAACCTGCAGGCGAGCGAGAGCGTGCCGTTGCCGTTGCAGGTCGAAGGCGCGACGCCGCACGCGGCCAGCCAGCGCCTGCAGTTCGCCGGGCGCATGCCCGACGGGCGCGCCGTCACCGAGCAGACGGCGGTGTTCGCCAAGGGCACGCGGGTGTTCCAGGCCGTGGCGCTGGGCCCGACGCTCGAGCCCGAGGCCGTGGCGAGCTTCTTCGGCAGCCTGCGGTTCGCGCCATGAACAGACACCGGCGCGGCGCGCGGCTACGCCGCGCCGGTCGCCATCGTGCTGGCCTTCGCGTTCGCCTATTTTCTGTCGGCGCTGCTGCGCGCGGTGACGGCCACGCTGGCGCCGGTGTTCAGCGCCGAGCTCGGTCTGCAGCCGGCCGACCTGGGTCTGCTCGCCGGCGCCTATTTCCTCGGCTTCGCGGCGCTGCAGCTGCCTCTGGGACGCGCGCTCGACCGCTTCGGCCCGCGTCGCGTGCTGCTGGTCCTGCTGAGCGTGGCGGTGATCGGTTGCGGCGGCTTCGCGCTGGCGCAAGCGCTGGCGCCGCTGATCGCCGCGCGGCTGCTGATCGGCATGGGCGTGGCGGCCTGCCTGATGGCGCCGCTGACCTGCTTCAGGCACATCTTCGGCCACGGCACGCAGTTGCGGCTGAACTCGTGGATGCTGATGACCGGCTCGCTGGGCATGCTGGCGTCGACGCTGCCGGTGCAGTGGCTGCTGCCGCACTGGGGCTGGCGCGGCTTGTTCGTGGCCGTGGCGGCGCTGCTGGCGCTGGCGATGGCCGGCATCGCGGCGGTCGTGCCGCGGACCCTGACGGCGCCGGCGGTGCACGCAGCGCCATCCGGCGGCGGCTGCCGCGAGATCATGCGCCAGCCGGTGTTCGTGGCGCTGGCGCCGCTGGCCTTCTTCAGCTGCGGCGCATTGATCGCCATCCAGGCGCTGTGGGCCGGACCGTGGCTGACGCAGGTCGCCGGCTGGTCCGCCGATCAGGCGGCCCAGGGGCTGTTCGCCATCAACCTGTGCATGCTGCTGGCCTTCATGTCCTGGGGCGTGCTGATGCTGCGTCTGGCGCGCCAGGGCGTGCAGGCGCTGCAGCTGATCGCCTGGGGCGCGCCGCTGAGCGTGCTGGTGCTGCTGGCGATCGCCGCGCTGGGGCCGCGCGCGGGTGCGCTGCACTGGGCGCTGTGGTGCGTGCTGTCGACCTGCGTCACGCTGAGCCAGCCTTTAGTCGCGCAGGCCTTCCCGCCGGCATGGGCGGGGCGGGCGCTGTCGGCCTTCAATCTGCTGATCTTCGGCGGCGTGTTCTGCCTGCAATGGGGCATCGGCCTGGCGGTCGAGGCCTTCGCGGCGAGGGGCTGGCCGCGCAGCGCGTCGTTGCGCGGCGCGATGCTCGTCTTCGCGCTGTGCTGCGCGCTGGCGCAGCTGTGGTTCCTGTGGCGGCAGCGCCGAATGGTCATAATCGAAGGTCGAGTTGCCCGCCGATGACCAACGTTCTGATCATTGCGCATGCGCCGCTGGCCTCGGCGCTGCGCGCCGTCGCCCAGCATGCGTATCCGGACTGCGCCGCCGGCGTGCAGGCGATCGATGTCGCCAGCGATGCCGGCGAGGAGCAGGTGGCGGAGGCGGCGCGCGCGTTGATCGCCGCGCGCGCCGGCGCCGACACGCTGATCTTCACCGACGTCTTCGGCGCCACGCCCTGCCGCGGCGCGGCGCTGCTGCTGAGCGACCCGCGCGTGCGCGTGGTGGCCGGCGTCAATGTGCCGATGCTGTGGCGCACGCTGTGCTACGGCACCAAGGAACCACTGGATGCGCTGGTGCTGCGCGCCGTGGCCGGCGCGGCGCAAGGGGCGATGCCGGTGACCGCCTCGCCGCCACAGAACCAGGCCCTGCGGGCCGCTGCCTCGAATGATCAAGCGGGTCGCCACGATCAGTAACAAGCTCGGCCTGCACGCACGCGCGTCGGCCAAACTCACCAAGCTGGCCGGCAGCTTCGCCAGCGACGTGCATCTGTCGCGCAACGGCCGGCGCGTCAACGCCAAGAGCATCATGGGCGTGATGATGCTGGCCGCGGGCCTCGGCTCGGAGATCGAGATCGAGGTCGAAGGCGCCGACGAACAGACGGCGGTCGATGCCATCGTCGCGCTGATCGACGACAAGTTCGGCGAAGGCAGCTGAGGCCGCGGCGTCGGGGCCGCTCAGTCTTCCCGCCGCGCGCCGGCGCTGCGCTACATTGCCGTGCATGGTGCGTCACGAAGCAAAGGCTCGACTGAACCCGCAGGGGCGAGGTGGGGCGGCTGCATGCTGCGCATGTCCAACGGGTGAGAGTCCTGTCCCGGTAGGCGTCGGAGCGCCGGGCAGCAGGCCCCAGACAGCCGAGGGAGACCTTGGTGTCCGAGCGGGGCGTCAAAAGCCCGTGAAGCGGCGCAAGCCGTTCAGCGGGGAGCAAGCACGCGGGCCGCAACATGAAGTGAAGCCTGCAGCCTCAACAGATTTACAACCCGCAGGCCGAGCCGCTCATGTCACGGCGAAGGCAACATCACCCGAGCGGGATCCGAAGCGCGAAGGTGGCTGCGGCGGGGTACGGGGCGCAGCACGCGTGCAAGGACAGGTGCGCAACGTGAGAGGCCCGTCTGCGCGGCCCGAGTCGGGGCAAGCGCGCTCGTATAAGCCCAGGGCGAAGTCGAGGCGTGCGCAGCGGGAGTCCGAGGGGATCGTAGTACCGCAAGGTGAGGCGCAAGCTGAGCCGACGAAGGCCGTGCGGCAAAACGCGGCTGGAGGGAAGGGTCCCTGGGGTGGTCATGCTGGGACAGCGGGTAAGCGCGAGGGAATGGCCGGCAAGACCGTGCCTAACGACCCCGACGACCTCGTGTCGAGCGACAAAGTGCGACAACTGCAAAGACAACTCTGGGCCGCAGCCAAGCGGGCACCGGGAAGGCGCGTGCATGCGAAGGACCAAGCTTGCGGGAGTGACGCCCTGCAAGTGGCAAGCGACGCGGACCACAACCCGGTGCAGCCCCTGCTGGCAGGAGCGGGACCGCTCAATGCTGTGAGCCGACAGACCACCGGTAAGCCGTGTGCGGGAAATCCGCATGCACGGTTTGAACGGGGGCGTTGGTTCGAACTATGGCCTTCGGGCCCTATAAGGACCAACGTCTACCAATGAGCATCCAGTTCTTCGGCCTGCCGGTGTCGCGCGGCGTTGCCATCGGCCGCGCCGTGCTGGCGGCGTCCAGCCGCGTGGACGTGGCGCACTACTTCATCGCGCGCGAGCGCGTCGACGACGAGGTGGACCGCCTGCGCCGGGCGCGCGATACCGTGGCCGTGGAACTGGGCACGCTGCAGCGCGACCTGCCGGACGACGCGCCGGCCGAGCTGTCGGCGCTGCTCGACGTGCACCTGATGCTGCTGCACGACGAGACGCTCACCGGTGCGGCCAGGAGCTGGATCGTCGATCGGCACTACAACGCCGAATGGGCGCTGTCGGCGCAGCTGGAAGTGCTGGCGCGCCAGTTCGACGAGATGGAAGACGACTACCTGCGCGAGCGCAAGGCCGATCTGGAGCAGGTCGTCGAGCGCGTGCTGCGAGCCATGTCGCGCCGCCCGGCGGCGGGCCAGGAGCCTGCGGCCGCGTTCGGCGCGCGCGACTTCGCCGGCGAGGACCCGCTGGTGCTGGTGGCCAACGACATCGCGCCGGCCGACATGATGCGCTTCAAGCACGGCGTCTTCACCGGCTTCATCACCGACGTCGGCGGGCGCACGTCGCACACGGCGATCGTGGCGCGCAGCATGGACATCCCGGCCGTCGTCGGCGCGCGCGAGGCGAGCCGGTTGATCCGCTCGGACGACTGGATCGTCGTCGACGGCGACGCCGGCATCGTTGTCGTCGATCCCTCGCCGATCGTGCTCGAGGAGTACCGCTTCAGGCAGCGGCAAAGCGAACTGGAGCGCGCCCGATTGCATCGACTGCGGCACACGCCGTCGGTGACGCTGGACGGGCAGCACGTGGAACTGCTGGCCAACATCGAGCAGCCCGGCGACGCCGCCGTGGCGGTGGAGGCAGGCGCGGTGGGTGTCGGACTGTTCCGCAGCGAGTTCCTGTTCATGAACCGCGACGGCGATCTGCCCGACGAAGAGGAGCAGTTCGAGGCCTACCGGGATGCGGTGCTCGCGATGCGCGGCCTGCCGGTGACGATCCGCACTGTCGACGTCGGGGCCGACAAGCCGCTGGAGCGCATGACGGTGCAGGAGTTGCGCCACGAGCACGTGCTGAATCCGGCGCTCGGCCTGCGCGCCATCCGCTGGAGCTTGTCCGAGCCGGGCATGTTCAGGCAGCAGCTGCGCGCGATCCTGCGTGCCAGCGCCTACGGCCGCGTGCGCATCCTGATTCCGATGGTCGCGCATCTGAGCGAAGTGAAGCTGACGCTCGAGGCCCTGGAGCGCGCGCGGCGCCAGCTCGACGACGCGGGGCATGCGCATACGCGCGTGGACGTCGGCGCGATGATCGAAGTGCCGGCGGCGGCACTGAGCCTCGAGCACTTCCTGCGCTACTTTGATTTCGTGGCTATCGGCACCAACGACCTGATCCAGTACACGCTGGCCATCGACCGCGCGGACGACGCCGTGTCGCACCTGTACGACCCCTGGCATCCGGCGGTGCTCGGCCTGATTGCCAGCGTCATCGCGCGCGCCAACGCCGCCGGTAAGGACGTCTGTGTCTGCGGCGAAATGGCAGGCGACGCGATGTTCACCGAACTGCTGCTGGCGATGGGGCTGCGCAGCTTCTCGATGCATCCGGCGCAGATCCCGTCCATCAAGCAGCGCATCCTGCGTGCCGACACGCGGCGTTTGGCCGCGGCGCTGCCGCAGGTGCTGGGTGCGGAGATGCCGCAGGCCGAAGCGGCACGAGCCTTCGCCTCGCCCGGGGCGAGTCGCTGAAATAGACGGCCGCACCTAAAGTGCGGCGGCTGCAGAGCGAAGCTGTGATACATTCATGGGCTGCGCTCAAGAGAGCTGAGTGGCGGGTCCGGCTTCAGTCGGACCAGGCCCAAGCGAAGGAAAGTGCAGCGGGGTGTTGACAAGGTTGAAAAAGCAAGTCATAATTCCACCTCTTTGCTGCTGTCGCCTGGCGCGACAATGCAAAGCGCGCTCTTTAACAACATACAGCCGATAAGCGTGGGCGTTTGAAGGCGAGTGCCAAGAGAACTGCAAGTCATTGCAGAACTCGGGGTCTCAGGACCTTAAACGCTCATAGAAGTGAAGTTCACTTCAATTCTTTGAGCAACATTCAAGATCGAACTGAAGAGTTTGATCCTGGCTCAGATTGAACGCTGGCGGCATGCCTTACACATGCAAGTCGAACGGTAACGCGGGGCAACCTGGCGACGAGTGGCGAACGGGTGAGTAATGCATCGGAACGTGCCCAGTAGTGGGGGATAGCCCGGCGAAAGCCGGATTAATACCGCATACGACCTACGGGTGAAAGCGGGGGATCGCAAGACCTCGCGCTATTGGAGCGGCCGATGTCAGATTAGGTTGTTGGTGGGGTAAAGGCCTACCAAGCCGACGATCTGTAGCTGGTCTGAGAGGACGACCAGCCACACTGGGACTGAGACACGGCCCAGACTCCTACGGGAGGCAGCAGTGGGGAATTTTGGACAATGGGCGCAAGCCTGATCCAGCCATGCCGCGTGC
>DAIMFR010000109.1:0-12297 GCA_036724445.1 Rubrivivax sp. | reverse complement strand
ACGCGCATGCCGCGCCCGCCGCCGCCGCCCGCGGCCTTGACGATCACCGGGTAGCCGATGCCGCGCGCGATGCGCACGATTTCCTTCGTGTCCTCGGGCAGCACGCCTTCGGACCCGGGCACGCAGGGCACGCCGGACTTGATCATCGCCTGCTTGGCCGCCACCTTGTCGCCCATGATGCGGATCGACGCCGGCGTCGGGCCGATGAAGGTGAAGCCGCTGCGTTCGACGCGCTCGGCGAAGTCGGCGTTCTCCGACAGGAAGCCGTAGCCGGGATGCACCGCCTCGGCGTCGGTGACCTCGGCGGTGGAGATGATCGCCGGCATGTTCAGATAGCTCTGCGCGCTGGCTGCCGGGCCGATGCAAACCGCCTCGTCGGCCAACTTGACGTACTTGGCTTCGCGATCGGCCTCGGAATAGACGATCACCGACTGGATGCCCATCTCGCGGCAGGCGCGCTGGATGCGTAATGCAATTTCGCCGCGGTTGGCGATCAGTATTTTCTTGAACATGGTGCACGGCTCAATTGCATTGGCGGGCTGCGCCCGCAGGGCAATCTGGCTTCGCCGCCACGCCTGCGGCGTGGTCGCCGCGATTGGCAATGAGGATCTTCTTGAACATGGTGCCTCGGCTCAATCGCCCTGGCGGGCTGCGCCCGCGGCGCGATTTGGCTTCGCCGCCACGCCTGCGGCGTGGCCGCCTCGGTCGGCGATCAGGATCTTCTCGAGCATGGCCGGCCGATCATTCGATGACGAACAAGGGTTGGCCGAATTCCACGGGCTGGCCGTTCTCGACCAGGATCTTCGTCACCGTGCCGGCATGGCCGGCCTCGATCTCGTTCATGATCTTCATCGCCTCGATGATGCACACCGGCTCGTCGGCCTTGACCGGCTGGCCGACCTCGACCAGCGGCTTGCCGCCGGGACTGGACGAGCGATAGAAGGTGCCGACCATCGGCGAGGTGACCACCTGGCCGGTTTCCTCTGCAGGCGTCTCGGGGGCCGGGGCGGGCGCAGCGGCTCGAGGCGCCTCGGCGGGCGCCGCCATCGGCACCGCCGTATAGGCCGCCAGCGGCGCCGCGGCGACCTGCAGGCCGGCCTTGACGATGCGCACCTTGCCTTCCGCTTCGGTGATCTCCAGTTCGGAGATGTTCGATTCCGACACCAGGTCGATCAGCGTCTTCAGTTTGCGCAGGTCCATTGTTTTCCTTTGTCGGCGCCAACAGCACCGATTTGCGCTGAACTTCGTCGAATCATCGCGGACGAGCCCAGGCGGCGCGCGATTGTGCCCGAATTGTTACGTTCGGAAGAAGATTTTTCTGGGCGGCGCCAGGGGGTGTGTTTCCTGAGCTTTGGCCGCAGATCGACGCAAATAAGGTGCCAACACGGCTCGAGTCAAAGCGTGGCAGCCCATGCTTCGAGCTCCGCGTAGTGCGTTTCGCCGAGCTTGCTGCGCACCACGGCGCCGCTGCCATCGAGCAGCACCGTGAAGGGCAGCGCGCCGGCGTTGTTGCCCAGGCTGCGCGCCAGATCGCTGCCGCCGAAGCCGGCCAGGCCGATGGCAAAACCCACCGGCTGGCGCTTCAAGAACTCCTGCACCGGCGCCAGGTTGTCCAGCGCCAGGCCGACGACCTTCAGGCGCGAGGCGTGACTGCGTGCGAAGCGGTCGATTTCGGGCAGCTCCTTGATGCACGGCGGGCACCAGGTGGCCCAGAAGTTGACGAGCAGCGGCTGGCCGCGGAAGTCGGCCAGCACCAGCTCGCCGCCTTCGGGCCGCGGCAGGCGCAGCGCCCAGAACGCCGCGTCGGCGCCCCCGGCCGCGCCGGCGGCGGCTGCAGAAGACGGCGCGGCGCGGCGCGCCTGCCACCAGGCACCGCCGGCGGCGGCCAGCACGCCGATGCCGACGAGCAGCGCGCGGCGCGTCGTGCCGGCGTTCATGCCGCCTGCTCCTGCAGCAGCCGCTGCAGCGCCGCGGCGTCGCCACGCCAGCTGCGGCCGCGTGCGTCGGGCTTCAGCGCACCGCGCTGGTCGTCCAGGTCGCGCACCGCCAGATGCAGCGTCACCGGCTCATCGAGCCCGGGGCAGCGCTCGGCCAGGCTCAAGACGCTGAAGTCGCCGTCGCCCGATGCGTCGTAGTCGACGCCGAGGTTGATCAACGCGATCTCGGCGGCCTTGGGGTCGTCGCAATACAGGTCGATGTGCACCGCCGACAGGCGCGTCGCGGTGCCGCGCCAGACGGCGCCGCTCAGGTGCGGGCGGAACTCCGCCAGCCGCTGCATCCAACGCAACGCCAGCTCGCGCAGCGCACGCAACTCGGCCGGCTGCGTGTCGGCGCAGAACAGCGCCAGGTGGCTGCGCACCTCGTCCTCGACCAGCTCGTTGCTGGGCAGCTCGGTGCCGCGCGGGGTGCGGCCCAGCCGGCGCAGCGCCTTGCGCTTGGCCTGCGCGTATTCCATGCCTTCGTCCACCACCAGGCGGGCGGCGGCGCTGGCGATTTCCGCGGCGAGCGACACTCCCATGGCCCGATTTTAGGCGGCCGCGACATGCCCGACCGATGTGGCCCACCCGGTGAGCCCGAGGCGCCCACCCGCGGCTCGGGCCGCTCAAGGCAATGCCACCGCCCCCATGCGCGCCACGATGGTCGCCGTGCGCGCGTTGACGTAGGCCGAGTACGGCCGCTTCTCGAAGCGCTTGGGGGCAGGCAGCATCACCGCCAGCCGCGCCGCCTCTTCCGCGCCGAGCCGGGCGGCGTCCTTCTGGAAGTAGTGCCGCGCCGCGGCCTGCGCGCCGAAGATGCCTTCGCCCCATTCGACGCTGTTCAGGTAGATCTCCAGGATGCGCTGCTTCGTCAGCAGCGCCTCCAGCATCAGCGTCAACAGCAGTTCCTGCCCCTTGCGCAGCCGGGTGCGCTCGCCGGACAAAAACAGGTTCTTCGCCAGTTGCTGCGTGATCGTCGAGCCGCCCACCACCTTGGCCGCCACCGCGCGCTCGGGGTTGCGCGCCTGCATCTTCTCGGCACGCGCTTCGGCGCGCTGGTTCTTCTCCAGCGCGCGCTCGATCGCGTCCCATTCGACACCGCTGTGCTCGCTGAAGCCGGCGTCCTCGCTGGCGATGACCGCGCGCTTCAGGTGCGGGCTGATCTGCGCGTAGGGCACCCACTGCCGGCGCCATTCGATGCGCCCTTGTTCGACCAGCATGCGCCAGACTTCGCTGCGCTGGAAGCTGGTCGACGGCGGGTCGATCCAGTTCATCGCTGCAATCAGCAGCGCGAAGCCCGCCTGCAGCGCCAGCAGGCTCAGCAGCAGCAGCGCCAGCAGGCGGCGTGCGGCCTTCATCGCGCCGCGCTGGCGTCGACGTAGTGGCGCAGCCGCTGCAGCACCGGCGCGGTGTCGGGCATCACGCCGCGCCAGACGAAGAAGGCCTCGGCCGCCTGCTCGACCAGCATACCCAGCCCGTCGCGCGCCACCGCACCCTGGGCCGAGGCCCAGGCCAGGAACGGACGTGCGGCGCTGCCGTACATCAGGTCCACTGCCAGCGCGCCGCGCCGCAGCACGCTGCCCGGCACCGGCACCGCCGCGCCGCCCAGGCTGCTGGCGCTGGCGTTCAGTACCACGTCGTAGGCCGCGCCGGCTGCGTCCAGGCCACCGCCCGACAGCGCGACCCCGCACTGCGCCGCCAGGTCGGCGTGGCGCCGGCACAGCGCCTCGGCCTTGGCCGCGGTGCGGTTGAGCACCTGCAGCTGCGCCGGACGCGCCTCGATCAACGGCCCCATCACGCCGGCCGCGGCGCCGCCGGCGCCGACCAGCAGCACGCGCAGGCCCGGCAGCGCGACGCCGGCGTGGCGCTGCAGGTCGCGCACCAGGCCGATGCCGTCGGTGTTGTCGGCCAGCCAGCCGCCGGCGTCGAAGCGCAAGGTGTTGGCGGCCTGCGCCAGCGCGGCGCGCGGCGTGACCGTGCGCGCCAGCGCGCCGGCCTCGAACTTGAAGGGCACGGTGACGTTGCAGCCGTGCGCTCCCGAGTCGGCGAAGGCGCGCACGGCGTCCGCAAAACCGTCCATGGCGCACAGCACGCGCGTGTAGTCGACCTGCTGCCCGGTCTGGCGCGCGAATTCGGCATGGATGAACGGCGACTGGCTGTGCGCGACCGGGTTGCCGAGCACCGCGTAACGGTCAGGTGCGCTCATAGGTCAACCTCCGCGCGGATCGCGCTCCGGTATCGGCGCTTTGGAGCCGCCATGCGCGCTCATCGCGACTCATGGCGTGTGGCTGAGGCTGGTTTCCAGCCCCTCGTCGCGCGTGAAGCGGAAGCGCGAGGTGATGACGATCTGGTCGGCCTGCTTGCGCATCGCCGGGCTGAACTTGCCGTAGGGCGCGGCGGCGTTCACGATGGCCAGCGCGCGCTGGTCGAGCAGCCGCTCCTTGGACGGGCGCACGACCTCGGCTTCGACCACGCGCCCCAGCGCGTCGACGGTGACGTTCATCGTCAGCTCGCCGTAGAGCTTGCGGCCGCGGTATTCGGGAAAGTCGCGCGTGCCGCGCGCCTCGATCTTGCGGCGCAGCGCGTCGTAGTAGATCGCGTACACCTCCTCGCGCGTGGCGGGGCTGATGTAGCGCTTCTTCGGCCGCGCGTTTTCGTCGTTGATGCGCTTCTCGATCTCGGCCAGCAGCCGCAGCAGCTGGCGGCGGCGTTCCTCGCGCTCGGCATGTTCGGGGTCGCCGTCGTCGCGCTGCGGGTCGGGCGGCGGCAGTGCGGCCACCTCGCGCCGGATCTGCGCCAGCAGCTGCTGCTGTTCCTGCTGCAGCCGGTCGATGCGCCGGTGCGCGTCGGCCGGCGCATCGCCGAGCTCGATCTGTGCCGCCAGCGGCAGCGGCGACGTGGCGCGGCCTTGCGCCGCTTCGCCGCCGCCGGCCAGCGCCGCCTGGGCGATGGCCTGCGCGTGCGTCGGCGCGTCGCTGCTGCGTGCATTGACCAGGATCACCTCCAGCGGCGTGTCCTCGAACAGGCGCTCGAAGCGCTGCGGATCGACGAAGCGCAGGGTCAGCGCCGCGGCGTGCACGCCCAGCGACACCAGCAGCGCCCAGTGCAGGGTGCTCAGCGTGCCCAGGCCGCGCCCGGCGCCCACCATGCCCGATCTCAGGCAGCGGCCGGCGGCGCGTCCTGCGCGGCCGGCTCTTCCAGGTCGATGGCCAGGCGCAGCGCGCCGGCGTCGGGGCTTTCGTCTTCGGCCTCGGGCTCGGCCAGCGCCGCTTCGTCCGCGGCCGACGCTTCGACGCGCGCCAGCAGCGTGGCGTGCAACTCCAGCGTCAGCAGGTCGATGCCGGCCACGCGGGCGCGCACGTGGCTGCCGCGCGGCAGGCTTTCCGTGCCGGGCACGCGGAACACCAGCGGCAGCGTGTCGGCGCGCACCAGGCCGTCCTTCATCACCGCGGCGTCGAGCTCGGTGACGCCGTTCTGCTGCAGCCAGCGCAGCGTCCAGTAGCGCTCGATGGCGTTCTGGAAGTCGTTGTAGCCGGCATAGGCGGCGTCGAAGCCGGAGATGATCGACAGCAGCGCCGCGTCCTTGGGCTTGAAGGGCGCGGCCAGTGCGGCGGTGCGGCCGTGGCGCGCGCAGGCGATGATCTGCCACTGGTTGACCAGGTCCACGTAGCGGCGCAGCGGCGAGCTGGCCCAGGTGTATTGCGCCACGCCCATGCCGGCGTGCGGCGCCGGCCGCGTGCCCATGCGCACCTTGATGCCCGGCGCCAAGCTGGCCTGGCTGCGGTAGATGCCGGGCACGCCGCATTCGGCCAGCCACGCGCCCCAGCGGCTGTTGGCCAGGATCATCGCCTCGGAAACGATCAGGTCCAGCGGCGCGCCGCGCTGGCGCGTGTTGATCAGCACGCGCTCGTCGCCCTGCGGCTCGTGCTCTTCGTCGGCTTCGGGACGCTCCAGCCTGAAGCCGTAGTCGGGGCGGCTGAACAGCTCGGGCTTGCCGCGCACCAGCTCGCGCTGCGCCTTCAGCTGCCGCGCCAGGCGGAAGGCAAAGGCCAGCTCGGCGGCATGCGCGTAGTCGGCCGGCGCACGGCCCTCGAGCGTGGCCTCAGTGATGCGGTTGTCGAGCTGGTCGTGGCGCAGGTTGGTGACGATGGGCACGCGTTCGAGCCGGGTCTCGCTGGCGCGCACTTCCAGCGTCGTCTCGTCGATCGTGAAGTACTGGCTCACCGCCGGGCAGTCGCGGCCGGCGTCCAGCGTGTAGGCCTGCACCACCGCGTCGGGCAGCATGGTCAGCTTCCAGCCGGGCATGTAGACGGTGGACAGCCGCTCGCGCGCCACCTTGTCCAGCGCCGAGTCGGGCTGAAGCGCCAGCCCCGGCGCGGCGATGTGCACGCCGAAGGTCACGCTGCCGCTGCCCAGTCCCTGCACCGACAGCGCGTCGTCGATCTCGGTGGTGGCCGAATCGTCGATCGAGAAGGCTTGGCAACCGGCCAGCGGCAGCGCCTCCTTGATCGCCGGCACCTCCAGCGGCGGGAAGGCCGTGCCCTTGGGGAAGGCCTCGAACAGGAAGCGGCGCCAGTGGAACTGGTACGGGCTGGCGATGGCGCCGGCGGTCTTCAGCAGATCGAGCGGCGCGCGCTGCGCGCGCCGGGCCGCTTCGACCACGGCCTTGTATTCGGGGGCGTTCTTGTCGGGCTTGAAGAGGATGCGGTACAGCTGCTCGCGGATCGGCGCCGGGCAGTCGCCGGCCACCAGCGCCTCGGCCCATTGCTCGATCTGCGCGGCGAGCTGCTTCTTGCGCTCGATGCCCAGCAGCGCGGCCTTGACGGTTTCTTCAGGCGCCTTCTTGAACATGCCCTTGCCGAGGCGGCGGAAGTAGTGCGGCGCCTCGAACAGCCGCAACAGCGCCGCGGCCTGCTTGTCGGCGCCGGCATGGGCGTCGAAATAGTCGCGCGCCAGGTCGGCGAAGCCGAATTCGGCCTCGGGCGCGAATTCCCAGGCCAGGTCGAGCTCGATGTCCTGCGCCAGCGCCTGCGCGCGCGCCATCAGCTCCGCGGGTGCCGGCGCGTCGAAGCGCAGCAGCACGTGGGCGCTTTTGATCTTGACGCGCTTGCCCGAATCCAGCTCGACCTGCACCGAGCTCTCGGCTTCGGACATCACCCGGCCGGCCAGGAACTTGCCGCCGTCCTCGAACAATGCATACATGGGGCGCGATTGTCGCCGCTGCGCGGGGCTGCGATCCGCCGGAACAACGGGGAAGTTGCCGATGAATGCGCTGAGCTGCTACACGAATCCGCCATCGCGCGGGGGCGCATCGCCCGCTGGATGCCGGAAGAGATCGGCGGGCCCTGCGACACGGTGTGGCCGCAGTACGGCACGCCGATGAAGGCGCCCGGCTGCCTGGCGCTCGACCGGGGTCTGATGTTCGGCGCCATCGACAAGCGCCCGGCCTTCGATGCCTACGCCGCGCGGCTGGCGCAGGGCCGCCCGAAGTCCCGAGCCAAGCGCGGGGGGAACAGCGACTGCTCGCGGCGCATAGCGGCCGTAGGCCGCTTTGCGCCAAGGCGCGTTCGTGCAGCTCCCCCGCGCCCCCTCCGAGAGGGGGCTCCAGCATGGCCGACGGGCCGGCCTTGCGGCCGGCGCAGGCCCCGGCCCCTCCATCGGCCGCCAGGCCGACTTGTCGAACGAACTGGAGCCCCCTCTCGGAGGGGGCTCGGGGGAGTGGTGCATAGCGCCCACCGGCGCAAAGCGGCCGAAGGCCGCTTTGCGCCGGCAGCGGCTCCTCGAGGACCTCTCAAGAAAACGGTTCGTAAGTCGTTGATTTCTTTGGGCGCACCTGGCGCCGTGAGCGGGGTCTGGAACGCTCAGACGGTCATGCCGCCCGAGACCTCGATCACCGCGCCGTTGACGTAGCTGGCCTCGTCGCTGGCCAGGAAGGCGTAGACGTTGGCGATCTCCTCCGGCTTGCCCAGGCGGTGCAGCGGCACCTGCTCGCGCATCTGCTGCAGCACCTTGTCGGGAATGGTGGCCAGGATCGGCGTTTCGACGAAGCCCGGCGCCACCGCGTTGACGCGGATGCCCTTCGGGCCGAGTTCGCGGCTCCAGGTCTTGGTGAAGCCGATGACGCCGAATTTGGTGGCCGCGTAGTTGGTCTGGCCGAAGTTGCCGTAGATGCCGACCACGCTGCTGGCGTTGAGGATCACGCCGGACGACTGCGCCAGCATCGTCGGCAGCACCGCCTGCGTCGCGTGGAACACGCCGCGCAGGTTGACGTCGATGACCGTGTCGAACTGCGCCAGCGTCATCTTCTGCAGCCGCGCGTCCTTGGTGATGCCGGCATTGTTGACGAGCACGTCGATGCTGCCGAAGCGCTCCTTGACCCCCGCCGCCATCTGGTCCAGCGCCTCGCGGTCGGTGACGTTCAGCGCCAGCCCCAGCGCCTGCGCGCCGCGTGCGCGCACCAGCGCCATCGCCGCGTCCACGCCTTCGGGCTTGAGGTCGGCGACGACCACGTTGGCGCCTTCTTCGGCGAACTTCAGCGCCGTCGCCAGGCCGATGCCCTGGGCCGCGCCGGTGACGATGCAGGTTTTTTGTTTCAGTCGCATAGCTGCAGGAACCTCAGCAGGTGGGGAAGGTGGTCGTCGAAATCGGACAGTGCATGGTCGCTGCCTTCGAGCAGGCGGATCTGCGCGCCGGGATAGCGGGCCGTCATCTCGCGCCAGTCGAGCACTTCGTCGCCCTTGGCGATGATCGCGAAGCAGCGCTGCGCATTGCTGATCGGGCCGGGGGTCATCGCGCGCAGTTCGTCCACGTATTCGGCGCGGAAGAAGAAGTGCTCTTCGGGCGTGTGGAAGGCGGTCTGTTCGCCGACATAGGCGGCCAGGTCGCGCGCCGGGTCGACGGCCGGGTTCATCAGCACCGCCGGCCAGCCGGTGGCTTCGGCCACTACTGTCGCGTAGAAGCCGCCGAGCGAACTGCCGAGCACGGCCGAGCCCTGCGCCGGCCAGCCGGCCGTGCCGGCGCGAATCAGATCGAGCGCTGCGCGCGGCGACGGCGGCAATTGCGGGCACCACCAGTGCACCTCGGGCCGGTGCTGCTGCAGCCAGGCGTGCAGCCGCTGCGCCTTGAAGGACTTGGGCGACGAGCGGAAGCCGTGCAGGTACAGCAGATGCGTGGCAGCCATCAGCGCTTTGCCCGCAGCGCCGCCAGCAGCTTGTCGTGGATGCCGCCGAAGCCGCCGTTGCTCATGCACAGCACATGGTCGCCGGGCCGCGCCGCCTGCACGATGCGCTCGACCAGTTCGTCCACCGAATTCGCGACCTGCGCCTGCTCGCCCAGCGGCGCCAGCGCCTCGGCGGCGCTCCAGCCGTAGTCGCCCTGCAGGCACAAGCTCAGATCGGCTTCTTCCAGCGCCCAGGGCAGTTGCGCCTTCATCGCGCCCAGCTTCATCGTGTTCGAACGCGGCTCGAACACCGCCAGGATGCGCTGCAGCCCGACCTTGCGGCGCAGGCCGTTGACGGTGCTGCGCATGGCGGTCGGGTGGTGCGCGAAGTCGTCGTAGACCTTCACCTCGCCGCCGCCGAGCTCGATCGTGCCGCGCAGCTCCAGGCGGCGGCGCACGTTCTCGAAGCGGCTCAAGGCGGCAGCCGCGGCCTCGGGCGCCACGCCGGCGTGTTCGGCCGCGGCCAGCGCCGCCAGCGCGTTCAGCTGGTTGTGCTCGCCGAGCAGCGGCCATTCGACGTGCGCGATCTTCAGGCTGCCGCGCAGCACGTCGAAGTCGTGCGGCTCGCCGCGCGCGCGCAGGCCGCCCGGTTCTTCCTTGCGCGTGCCGAAGCGCTGCACCCCGCTCCAGCAGCCGCGCGCCAGCACGCGCTGCAGCGCCTCGTCGCGCGCGTTGACTACCAATCGGCCCGAGGCCGGCACGGTGCGCACCAGGTGGTGGAACTGGGTCTCGATGGCGGCCAGGTCGGGGAAGATGTCGGCGTGGTCCAGCTCCAGGTTGTTCAGGATCGCGGTGCGCGGCCGGTAGTGCACGAACTTGCTGCGCTTGTCGAAGAAGGCGGTGTCGTATTCGTCGGCTTCGATGACGAAGGCATTTCCCTGCCCCAGCCGGGCCGACACGCCGAAGTTCAGCGGCACGCCGCCGACCAGGAAGCCCGGCTGCAGCCCGGCGCATTCGAGCATCCACGCGAGCATCGAGGTGGTCGAGGTCTTGCCGTGCGTGCCGGCGACCGCCAGCACGTGGCGCCCCGGCAGCACGTGGTCGGCCAGCCATTGCGGGCCGCTGGTGTAGCGCACGCCGGCATCGAGCATCGCCTCCATCAGCGCGTTGCCGCGCGTGACCACGTTGCCGACCACGTACATGTCCGGCTGCAGCGCCATCTGTGCGGCGTCGAAGCCTTCGATCAGCTCGATGTCCAGCGCGCGCAGCTGCCCGCTCATCGGCGGGTAGACGTTGGCATCGCAGCCGGTGACCTTGTGCCCCGCCTCGCGCGCCAGCGCCGCCAGCCCGCCCATGAAGGTGCCGCAGATGCCGAGGATGTGGATGTGCATGCGCCCGCATTCTAGGAGCGGCCCTCCGGTTGGCCGCCAACCGGCCGCCGCACGCGCACGCGACAATGCCACGATGTTCGACTGGATCGTGTCGCACCCGCTGGCCTATCCGGCGCTCGAAGTCGTGCACATCGCCGGCATCGCGCTGCTGGTCGGCAACCTGACGCTGTTCGAGCTGCGCGTCTGGGGTCGCGGCGCGGCGCTGCCGGTGCAGCCGCTGGCGCAATTGGCGCTGGGGCTGGCGCTGGCCGGCTTCGGGCTGATCGCCGCCAGCGGCGCATTGATGTTCGCCGGACAGGCGTCGGAGCTGCTGGCCAACCGCGCCTTCGTGCTGAAGATGGCGCTGGTGCTGCTGGCCGGCATGAACGCGCTGGCCTTCCACCTGCGCGGCGGGATGCAGCAGCTGGACCGCACGGCGCGGGCGCAGACCGCGCTGTCGATGGGGCTTTGGCTGGCGGTCATCATCTGCGGCCGCTGGATTGCTTACGAATGAAATGAAGGGAGAGCCATGCAGCGTCGTACCTTGATCACCACCGCGCTGCTCGCCCCTCTGGCCGCACACGCCCATCACGGCTGGAGCAGCTTCGACCAGAACCGGCCGATCTGGCTCGAAGGCCGCGCCACCAAGGTCGCCTGGCGCAACCCGCATGCCGAACTGACGCTGGAGCTGCCGGCCGACCTGAGGCTGCCCGCCGGCCTGGCCGAGCGCAAGCTGCCGCCGCAGTCGGCCGGCGTGGATGGCGCCGCGCTGCTGAAGGCGGCGCAACTGCCGACGCGCAAGGACCGCGTCTGGGAGATCGAACTCGCGCCGCTGACGCGTATGGAAGCCTGGAAGGTGCCGCCGGTGAAGGTCGGCGACACGGTCGGCGTGCTCGGCTTCACCTTCGCCGGCGAGAAGGGCGATGCGGTGCTGCGCGCCGAGTATCTGTTCGTCGGCGGGCAGGTGTACGGGCTGCGTTCCAGCCCGGCCTGATCAGCGCAGCGCTTCGGCGGCGGCGGCAATCGTCGCGGCAATGTCGTCGTCGCCGTGCGCGGCGCTGACGAAGCCGGCTTCGTACAGCGCCGGCGCCAGGTACACGCCGCGCTCCAGCATGGCGTGGAAGAAGCGGTTGAAGCGCTCCTTGTCGCTGGCCATCACCGCGCCGTAGTTCTGCGGCAGCTCGGGCGCGAAGAAGAAGCCGAACATGCCGCCTTCGCAATCGGCGGCCAGCGGCACACCGGCGGCGCGCGCCGCACTCGTCAGGCCATCGACCAGCTTGCGCGTCTGCGCCGACAGCGCCTCGAAGAAGCCGGGCCGGCTGATTTCCTGCAGCGTCGCCAGCCCGCAGGCGGTGGCCACCGGGTTGCCGCTGAGCGTGCCGGCCTGGTACACCGGGCCGAGCGGCGCCAGCCGGCTCATTAGATCACGGCTGCCGCCGAAGGCCGCCAGCGGCATGCCGCCGCCGATGACCTTGCCGAATACGCTCAGGTCGGGGCGGAAGCCGGGGATCTGCGCGGCGTACAGGCTTTGCGCGCCGCCGAGCGCGACGCGAAAACCGGTCATCACCTCGTCGAAGATCAAGAGCGCGCCGTATGACGTGCACAGCTCGCGCAACCGGCGCATGAACGGCAGCGACGCGCGCACGAAGTTCATGTTGCCGGCGATCGGCTCGACGATCACGCAGGCGATGTCGCGGCCCTGTTCGGCAAAGGCTTGTTCCAGTTGCGCGACGTGGTTGTATTCGAGCACCAGCGTGTGCTGCACCACCTCGGCCGGCACGCCGGCGCTGGT
>DAIMFR010000108.1:0-12616 GCA_036724445.1 Rubrivivax sp. | reverse complement strand
GCGCAGACCTGTGAAGAACTTGAACTCAACGTAGTTGGCGATCGGCGCAGGGTAGCTGTGTGCCAACGGTGAGCGGTTGGCCGACATCACCGTCTGCTGGGAAGTACTCGGCCAGCGAGAAGCTGCCGAAGCGGATGCGCTCGCGGATCTCGGCGGCAAGCCGGTGTGCGTACTTCAGGTTCGCCGCTGTCGGCCGTAGCGGCTTGCCATCGAGACTGATTGGCTGCACCGAAACGGGCCATGGTCGGCTGCCTATACGGATGATAGCGTATGACAATGAGTACTAATTTATAGATAGCTTATAATTTATCCCAGCGGAGCAGTCACGGCTTCCCGCAACAACCCAACCGCAGCAAAGGAAAGTCATGTCGATCATCAACACCACCGTACCCGCCTTCAAGGCCCAAGCCTTCCACAACGGCAAGTTCGTCGAGGTGACGGACGAGAGCCTGAAGGGCCAGTGGTCGGTCTTCATCTTCATGCCGGCCGCCTTCACCTTCAACTGCCCGACCGAAGTCGAGGACGCGGCCGACAACTACGCCGAGTTCCAGAAGCTCGAGGCGCAGGTCTACATCGTCACCACCGACACGCACTTCTCGCACAAGGTGTGGCACGAGACCAGCCCGGCTGTCGGCAAGGCCAGGTTCCCGCTGGTCGGCGACCCGACGCACCAGCTGACCAATGCCTTCGGCGTGCACATCCCCGAAGAAGGCCTGGCGCTGCGCGGCACCTTCGTCATCAACCCGGACGGCGTGATCAAGACCGCTGAAGTGCACAGCAACGAGATCGCCCGCGACGTCAAGGAGACGCTGCGCAAGCTGAAGGCCGCGCAGTACGTCGCCAAGAACCCTGGCCAGGTGTGCCCGGCCAAGTGGAACGAAGGCGCGAAGACGCTGACGCCGTCGCTGGACCTGGTCGGCAAGATCTAAAGAACCGGCCGCGGGGCTGCGGCCCCGCCATCCCGAGACAAGACCCCTCGGGCCTTGTCGCCAGCACCTGAAGACGGGTGCTGGCGACCGGGCCGGACGGCCCACGCCTATACATCCACATCGCAGCCGGAAGGAGAACGTCATGCTCGACAGCAACATCCAAGCCCAACTCAAGGCCTATCTGGAGCGCCTGCAGCAGCCGATCGAACTGGTGGCCAGCCTCGACGACAGCGCGGGCGCCGCCGAGATGCGCGAGCTGCTGAACGACATCGGCGGCCTCAGCGACAAAGTCGCGGTGCGCTTCGACGGCAGCGACGCGCGCAAGCCCTCGTTCCAGATCACCCGCGCAGGTGAGGACATGGGCGTGCGCTTTGCCGCCGTGCCGATGGGCCACGAGTTCACGTCGCTGGTGCTGGCGCTGCTGCAGGCCGGCGGCCACCCGCCGAAGGTCGAGGCCGATGTGATCGAGCAGATCAAGGCACTGGAAGGCGATTTCGTCTTCGAGACCTGGATGTCGCTGACCTGCCATAACTGCCCGGACGTGGTGCAGGCGCTGAACCTGATGGCGGTGCTGAACCCGCGCATCCGCCACGTGGCCATCGACGGCGGCCTGTTCCAGGACGAGGTCGAGGCGCGCCAGATCATGGCCGTACCGGCGGTGTTCCTGAACGGCCAGCCTTTCGGCTCGGGCCGCATGGAACTGGCCGAGATCCTGTCCAAGGTGGATACCGGCGCCGCGGCGCGTGATGCGGCGCGCCTGACGCAGGCCGAGCCCTACGACATGCTGATCGTCGGCGGCGGTCCGGCCGGCGCGGCGGCGGCCGTCTATGCGGCGCGCAAGGGCATCCGTACCGGCATCGTCGCCGAGCGCTTCGGCGGCCAGACGCTCGACACGCTGGCCATCGAGAACTACATCTCGGTGCTCGAGACCGACGGCCCGAAGTTCGCCGCCGCGCTGGAAGCACAGGTGCGCGCCTACGACGTCGACCTGATGAACAACCAGCGCGTCGACGCGCTGGAGCCGGCGGCGCAGCCGGGCGGCATGGCGCGCGTCAAGCTGGCCAACGGCGCCGAGCTGAAGGCAAGGGCGGTGATCCTGTCGACCGGCGCGCGCTGGCGCAACGTCGGCGTGCCCGGCGAGCAGGAGTACAAGACCAAGGGCGTGGCCTACTGCCCGCACTGCGACGGGCCGCTGTTCAAGGGCAAGAAGGTGGCGGTGATCGGCGGCGGCAACTCCGGCGTCGAGGCGGCGATCGACCTGGCCGGCGTGGTCGAACACGTGACGCTGATCGAGTTCGCCGACCAGCTGAAGGCGGATGCGGTGCTGGTGAAGAAGCTGCACAGCCTGCCCAACGTCAGCGTGCATGTGAACGCGCAGACGCTGGAGATCACCGGCGACGGGCAGAAGGTCAACGGCCTGCGCTTCAAGGACCGCGCGAGCGGCGCCGAGCAGACGCTGGCGCTGGCAGGGGTGTTCGTGCAGATCGGCCTGGTGCCGAACACCGAGTTCCTGAAGGGCACGGTGGAGCTGAGCCGCTTCGGCGAGATCATCGTCGACGCGCGCGGTGCCACCAACCTGCCGGGCGTGTTCGCGGCCGGGGACGCGACGACGGTGCCCTTCAAGCAGATCGTCATCGCCGCCGGTGACGGCGCGAAGGCAGCGCTGGCGGCCTTCGACCACTTGATCCGCAGCTCGGTGCCGGCCTGAGAGCGCCCCCAGGCCGGCCTTGCCGGCCGCCCCCCGCGGGGGTATGAGCAAAGTGGCAGAGCCACGTTTGCTCATGAGCTTGCCTTGTGAGCGCCGCCGCTGCCGGGGCCTCTCACTCCGGCAGCGGCAGTGCGCTCGTGCATTTGATCTCGTCCAGGCAGATGCTCGAGCGCACGTTGTTCACCCCGGGCAGCCGCATCAGCCGGTCCATCAGGAACTGCGACATCGACTTCAGGTCCTTGGCGATCACCTTGAGCACGTAGTCGAAGTCGCCGGTCACCGAATAACACTCGAGCACCTCGGGCAGCCCGGCGACCGCGTCGGTGAACTTGCTCAGGTCGCGGATGTGGCCTTTCTCCATGGCCACGTGGATGAACGCGATCACGCCGAGCCTCAGCTTCTCGGCGCTCAGCCGCGCCTCGTAGCGCTTGACGAAACCCTGCTCCTCGAGCCGCTTGTGGCGGCGGTGGCACTGTGCCGGCGACAGGCCGACCGCTTGCGCCAGCTCCAGGTTCGTCGCCCGCCCGTCGGCCTGCAGATGGGCCAGGATCCGGCGGTCGATTCGATCCAGATCAAGGTCGTACAAGATCATCTCCTCGAACTGCGAATGCAGGAAATTTTCTTTCTCCATCAGGGGATAACCCGAATCAGGGAGGAAAACCTATTTGCAGCCTGCGTCGGGACAATTCTGCCTGCGGTCGGCGCCGCATGCACCTGGCCCACGAGGCGGGTGGCAGGGCTGTCGAACCGATCCACGCCGCACCCGGCCCATCGATTCAGGAGACATTTAATGCAATCTTCTTTCCTGCGCTCCCGCCGCGCCTGCCTCAGCACCCTGGCGCTTGCCCTTGCCGCCGCCGCTCCCTTCGCCCATGCCGCCGAGCCGAAATCTGTGGCGGTGACCGCGATCGTCGAACACCCCGCGCTCGATGCCGTGCGCGACGGCGTGCGCGACGAGCTCAGGGCCGCGGGCTTCGAAGCCGGCAAGAACCTGAAGTTCGAATACCAGAGCGCGCAGGGCAACACCGGCACCGCGGCGCAGATCGCCCGCAAGTACGTCGGTGCCCAGCCCGACGCGATCGTCGCCATCGCCACGCCGTCGGCGCAGGCCGTCGTCGCCGCCACCAAGGACATCCCGGTGGTCTACAGCGCGGTCACCGACCCGGTCGCCGCCAAGCTGGTGAAGACCTGGGACGCCTCGGGCACCAATGTCACCGGCGTGTCCGACATGTCGCCGCTGGACAAGCACCTGGAGCTGATGCACAAGGTCGCGCCGAGCGCCAAGCGGGTCGGCGTGATCTACAGCCCCGGCGAGGCCAATTCGGTGGCCATCGTCGAGGCGCTGAAGAAGGCCGCGCCGGCCGCCGGCTTCGTGCTGGTCGAGGCCGCCGCGGCGCGCAGCGTCGACGTTGCCGGCGCCGCGCAGAGCCTGGTCGGCAAGGCCGACGTGATCTACGCGCCCACCGACAACAACGTGATGTCGGCCTTCGAGGGCATCGTCAAGGTCGCGCAGGCGGCGAAGATTCCGCTGGTCGCCGCCGACACCGACGCGGTCAAGCGCGGCGCGGTGGCCGCGCTGGGCCTGAACTACTACGACATCGGCCGCCAGACCGGCAAGGTGGTGGTGCGCGTGCTCAACGGCGAGCAGCCGGGCAAGATCGGCTCGCAGACCAGCACCACCTTCGAGCTGCACGTCAACGTGGCGGCGGCGCAAAAGCAGGGCGTGACGCTGTCCGAAGATCTGATCAAGTCGGCCAAGTCGGTCGTGCGCTGATCCCGGCGCCACCGCCCCCGCGGCGGCGCGGCTGACGCGCCGCCGCCCAACCCAACCCGGCGAGCGAAGCCGGCGCTTAAGCGTGCGCCGCGGGCTTCGCTCGTCCTGCAAAGGTTCACCCCATGTCGCTCATCGCATCGCTAGGCGCGATCGAGATCGGTCTGATCTTCGGTCTGGTCGCGCTCGGCGTTCATCTCTCGTTCCGCGTCATCAACTTTCCGGACCTCACCGTCGACGGCAGCTTCCCGCTCGGCGGCGCGGCGGCCGCGGCGCTGATCGTCGCCGGCATCGACCCCTTCATGGCCACTGCCGCCGCCATCGTTGCCGGCGCCGCGGCCGGCGCGCTCACCGCGTGGCTGAACGTGCGGCTGCGCATCATGCAGCTGCTGGCCAGCATCCTGGTGATGATCGCGCTGTACTCGATCAACCTGCGCGTGATGGGCAAGCCCAACCTCGCGCTGATCAACGACCCGACGGTGTTCACGCTGTTCGACTTCGGCGGCCTGCCCGAATACGTGCTCAAGCCGCTGGTGCTGCTGGTCATCGTGGTGCTGGCCAAGGGGCTGATCGATCTGTTCTTCGCCTCCGAGACCGGGCTGGCGATGCGCGCCACCGGCAGCAACCCGCGCATGGCGCGCGCCCAGGGCATCTCGACCGACCGGCAGACGATCGTCGGCCTTGCGCTGTCGAACGCGCTGGTCGCGCTGGCCGGCGCGCTGTTCGTGCAAAGCCAGGGCGGCGCCGACATCTCGATGGGCATCGGCACGATCGTCATCGGCCTGGCCGCGGTGATCATCGGCGAGACCATCCTGCCGGCGCGCAGCCTGGTCGTCACCACCGCCGCGTGCATCGTCGGTGCTCTGCTGTACCGCTTCTTCATCGCGCTGGCGCTGAACAGCGACTTCATCGGCCTGCAGGCGCAGGACCTGAACCTGGTCACCGCCGTGCTGGTCGCCTGCGCGCTGCTCGTGCCGGCCTACAAGCGCAAGCTCGGCAAATTGCTGCCCGGCAAGGCCAAGCCCGCTGCCATCACCACCCCGAAGGAGGCCTGATCATGCTGCAAGCCCAAGGACTCGAAATCACCTTCAACCCCGGCACGCCGATCGAGAACCACGTGCTGCGCGGTCTGGACCTGACCATTCCCACCGGCCAGTTCGTCACCGTCATCGGCAGCAACGGCGCGGGCAAGTCGACCTTCCTGAACGCGGTCAGCGGCGACCTGATGATCGACCGCGGCTCGATCAGCATCGACGGCACCGAGGTCACCGCCAAGAGCGCGTGGCAGCGCGCCGACCAGGTGGCGCGCGTGTTCCAGGACCCGATGGCCGGCACCTGCGAGGCGCTGACCATCGAGGAGAACATGGCGCTGGCCTGGAAGCGCGGCGCCAGGCGCGGCTTCCACTTCTCGCTGAACAGGACGCTGCGCGAGCTGTTCCGCGAGAAGCTGTCGATGCTGAAGCTCGGCCTGGAGAACCGGCTCGCCGACCGCATCGGCCTGCTCTCGGGCGGCCAGCGCCAGGCGGTCAGCCTGCTGATGGCCTCGCTGCAGCCCAGCCGCATCCTGCTGCTCGACGAGCACACCGGGGCGCTGGACCCGAAGACGGCGGCCTTCGTGCTCGAGCTGACCGCGCGCATCGTCGACGAGGCCAAGCTGACGGCGATGATGGTCACGCACAGCATGCGCCAGGCGCTGGACTACGGCTCGCGCACGGTGATGCTGCACCAGGGCCGCGTGATCCTCGACGTCGCGGGCGAGGAGCGCGCCGGCATGGATGTGCCCGACCTGCTGCACATGTTCGAGAAAACTCGTGGCGAGCAGCTCGACGACGACAAGTTGTTGCTGGCCGCCTGAACCCACTGAATCTGCGAAAGACTGCAATGAAAGAGCTTCTGACCCGTTTCGAGACCAAGGCCCCGGAGATCGTCTTCGAGTGGCACGACGCCGAAACTCCTGCCAAGGGCTGGGTGGTGATCAACTCGCTGCGCGGCGGCGCCGCCGGCGGCGGCACGCGCATGCGCAAGGGGCTGGACCGGCGCGAGGTCGAGTCGCTGGCGAAGACGATGGAAGTGAAGTTCTCCGTGTCGGGCCCGCCTATCGGCGGCGCCAAGTCCGGCATCGACTTCGACCCGGCCGACCCGCGCAAGGATTCTGTGCTGCGCCGCTGGTACAAGGCGGTGACGCCGCTGCTGAAGACCTACTACGGCACAGGCGGCGACCTCAACGTCGACGAGGTGCACGAGGTCATCCCGATCACCGAAGGCTACGGCCTGTGGCACCCGCAGGAAGGCGTGGTCAACGGCCACTTCCAGCCCAGCGACAGCGAGCGCATCCAGAAGGTCGGACAGCTGCGCCTGGGCGTGAAGAAGCTGGTCGAGGACCGCCGCTACACACCCAGCGTCGAGCGCAAGTTCGTCGTTGCCGACCTGATCACCGGCTGGGGCGTGGCCGAGTCGGTGCTGCACTACTACCGCATCTACGGCGGCTCGGCCGTCGGCAAGCGCGTCATCGTGCAGGGCTGGGGCAACGTCGGCTCGGCCGCGGCCTACTACCTGGCGCAGGCCGGCGCGAAGGTGGTCGGCATCATCGACCGCAACGGCGGCCTGCTCGAGCCGGAGGGCTTCTCCTTCGACGAGGTGCGGGCGCTGTTCCTGCACAAGGACGGCAACCAGCTGCGGGCCGAGGGCATGCTGTCGTTCGACGAGGTCAATGCACGCATCTGGAGCCTGGGCGCCGAGATCTTCCTGCCCTGTGCCGGCTCGCGCCTGGTGACCCGGCACCAAGTGGAGCGCATGCTCGCCGCCGGGTTGGAAGTGGTGTCCAGCGGCGCCAACGTGCCCTTCGCCGACCCGGAGATCTTCTACGGCCCGATCTACGAGCACGCCGACCGCGCGGTGGCGGTGATCCCCGACTTCATCGCCAACTGCGGCATGGCGCGCGCCTTCGCCTTCCTGATGCAGGGCACGGCGGAGATCTCCGACGAGGCGATCTTCGGCGACGTGTCGGCGACGATTGCAGGGGCTCTGCAGCGCTGCCATGATCGCTCTCGAGGCCAGCGCGGCATCGCCAGCACCGCCTTCGAGATCGCCCTCGACCAACTGCTCTAAGACCAAGGAGATGAACATGGCTGACCTGTTCGACAACCCGATGGGCCTGATGGGCTTCGAGTTCGTGGAGTTCGCCTCGCCGGTGGCCGGCGTGCTCGAGCCGCTGTTCGAGAAGATGGGCTTCTCGCTGGTGGCCAAGCACCGCAGCAAGGACGTGCTGCTGTACCGCCAGGGCGACATCAACTTCATCGTCAACCGCGAGCCGAAGAGCCTGGCCGGCTTCTTCGCCGCCGAGCACGGAGCGAGCGCCTGCGCGCTGGCCTTCCGCGTGCGCGACTCGCACAAGGCCTACTACCGCGCGCTGGAACTCGGCGCGCAGCCGGTCGAGGTGCCCACCGGCCCGATGGAGCTGCACCTGCCGGCGATCAAGGGCATCGGCGGCGCGCCGCTGTACCTGATCGACCGCTTCGAGGACGGCAAGAGCATCTACGACATCGACTTCGAGTGGATCGACGGTGTCGAGCGCCACCCCAAGGGCCATGGCTTCAAGATCATCGACCACCTGACGCACAACGTCTACCGCGGCCGCATGGCCTACTGGGGCGCGTTCTACGAGCGCATCTTCAACTTCCGCGAGATCCGCTACTTCGACATCCAGGGCGAGTACACGGGCCTGACCAGCCGCGCGATGACCGCGCCCGACGGACTGATCCGCATCCCGCTGAACGAGGAAGCCAAGCAGGGCGGCGGGCAGATCGAGGAGTTCCTGATGCAGTTCAACGGCGAGGGCATCCAGCACATCGCGCTGCTCAGCGACGACATCTATGCCTCGGTCGACGCGCTGCAGATGGCCGGCGTGCCGGTGCTCACCGCGCCGAATGACGTGTACTACGAGATGCTCGCCGAGCGGCTGCCCGGCCACGGCGAGCCGGTCAACGAGCTGCAGACGCGCGGCATCCTGCTCGACGGCAGCACGCAGGGCGGCAAGCGGCTGCTGCTGCAGATCTTCAGCGAGACGCTGCTCGGGCCGGTGTTCTTCGAGTTCATCCAGCGCAAAGGCGACGAAGGCTTCGGTGAAGGCAACTTCAAGGCGCTGTTCGAGAGCCTGGAGCGCGACCAGGTGCGCCGCGGCGCAATCGCTGGTGCCGGGGCCGGCGCCGGTGCCGCCGCTGCCACGGAAGCCTGAAGCCGTGTTGCGCAAGCTCGACGCCGAGGAGATCCGCAGCGCGCTGGCGTCGCTGCCGCGGTGGACCTTGGACGAAGGCCGCGGCGCGATCCGCCGCGAGTTCCGCTTCGGCGACTTCAACGAAGCCTTCGGCTTCATGACGCGCATTGCGCTCGCCGCCGAGCGCGCCGACCACCACCCGGAGTGGAGCAACGTCTACAACCGCGTCGACATCACGCTGAGCACGCACGACTGCGGCGGCCTGTCGCAGCGCGACATCGACCTGGCTCGCTTTGCCGACCGGGCCTTCGACGCCATGAAGGGAGGCCGCTGATGCAGCGCCAGCTGATCGACAGCGTCAAGCACGGCCTGGCCGCCGGCGCCCGCCCCGAACGCTCCGACTGGACCATCGACCAGGGCTGGGAGCGCTACAGCGCCGCAGAGCACGCCACCTGGAAGACGCTGTACGAGCGGCAGACGAAGCTGCTGCCCGGCCGCGCCTGCGACGAGTTCGTGCAGGGCATGCAGGAGCTGCCGATCGGCCCGGAGCGGATCCCCGACTTCCGCCGCCTGTCGGAGGTGCTGATGCGGCGCACCGGCTGGCAGGTGGTCGCGGTGCCGGGGCTGGTGCCCGACGAAGTGTTCTTCGAACATCTGGCGAACCGGCGCTTCCCAGCGGGCCACTTCATCCGCAAGCCGCACGAGCTCGACTACCTCGAGGAGCCGGATGTCTTCCACGATGTCTTCGGCCACGTGCCGATGCTGATGAACCCGGTCATCGCCGACTACATCCAGGCCTACGGCGAAGGCGGGCTGCGCGCGCAGCGTCTGGGCAAGCTGACGCAGCTGGCGCGGGTCTACTGGTACACGGTGGAGTTCGGCCTGGTGCAGCAGCGCGACGGCCTGCGCATCTACGGCGCCGGCATCGCCAGCTCGGCCACCGAAAGCGTGTTCGCGCTCGACGATGCCTCGCCGAACCGCATCCGCTTCGAGCTCGAACGCGTGATGCGCACGCGCTACCGCATCGACGACTTCCAGGAAAGCTACTTCGTGCTCGGCAGCCTGGACGAGCTGCTGGCGCTGGCGCACATCGACTTCCTGCCGCTGTACCAGCGCGTCGACGGGCAGGGCGAGTTCGAGCCCGGCCAGGTGCTGGACAGCGACCGCGTGCTCACGCGCGGCAGCGGTGCCTACGCGGCGGCGCGGCGCGCGGGCCAGCCCACGTTCGAGGCGCAGTGAGATGGCACGCACCGTACTGATCACCGGCGCGGCCGGCCACCTCGGGCGCGCGGTGGCCGCGGCCTTCGATGCCGAAGGCGCGAATCTGGTGCTGCTCGGGCGCGACCGCGCTCAGCTCGAACGTGCCTTCGGCGCCGGCGACACGCGCCGCCTGCTGGCCGCCTGCGACCTGCTCGACGCGGCGCAGGTGCAGGCCGCGGTCGACGCCGCGCTGGCGCGCTTCGGCGCGATCGACGTGCTGTGCAACATCGCCGGCGGCTTCCGCATGGGGCAGGCGGTGCACCAGACCAGCGAGGCGAGCTGGGACTGGCTGCTCGACCTGAACGCGCGCACGCTGCTGCACACCGTGCGCGCGGTGGTTCCGGCGATGCTGCGCCAAGGCGGCGGCAAGATGGTCAACGTCGGCGCGGCGGGCGCGCTGAAGGGCCAGGCGCTGATGGGCGCCTACACCGCGTCGAAGTCGGTGGTCATCCGGCTCACCGAGGCCATGGCGGCCGAACTGCGCGACCAGGGCATCAACGTCAACTGCGTGCTGCCGACGATCATCGACACGCCCGACAACCGCCGTGCGATGCCCGGCGCCGACCCGGCGCGCTGGGTCGCGCCGGCCGACCTGGCCGCGGTGATCCGCTTCCTGGCCAGCGACGCGGCGCGCGCGCTGCACGGCGCGGCGCTGCCGGTGAGCGGCTTGAGCTGACCTGAAGAGCGGCCCGCCCGGCGGGCTACTGCTTGAAGGCCTCGATGGTGGCCGTGATCTTGACGTTCTTGGGCATGCCCATGTCCACCAGGTAGCTCATGCCCCACTGGGTGCGGTCGATCACGGCCTCGAAGTCGCCGCCGCAGGCCTCGGTCTTGGCCCGCCGGTTCTGGTAGCAGGTGAACTGGTTGGCCTTCAGCGTCACCGGGTGCGTCTGCCCGAGCAGCGTGAGCTGGCCGGGCACCTCGACCAGCCGGTCGCCGTCGAACACCAGCCGGTCGGACACGAAACGCAGGGTCGGGTAGCTGGCGGCGTTGAACAGGTCGGGCGCCAGCAGGTGCTCGTCGAAGCCCTTGGAGCCGCTGAACACGCTCTTCACCTGCACCGTGATGTCGACCTTGCCGGCCTTGGCGGCCTTGTCGAAGCTCACCGTGCCCGACGCCTCGCCGAAACGCGCGCGGTTGACCGAGGCACCGTTGTGGTCGATGGCGAAGGTGGCGTAGGTGTGGTCGTCGTCGATCGTGTAGGTAGCCGGCGCCGCGGCGGCAGAGCCCGCCGCGAGCAGGCTGGCGGCGAGGACAATGGAACTGGGCATGGGCATGTGGCGGTTCTCTTGGAATATCGGTACGGGATGCAAGCCCATTGTGCCAAGGCCGGCCGGCACGACGAGGCGCCCGGCGCGGCGCGTGCCGCCCGCCGCGCGCTGTGCTCAAATCCGCTGAGCCCCCCGCTTTCGACTCCGAGGAGAAGGAACATGATCGAGATGCCCCCGACCGGCGCGCTGCGCCGCATCCGCCGCGTGGCGCTGGGCGACTTCGTGCACCGCAGCGCGCTGAAGTTCGGCGAACGCACGGCGGTCGTCGACGGCGACATCCGGCTGAGCTATGCCGCGCTGGACGCGCGCAGTTCGCGCTTCGCGCACCATCTGCTGGAAAGCGTCGGCAGCGGCCGGCAGATCGGCATGCTGTGCGCCAATTCGGCCGACATGGTGGTGGCCTACAACGGCATCCACAAGTCGGGCAACGTCTGGGTGCCGGTGAACATCAAGCTCGATGCCGGCGCCATCGAGTACATCCTGAAGCACGCCGAAGTCTCGGCGGTGGTGGTCGACGAAGCGCTGCGCGCCGACCCGGCCATCGGGGCGCTGCTGGATCGGCTCGGCGTGCCGCTGGTGCTGACGATGGGCACGCAGGCGGCCAGCGCCGCGCCGCGCGCGCTGACGCTGGCACAGGCCGAGAGCGGGCGCAGCGATGTGCTGCCCGACGTGGCCATCGACGGCGATCAGCCGGCGCTGATCATGTACACCAGCGGCACCACCGGCCACCCCAAGGGCGCCGTGCATTCGCACGTCTCGGTCGCCGCGTCCACCATGGGCAACATGACCGGCATGGCCTACACCGAGCATGACGTGTGCTCCGGCGTGCTGCCGCTGTTCCACTGCGCGCAGCACTGCCTGGTGGCCACCATTCACGCGGCCGGTGCCTGCGTGGTGCTGCTGCGCGGCTTCGTGCCCGACGAAGTGCGTGCGTCGATGCTGAAGGAGAAGTACACGGTCTTCAGCGGTCTGCCGATGATGTACGCGGCGCTGCTGGCCGACCCGGCCTTCCGCTGCGGCACGCTGCGCCTGTGCGTCTACGCGATGGCGCCGATCCCCAAGCCGCTGATCAGGCAGATGGCCGAGCGCCTCACGCCCAACGTCCAGCTGGCCACCGGCCAGACCGAGATCTATCCGGCCACGATGACCTTCAAGCCGCTCGAGCATCCCGAGCTGGACGCCAACTACTGGGGCGTGTCGCTGCCGCACTGCGAGACGGCGGTGATGGACGACGACGGCCGCCTGCTCGGGCCGGGGCAGCCGGGCGAGATCGTGCACCGCGGCGCCAACGTGATGCTCGGCTACTTCAAGGACGAGGCGGCGACCGCGGCGGCGCAGCGCTTCGGCTGGCATCACACCGGCGATCTCGGGCAGTGGGGTCCCGAGGGCCAGATGCTGTTCCTCGACCGCAAGAAGGACATGATCAAGACCGGCGGCGAGAACGTGGCCAGCGTCAAGGTCGAG
>DAIMFR010000107.1:0-12737 GCA_036724445.1 Rubrivivax sp. | reverse complement strand
CACGTACTCGGCGAAACCGCGTCATGGCTCGAACGGCTCGTGGCGGCGATCGCCGGCCGCCGAAATCGCCCGGCTGCGGCTGTCGTCTCCCCCCTACGAAGCTCACGCTCAAACTGAGCCCGGCGCCGCAACTGGCCGCGCTGCAGCGCTGGGCGCAGCAGCAGGCGCCCCAGCCGGCCAAGCCCGGCCTGCTGGCCCAGTTGGGCGTTGTCGTGCTTGTCTGGGGATTGGGCAACGCGCTGTTCGGCAGCGACTGCGGCTGCGACTAGGCCCAGTCTCGACTTCGCAGTGCTGCGCAGCCGCAAGCTGCGCAGCACTGCCGAGGTGGCGCCTCAGCAGTGCGAATTGCGCGTCGCTGCGCTGCGGCGCGCACCGCGTTGCACGCCAGCCAGCAACGCCAAGGCCAGGCCGGCCAGCGCCAGCGAGGCCGGCTCCGGTACGGGGTTCGGATCGATCGGCTGGAAATCGTCGCGGAACTGCCAGTTGACGATGTCGTGGTAGCCGCCGGCCGCGCCGGTTCCCGAGGTGAAGCCGACGAAGGCGTTGGTCGAACCAAGCACCGCCGCCAGGTTGGCGCTGCGCGACAACGTGGCCGCGACGGGGCGCACGTTGGTTTGCGCCAGCCGCACTTCGATTTCCTGGTTGGCGCCGTCGTAGTCGACCCAGGCGAACCAGTCGGCGCCGTTGTTCATGCGCGTGCCGATGCTCGCCGTCGGGCCGTTGAAGCCACCGCTCAGGTTGATGCCGATGTGGTTGCCATCCGGGTCGTTGGCGCCCGCACCGTTGTTCCAGGTGTCGAATTCGACGCCCACGCTGTTGTTCAGCCCGAGGTAGCCGATGCCGCCGCCACCACCGCCGGCCGTGTTCGCTACCGTCTGCACGACGAAGACGATGCCGTCGGCACCCTGGCCATCGCCGTCCGACGCGCCTAGCGGGTTGTTGATGTTGAAGGTGAAGAAGGTGCTGAAGGACGCCTGGTTGGCCAGATTGATCGAGTTCGTCAGGAAGGCACTGCCGCTTTGGCTGAGCGCGTTGGTCAGACGCAGCACCTTGCGGTTCGACGCATCGGTGGCCGGGTTGCCGAGGGTGGCGGTGGCCCCGTTGAGCTGCATCGCCGACAGGTCGGAGAAGTCGCCGTAGTTCACGGTCAATGCCTGGGCCGGCACGGCGGCAACCAGGCTGGCGGCAGCGGCTAGCGCAAGAAGTGCATTCTTCATGTTGGCGCGCAAAAAGAAACTGATGGGATCGAGATGAAAGCAGTTTTCATGCCACGCCCGGACAGAGGTGCAACTACTGAAAAATCAACGGCTTGCGTGCCCGCTCGGGATCGCGCGCCGAAACGGTGTAAGACCGTTCGACAGTGTCCCGCCAGGGCGCGGCAGTTTTAGCCGCCCTCATCAGCTGCACAAGCGAGCGCCAAAGCGAGCGCCCAAGGGCCGGCCTGGCACGGCGCAGCCGCATTCGCGCCCGTGCGGCACCCAGCCCATCGCGGCCCGGCCGCGCGCTGCAGCTTCAGCGCCAGCAGCCGGCGCAGGATCTCTTCTTCGGCCATCGTCGGGCTGCAATCGGCCCAGCCCCGGCGGCCGCCTCCGCCGGCAGCATCGGCGCATGGCCGGCGACGAATTCAGGATCTCGCCAGCGCTGCGCAAGCTGGGGCAGGAGCTGCAGCCTTTGCTGCAGCGGCTGTACGGCGAGCTGGCCGGCCAGGTTCTTCCGAGCACACGCGTCATCGACCCCGCCGCCCTTTTGTCGCGGCATCTCGGCCGACTGACCGAGCTCGCAGACCGGCTGGCACAGAGCGCCGTCCAGATGAACACCGAGGTCGCCGCCAACCCCCAGGCCGGCGCCGCCGACGTGCAGCGCGCGGCCGCTCGGCTGACGCGCTGCGTGGACGAGATCATCGCCAGTTGCCGCGAGGTGCGCGGCCTGCGTGCCGGCGGCACGGCCAAGGACATGCCGACGCTGCTGGCTGGCGTCTACATGCACGTACTCGGCGAAACCGCGTCATGGCTCGAACGGCTCGTGGCGGCGATCGCCGATCCGGCCGCCGAAATCGCCCGACAGGGACTGTGGAATTCCAAGTCGCCGCAGATTCGGCTCGGATTGACGCTGAGCGCGCCACCGCAGATGGCCGCGCTGCGCCAATGGGCGCGGGAACACGCATCGCAGCCGATGTGGGGCACAGCGGCGTCGCTGCTGCTGGGCTGGGGCCTGGTCAGCGCCCTGTTCGGCAACGACTGCGACTAGGCCGGCACGCGTTGCCGGCTCAGCGACTCGTGTCGCCCCAAGGCCGCCGCAGTTCGCGGTCCAGCCCGTCGAGCAAGGCTGCGAAGCGGGTCGTCACGGTTTCGAAGACGATCGCATCATCCACGGTGTCGTAGCCATGCGCGATGCGGTTGCCGGGCCGCATGCGCCGCTCATCCAGATGCTTCGGCAGGCGATCGGACATACAGGTCTCTGCGCGTCGCATCGACCGTCTGGCGCAGATAGGGGTTGCGGATCGGCTGGTCGGTCAGCAGATCGACATGCCGCCCGAGCAGTCGTTCGAGCGCGTCCGCCAGCGCAAAGTAGCGATCGGCGCGCGAGCCCGGAGCATCGGGCGCAAAGCTCACGATCAGGTCGATGTCGCTGCGCTGCGGGTCGAAGCGCCCGTCGGCGGCCGATCCGAACACTTCCAGCCGATCGACGCCATGCGCACGGCACAGCTCCACGAGGGCGTCGTGATGGTCGCGCAAGGGCTGGGCCAGCGGGGGTCGGGGCGACATGGCGCGATTATCCGGTCGAGGCCACGGCGCTGCGCTGCAGGTTCAGCGCCAGCAGCCGGCGCAGGATTTCGTCGTCGGGCATCGCCGGCGTGAGGTCGGCCCAGCCGTAGGCGGCGGCGACGCTGGCGTCGAGCGTGGCATGCGCCTGCGCCAGCCAGGCCGGGCGCTGGTTGTACAGGTTCGTCAGCGTGCGCTTGGCCAGCTCCTGTTCGAAGCCGGGCCTGGGCACGATGCGGTCGGGGTATGGCGAACTGGTCATGCCCAGCGGCACGACTTCGGGTACGCGCTCGGTCCATTCGGGTGGGTTCAGCCAGGCGTCGCGCAGCGTCACCAGCCGCTGCGCGGCGCGGGCGATGGCTTCGGCTTGCGGGCGGATGGCGGCGGGCAGGTCGGCGGGCAGCAGCGCGCCGCCCTCCAGCGCCGCGGTGCGCTGGTGCGCGGTATCGGCGGGCGACAGGCCGGCAGGGAACGGGAAGGTCTCGAAGCAGGTGGTCGGCGTGTAGCGCGGGTCGTTGCCCTTGCCCATCCAGGTGCACATGCGCAGCGACCACAGTTCGTGGAAGCGGCTGTGCAGGATGCCGAAGGTGGCGTCGTCGGCGCGGGCGATGACGACGAGGTTTTTGTCGGCGATCACCGCTGCCGGACGGAAGACGAAGCAGCGATGCTTGGCGACCTCCGGCGTCGCGATGAAGCGTGGAAGCTGCGCGATCGCCTTGCGCAGCACCGGCCTCGACCACTGGAACAGCCAGTAGCACTCGTTCGTTCTGGCCTCGCGCTTGCCGATGCGCGTGGGCTTCACGTGCCGGGTCACGAAGTCGAAGGGGGCTTCGTACAAGGCGGCGTCTTCGCGCGGCATGTCGGCGCCGAAGTCGACGATCCACATGTCGCGGTCGCGGCGCGTCACGTCGAGCCCGTTGTGCCACGGGCGCACGACGTCGGCATTCGGCCGGCCGTGCAGGTTGGGAAACCGCAGCCACGCGCGCGCATCGTCTCCCGGCAACTCGAACGGCCCGGTCTTCTGGATGCCGGAGTAGGACGTGTCGGCATTGCTGGCCAGCGCACCGGCACGGGTCAGGTCAACGCTGGCGCCTTCGGTGCCCGCCGCGCTCAGGTCAGCCGCAATCGCCTGCACGGCGACGCCGTCGAGCTTCGGTTCTTCAGCGCCCTGCCCGAACGCCACCAACGACACCCTTACTGCCGCGCCGTCGTTGACCCAGGGCTCGTCGCTCCAGGCCTCGAAGATGCGCGTCGTGCGCAGCACCGCGTCCAGCACTTCGCGGTTGCGCCCGCCGCGGATCGAATTCGTCGCCACCAGACCGGCGCGCTGCAACTGCCCGCGCTCGATCTGCGCGCGCGCCTTCTCGAACCAATAGCACACCAGGTCCGCACCGCCGCTCACGCGGCCCTTGTACGCGGCGCGCAGCGCCTCGGTATACGCATCGCCCAGTTCGGCGCGCATCTTCTTGTCGCCGACGAAGGGCGGGTTGCCGACCACCGCATCCGCCGCCGGCCAGGCGGCTTCGACCCTCTGGCTGGGCTCCTCCCCCGCTTGGCGGGGGAGGGACGGGGTGGGGGTGTCCACGTTCAGCGCAACGCGAGGCTCGGCGGAGCCGAGGATCGCATCCCTGCATTCGATGTGCTGCAGCGGCTCCAGCACCGGCTGCGTCTTGAAGCCGTAGCCGCGCTGGATGCGCCATTGCAGCTCGCCGATCCACACCGTCACGCGCGCCAGCTCGGCGGCGTATTCGTTGAGCTCGATGCCGAGCACGTTGTGCGGGCCGGTCAGGTCGTGCTGGCGCTCCAGGCCCAGCGCCTCGGCCTCCAGATTCACCTGGTGCTCGATGTCCTTCAGGCACTTCAGCGCCAGATACAGAAAGTTGCCGCTGCCGCAGGCGGGGTCGAGCACGCGGTAGGCGCGCAGCCGTTCCAGGAAGCCGACGAAGGCCGCCTGCGCGTCGCGCCAGGCCTTGTCGCCGTGCTTCCGGCTCTTGTCCATGGCGCTTTGGACCACGGCGCGCGCCGTGGCCCATTCAGCGAGCAGCGGGCGCTGCAGCACCGGCTCCACCAGCCGCAGGATGGTGGCCGGGTCGGTGTAATGCGCGCCGAGCTGGGCGCGCTTGGCCGGGTCGAGCCCGCGCTCGAACAGCGTGCCGAAGATGCTCGGGTCGATGGCGCTCCAGTCCAGCGCGCTGGCGGCCTTCAGCGCGGCCACGTCGGCCTCGGCCAGCGGCGGCACGGCGATGGCGGCGAACAGCCCGCCGTTGAACCAGGGCACGGCATCGACGCCGAACAGGCCGCCGTCGCGCATCGCCTCGAGCAGCTTGCCCAGCTGCGCCTGCAACTGCGCCGGTGTGACGCCGACGCCGACCAGGCGCTCGAACAGCCGCGCCGGCAGCAGGCCCACGTCTTCGGCAAAGAAGCAGAACAGGCACTGCGTCAGGAAACGGCTGACCTGCTGCGCCGGCACACCGGCCTCGCGCAGCCGCGCGGCGGTGGCGGCAAAGCGGCGCGCGGCTTCTTCGGTGATGTCGCGGTTGCTGCGCGCCGGGCGCCAGGCGTCGGGCGCGGTCCACAGCGTGCGCAACCGCTGCTGCACTTCAGGCCGCGCCAGGTCTTCGAGGGCGAAGGCGTGCTTTTCGCTGGGCGTGCCGGTGAAATGCGTGTGCACCTCGATGCGCTGGCGGTCGCTGACCACCAGCAGCGGCGGGTTCTCCAGCGGCAGCGCGTACATCATCAGCTGCTTCAGCGCGCCTTCCAGGCTGCGCCCGGGCGCCTTGTATTCCCAGGCGAAGTGGCCGCGAAGCCAGACGTCGGCGAAGCCGTCGGTGCGCGCGGCCGTGCTGCCGGTCTTGGTCAGGCCGCGCTCGAAGCAGTAGTTGTCGGGGTCGCCGGGCTCGCTCACGCCGAGCACGCGGCACAGGTCGATGAAGTGCGCCTGCGCGCCGGCGCGTTCGTTCAACGCATGCGCCGGAGCGCCGGCCTGCCACTTGCGGATGAACTGCTGCGCCTGCATCGTCACTGCTGCTCCCGGCCCGGGCCGGGCCGCCGGGGCGCATTGGACCATGCCGGGTCCGCGCCGCGCCGGGTGCGACACCGCAGCCGATCGTCATGCGTTTCGTTTGTTGCGATTTTCTTTTGTTTCGATTATGGTTCGAACACCGAAGCCGACCCCGAGCGCACCATGACCCATGCTCCCATCCTCGAAACCCTGCCGCCCGTCGAGCACGAGCTTGCGGCGGCGGTGCAGAGCCGGCGTGTGCTGGCCGCCTGTCTGAGCACGCGGCTGCGGACACAGCGCATCCAGGTCTTCGACGAGAAGAACCGGGCCCACCAGACCGAGTTGCCCGCGTCGGCGCTGCGGCTGCTGGTCGAGATCCTCGCGGAGCTGGCCGAGGGCAATGCCGTCAAGGTCGTGCCGATCCACGCCGAGTTGACCACGCAGGAAGCCGCCGACATGCTGAACGTGTCGCGCCCTCACCTGGTGAAGCTGCTGGAGACCGGCGCCTTGCCCTTCCACAAGACCGGCAAGCACCGGCGTGTCCGGCTTGCCGACCTGACGAGCTTCAAGGCCGAACAGGATCGTGCGAGCACCCGAGCGATGGCAGAGCTGGCGCAACAGGCTCAGGAGCTTCGGCTGGGCTATGAATGAGGAGTTCGCCGTTTACCGCGGTCTACGACGCCTGCGTGCTGTACCCGGCGCCGCTGCGCGACTTGCTCGTGTGGCTGGGTCTTTCGGGGTGCGTCCGCGCACGCTCGAGCGCCGGGATCCACGTCGAGTGGAAACGCAGCCTGCTGAGGCGCCGGCCCGACCTGAGGGCCGCGCAGCTCGACCGGACTTCGGACCTGATGGACCGTGCGATCCCGGATGCGCTGGTGACCGGGCACGAAGCACTGGTGGACGGCCTGGTTCTGCCCGACCGCGATGACCGGCATGTGCTGGCCGTCGCGATCCGCTGCCGTGCCAGCGTGATCGTCACCTTCAACGAGACGGACTTTCCGGCCGCGGCGCTGAGCCCGTTCGGGCTGCAAGCCCAGCATCCGGACGTGTTCGTCGAGAATCTGTTCGAACTCGATCCGGCCGCCGTGGTTGCCGCCGCCCGGCAGCAGCGGCGGCAACTGCAGAACCCGCCGATGGATGTGGATCGGTACCTCGATACTCTGCTCAGACAAGGTCTGACACGGACAGTGAAAGGGCTCTCGGCGTTCAGGCACACGCTGTGAAGGGCTGCAAGGCTGTCCTCGGGACAGGGACAGGGCTGCCGATTCCACGCACCGCCACCGCGCCATGATCCCGCCCATGCCGATCACACTGGATGCGCTGCGCCGCCATGCGGTGGCGCGCTCGCTGTTCAAGCCGACCACGCTGCCCGCGGCCATCGCGCGCCTGGGTTTCGTGCAGGCAGACCCGCTGCGCGCACCGGCGCGGGCGCAGGATCTGACGCTGCGCTACCGCGTGCGCGACTACCGCGCCGGCGATCTGGAGCGGCGCTATGCGCGGCTCGATGTCGAGGAGGACTTCTTCGTCAACTACGGCTTCCTGCCGCGCGCCACGCAGGCGCTGATGCATCCGCGCACGCCGCGCGAGCCCTGGCCGCCCGCGCGCGAGCGCCAGGCCGCGGCGGTGCTGGCCTTCGTGCGCGAGCGCGGCGTCGTGCATCCGCGCGACGTGGACGCTCAGTTCGCGCACGGGCGCACGCGCAACTGGTTCGGCGGCGCCTCGCGCGCCAGCACGCTGCTGCTCGACCAGATGCACTATCGCGGCCTGCTGCGCGTGGCCTGGCGCGACGGCGGCACGCGCTGCTACGCCGCGCGCGACGCCGCGCGGCCGGCCGACGCGCCGCGGGCCGGGGGCGCGCCCGAGGCGGCGGCGGCGCTGGACGCGCTGGTCGACGTGGTCGCCGCCAAGTACGCGCCGCTGCCCGCGGCCAGCTTCAGCGCGCTGGTCAGCCGCCTGGCCGCCGCCGCGCCGCAGTGGGCCGCGCTGCGCCCGGCGGCGCTGACGCGCGCCCGCACGAGGCTGGCGCAGGCGCGGGTCAATGGCGTCGACTGGGTCTGGCCGGCCGGCGAGAACCCGGCGTCCAAGCGCTGGCAGCCCGGCGACGGCGTGCGCCTGCTCGCGCCCTTCGACCCGGTGGTCTGGGACCGGCGGCGCTTCGAGCTGCTGTGGGGCTGGGCCTACCGCTTCGAGGCCTACACCCCGGCCGCGAAGCGGCAGCGCGGCCACTACGCGCTGCCGCTGCTGTGGCGCGACCAGGTCATCGGCTGGGCCAACCTGGCGCAGCGCGACGGCCGGCTCGATGCGGCCTTCGGCTACGCGGCCGGGCGCCGCCCGCGCGAGGCGGCGTTCGCGGCGGCGCTGGGCGAGGAGCTGGCGCGCTTCGAGGCGTTCCTGCGGCCGCGTTGAGGGCGGCCTGAGCCCGGGGCCTGCGACACGCAGCGCGCGTGGTGGGTCATGATGGGGCGGTGTTGCGCGCCGGCATGCGTCCAGGCCGTCCCATGTCTTTGCGTCCCGGCAGAAGGAGACCACCCGTGCCCATGCCCACCCAGACCCTGCGCTTGAACATGCCGCAATGGCAAGGCGGCACCGAACCCGCCTACCGCTTCGGCGCCGAACTGCTGCGCTGGCTGGCGCCGCGTCACGAGGGTCCGGAGGAAACCGTGGCCGTGCCCGAGGCCGATGGCCAGCCGCTGCCGCTCGAGCGCGGCATCCTGGCGCGCACGGCGCTGCTGGCGCAGGCCCGCGCCGCGCGTGCGGCCATCGAGCGGCACCAGCCCGAGCGCATCGTCACGCTGGGCGGCGATTGCCTGATCGACCTGGCCCCGATGGCTTATCTGAACCGCCGCGCCGACGGCCGGCTGGGAGTGCTGTGGGTCGACGCCCACCCCGACGTGATGAGCGCCGCGGAGTTCTCGCACGCCCATGCCCATGTGCTGGGCATGCTGCTCGGGCGCGGCGATGCGGACTTCACGGCCGAGGTGCCGCGCAAGCTGGACCCGGCGCGCGTGATGATCGCGGGCATGAGCGCCTGGACCGAGGCCGAAGGGCGCATCCTGCGCGAGCTGGGCATCCGCCATACGCCGGCGGCCGAGCTGGCCGACGACAGCCGGCCGATCCTCGAATGGATCCGGGCCGAAGGCATCCGCCAATTGGCCGTGCATTTCGATCTGGACGTGCTCGACCCGGCCCGCTTCTCGCCGCTGCTGTTCAACCAGCCCGGGCTGCCGGCAGGCGCCTTCGACGGCATCGTGCAGGGCACCATGCGGCTGGAGCAGGTGCTGCGGCTGCTGCAGGACGTGAGCGGCGCCTGCGACGTGGTCGGGCTGGGCATCGCCGAGTTCCTGCCCTGGGACATGCTGCGGCTGAAGAATGCGCTGGCCAGCCTGCCGATCATGCAGGGCCAGCGTGCGATTCCTGAAGGCGCTTGATTTGCCTGCACGGCCTGCCTCGTGCTGCCGGCAGCGCAGGGCCTGCAGCACGAGGACAAGGCGCGCCTCCGACATCCGGCAAAGGTCATTCGGGCCAACTCGCGCTCGAGTTCGAAGCAGAGTGCAACACTGGACCAGCGTCCTTCCTGGAAAGGAGCTGCCCGTGAACACCGCACCGCATCGATCCGTGCTGGCCAACGCGGTCTATGGCCTGCTGAATCCCCTTCCGTTCGGCTTCTTCGCCGCCGCGCTGATCTTCGACATCCTCTACCTGCGCACCGGCGTCGCGCTGTGGAACAAGGGCGCCGCTTGGCTGATCGTGTTCGGCCTGCTGCTTGCGGTGATCCCGCGCTTCGTCAACCTCGCCCAGGTCTGGATCACTTCCCGGCGCATCGCCCGGCCCGCCGACCGGCTCGACTTCTGGCTCAACCTGCTGGCCATCGTGGCGGCGATCTTCAATGCCTTCGTGCACAGCCGCGACGCCTACGCGGTGGTGCCCGCCGGCGTGTGGCTGTCGGTGTGCACGGTGGTCCTGCTGTCCGTCGGCAACATCGTGATGGCGGTGCAGCGCCCTGCCGCGAAGGAGTTGGCCCATGGATAAGCCCATGCTTCGCGGCGCGCTGATGGTGGCATGCGTCGCCCTGCTGGCAGGCTGCAGCGGCAAGGCGTCGTACCAGCCCGCGCAGCAATCGGGCGACGCTCCGCCGCTGCCGGCCGCACGCAACTTCCTGGTGCCGCCGATGCAGGTTCCGCGCTACGCCGGATGGCAGCCGGGGCAGACGCCCACGGTGGCCCCCGGACTGAAGATCGAAAAGATCGCCAGCGGCCTGATGCACCCGCGCCAGCTCTACACGCTGCCGAACGGCGACGTGTTGGTGGTGGAGTCCAACGGCCCGGGTGCCGAGCCGGTGACCACGCCGAAGCAGTTGATCGCCGGCAAGGTCAAGAACCTCTCGGGCAAGGGCGCGAAGGGCGGCAACCGGATCACCCTGCTGCGCCACGAGGGCCATGCCGGCGGCGAGTGGGACAAGCACGTCTTCATCGAGCATCTGCACTCGCCGTTCGGGGTGCAGCTGATCGGCGACACCCTGTACGTGGCCGACACCGACGCGATCGTGAAGTTCCCGTACGCCGCCGGCGAGACGCAGATCACCACGCCCGGCGTGCAGTTCACCGACCTGCCGGCGACCATCAACCACCACTGGACCAAGGCGCTGGCGGCCAGCCCGGACGGCCGCAAGCTGTATGTCGGTGTCGGCTCCAACAGCAACATCACCGAGAACGGCCTGGACCAGGAATACCGGCGTGCGGACGTGCTCGAGGTGGACGTGGCCAGCGCGGGCAGCCGCATCTATGCCTCGGGCCTGCGCAACCCGACCGCCCTGCAGTTCGAGCCGCACACCGGCAAGCTCTGGGCGATCGTCAACGAGCGCGACGAGATCGGCGCGGATCTGGTGCCCGACTACTTGACATCGGTGCGCGAAGGCGGCTTCTACGGCTGGCCGTACAGCTACTACGGCCCGCACGTGGACAGCCGCGTCATGCCGCAGCGGCCGGATCTGGTGGCCAAGGCGATCAAGCCCGACTACGCGCTGGGCTCGCACGTCGCCGCGCTCGGCCTGCTGTTTTCGGACGACAACGCGCTGCCCGAGAAGTATCACCACGGCGCGTTCGTCGGCGAGCACGGCAGCTGGGACCGCTCGCCGCTGAGCGGCTACGCCGTGGTCCACGTCGCATTCGTCAATGGCAAGCCGGCCGGCGCTCCCGAACCGGTCGTCAGCGGCTTCTATTCGGAAGACGAATCGAAGCTGTACGGCGCGCCGGTCGGGTTGGCGCAGGACAAGGACGGCGCGCTGCTGATCGCGGACGATGTCGGCGATGCGGTCTGGCGGGTCACCGCCGCCTCGCACTGAACCCCCGCGCCGCGGCGGCGGTGGTCAGCGCCAGCGCCGGGCTGCTCCCCAACGACACGCAGGAACGGCATCCGCTCATCCCGCGTGCCGACCGTGCTGAACGAGGGAGCGCTTGGCGGTCAGCAGCCGCTGCACCACTTCGGCAAAGCCCAGGCCGCGCTCGGAGGGTGTGACGTAGGCCGGCAGCACCTGCAGCTGCGGCACGAAGCGTGCGATGTTGGCCACCGCCACCGACAACGGCAGGCCCTCGAACATGCGCTGGTCGTTGCTGGAATCGCCGACGTACAGCCATTGCGCCGGCACGAAGCGCCAGCCCAGCACCTGCTGCACCGCCCAGCGCGCGCCGCTGTATTTGTCGTGCGTGCCGATCCAGCCGTTGACGTGGATCGAGCTGACGCTGGCGCGCAGCCCGTGCGCGTGCATCACGCCGAGTACGGCGTCGATCGCGGCGGCGTCCAGGTGCACGAACTCGCTGTGGTCGATGGCGATGTCGGTCAGCCGGCCGGCGCTGTCGCGCGCCAGCGTGGCGCCCGGCACCATGGCCAGCACCGCCTGCGCGCATTGCTGCAGCCGCTCGAAGTGGGCCGCGCGCGTGGCTGCGTCGTCGACGAAGTCGCGCTGCAGCGCGCCGCCTTGGCGGCGCAGCATGACCGCGCCGTTCTCGGCGACGATCGCCGCCACCGGCCAGGCCACCGCGAAGGGCTCGCTCCAGCCGGCCGGCCGGCCGGTGACGGCGATGGCCGGCAGGCCGGCCGCCGCCAGCGCCTGCAGCGCCTGCAGCGCGGCCGGCTCGATGGCGCCGTCGCGCGTCAGCGTGTCGTCGATGTCGGTGAGCACACCGCGCACCGGCTGCAGTTCGGCATCGCTGAGCCGCTGCAGCGGACGCATGCGGTCGGGGCTCATGCACGGGGCCTCATGCAGGCAGTCTCGCACGGCCGGCTTTGGCTATGCTTCGCGGCTCGGCAATCCACCGCCCAACGCTGCCCGAGGATGACCATGGCCAAGGACACCCCACTGCCGGCCAAGCCCGCCAAGACCGCCCGGGCCACGCGGGCCGCCCGGGCCGCCAAGGCAGTCTCGCCGCACGCGCCAGCCAAACCGAAGCGCGGCACGCGCCCGGCTGACGCCGGGGACATCGCGCCGCGGCTGGGGCCGCGGGCCATCGAGCGCCACGAGGTGCGCCAGGCGACGCTGGGCAAGCAGCAGGCGCAGGCCGCGGCGCTGCACGACATCCTGCAGCGCGCGGCCCAGGTCGCGCCGAGCGAGACGGTGCAGACGCTGAAGGCCATCGTCGTCGGCTCGTCGCCCGACGACGTGCTGGCCTTGCGCCGCGTGCTGTTCGACAGCCCGCCCAAGGCCGACGGCCGCGACGATCCGGACCAGGCACTGGCGCCGCAATGGCGCGAAGGCGGTTATCCGTACCAGAACCTGATGGCGCGCAAGAACTACGAGGCGCAGAAGTACAAGCTGCAGGTCGAGCTGCTGAAGCTGCAGGCCTGGGTCAAGGACAGCGGCCAGCGCGTGCTGATCCTGTTCGAGGGCCGCGACGCCGCCGGCAAGGGCGGCACGATCAAGCGCTTCATGGAGCACCTGAACCCGCGCGGCGCGCGCGTCGTGGCGCTGGAAAAGCCCA
>DAIMFR010000106.1:0-12874 GCA_036724445.1 Rubrivivax sp. | reverse complement strand
CGCGCCGTACATCGTGCCCATGCCGCCGATGACGACGATCAGCAGGATGTCGAGCATGATCTCGAAGCTGAGCGTGGTATCGGGGCCCGTGTACCGCAGCCAAAGGGCCAGCAAGGCACCGGCCACGGTGGCGAACAGTGCCGACAGCACGTTGCTCAGCGTGCGATAGACCACGGTGCGGTAGCCGATGGCCTCGGCGCGGAAGTCGTTCTCGCGGATTGCCTGCAGCACGCGGCCGAAGGGCGAGTTGACGATGCGCAGCAGCAGCAGGAACAGCAGCGCCACCACGGCGAACAGCAGGTAGTAGCTGAAGATCTTGCCGTCGATCAGTACGCCGAGGAACTCGGACTCGAAGGGCTCGAACGAGGGGCTGAAGACCGCCGGGTTGCGGAAGCTCAGGCCGTCCTCGCCGCCGGTGATGTCGGACAGCTGCGAGGCCAGCGTCTGGAAGGCGGCGGCCACGGCCAGCGTAATCATCGCGTAGAAGATCGCCTTGACGCGCAGGCTGAACAGGCCGATCACCAGCGACAGCCCCAGCGACAGCGCCAGCGCCGCCGCCAGCCCGATGAACACCGCGGCGAAGCCCTCGCCCAGGCGCGTGCTGGCGATGGCGATGCCGTAGGCGCCGATGCCGAAGAACATCGTGTGCGCGAAGCTGACGATGCCGGTGTAGCCGAGCAGCAGGTCGAAGCTGGCCACCAGCAGGATGAACACCAGCATCTTCGCCGCCACGCCCAGCGCCTTGCTGCCCGGGAACAGGAAGGGCGCGAAGGCCAGGCCGACGGCGACCAGGATCAATGCCAGCGCCAGCCAGCGGCTGCGCGGCAAGTCGTGAGAGAACAGGCGGTCGACAAACATGGCGCTCAGCGGTTGGTCACCGGATAGAGCCCCTGCGGCCGCCACAGCAGGATGGCCACCATCAGCCCGATGTTGGAGAACAGCGCCACCTTCGGCGCCAGGTAGCCGGTGTAGTTGGCCATCAGGCCGACCAGCAGCGCGCCGACGAAGCAGCCGAAGGTCGAGCCCAGGCCGCCGATGATGATGACGATGAAGATCAGCACGTTGACCTGCGCGCCGATCTGCGGCACCACCGACTGCTGGTACAGCCCCCACATCACGCCGCCCAGCCCGGCCAGCGCCGAGCCGGCGGCGAACACGCCGACGAACAGGCGCCGGATGCGGTAGCCGAGCGACTCGACCATCTCGCGGTCCTGCACGCCGGCGCGGATCAGCAGGCCGACCTTGGTGCGGTTCAGCGCGAACAACAGCAGCGCGAACACCGCCAGGCCGACCGCCACGGCCAGCACGCGGTACTTCTCGATCGACGCGTCGCCGATGACGAAGCTGCCGCGCAGCGTGGTGGGCAGCGGCAGCGGGATCTGCAGCGGGCCCCAGATGACCTTGATCAGCTCCTCGCCGACGATCATGCCGCCCATCGTGATCAGGATCTGCTTCAGGTGCAGGCCGTAGACCGGGCGCACGATCACGCGCTCGAAGGCCAGGCCTAAAGCGCCGGCCGCGGCCATCGCCACCAGCATCGCGGCGAACACCGCGCCCAGGTTGCGCCACAGCGATTCGCTGGCGGTCCAGTCGGCCATGCCGCCCATGACGCTGGTGGCGACGAAGGCGCCGAGCGCGATGAACACGCCGTGGCCGAAGTTCAGCACGTCCATCAGGCCGAAGATCAGCGTCAGGCCCGAGGCGATGACGAAGATGATCAAGCCCATCGCCAGCCCGGCGACGCTGAGCGTGACCCAGGTCGACGTCGAGCCGACCAGCGGCCACGCGGCCAGCAGCACCGCACCGAGCAGCGCGATCGGCTTCCAGTCGAGCTCGGCCTTCGGGATGGCCGCGGGCGCCGCGGCGGCCGGCGCGGTGGTCGTTGCATTCATTGGTGCGCTCCCAGCGAAAGGCCCAGCAGCCTGTGCTGCAGCGCCTCGTCCTCGGCCAGTTGCGCCATCGCGCCGGCGTGCACGATGCGGCCGTTGTCCATCACCGCGACGCGATCGCCCAGCGTGCGCGCCATCTGGAAGTTCTGCTCGACCAGCAGGATCGTCGTGTCCTGCGCCTTCAGCTGGCGGAAGGCGTCGATCAGGTTGTTGATGATCGACGGCGCCAGGCCCTTGCTGGGCTCGTCGATCAGCAGCAGCTCGCGCGGCTCGACGATGGCGCGCGCCACCGCCAGCATCTGCTTCTGGCCGCCGGAGAGCTTGCCCGCCGGATAGAGCCAGAACTTCTTCAGCGCCGGGAACAGACCGAAGATCCATTCCAGCCGCGCCGTGTCGAGCTCGGCCGCGCGCCGCGCCTGGCGCGCGGCGAGCACCATGTTCTCCTGCACCGTCAGGTCGGTGAAGATGCCCATCGCCTCGGGCACGTAGGCGATGCCGAGCCGGGCGATGTCGGGCGTGCTCAGTTGGCCCGAGCCGGCCGGTCGGCCGGCTTGCAGTTTCGGGCCGCCGATCTGCCCGCCCTTGAAGCGCACCGCGCCCGACGACGTGGCCCACAGGCCCATGATCGTGCGCAGCGTGGTCGACTTGCCCGCGCCGTTGCGGCCCAGCAGCATCGTCACCTGGCCGGCCGGCACCTGCAGGTCCACGCCGTGCAGGATGTGGTACGCGCCGATGTGCGTGTGCACGCCCTGCAGTTCGAGCAGATTCACAGTCATGCTAGGAGCCTCCCCGCCCGGCAGAGAGGGGCCGAGGAGAGGTGCCGTGATGTTCGGCCTCAGGGCCTGGCTCGGCGGCTGCGCCGCCGAGGTAGGCCTGCTGCACCACCGGCGAGGCGATCACTTCAGCCGGCTCGCCGTCGGCCACCAGCGCGCCGTTGTGCAGCACGATGATGCGGTCGGCCAGCTCGCTGACCACGTCCATCTTGTGCTCGACCAGCAGGATCAGCCGGTCGCGGCGCGCCTTCAGCTCGCGGATCAGGTCCAGGATCACCGGCACCTCGTCCACGCTCATGCCGGCGGTGGGCTCGTCGAACATGAAGACCTTCGGGTCCAGCGCCATCAGCAGCGCCACTTCCAGCTTGCGCTGGTCGCCGTGCGGCAGCGCGGCGGCATGCGCGTCGCGCTTGTCGTCCAGCCGCACCGACTGCAGGATCTGCTGCGCCTCGGCGATCCACGCCTTGCGGTCGAGCCAGACGCTGAACAGGTCCAGACCGCCGCCGCGCCGGCCGGACTCGCGCGCCTGCACCGCCAGGCGCACGTTCTCCTGCACCGTCAGGTTGGGAAACAGCTGCGTCAGCTGGAAGGCGCGGCCCAGGCCGCGGTGCGTGCGCAGCGGCGCCGGCAGGCGCGTGATGTTCTCGCCGTTCAGCAGCACCTGGCCTTCGGTGGCCGGCAGCTGGCCCGAGATCAGGTTGAAGTAGGTGGTCTTGCCCGCGCCGTTCGGCCCGACGATGGCCGTCAGCGTGCCCGGCTGAAAGGCGCAGGACACATGATCGACAGCCACGTGGCCACCGAAGCGGATCGTCAAATCGCGGGTCTCGAGCACGGTATTGCCGCCCGGTCTGGAGGCCGGGCGTTCGTCCATCTGACTGGAGCCCCCGCTTGGCGGGGGCCGAGGGCCGCGGCTGCGACAGTCCTGTGGACTGTCGGACGGCCCGAGGAACCCGAGCTCTGCGAGGGTGCGGCCTGCAAGGCTCGGGGGAGCGAAACGTTCAGCGCACGGCGCTGGCGCGCCGCAGGCGCGTCAGCGCTTGTTGAGGATCGGCACGTCCATCTCGGACGCCTTGATCTCGCGCACCAGCTCGGGCACGCCCCAGGCAAAGGCCGGGTCCACCTTGATGCGGAAGTGGTACATGTCCTGCATCGCCTGGTGGTCTTCCTTGCGGAAGGTCATCACGCCCTTCGGCGTCTCGAAGCTCATGCCTTCCATCGCCGCGATCAGCTTGTTGGTGTTGGTGTCGGCGCCGGTCTTCTTCAGCGCCTCGACCACCGCGATGCCCGCCGCCATGCCGCCGGCGGTGAAGAAGTCCGGCGGCGACTTGAACTGCGAATAGTGGCGCGCGACCAGCCATTCGTTGACCTTGTTCTTCGGGATGCCGAAGTAGTAGTAGGCGCCGCCTTCCATGCCCGGAAACTGCTTGTACGCGACCATCGCCGGCAGGATGTTGCCGCCCGTGGCGATCTCGATGCCGTAGCGCTTCAGGTCCATGTCGGCGATCTTGAACGGATTGCCGCCGGCCCAGATGATCCACACCACCTTCTTGCCCGGCTGGTCCTTCAGCTTGTCGATGATGCGCTGGCCGGCGGCGGTGAAGTCGGTGGTCGCCGCGGGCAGGTATTCCTCGTGCACGACCTTGGCCTTCTTGATCGCGCCCTTGAAGGCCTTGACGCCGTCCTTGCCGAAAGCGTTGTCCTGCGCCAGCGTGACGATGCTGGTGCCGGCCGCGTCCAGCGCGACGGCGTTGCTGATCGCGTCCTGGCTCGAGTTGCGGCCGGTGCGGAAGATGTACTTGTTCCACTTGTCGCCGGTGATCGAATCGGCCACCGCCGGCTCCACCAGCAGGATCTTCTTGTATTCCTCGGCCACCGGCAGCATGGCCAGCGCGACGGGGCTGGCAGTGGGGCCGACGGCGATGTCGACCTTGTCGTCGGCATAGGCCTGCGCCAGCAGCGTCTTGCCCACGTCGGGCTTGCCCTGGTCGTCCTTCTCGATCACCACCAGCTTGCGGCCATTGACGGTCATCGTGCCGTTGGTGGCGTATTCCAGGCCGAAGTTGAAGCCGACGATGGTCTGCTTGGCATAGGCTTCGAGCGGGCCGGTCTTGCTGGCGATCAGCGCGATCTTCACGTCGGGCTTGTTCTGCGCGACGGCGCTGGACAGCGGCAGCGCGCCCAGGGTCGCGGCCAGTGCGGCAGCGGCAAGCCAGGAAAGGGTCGGTCGGGTCACGGGTCGGTCTCCTTCGAGTGGGTTGCGGACTCCGTCGCAACGTGCGTGCCATGGCGCACGGCCTCGGTGCAAACCCCGACAAATCGGCAGTTTCCGCACCCATCCGGCGCTGCGGGGCCCAGCGAGACGGCCGGGAGTTGCCCAAAACAAAGACACACCAAGGCATCACGCTCAGCAGGTGTCCGTTTTGCGGACAGACAAATGACTGAGATCTGGTCAGCGCGGCACCGAGCCGATGCCTTGCAAGCTCAGTCGCCTGGGTTGGATGCGGCGGCAGCGTCCAACAGCGCCAGCTTCTGGTACAGCGTGGCGCGCGAAATGCCCAGCCGGCGCGCTGCCGCCAGCTTGTTGCCGCCGGTGTGCTGCAGCGCCTGGCGGATGCGCCGCGTCTCGAGCTCGGCCACCGCCTGCGGCAGCGGCAGCTCGATGTCCGCGGCTTGCGTCGCGGCCGCCAGTGTTGCCGCCGGCACCGATGGCGCGGCGGCAACGGGCAAGGCCCGCACCGGCTCGGCGCCGGCAGGGGGCGCAACCGGCAACGAGCCGAAGTGCGCGGCGCCCAGGCTGGTGTCGTCGGTCATCAGCGTGGCCTGCTCGAGCACGTTGCGCAGCTCGCGGATGTTGCCCAGCCAGCGGTGCCGCGACAGCAGGTCCAGCGCATCCGGCTGCAGGCTCTTGTACGGCAGGCCGCTGCGGCGCGAGATGTCCTCGGCCAGCGTCTCGACCAGCGCTTCCAGGTCGTCGAGCCGCTCGCGCAGCGGCGGCAGGCGGATCGGCAGCACGTTGAGCCGGTAGTACAGGTCGGCGCGGAAGCTGCCGTCGGCGACCATCCCGGCCAAGTCGCGGCTGGTGGCGGCGATCACGCGCACGTCGATGCGCTGCACGCGGTTGCTGCCCAGCGGCTCCAGTTCCTGCTCCTGCAGCACGCGCAGCAGCTTGCTCTGCAGCGCCAGCGGCATGTCGCCGATCTCGTCGAGCAGCAGCGTGCCGCCGTTGGCGGCCATGAACTTGCCGTCGCGCCCCTTGCGCTCGGCGCCGGTATAGGCGCCCGGGGCGACGCCGAAGAACTCGGCTTCGAGCAGCGACTCCGGCACCGCCGCGATGTTGACCGCGACGAAGGGCTTGGCGGCGCGCGCGCTCGCGGCATGGATGCCGTGCGCCAGCAGTTCCTTGCCGGTGCCGGTCTCGCCCAGCAGCAGCACGGTGGAGTCGGTCTGCGCCACGCGCCGCGCCTGGCGCTTGACCTCCACCGCCGCGGCGCTGCTGCCGATGAAGCTGGCGATGCGGTGCTTGGGCCGGCGCTGCGCCGCGAGCTGCTGGCGCGCGCTGTCCAGCTCGCGCTGCAGGCGCGCGAACTTGCCCATCAGCGGCTGCATCGTCGTCTCCGGCTGGTCCAGCAGCACCATGCCGAAGGCGCCGATGACCTGCCCGCTGTCGTCGCGCAGCGGCAGCCGGCTGACCAGAAAGCTGCCCGCCTGGTTGCTGAGCAGATCGATCAGGATCGGCTTGCCGGTGTCGATCACCTGGTTCATCAGCGTGTTCGGCACCACCTCCTCGACGCGCTTGCCGACGAAGGCTTCCGCGCTGTCGAAGCCCAGCGCCGGCAGGAACTGCTTGTAGCTCTCGCTGATCCAGACGATGCGGTGCTGGCGATCGACCAGCATCGAGCCCATCGCGGTGCCGGCGAAGACCTCGAACATGCTCTTCGCCGCCAGTTGCAGCATGCGGTCGTCCGGCAGCGTGTTCATCGGTGGGGCAAGGGCGTGGAGGCGACGCACTGTAAGGGCGCGGCGCTCGACTGTCCAGATTTCGTACAAACAGATTTCGTACAGGCAGGCGCCGCGCTCGCCGCCGAGCGGCCATTGCAGGCGGCCACTGCAGGCTTGCGTGCCCCAAACATAATCCGCAGCGCGCGCCATTCGCCGCGCGCCACGGAGGCCTCGATGCTCGAAGAACTGCGCCGCGTCGCCGCGCGGCAACGCGCCGACCACCAACTGCGAAGTCTGGTCTTCGGCTGCAAGCGGCTCTTGTCCGAGCACGGCGCGAGCAACAGCCTGGCCATCGCGCGCCAACTGGTCGAGCGCATCGACACGCTGGACAGCGCGCGGCTCGAGCTCTTCTTCGACTACCTGAGCCTGGAGCTCGGCCCCGACCCGCAGCGCGTGCTGCAGGCGGCGCAGGCCTATGCCGACGAACCGAAGGCGCAGCAGCTGATCGCGCTGACCCAAGCTGCCGAGCCGCCGCGCCAGGAACTGCTGCGCCGGCTGAACCGCACGCCCGGCGGCACGGCGACGCTGGTGCGCATGCGCCGCGCGCTGCTGCAGCGGCTGCCGCGGCAGCCGGAACGCATGGCGCTGGAGGCCGACCTGCTGCACCTGTTCAGCTCGTGGTTCAACCCCGGCTTCCTGCAGCTGCGGCGCGTCGACTGGAACTCGCCGGCCAAGCTGCTGGAAAAGCTCATCCACCACGAAGCGGTGCACGCCATCGACGGCTGGGACGACCTGCGCCGCCGGCTGCAGCCCGACCGGCGCTGCTTCGCCTTCTTCCACCCGCAGCTGCCCGACGAGCCGCTGATCTTCGTCGAGGTGGCGCTGCTGCCGGACATGCCGGGACAGATCGCGCCGCTGATCGACAAGCACAGCGCGCCGCTGCCGCCGCAGCGCTGGCGCGTGGCGGCGTTCTACGGCATCAGCAACTGCGAGCCCGGGCTGCGCAACGTGTCGCTGGGCAACTTCCTGATCAAGAGCGTGGCCGAGCAGCTGCAGCGCGAGTTGCCGCGCATCCGCAGCTTCTGCACGCTGTCGCCGGTGCCCGGCCTGGCGGCCTGGCTGCTGGCCGAGCCGGATTTCGCGGCACTGCCGAAGCTGCGCCGCCATGCGGCCGCGGGCTACGCCGCGGCGCGCGAGCGCCTGCGTGCGCTGTGCGGCGGCGACCTGGCCGCGCTGCAGCGCGCCGCCGTGCACGACAAACTCGACCAGGCCGCGGTGTCCGCGCTGCGCACGCTGTGCGCCGCCTACCTGCTGCATCTGTCGCCCACGCCCGAAGGCGACCCGGTGGCGCGCTTCCACCTCGACAACGGCGCGCGGCTGGAGCGGATCAATCCGCATGGCAACATGTCGGCCAAGGGGCTGAAGCAGTCCTTCGGCATCATGGTCAACTACCTGTACGACCTGGAGCAGATCGAAGCCAGCCACCAGAAGTTCAAGCAGGGTGAAGTCGCGCGCTCGCGCGCCGTGCTCGGCGCGCCGTAGTTCCCCAGCCACAACGACCGGATGCAAGACCGATGAGGACGCCGCCAACCGCTCTGCGCCGCCGCCTGCTGCTGGCCGCCGCATTGAGCCTGGCCGGCCCTGGGCTCGTCGGCCGAGGTGGTCAAGGCCTGGGGCGCGAAGCTGAAGCGGGGCAGCGATGAACGATGCCCGCATCGAGCTGCAGCCGGCCGACGCGGCCGGCGTGGCGCGCGTGCGCATCCGCAACCCGGCCAAGCAGAACGCGCTGAGCGTGGCCATGTGGCAGCAGCTGCGGGACGCCTTCGTGCAATTGCAGGCGGGCGGCGACGGCACGCGCGTCGTGCTGATGTCGGGCGCAGGCGGCCACTTCGCGGCCGGCGGCGACATCGAGGAGTTCACCAGCTTCCGCTTCGACGAGCAGCGGCTGCGCGACTTCCACGAGCACGGCGTCGCGCCCGCGCTGCGCGCGCTGCTGGCCTGCGACATCCCGGTGGTGGCGCAGATCGACGGCAACTGCATCGGCGGCGGGCTGGAGATCGCCGCCTGCTGCGATCTGCGCATCTGCGGCCGCAGCAGCCGCTTCGGCGTGCCGATCGCGCGGCTGGGCTTCCCGATGGCGCCGTCGGAGGCGCAGATCGTCGCCCGCGTGCTCGGCCTGCCGCTGCTGCGCGAGCTGCTGCTCGAAGCGCGGCTGCTGGGCGCCGGCGAGGCGCTGGCGCGCGGCATCGTCAACCGCGTCGTCGCCGATGCCGACGTGGCCGCCGAAGCCGAGGCCAGCGCCGCGCGCATCGCCGCGCTGGCGCCGCAGGCGCAGCGCATCAACAAGCGCACGCTGCGCCAGCTGGCCGAAGGCGGGCCCAGCGCCGCGCAGCGCCATCAACACTTCGCCTACGCCGATTCGGCCGAACACCGCGAGGGCCTGGCGGCCTTCGTGCAAAAGCGCCCGGCGCGTTTTTGAACACTGAGCACACCGATGAAAAACAACAACCTGTTCGCGGTGCTGCGCGCCGCCTTCCCCAGCGAGCTGGAACGCACGGCGATCGAAACCGCCGATGGCCTTGGCGCGCCGCTGTACTACCGCTGGTCGGACCTGGAACGCGGCACGGCCATGCTGGCCAACCTGCTGGTGTCGCTCGAACTGCCCGAAGGCGCGCGCGTCGCCGTGCAGACCGAAAAGAGCGTCGAGGCGCTGATGCTGTACCTGGCGGTGCTGCGCGCCGGCTATGTCTACCTGCCGCTGAACACCGCCTACCAGGCGGGCGAGATCGAATACTTCATCGGCAATGCCGAACCCAGCGTGGTCGTCTGCACGCGCAGGAACTTCGGCTGGGTCAGCCCCATCGCCTTCAAGGCCGGCACGCGCAACGTGTTCACGCTCGACGACGACCGCAGCGGCAGCCTGCTCGAACGCGCCGCGCTGATGAGCGACCGGCACGAGGCGGCGCACAAGCGCGACGACGACCTGGCCGCGATCCTCTACACCAGCGGCACCACCGGGCGCAGCAAGGGCGCGATGCTGACGCACGGCAACCTGGCCAGCAACGCGCGCGTGCTGAATGACTACTGGGGCTGGCGCGCCGGCGACGTGCTGATCCACGCGCTGCCGATCTTCCATGTGCACGGCCTGTTCGTCGCTTCGCACGGCGCGCTGCTGGCCGGCGCCAAGATGATCTGGTTCGCCAGGTTCGACGCGCGCGCGGTGATCGCACGCTTCGCCGAGGCCACGGTGTTCATGGGCGTGCCGACGCTGTACGTGCGCATGCTCGCCGAGCCCGGCCTGAGCGCGCCGGCCTGCGCTCGCATGCGGCTGTTCATCGCCGGCTCGGCGCCGCTGCTGCTGGAGACCTTCAACGAGTGGATCTCGCGCACCGGCCACACGATCCTCGAGCGCTACGGCATGAGCGAGACGATCATGCTCACGTCGAACCCCTACGACGCCGCGCAGGGCGAGCGCCGCGGCGGCACGGTCGGCTTCGCCCTGCCCGGCGTGGGCCTGCGCATCCGCGACGACAAGGGCCACCCGCTGCCCGACGGCGAGATCGGCAACATCGAAGTCAAGGGCCCCAACGTCTTCAAGGGCTACTGGCGCATGCCGGAGAAGACGGCCGACGAATTCACCACCGACCTGTGGTTCAAGACCGGCGACGTCGGCAAGCTCGGCAGCGACGGCCGCGTCAGCATCGTCGGCCGCAGCAAGGACCTGATCATCAGCGGCGGCTACAACGTCTACCCGGCCGAGATCGAGGCCTGCATCAACGAGATGCCGGGCGTGGCCGAATCGGCAGTGATCGGCGTGCCGCACGCCGACTTCGGCGAGGCGGTGGTGGCGGTGGTCGTGCCCAAGCCGGCGGCCACGCTGGACGGCGCGGCGATCATCGCGGCGCTGAAGGCGCAGATCGCCAACTTCAAGGTGCCGAAGGCGGTGTTCGTGGCCGGCGAGCTGCCGCGCAACACCATGGGCAAGGTGCAGAAGAACCTGCTGCGCGAGCAGTACAAGACGCTGTTCAGCGGCTGAGCCGTGGCCACGCTGCTCGAAGACCGCTGCCCGCGCTGCGGTGGCCCGTTCCATTGCGGCATGGCCGATGCCGGCCCCTGCGCCTGCACCGGCATCCACCTCGACGCGGCCTTGCAGCAGCGCCTGCGCCAGCGATACCTCGGCTGCCTGTGCCTGCGCTGCCTGACGGCGCTGGCACGCGGCGCAAGCATCGAGCCGCCCGGCCCGCTTAGTGCAGCTTGATGCGCGGCCGGTGCGCCTGGTCGAGCAGTTCGGACGAGGTGGTCAGCGCGGTCTTCACCGGGCTTCAATGAGGCCGAGGCACGAAGCCTCGGATGACGTCGGCGTCTGGCACGCGCTGATCGGTCTCGTAGTTGCTTCAATGAGGCCGAGGCACGAAGCCTCGGATGACCCAGTCCACCGCCGAAACCGCGCGTCTGCTGCGCCAGCTTCAATGAGGCCGAGGCACGAAGCCTCGGATGACCACAAGCCGCTGCGCGACGAGATCGATAGGATCAAGTTGCTTCAATGAGGCCGAGGCACGAAGCCTCGGATGACATGACGACTTCGCCGGTATCACGATCGGTGGCCTTGCTTCAATGAGGCCGAGGCACGAAGCCTCGGATGACACCAAGACGCCGTTGAACATCCCGGCACCGCCCTTGCTTCAATGAGGCCGAGGCACGAAGCCTCGGATGACCAGACCACCGGCAACGGCGGCTCGCGCGGGTCGGGGTTGCTTCAATGAGGCCGAGGCACGAAGCCTCGGATGACGCCGCTGGCGCGTCCGCCCCACTGCGCCGTGAAGCCGCTTCAATGAGGCCGAGGCACGAAGCCTCGGATGACATCGAGGCCCGCGCCACCAAGAACGCGCGCCTCAAGGCTTCAATGAGGCCGAGGCACGAAGCCTCGGATGACGCGCTATCGGGTTCGGCTCAAAGGGGCGCCGCCGTGCTTCAATGAGGCCGAGGCACGAAGCCTCGGATGACGCCAGCTCGGCGCCGTAGATGCCGCTCAGGACGCCGCTTCAATGAGGCCGAGGCACGAAGCCTCGGATGACCACAGCAGCGCCGTCACGCCGTAATCCAGCGCAACGGCTTCAATGAGGCCGAGGCACGAAGCCTCGGATGACGCGGAACTCCGGGCGAGCGCCCCACACCCAGCGCAGGCTTCAATGAGGCCGAGGCACGAAGCCTCGGATGACGGCGTCAGCTTCGCCAGTCTCATCACTCCAATCCCCGGCTTCAATGAGGCCGAGGCACGAAGCCTCGGATGACTACGAAGACCCCTCATGAATGCGCCAAAACTCGTACGGCTTCAATGAGGCCGAGGCACGAAGCCTCGGATGACCGGCACGCAATCACGCGACGGTCGAGCCGATGTACGTGCTTCAATGAGGCCGAGGCGCGAAGCCTCGGATGACCATCGTCCCCAACACCTACGGCCGGCTGCAGGAGCTGCTTCAATGAGGCCGAGGCACGAAGCCTCGGATGACCCGAGCCCACCACGCCCAGCACACCGGCGGGCGTGCTGCTTCAATGAGGCCGAGGCACGAAGCCTCGGATGACCACCACGAGCAATGAGCCTGCGCCGCGTGCTGCGCCGCTTCAATGAGGCCGAGGCACGAAGCCTCGGATGACAACTCCTGCACCGGAGCCTGCACCGGCTCCTAGCCCTGCGCCCGCTTCAATGAGGCCGAGGCACGAAGCCTCGGATGACGCGCCATTGGTCGGCTGCGGTGCTTGCGGGTCGATCGCTTCAATGAGGCCGAGGCACGAAGCCTCGGATGACTCGCCCGGCCGGCGTGGAGATGATCCCGGCCTGCCCAGCTTCAATGAGGCCGAGGCACGAAGCCTCGGATGACGCGGCATCGACTTCGTGATCGCCACGCAGAAGCCGCTTCAATGAGGCCGAGGCACGAAGCCTCGGATGACCCGTCATCGGCCACCCCTCAGCAGCGAACGCACGACGCTTCAATGAGGCCGAGGCACGAAGCCTCGGATGACGCGGATGACGCCTGCGTACTGCTGCGCGATTCCCTGGAGCTTCAATGAGGCCGAGGCACGAAGCCTCGGATGACGTTGAATTCGTCGCTCCATACCGTGGTGCCGTCGATGCTTCAATGAGGCCGAGGCACGAAGCCTCGGATGACACGGCCGCGCGGTCGACGAAGCGCAGCCGCGTCTCGCTTCAATGAGGCCGAGTGTTGGCTGTCACGCTATCCAACCGCCCAGCCGCCACGCTGATTCGTGAGGCTA
>DAIMFR010000105.1:0-13147 GCA_036724445.1 Rubrivivax sp. | reverse complement strand
GTCGAGGACTTCGGCGCCGCCGCCAAGGGCATGAAGGTCGAGGTGGTCTCGGCCGACCACCAGAACAAGCCCGACGTCGGCTCGACCATCGCGCGCACCTGGTACGACCGGGACAAGGTCGACGCGATCTTCGACGTGCCCACCTCGTCGGTCGGGCTGGCGGTCAACCAGATCACCAAGGAAAAGGGCAAGGCCTTCATCGCGTCGGGCCCGGGCACCTCCGACCTGACGGGCAAGGCCTGCAGCCCGAATACCGTGGCCTGGACCTACGACACCTGGATGCTGGCCAACGGCACCGGCACCGCCATGACCAAGGCCGGCGGCGACACCTGGTTCTTCCTGACGGCCGACTACGCCTTCGGCCATGCGCTGGAGCGCGACACCGAGGCCGCGGTCATCAAGAACGGCGGCAAGGTGCTGGGCAAGGTACGCACGCCCTTCCCGGGCACCGACTTCAGTTCCTTCCTGCTGCAGGCGCAGTCGTCCAAGGCCAAGGTCATCGCGCTGGCCAACGCCGGCGGCGACACCATCAACTCCATCAAGCAGGCCTCCGAGTTCGGCATCACCAAGGGCGGCCAGAGCCTGGCCGGCATGCTGATGTTCATCACCGACGTGCACAGCCTGGGGCTGAACACCGCGCAGGGGCTGGTCTTCACGACCACCTTCTACTGGGACATGAACGACCAGACGCGCGCCTGGACCAAGCGCTTCGTCGCCGCCAGCGGCGGCAAGTACCCGACCATGGTGCACGCCGGCGTCTACGCCTCGGCGCTGCACTACCTGAAGGCCATCGAGGCCGCCAAGACCGACGACGGCACCAAGGTCGTGGCCAAGATGAAGGAACTGCCCACCGACGACATCCTGTTCGGCAAGGGCACGATCCGCGCCGACGGCCGCAAGCTGCACCCGGCCTACCTGATGGAAGTGAAGAAGCCGGCGGAATCCAAGGGTCCGTGGGACCTGCTGAAGGTGCGCAGCACGATCCCGGCCGACCAGGCCTTCCGCCCGATGGACCAGGGCGAGTGCCCGCTGGTCGCGAAGAAGTAAGCACCGTGCTGCCTGGTGTTCAGAGGGCCGCGCAGCGGCCCGGCCGACCGGCTGACTGGAACCCCCGCTCGGCGGGGGCCAGGGGGTGCCCACTGAACGGCGAGGTCGCGAAGTGACCGAAATCTTCGGCGTCCCCACCCAGGCCCTGTTCGGCCAGTTGCTGATCGGGCTGATCAACGGCTCGTTCTACGCGCTGCTGTCGCTCGGGCTGGCGGTGATCTTCGGCCTGCTGAACATCATCAACTTCGCGCACGGCGCGCAGTACATGCTGGGCGCCTTCGTCGCCTTCCTGCTGCTCGACAAGCTGGGCGTCGGCTATTGGTGGTCGCTGCTGATCGCGCCGCTCGCCGTCGGCGCCACCGGCGTGGTCATCGAACGGCTGATGCTGTCCAAGCTGTACCAGCTGGACCACCTGTACGGCCTGCTGCTGACCTTCGGCCTGGCGCTGATCATCCAGGGCGTGTTCCGCAACATCTACGGCTCCTCCGGCCTGCCCTACCAGATCCCCTCCCAGCTGCAGGGCGGACAGAACCTGGGCTTCATGTTCCTGCCCAACTACCGTGCCTGGATCATCGCCGCGTCGCTGGTGGTGTGCCTGAGCACCTGGTACGTGATCGAGCGCACCAAGCTCGGCTCGTATCTGCGCGCGGCCACCGAGAACCCGCAGCTGGTGCAGGCCTTCGGCATCAACGTGCCGCGCATGATCACGCTGACCTACGGCTTCGGCGCCGGCCTGGCGGCGCTGGCCGGCGTGATGGCCGCGCCGGTGTACCAGGTGAGCCCGCAGATGGGCGCGGACCTGATCATCGTCGTCTTCGCCGTGGTCGTCATCGGCGGCATGGGCTCGATCATGGGCGCCATCCTCACCGGCTTCGGCCTGGGGCTGATCGAGGGCCTGACCAAGGTCTTCTACCCGGAAGCCTCGAGCACCGTCATCTTCATCATCATGGTCATCGTGCTGCTGGTGCGGCCGGCCGGCCTGTTCGGAGCGCAGAAATGAGCCGCAGCGCCCCACCCTCCAGCGCAGCGGCCAAGCGCGACGCCGAGCGCCGCGTGCACCGCGCCGCCTTCCTGGCGATGCTGGCCATCCTGGTGCTGGCACCGACCGTCGTGTACCCGGTGTTCATGATGAAGGTGATGTGCTTCGCGCTCTTCGCCTGCGCCTTCAACCTGCTGCTCGGCTTCGGCGGGCTGCTGTCCTTCGGCCACGCGATGTTCCTCGGCTCGGCCGGCTACGCCTCGGCGCATGCCGCCAAGGTGTGGGGCTTGACGCCGGAGCTGGCGATCCTGTTCGGTACCGGCTGTGCCGCGCTGCTGAGCGTGGCCGCCGGGCTGCTGGCCATCCGCCGCCAGGGCATCTACTTCGCGATGATCACGCTGGCGCTGGCGCAGATGGTGTTCTTCTTCAGCCTGCAGGCGCCGTTCACCGGCGGCGAGGACGGCATCCAGGCGGTGCCGCGCGGCCAGCTGTTCGGCCTGATCCCGCTGGACCAGCCGATGGCCATGTATCCGCTGGTGCTGGCGATCTTCCTGATCGGCTTCGGGCTGATCTACCGCGCCATCCACTCGCCCTTCGGCCAGGTGCTGAAGGCGATCCGCGAGAACGAGAACCGCGCCATCTCGCTGGGCTACGACACCGACCGCTACAAGCTGCTGGCCTTCGTGCTGTCGGGCACGCTGGCCGGGCTGGCCGGCGCCACCAAGTCGATCGTCTTCCAGCTGGCCTCGCTGACCGACGTGCACTGGTCGATGTCCGGCGAGGTGGTGCTGATGACGCTGCTCGGCGGCATGGGCACGGTGTTCGGTCCCATCGTCGGCGCCGCGGTCATCATCACGATGCAGAACTACCTGGCGCAGCTCGGCGCCTGGGTCACGGTGGTGCAGGGCGTGATCTTCGTGATCTGCGTGATGGCCTTCCGCCGCGGCATCGTCGGCGAGCTGGGGCACTGGCTGAAGAAGCCCTTGTAGGCTCAGCGTCCACGAGGCTGCGCGCATGGACACGCCCTACCGGCTGACCTACGCGACGATGTTCGACCCGCCGCCGGCGCTGCACCAGCGCTTCGATGCGGCGCTGGCCGAGGTGCGCCGCTCGCTCGGCCAGGACCATGCCATGCACGTCGGCGGCCGGCCGCGCGACGCGGCGCGCCATTTCGAGCTGCGCTCGCCGATCGACCGCGAGCTGCTGCTCGGCCGCTTCCCGCTGGGCAGCGCCGCCGACGTCGGCGACGCCGTGGCCGCGGCGCGCGCCGCCGCGCCGGGCTGGGCGGCCACGCCCCATGCGCAGCGCATCGAGCTGCTGCTGCGCGCCGCCGCGTCCATCGAGCAGCGCGTCTACGAACTCGCCGCCAAGGTGGCGCTGGAGGTCGGCAAGAACCGCATGGAGGCCATCGGCGAGGTGCAGGAGACGGCCGACCTGATCCGCTGGTACTGCGGGCAGATGGCCGAGCACGGCGGCTTCGCGCGCACGCTGCCCGACGACCCGCTCGCCGGCTGGCGCAGCCGCAACCGCACGGTGCTCAAGCCCTACGGCGTATGGGCGGTGGTCGCGCCCTTCAACTTCCCGTTCGCGCTGGCCGGCGGTCCGATAGCCGCGGCGCTGGTCACCGGCAACACGGTGGTCTTCAAGACCGCCAGCGACACCGCCTGGAGCGGCCGGCTGCTGATGGACGTGTTCGCCGGCGCCGGCCTGCCGCCGGGCGTGCTGAACCTGGTCAGCGGTTCGGGCGCGCAGGCCGGCGCGGCGCTGATGACACATCCCGGCGTGGCCGGCGGCACCTTCACCGGCTCGCACGCGGTGGGCATGGAGCTGCTGCGGCACTTCGCCGCCGGGCCGCGGCCGCGTCCGTTGATCGCCGAGATGGGCGGCAAGAACGCCGCCATCGTCACCCGCCATGCCGACCTGGAGCGCGCCGCCACCGGCATCGTGCGCTCGGCCTTCGGGCTGCAGGGGCAGAAGTGCTCGGCCTGCTCGCGCGTCTACGTCGAACAGCCGCTGGCCGCGGCGCTGCGCGAGCAGCTGCAGCAGCGCAGCGATGCCATCGCCGTCGGCGATCCGACGCAGGCTGCCAACTGGATGGGCCCGCTGATCAACGACAGCGCCGTGCAGCGCTACCGCCGCGCCGTCGACGAACTGCAGCGCGAAGGCCGCTTGTTCTGCGGCGGCAGGCTGCTGACCGAAGGCGCGCTGGCGCGCGGAAATTTCGTCGCCCCGAGCGTGGCCGCCGCGCCCTACGGCCACCGGTTGTGGCGCGACGAATTGTTCCTGCCGCTGGTGCTGGTCGGCGAGGTCGATTCGCTGGACGAGGCGATCACGCGCGCCAACGACAGCGACTACGGCCTGACGGCCGGCTTCTACGGCGCCGAGCACGAGATCGCCACCTTCCACGAGCGCATCGAAGCCGGCGTCACCTATGTCAACCGGCCGCAGGGTGCGACCACCGGCGCCTGGCCGGGCTACCAGCCCTTCGGCGGCTGGAAGGGCAGCGGCAGCACCGGCAAGGCGATCGGCTCGTTCTGGACCCTGCCGCTGTACCAACGCGAACAGTCGCAGACGGTCGTCGACTGACGCGGCGGCGGCGGCGGCGGCGCCTACACTGCGCGCCATCATGGCCGCGCCCGCTGCCGCACCCCTGAGCACGCCCCAGGTCCGCCATCTGCGGCAGGTGCTGCTGTGGCCGCTGCGGCTGATGCCGCTGCCGCCGGGTACCCGCGCGCGGCCCTGGGAGCTGCTGACGCCGAACTGGCGCGAGGTGGTGGACGAATACACCGGCGACGCCGAGGACTTCCACGAGCGCCACTACAACGAGTTCGCCACCTTCCTGCCCTACGTGCAGCGCTTCCTGTACGGCGACGGCCGCGCGCAGCGCGGCGCGCATGCCGCCGGCTCGCCGATGCGCGTGTTCCGCCGCCGCGATGTCGCCCGCGTGCGCACGGTGTCCCAGCCCGGCGATGCGCCGCTGCTGCTGGACGTCGTGCACGCCGATCTGTACTTCTTCTTCAACATCGACCTGGTCATGCTGAACGTCGAGCTCGGCGCCAGCGGGCTGCCGCTGCCGCAGGCGCAGGACCTGCTGTACCGCTTCGGCCGTGCCTACCCGGCGGGCTGGGATGCGCAGGGCCAGGCGCTGCACTGCATGCACAGCGTCGAGTTCCTCGATGCCGACGGCCGCGTGCTGGCGCAGTCGGATGCGCAGCAGCGCGAGTTGTTCCTGGCCCACGTGGCCGAACACCGCGCGCCGCGCATCGCCGCGCACTGGGCCTACCTGCTCGAGCCGCTGGTCAGCGACCATTCAGGGCGGCCGGGCGCGTTGCGCTTCCGCCAGATCGAGTACTACCGCATGCCGGTGATGGGCTACCTGGCGCTGGACGAGCCGCGCGCGCTGACGCGCAACGACTTCGTGCGCCTGGGCCTGCTCACGGCCGCCCCTTCGGGCGGCGACGACACGCTGCTGCCCTTCGCTGAACCGCAGCTGGCGGAGTTCGAGCAGCGCCACTGCTACGACCGCTTCTGGTCCGAGGCGGGTGCGGCGCCGCACACCCGCTATTTGTGCAGCGGACACTCGCTGGTGGTCGTCGGCGACGCGCGCGCCGCCTTCTTCAACTGCGCCGAGCGCGGTGTGCTGGCGCAGTTCCGCCACCAGCATTTCCTGCTCTTCCTGATCGCCCATTTCCAGAAAGCGGCACTGCTGATGTTCAGCGACCGGCTGGCCGAGGCGCTGAAGCACCTGGACGTCGCCGACCCGGACAGCATCCGCCGCTTCAAGCGCACGATCCGCGACAGCTTTGCCGCCTTCCTGCGCTTCACGCACCGCTACTGGTTCCACGAGATCTCCGAGCAGGTGCAGGCGCGTGCGTTGTTCCGGCTGTGCACGAGCCACCTGGGACTGGACGCGCTCTACGCCGAGGTCAAGGAGCGCATCGCCGACATGAACGGCTATCTCGAGGCCGACAGCCTGCGCCGCCAGGCCAATACCGTGGTGCGGCTGACGGTGGTCACGATCTTCGGGCTGATCGGCACCGTGACCACCGGCTTCCTGGGCATGAACCTGCTGGCCGCGGCCGATGCGCCGCTGTCGCAGCGGCTGTGGCTGTTCGGCGCGGTCTTCGCCGCCACCACCGCGCTGACCGTGTACACGATGGTCAAGTCCAAGCGGCTGTCGGACTTCCTCGACACGCTGTCCGACGAGCGCCTCGGCGCCTGGTCCAAGCTCAAGGCGCTGGCCGGCGTGTGGCGGCGCGGCGGCGAGCCGTAGCCGGGTTCAGAGATTCCTGGCCAATGGCCCCAGCGACAGGCGCTCCATCAGGCCGAGTTGTTGTTCGAAGCGCTGCGATTCCAGCATAGAGCGCGGCAAGGCGCCGGCCCGCACGCCCGCAGCATGCTGGTGCCGGGCGATGTCGAAGGGCAGGGCCAGCAGGTCGCGCAGGCTGTCCCACCATCCACCCAGCGCCTGCTGGAAGCAGCGGTGTGGCAGTGGTTGCTGGCGCTGCAACGGCAGGCCAGCCAGATCGAGCTTCGGGATGTTGCACATAGATCCTCCTAGGTGATTACCCTAAATCCAGATTAGCACAGCCGCCCCGCCGACCATGGTGCGCCGCAGCAAATTCTCTAGACGGAACGGACTACTTCTTTTATGACAATGACTTAGAGGTAAGTTTGCGCTCACATATGTATCTTCTGCGCCACATCCGGCAGCAGGCACCTCTGATCTCCGGTCTTTCGCAACCGCCGCTCCCGACGAGCATTCCCTACCGTGCCGACCAGGTCGGCAGTCTGCTGCGACCCAGGATGAAGGCGCGCCGCGCTGATTTTCGCGTCGTGACCACGGCGCAGCCCGAAGAGCCGGACATTTCCCGCCGAACCCGCTGCAAACGCTGCCCGTGGCGCGGACTCGAGGGACGGCGGAGGCGGCGCGTGGATTCGTCGAAGGTGACGGCCAGGCCCATCGCGCCCGACGAAGACGAGCGCTACCAGCAGTTGCTGGAGCAACACCATCAGCTGGGCGCGATCCCGAAGATCGGGCAGGCGCCGCGGCATGTGGCGCCGCACGCTGGCGCCTGGGCAGCGCTGCTGAGCATTCCGGCCTCCTTGCTGAAGTGTGGTGCAGGCGGCTGCGGCAGCTGTGGCGGATGTGGCCGGCATCCCGGCTGCGCTGCCGGCCGTGGGCCGGCGCCCTGCAACGCGTTGCGGATGTTGTCGATGCAGGGCCCGGCCTGTTCGATGCCCCAGTGCTCGATGGTGTAATCCCGGATGCCGTAAAGGCCGGCCACCGCCTTGCGGGCGAGGCGGCAGCCGCTCACGCCGGGACTTTCTGCCCGGCTCCGGCGCGCTTGGCGCGGATGAATTCGCCGAAGCCGAAGCCGGATTGGAATGCGCCGGTGCCGCACAAGCAGCTCGCCGCCGGCGGTGGCGAGGACGGCGTGAGCCATCGAGAGTCGAGTTGCCGGGGCAGCCGTGCGTGGCGCTACCATTGTGCTTACATTCGACAGAGCCGGACATGAAGGTGGCGATTCGAAAGATGGGCAATTCGCAGGGCGTGCTGATCCCCAAGCCCATCCTGGCCCAGGTGGGCCTGGAGGGTGCGGCCGACCTGCAGGTGCGCGACGGTGTCATCGAGATTCGCGCCCTTCGCCGCAATCCGCGCGAGGGCTGGGCGGCAGATGCCCAACGCCTGGCACGCGAAGGCGGCGGCGCGCTGGTCTGGCCCGAGTTCGCCGACGCGGCGGATGCTGGACTGGCAACTGGTAGTGAAGGCCGGTGACATCTGGCTCGCCCAGTTCGACCCCGCCGCGGGCAGCGAGAGCCGCAACAGCCGCCCCTGCGTGGTCGTGTCTCCGCTCGAAATGAACGCCCATCTGCGCACCGTGATCGTGGCGCCCATGACCACCGGCTCGCGGCCGGCAGCCTTCAGGGTGGCGCTCGCTTTCCAGGGCAAACAAGGGTTGATCGTGCTGGATCAGATTCGCATGCTGGACCGTGCCCGCCTGGTCAAGCGCCTCGGCGCCCTTCGTCCGCCGACCCTGTCGCTGACGCTGCAGACCTTGCAGGCGATGTTTGCGCGGGCCGGCTGAGGCGAGGACGCACCTGTTCTGGCCTGGCCCGACATGAGCTTCTGCTGTCGCGACCGCGCCCCGACTGAGCACCACGCACCATGAAGATCCTGCTGCTGGGCAAGAACGGCCAAGTCGGCTGGGAGCTGCAACGATCGCTGGCGCCGCTGGGCGAACTCGTGGCCTGCGACTTCGACAGCGCGGCGCCGCTGACGGCCGACTTCAGCCGGCCCGAAGCGCTGGCGCCGCTGGTGCGTGCCGTGCGGCCCGATGTCATCGTCAACGCCGCGGCGCACACCGCCGTCGACCAGGCCGAGAGCGAGCCCGGGCTGGCGCGCGCACTGAACGCCGAGGCGCCCGCCGTGCTGGCGCGCGAGGCGGCGGCGCGCGGTGCGCTGCTGGTGCACTACAGCACCGACTACGTCTTCGACGGCAGCGGCAGCGCGCCGCGCGACGAGCGCGCGCCCACCGGCCCGCTGAACGTGTACGGCCGCACCAAGCTCGAGGCCGAGCAGCGCGTGGCCGGCAGCGGCTGCCGCCACCTGATCCTGCGCACCAGCTGGGTCTACGCAGCGCGCGGCGGCAACTTCGCGCGCACGATGCTGCGCCTGGCGGCCGAGCGCGACGAGCTGCAGGTCATCGACGACCAGATCGGCGCACCCACCGGGGCCGAGCTGCTGGCCGACGTCACCGCGCATGCCATTCGCGCCGTCGACGCCGACCCGGCGCGTGGCGGCCTGTACCACTGCGCCGCCGCGGGCCAGACCAGCTGGCACGGCTATGCGCGTTTCGTCATCGAATGGGCGCGTGCGCGCGGGCACGCGCTGAAGCTCGCGCCCGACGCGCTGCGGCCGGTGTCCACCCGCGACTATCCCAGCGCGGCCGCGAGGCCGCTGAATTCCCGGCTCGACACGCGGCGGCTGCAGCAGAGCTTCGGCCTGGTGCTGCCGCCGTGGCAGCTGGGCGTCGAGCGCATGCTCGGCGAAGTGCTCGGGCGTTGACCCCGCGGCCGCCGCACGGGTTGCCGCATGGCGGCAGGGCCTCGCCGTCGTTCGGCCGAGACCGCGGGCCTTGCTCCAGCAAGGCGCCGCGGGGCAGCCGGCGCTGCACGCGGCACGAAGTTCCTCACGCAGCACCAGCACCAGCACCAGCACCAGCACCAGCACCAGCACTTGGCCTGCCGGCCGGATGCGCCTGCAGCCGGCGCTGCCCGGAGTCGCTCAGGCGGTAGCATCCGCGAAGATCGACCCTGGTCGTGTTCCATGAGGGCATCCATGCAACGCAAAGGCATCATCCTTGCCGGCGGCTCCGGCACGCGGCTGCACCCGGCCACGCTGGCCGTGAGCAAGCAGCTGCTGCCGGTGTACGACAAGCCGATGATCTACTACCCGCTGAGCACGCTGATGCTGGCGGGCATACGCGAGGTGCTGATCATCAGCACGGCGCAGGACCTGCCGCGCTTCGAGGCGCTGCTCGGCGACGGCAGCCGCTGGGGGATGGCCTTCAGCTACTGCGTGCAGCCCAGCCCGGACGGGCTGGCACAGGCCTTCATCCTCGGGCGCGGCTTCTGCGGCGGCCGGCCCAGCGCGCTGGTGCTGGGCGACAACCTGTTCTACGGGCACGACTTGCAGGCGCTGCTGCGCCAGGCGAATGCGCAGTCCGAAGGGGCGACGGTGTTTGCCTACCGCGTGCACGACCCCGAGCGCTACGGCGTGGTCGAGTTCGACGCGCAGCAAAGGGCGGTGTCGATCGAGGAGAAGCCCGAGGCCCCGAAGAGCCACTATGCGGTGACCGGCCTGTATTTCTACGACGAGCAGGTCTGCGACATCGCGGCGTCGCTCGAGCCCAGCGCCCGCGGCGAGCTGGAGATCACCGACGTCAACAGCCGCTACCTGCGCCAGGGCCAGCTGGGCGTGCAGCTCATGGGCCGTGGTTATGCCTGGCTCGACACCGGCACGCACGACAGCCTGCTGGACGCGGGGCAGTTCATCGCGACGCTGGAAAGCCGCCAGGGACTGAAGGTCGCCTGCCCCGAGGAGGTGGCCTACCGCGCCGGCTGGATCACGGCCGAGCAGCTCGAGCGGCTGGCGCAGCCGATGCTGAAGAACGGCTACGGCCAGTACCTGATGAAGCTGCTGCACGAGAAGGCCTTCTGAGCACCCCCGAGAAATGACCTCGTCATTCCCGCCCCCAGGGCTCGAGAAAAGTGGCAAAGCCACATTTCCTTGAGATGAAACTGGTGCCGACCGCGCTGCCCGGCGTGGTGATCGTGGAGCCGCAGCTGTTCGCCGACGAACGCGGCTGGTTCATGGAGAGCTTCAATGCCGCGCGCTTCGGGGCCGCGCTGCAGGCGATGGGACTGCCAGCGGCGCCGCCGTTCGTGCAGGACAACCATTCCTGCAGCCGGGCCGGCGTGCTGCGCGGGCTGCACTTGCAGTTGCCGCCGCATGCCCAGGGCAAGCTGGTGCGCGTGGTGCGGGGCAGGGCGTGGGACGTGGCCGTCGACCTGCGGCGCAGTTCGCCGCATTTCGGCCGCTGGGCCGGCGTCGAGCTGAGCGCGGCCAACCGCCGGCAGCTGTGGATCCCCTGCGGTTTTGCGCACGGCTTCCTGGCGCTGGAAGACGACACGCATTTCCTCTACAAGACCACCGATGTCTATGCGAAGGAGTGCGAGCGCGCGCTTCGCTGGGACGACCCGGTGCTGGCCATCGAGTGGCCGCTGGCCCCGGGGCAGCCGCCGCGGCTGGCGCCCAAGGACGCACAGGCGCCCTTGTTGGCAGACGCGGCGGCTTTCGACTGAAGGGGCCGCAATGGTGTTGCGCAATCCGGGCTGGGGCCGGTGGCTGCGTGGTTCTGGCTGATCGTGCTCGCGCCCTTTCCGCTGGCCTTGGCCCGGTGGGCCTGATCGGACCGCTCAGGCCGCACGGCGCCCTTGAACATGCGCAAGGACCAGCTGCGCAAGCAGGGGCAGCGCCGCAACCTGGCCAGGGGCATGGGCATGCTGAAGCTGTTCGACCGCCAGGTCGCGGCCAAGCTGCGCTCGGCCGAGGCGCGCGAGAACGCGTCGCGGCGCAAGCAGATCGCCGAGCCCGCCGTTCCGGCTGGACATCATCCGGGGAGTCGCGAACCGGCATGCGCCTGCGTTGCTGACCGATGCGCCGGCATGGCGCGACCCGCGCGCGGACCAGGGCATGGAGCCACAGCTTCCAACACCTGGTGCAACATCGTGCGCATTTGGATGGCGCGGCGGCGCAGTGATCGACAGAAGACAAGACTTTCCTGAACTGCAGCCCTTGTGGCTGGCTGCCGCCATCGCCGCCGCCAGCGGCCCGTCGCTGCTGGCCTTCAACGTCTCGCCGTCGCCGACCTTGTTGAACCAGGTGCTGGCGCTGGCGCTGTGGGGCGGCTTCGTGGCCGCGGCGGCGCTGGCGCCGACCGGCGGGGGGCCGCTGCGCGATGCGGCGCGCGCGCTGGCATGGCCGCTGGCGGCGCTGGGCCTGGTGCTGGCCGGCGTGCTGTGGTCCTGGGGGCCGGGCGCCTTGCCTTCGGGGCTGGCGCTGTCGGCCGCCGGCTTGCTGCTGGCCGCGATGCTGCTGCTGTTCAGCGGCGCCGCGGCGCGCGGCGGCGCGGCGGCGCTGCCGCTGTTCGCCTGCTTCTGCGCCGGCTGGGTCGTGGCCGGGGTGCTGAATGCCGGCATCGGCATCGTGCAGGTATTCGCGCCCGGCTGGCCCGACGGCAGCTGGCTCGCATCCTCCGGCCTGCCCGGCCGCGCGGTGGGCAACCTGCGCCAGCCCAACCACCTGAGCAGCCTGCTGCTGTGGTCGGCGATCGCCGTGGTGCCGCTGGTCGAACTGGGCCGGCTGCGGCGCGGCCCGGGCTGGGCGCTGTTCGCCTTGATGTGCTTCGCGGTGGTGCTGACGGCCTCGCGCACCGGGGCACTCGGCGTCGGCCTGCTGGCGCTGTGGGGCCTGCTCGACCGCCGCCTGTCGCGCCCGGTGCGGCTGATGCTGCTGGCCGCGCCGCTGCTGTACCTGCTGGCCTGGCTGGGCCTGAGCGCCTGGGCCGCGAGCAGCCACCATGCCTTCGGCGGCGAGGCGCGGCTGGCCGAGGCCGACCTGTCGAGCTCGCGCTTCGCCATCTGGTCCGACACGCTGGCGCTGATCCGGCAGCAGCCGTGGACGGGCGTCGGCTTCGGCGAATTCAACCTGGCCTGGACGCTGACGCCCTTCCCCGGCCGGCCGGTGGCCTTCTTCGACCACACGCACAACCTGCCGCTGCAGCTGGCGGTGGAGCTGGGCGTGCCGGTGGCTTTGCTGGTGCTGGCGCTGCTGGCCGCGGCGCTGTGGCGCATCTGGACGCTGGCGCGCGACGCCGGCGCCGTGCAGGGCATGAGCCTGCGCAGCGCCTGGATGATGCTGTTGCTGATGGCGCTGCACAGCCAGCTCGAATACCCGCTGTGGTACGCGTACTTCCTGCTGCCGACGGCGTGGCTGCTCGGTTACGGCCTGGGCCGTGGCCGCCCGGCAGCCGCGCCGCGCTCGGCGGCTGGCGCGCTGCTGTGCGCCGGCGGCCTGCTGCTGGCCGCCGCCAGCGTGTTGACGCTGGCCGACTATCTGAGCGTGGTGCGCATCTTCGCGCCCACGCGCGACGGCACGCCGCTGGCGCAGCGCATCGCCGACGGCGAGCGCAGCTGGCTGTTCGCGCACCATGCCGGCTATGCCGCCGCGACCGTCGACGACGACCTAGCCGCCACCGACCGCGCGTTCCGCGAGGCGCCGCACTACCTGATGGACACGCGGCTGATGATCGCCTGGGCCGAGGCGCTGGCCCGCGCCGGCGAGCTGGACAAGGCGCGCTACCTGGCGCAACGGCTGCGCGAGTTCCGCAACCCGCAGGCCGACGCGTTCTTCGCGCCCTGCGGCGCCGAGCCCGCGCCGCAGCCGCCGCCGTTCCAGTGTGAAACGCCGCGGGAGGCGCCATCGTGGCGCGACTACCTGCGCTGAGAGGGTGTAGCCGAAATGTTCTACCCCGCAAGTCTGGTCGCGAGGATACG
>DAIMFR010000104.1:0-13447 GCA_036724445.1 Rubrivivax sp. | reverse complement strand
ATGGATCGCCGGCATCATCAACGGCACCACCAACTTCATCCTGTCGGAGATGCGCTCCAAGGGACTGGATTTCGACGCCGCGCTGAAGGACGCGCAGCAGCTCGGCTATGCCGAAGCCGACCCCACTTTCGACATCGAGGGCATCGACGCCGCGCACAAGGCGACGATCATGAGCGCGCTGGCTTTCGGCATCCCGGTGCAGTTCGACAAGGCGCACGTCGAAGGCATCACCGCGCTGCAGGCGGCGGACATCCGCTACGCCGAACAGCTGGGCTACCGCATCAAGCTGCTGGGCATCACCAAGCGGCGCGAGCACGGGTTCGAGCTGCGCGTGCACCCGACCTTGATTCCAGCCAACCGGCTGATCGCCAATGTCGAGGGCGCAATGAACGCGGTGGTGGTGCAGGGCGACGCCGTGGGCACCACGCTCTACTACGGCAAGGGCGCCGGCGCCGAGCCCACCGCCTCGGCGGTGGTGGCGGACCTGGTGGACATCACGCGACTGCATACCGCCGACCCCGGGCATCGCGTGCCGCACCTGGCGTTCCAGCACAGCGCCATGCAGGACACGCCGATCCTGCCCATCGACGAAGTGGTCACCGCGTTCTACCTGCGGCTGGTGGTGGCCGACAAGGCCGGCGTGCTGGCGCGCATCACCGGCATCCTGGCCGAGCACGACATCTCGATCGACGCGGTACTGCAGCGCGAGAGCGGCGAGGGCGAGGGCCAGACCGACCTGATCATCCTGACGCACGACACGCGCGAAGGGAAGATGAAGGCCGCGCTGGCGCAGATGCAGGCGCTGCCGACGGTGCTGGCGCCGATCGTGCGCATCCGCAAGGAAGAGTTGAATTGAAGTACCTCAGCACCCGCGGCGACACCGCGCCACGGCCCTTCTGCGAGATCCTGCTCGAAGGCCTGGCGCCGGACGGCGGGCTGTACTTGCCGCAGTCGTATCCGCGGGTCGACGCGGCCACGCTGGCGCGCTGGCGCGGGCTGTCGTATGCCGAGCTGGCCTGTCAGATCCTGTCGCTGTACATCGACGACATCCCGCCGGCCGACCTGCGCGCACTGGTCAACCGCACCTACACGGCCGCGGTCTTCGGCAGCGCCGAGATCACGCCGCTCGAACCCCTGGAGCCGGGCCTGTACCTGCAGAGGCTGTCCAACGGCCCGACGCTGGCCTTCAAGGACATCGCCATGCAGCTGCTGGGGCAGCTGTTCGAGTACCAGCTGGCGCGCACCGGGCGGCAGCTGAACATCCTGGGCGCGACCTCGGGCGACACCGGCAGCGCCGCCGAATACGCGATGCGCGGCAAGCAGGGCGTGCGCGTCTTCATGCTCTCGCCGCACGGCCGCATGAGCCCGTTCCAGCAGGCGCAGATGTTCAGTCTGCAGGACCCGAACATCCACAACATCGCCATCGAAGGCGTGTTCGACGACTGCCAGGACATCGTCAAGGCCGTGTCCAACGACCTGGGCTTCAAGCAGCGCCACCACATCGGCACGGTGAATTCGATCAACTGGGCGCGGCTGCTGGCGCAGGTGGTGTACTACTTCTACGGCTGGTTCCGCGCGACGAAGACCGAAGCCGAGGTGGTGGACTTCAGCGTGCCCTCGGGCAACTTCGGCAACATCTGCGCCGGGCACGTGGCGCGTTCGATGGGCCTGCCGATCGGCCGGCTGGTGGCCGCGACCAACGAGAACGACGTGCTCGACGAGTTCTTCCGCACCGGCCGCTACCGCGTGCGCTCGGGCAGCGAGACCTTCGAGACCTCGAGCCCGTCGATGGACATCAGCAAGGCGAGCAATTTCGAGCGCTTCGTCTTCGACCTGGTGGGACGCGATGCGCAGCGCACCGCAGCGCTGTTCGGCGCCGGTCTGGCGCGCGACGGCGGCTTCCAGGTCAGCGAGGCCGAATTCGCGCGCGTCGCGGAGTTTGGTTTCAGCTCGGGCAAGAGCGTGCATGCCGATCGCCTGGCCACCATCCGCGACACCTGGCAGCGCTTCGGCACGCTGATCGACACCCACACCGCCGACGGGCTGAAGGTGGCGCGCGAGCACAAGCGCGACGGCGTGCCCATGCTGGTGCTGGAAACCGCGCTGCCGGCCAAGTTCGCCGAAACCATCCGCGAGGCGCTGGGCATCGAGCCGCCGCGGCCGCCGGCACTGCAAGGCATCGAATCCTTGCCGCGGCGCATGCAGGTGCTGCCGGTGGATGCCGAGCAGGTCAAGGCCTACATCCGGGACCACACGTGAGCGCGCGTGGCCGCTCCAAAGCGCTCACACCGGAGCGCTCGAGCGCGAAGGTTGCCTTATGAGCGACAGGCCGCCGCTGCTCAGCCTGGACGAGGCGCTGGCACGCCTGGTGCAGGGCGCGGCGGGTCGCGCGATCACCGACACCGAAACCGTCTCCACCTTCGACGGCCTGGGACGCGTGCTGGCGGCCGAGGTGCACTCGGCGATCGACGTGCCCGGCGCCGACAACAGCGCGATGGACGGCTATGCGCTGCGCACCGCCGAGGCCGTGGCCGGCGCGCTGCTGCCGGTGTCGCAACGCATTCCGGCCGGCACGGTCGGCCAGCCGCTGGCGCCGGGCAGCGCCGCGCGCATCTTCACCGGCGCCCAGCTGCCGCCGGGCGCCGACGCCGTGCTGATGCAGGAGCAGGCCGAAGCCCTGCCCGGCGAAGGCCTGGGCGCGGTGCGCGTGCTGGCTGCACCGGCGCCGGGCGACTGGATCCGACAGCGCGGCGAGGACGTGCGTGCCGGCGACGTGGTGTTGGCGCGCGGCGCGCGGCTGACGCCGCAGGCGCTGGGCCTGGCCGCCGGCGTCGGCGCCGCCGTGCTGCAGGTGCTGCGCCAGCCGCGCGTGGCACTGCTGTGCACCGGCGACGAACTGCTGATGCCCGGCCAGCCGCTGAAGCCGGGTGCGATCTACAACTCCAACCGCTTCCTGCTGCGCGCGCTGCTGCAGGCCGGCGGCTGCGACTGCACCGACTTCGGCATCGTGCCCGACCGGCTGCAGGCCACGCGCGACGCGCTGCGCCAGGCCGCGCAGGGGCACGACCTGATCCTCAGCAGCGGCGGCGTGTCGGTCGGCGAGGAGGATCACCTGAAGCCGGCGGTGCAGGCCGAAGGGCGGCTCGATCTGTGGCAGGTGGCCATCAAGCCGGGCAAGCCGCTGGCCTTTGGCGCGGTGCGCGGCACCGACGGCTCCGAGGCGCTGTTCGTCGGCCTGCCCGGCAATCCGGTGTCCAGCTTCGCCACCTTCGTGCTGTGCGTGGCGCCGCTGCTGCGTGCGCTGCAGGGCATGGACGCCGCACTGCCGCCCGGCTTGCCGCTGCGCGCCGATTTCGCGTGGCCGAAGGCGGACAAGCGCCGCGAGTTCCTGCGCGTGCGGCTGAATGCCGAAGGCGGGCTGTCGCTGTTTCCCAACCAGAGTTCGGCGGTGCTGAGCTCGGTGGCATGGGCCGACGGTCTGGTGGACAACGCGCCGGGCCAGGTCATCGAGCGCGGCGATACGCTACGCTTCCTTCCCCTTTCCGAACTGATCGCGCGATGAAGATCCAGGTCCGCTATTTCGCGTCGCTGCGCGAGGCGTTGGGTACGCAGCAGGCCGTCGACATGCCCGCCGGCAGCACGCTGGGCGCGCTGCGCGACACGCTGGCCGCCGGCAGCCCGCGCCATGCGGAAGTGCTCGCGCGCGGGCGGGCGGTGCGCTGCGCGCTGGATCAGCGCATGTGCGGTGAAGACACGCCGCTGGCCGACGGCGCCGAGGTGGCCTTCTTCCCGCCGGTCACCGGGGGCTGAGCATGGCCGCGCGCGTGTCGGTGCAACATGCCGACTTCGACCTGTCGGTGGAGACCGCCGCGCTGCGCGCCGGCGACGGCGGCGTCGGCGCGGTGGTCAGCTTCGTCGGCACGGTGCGCGAGCACAGCGGCGGCCGGGCGCTGCGCAGCATGGAGCTGGAGCACTACCCGGGCATGACCGAAGCCGCCATCGAGGCGATGATCGACGCCGCGCAGCAGCGCTTCGACATCCGTGCCGCACGTGTCGTGCACCGCGTCGGCGTGCTGCAGCCCGGCGAGCAGATCGTGCTCGTCGCGGTCAGCGCGGCGCATCGCGGCCAGGCGTTCCAGGCCTGCGAGTTCCTGATGGACTACCTGAAGACGCAGGCGCCGTTCTGGAAGAAGGAGAACACCGCCGAAGGCGCGCGCTGGGTCGATGCGCGCAGCGATGACGACGCCGCGCTCGAGCGCTGGGGCCTGCGTTCGGGCAACGTTTCATGAACACCGGACGCGAGGCGGGCGCTTGACCGCCGCCACCTATCCCTGGTCGACGCTGCTCGCCGTGGCGCTCGGCTCGGCGATCGGCGGCGTGCTGCGCTGGGCCGTCGGGCTGTGGGTGAACCCGCTCTGGCAGGGTTTTCCGCTGGGCACGCTGCTGGTGAATTGCGCCGGCGGCCTGCTCATCGGCATGGCGCTGGCCGGTTTCGAGCACTGGCCGCTCGCGCTGCCGCGGGCCTTCGTCATCACCGGCCTGCTCGGCGGGCTGACCACCTTCTCGGCCTTTTCCGGTGAATCGCTGCACCTGCTGCAGCGCGGCGCCGGCGCGCTGGCCCTGCTGCACACCGCCGGCCACGTGCTGGGTTCGCTGGTCTGCGCCGCGGCCGGCTTCGCGCTGGCACGGCTGCTGCTGCGCGCTTGAGCGCTCGATGAACCAGCACGCCGTCGATGCCGAGCTGTCGACGCTGGTGCTGCGTGCGGCGCTGGGGCGCTTCGCCACCGGCGTGACCATCGTCGCCTGCCGCGCCGCGGACGGCGGCCCGGTCGGCCTGACCGCCAATTCCTTCAGCGCGCTGTCGCTGCAGCCGGCGCTGGTGCTGTGGTCGCTGCGCAGCGCCAGCCCGAATCTGCAGGCCTTCACCGCAGCGCCGTACTTCGCCGTCAACGTGCTGGCCGAGAACCAGGTCGATCTGTCGCGGCGCTTCGCCTCGCCGCTGCCGGACAAGTTCGCCGAAGGCCTGTGGTCCGAGGGGCTCGGCGCCGCGCCGGTGCTGGCCGGCTGTGCGGCGGTCTTCGAATGCGAGCAGGTGTCGGCGCAGACGGCCGGCGACCACGTGCTGTTCATCGGCCGCGTGCTGCGCGTCAGCGAGGCGCCGCTGACGCCGCTGGTGTTCCAGTCCGGCCACTACCGGATGCTGGGCGAGATTCTTTGAGGAGCAAACCATGACGCAGCCCGCTGCCGCCGGCGTGGCGTCCCGCTACGTGCCGCTGCACATCGCCGGCAGCGGCGACGCGCTGAGCGCGGTGCAGCGCGACCTGGTGGCGCGCGCCGCCGAGCTCGGGCGCAGCAGCCTGGCGCCGCACGCCGCGCGCCACGACCGCGAGGCCAGCTTCCCCTTCGACAGCTTCGACGACCTGCGCCGTGCCGGCCTGCTGGGCCTGGGCGTGCCCGCGGCCTACGGCGGGCTGGGCGCGGATTTCGCCACCTGCGCGCTGGTCATCGCCGAGCTGGGCCGGCACTGCGCGGCCACCGCGCTGTCGTTCAACATGCACGTCTCGGCCTGTTTGGGCATGGGGCTGATTGCCGACCTGCTGGACATGAGCCCGGCGCAGCGCGCCGAACACGAGCGCCATCGCGCCCTGCATTTCGAGCGCATCGTCGCCGAAGACAGGCTGTACGCACAGCCCTTTTCCGAGGGCGGCGCCGCCGCGGCCGGCAAGGCGCCGTGGGCCACGTTGGCGCACCGCGTCGACGGCGGCTATCGCATCAGCGGCCGCAAGATCTTCGTGTCGCTGGCGGGCGCGGCCGACCACTACGCCGTGCTGTGCACGCCCGACCACGCCGGCGCCACGCTGGCCGACGCGCTGTATCTGGCGGTGCCGGCCGATGCGCCGGGGCTGCAGGTCTGCGGCGATTGGGACCCGCTGGGCATGCGCGGCACGGTCAGCCGCAACCTGCTGCTGCAGGACGTGTTCGTGCCCGACAGCGCGCGGCTGCTGCCCGAAGGCCTGTACCACCAGGTGACGCAACGTTATCCGCACGTGTACGCCGCGCAGTCGCCGGCCTACATGGGCATCGCGCAGGCGGCCTACGACTTCACGGTCATGTACCTGCGCGCCGAGTTGCCCGGCATGTCGCCGGTCAAGCGCCGCATGTACCCGACCAAGCAGGCGGCGGTGGCGCAGATGCGCATCCAGCTCGAACAGACGCGCGCGCTGTTCCTGGGCAGCCTGCGCGACGCGGGCATCGACCCCGATGACCAGACGCGCCAGCGCCTGTATGCCGCGCACTTCACGGTGATGGAAAACGCCCAGGCCATCTGCGCGCTGGCGCTGCGCACCTGCGGCGGCCAGGCGATGCTGAAGTCGCTGCCGCTGGAGCGGCTGTACCGCGATTCGCGCTGCGGCTCGCTGATGCTGCCGTGGACCGCTGAGTTGTGCCTGGACCGGCTGGGCCGCGAATGCCTGTACGCCGGCGGTGAGGACGACGAGCGCATCGAATAGCTCGAACGACCCCCTTTTGCGGGAGTGTGCCGGGCGCTGCGCCGCCTTAAGATGGCCGCACCGGCCGCCCCGGCCGCTCATCAGTACAGGAGGTTCACCATGCGCAAGACATCGCCTTCCGGCCGTTCGAGCAAGCCGCCGGCGCTGCAGGCAGGCATCGCCGCCGCGCTGCTGTGCTGGGCCGCTGGCGCCGCGGCGCAGGAAATCGGCGGCGGCAGCAAGGGGGCGGTCACCGGCGCGGCCGGCGGTGCCACCTCCGAAGGCGGCAACAGCACGCTGGAGCGCTGCGACCAGGCGCTGGGCACGATCGGCGTGGTCGAGGACCAGAGCGCGCCGTGGTATCAGACGCTGATGGCCTACAAGCTCGGTTCCACCGTGCCGGTGCTGCGCATGATGATCCAGCAGTCGAACTGCTTCGTCGTCGTTGAACGCGGCGCGGCGATGCAGAACATGCAGATGGAGCGCCAGCTGCAGCGCTCGGGCGAGATGCGCCAGGGCAGCAACATGGGCGCCGGGCAGATGGTCGCGGCCGACTACACGATGAGCCCGAGCATCCAGTTCAGCCAGAACACCGGCGGCATCGGCGGGGCGCTCGGCGGCCTGAGCCGCCACCTGGGCGTGATCGGCGCGCTGGCTGGCGGCCTCAAGACCAACGAGGCCTCGACCACGCTGCTGATGATCGACAACCGCTCCGGCGTGCAGTTGGCGGCGGCCGAGGGCACGGCCAAGAACACCGACTTCGCGCTCTTCGGCGCCAGCTACGGCTGGGCCGCCGGCGGCGCGGCCGGCGGCTATTCGAGCACGCCCGAGGGCAAGATCATCATCGCCGCCTTCGCCGACAGCTACAACCAGCTGGTCAAGGTGGTGCGCAACTACCGGGCGCAGTCGGTCAAGGGCGGGCTGGGCACCGGCGGTGCGCTCGGCGTGCAGGGCGGCTTCACGCCGGCGGCGCCGAAGTAGCTCCCCGGCTCTGGGCGCGGCGCTGCGCTGCCCGCGCCTGATCGGCCGTTTGCCGGGCGGCGCTCCTTGAAAAAGCGGCGGCATGCCCAAAATGCCCCTGCAAACGAAGGAGTTTTCCCATGCGTCTGGACAAACTGACCACCGCGTTCCAGCAGGCCCTGGCCGAAGCCCAGAGTCTGGCGGTCGCTCGCGACAACCCGTACATCGAGCCCGCGCACCTGCTGGCGGCGATGCTCGAGCAGCCCGACGGGCCGAAGGCGCTGCTCGACCGCGCCGGCGCCGACACCGCGGCGCTGCGCAGCGCGATGGATACGCTGATCAACGGCCTGCCCAGCGTGCAGGGCGGCGGTCAAGTGCAGGTCGGCCGCGATCTGGCGCAACTGCTGCAGGCGGCCGAGAAGGAGGCCGGCAAGCGCGGCGACCAGTTCATCGCCAGCGAGATGTACCTGCTTGCGCTGGCCGACGCCAAGAGCGACATCGGCGGCATCGTGCGCGGCCACGGGCTGACGCGCAAGGCGCTGAGCGCGGCGATCGAAGCCGTGCGCGGCGGCCAGAAGGTGGATTCGGCCGAAGCCGAAGGCCAGCGCGAGGCGCTGAAGAAATACACGCTGGACCTGACCGAGCGCGCCCGTTCCGGCAAGCTCGACCCGGTGATCGGCCGCGACGACGAGATCCGCCGCGCGATCCAGGTGCTGCAGCGCCGCACCAAGAACAACCCGGTGCTGATCGGCGAGCCCGGTGTCGGCAAGACGGCCATCGTCGAAGGCCTGGCGCAGCGCATCGTCAACGGCGAGGTGCCCGAAAGCCTGAAGGACAAGCGCGTGCTGGTGCTGGACATGGCCGGCCTGCTGGCCGGCGCCAAGTACCGCGGCGAGTTCGAGGAGCGGCTCAAGGCGGTGCTGAAGGAAGTGGCCGCCGACGAGGGCCGCATCATCCTGTTCATCGACGAGCTGCACACCATGGTCGGTGCCGGCAAGGCCGAAGGCGCGATCGACGCCGGCAACATGCTCAAGCCCGCGCTGGCGCGCGGCGAGCTGCACTGCATCGGCGCGACCACGCTCGACGAATACCGCAAGTACGTGGAGAAGGACGCCGCGCTCGAGCGCCGCTTCCAGAAGGTGCTGGTCGACGAGCCCAGCGTCGAAGCCACGGTGGCCATCCTGCGCGGTCTGCAGGAGAAGTACGAGGTGCACCACGGCGTGGAAATCACCGACCCGGCGATCGTCGCTGCGGCCGAGCTGAGCCACCGCTACATCACCGACCGCTTCCTGCCCGACAAGGCGATCGACCTGATCGACGAGGCGGCGGCCAAGATCAAGATCGAGATCGACTCCAAGCCCGAGGTCATGGACAAGCTCGACCGGCGGTTGATCCAGCTGCAGATCGAGCGCGAAGCGGTCCGAAAGGAGCAGGACGAGGCCTCGCAGAAGCGCTTGTCGCTGCTGGAGGACGAGATCGCCCGGCTGCAGCGCGAATACGCTGACCTGGAGGAAGTCTGGAAATCGGAGAAGGCGGCGTCCCAGGGCTCGGAAGAGCTGATGAAGGAACGCGACCAGTTGCGCCTGAAGATCGACGAGCTGACGCGCAAGGGGCAGTTCGACCAGGTGGCGGAACTGCAGTACGGGCGGCTGCCGGCGATCGAGAAGCGCCTCAAGGAGGCTCAGGCCAAGGAGACCGGCAGGAAGGGCGAAGGCAAGCCGCAGCTGCTGCGTACCACGGTCGGCGCCGAGGAGATCGCCGAAGTGGTGTCGCGTGCCACCGGCATCCCGGTGTCCAAGCTGATGCAGGGCGAGCGCGACAAGCTGCTGCACATGGAAGACAAGCTGCACGAGCGCGTGGTCGGCCAGGACGAGGCCATCGTCGCCGTGGCCGACGCCATCCGCCGCAGCCGCGCCGGCCTGTCCGACCCGAACCGGCCGACCGGATCGTTCCTGTTCCTCGGCCCGACCGGCGTCGGCAAGACCGAGCTGTGCAAGGCGCTGGCCGGCTTCCTGTTCGACAGCGAGGAGCACATGATCCGCGTCGACATGAGCGAATTCATGGAGAAGCACTCGGTGAGCCGGCTGATCGGCGCGCCGCCGGGCTACATCGGCTACGACGAGGGCGGGGCGCTGACCGAGGCGGTGCGGCGCAAGCCCTACTGCGTGCTGCTTCTCGACGAGGTCGAGAAGGCGCACCCGGACGTGTTCAACGTGCTGCTGCAGGTGCTGGACGATGGCCGCCTGACCGACGGCCAGGGCCGCACCGTGGACTTCAAGAACGCCGTCATCGTCATGACCAGCAACTTGGGCAGCCACATGATCATGCAGATGGCCGGCCAGGACAGCGAGCTGATCCGCGAGGCGGTGATGGCCGAGGTCAAGCAGCACTTCCGGCCCGAGTTCCTGAACCGCATCGACGAGACGGTGGTGTTCCACGCACTGGGCCGCGAGCACATCGCGGAGATCGCCAAGATCCAGCTGAAGGTGCTGGAAGCGCGGCTCGAGAAGCTGGAGATGAAGCTCGACGTGTCGGGCGCGGCGCTGGAAGAGCTGGCCAAGGTCGGCTTCGATCCGGTGTTCGGTGCCCGGCCGTTGAAGCGCGCGATCCAGCAGCGCATCGAGAACCCCGTGTCCAAGCTGATCCTGCAGGGCAAGTTCGGCCCGAAGGACGTGATCCCGGTCGACGTGGAGAACGGCGAGTTCGTCTTCTCGCGCGTGGTGCACTGATCGACCCGGCCGCCGGCACTGCCGGCGGCCGCGCCCGCCATCAGGCGCGGCGCGACTTGCGGCGGCGCGACGTCAGGCCGAGCCCGCCGAAGGCCGCGGCCACCAGCGCCAGGCTGGCCGGCTCGGGCACGTCCTGGCTGCGGGGTTGCGGTCGCCAGATCAGCTGGTCCTGCGCGGTGTCCGGCTTCAGCGCCTACAGATCCAGCGCGCCGAGGCCGTTCTTGGCGCCGGTGAGGAATTCGGTGGCCTTGCCGGCAAAGGCGCCGGTGTCCTCGAGCAGGCCGCCCGACAAGGTGTCGTCATGGTCGTAGACGGTGTTCCATATGGCCAGCTGCAATGAGGTGGAGTAGTCGTCCCGGCTTGCCGCCGCCGCGCCCGCGATCAAGGGGTTGGCGCAGCTGAGCAGCTTGTTCAGCGCCGCCGCCGTGCTGCTGCCGAAGTAGCCGCTCGACGACACGAGACTGTAGTTTGCGTAGCTGGTATTGAAGTTGAAGGTCTGCGTCAGCTCGACGCAGCAGCTGTCGATGCTGCCGTCGAAGGGCGTGCCGGTGCCGGCCAGCGTGCCGCTGAAGCCGCCGCCCTGGCCGTTGAATGCAGGCGTGGCGGTGTGGACCGTGTTGCCGTTGCCGAAGGTCCAGCCGTTCAGCTCCACGGTGGCCGCATGGGACGCCGCTGATGCACCGCACAGCAGCAGGGCCGCAGCCAGGCCGGTGAGACTTCCTTTCATGGGTTGCTTTCGCCTCGAGGGTTGCGAATGCACCTCGCACTCGCGCAGCGAAAGGCTGCCGGGTCACTCTCTGATGCACATCCCGCGCTCCGGGGGGCGGATCAAGCCGAGCCGTGACCGCCGCGACCGAATACCGCCTGGTCGATCTGCTGCAGTTGCGTGCGCGCCAGGGCGATGTCGCCGTGCTGCCGGTCGAGCACCATGTGCAGCGCGATGCGCGCATGGCCGGGCATCGGCCGCAGCAGCAGGTGATGGTGCTGCAGCGTGATCGCCGCATCGGCTTCGGACGCGCCCAGGCCCAGCACCTGGGCGCTGTCGCTGATCATCGCGTGCAGCATCGTGCCCTTGGCCGCCAGACGGTCGGCCATGCGCGGCGCACCCGAATGCGCCAGCGAGCGCTGCGTGTCGAGGTCGAACACGCAGCATGCGAGCAGCCCGTTGATCGCCGCACAGCGGCGCACGTATTTGCTCCACGCTTCGTTGCCGGCGCTGCCAGGGGCGGCGTCTGCCGCTGCCGCTGCCGGGGGCGCGCCGACCGCGGGCATCGGGGTCAACGCCAGCGGCTGCATCGCGGCGCGGGCCGCCGCCAGCGATGCCTGTGACGCGGGCGGCACGGAGGGCGCCGGGGGGGCGTGGCTGTTCAGACGATTCCAGGCGCCGCTGATGTACGACCAGGCCTCCGCCGGGCGCGCGACCTGCGGCGTGGTGCGCACCATCAGGCCGCTGTGTCCGGCCAGCGCCGCGGCCTGCGCCGGCAGCGCCGCGGCCGAGCCCAGCGGCACCAGCAGCATCTGCCGGTTCGGCCAGGGGCCGGCGGCGATGGCCTCGCGCAGCGGCTGCAGACTGCTGTCCAGCGCATGCGCAGGCAACTCGCCGACGATGAGCACGGCCAGCCGGCTGTGCGCCAGCAGCACCTGCGCCAGCTGGCGGCGCGTCTGCATGTCGGCGTCGATCTGCGTCGTGTAGACGCGCAGCATGCGCCCCGGCGACAGCGGCAGCTCGGCGAACTGCAGCGTCGCCAGCGCGACGCCGTAGCCCTGGCGCCGGATCACCAGCTTCTGCAGCTTGCGCGAGGAGGCTGCGGCCACCGCGGCCAGCAGCCGTGCCGAGATCGCCGTGCCGATGTCGTGGACGGCGATGAAATCCGGCGTCAGCTGTGCGAACTGCTGCAGCATCGCCTCGGCCGGCTGGCAGACGACGAACAGCTCGAGCTGGTCCTCGGCAATGCGCCGGCCGATGTCGCTGGCGGCGTTGCCCAGGTAGGCGTCCTTGTCGCCGACGATCTGGGTCGCCGGAGCCAGCAGTTCGGTGTCGCGTTCCGCAGCGGCCTGCGCATGGCGGTCTTGAACGAGGTGTGACATGGCGGACCCGCGGCCTTGGAGGTGAGCACCAGTTTAGAGGGGGGTGTGCCGCGGCAGGTACGCCCGCCCGTGCGTAGCGCACGGGCGCTGCGGCCACGAACGTGCAATGCTGCGCGCTGCAGGGCGGCGGCGGGGTGGCGGCACCGGCTACTTAGAATGGCCGCCGCACTGACTCGAGCATCGTCGATGGCCGAAACACCTTTGCTGCCCGAACCGGCGCCGGTCGTCGTGGTCGGCGCCGGGCTGGCCGGGCTGGCGGTCGCGCTGCGCGTGGCCGAGCAGCGCCCGGTGGTGGTGCTGGCCAAGCGCCGGCTCGACGAGGGCGCCACCGCCTGGGCGCAGGGCGGCATCGTCGGCGTGCTGGGCGACGACGACAGCGTCGATTCGCACGTGCGCGATACGCAGGATGCCGGCGCCGGGCTGGTGGACGAGCACACCGCGCGCTTCATCGCCGAGCACAGTGCGCAGGCGATCGGATGGCTGGTGGCGCAGGGCGTGCCGTTCTCGGCCGACCCGAGCGGCCCGCTGGGCCTGCACCTGACGCGCGAAGGCGGCCATGCGGTACGGCGCATCGCCCATGCGGCCGATGCCACCGGCAAGGCGATCCACGACGCGCTGCTGGCCAAGGCGCGCGCGCATCCGAACATCAGCCTGCGCGAGCGCTGGATGGCGGTGGACCTGATCACCACCCGCCACCTCGAGGGCGCGGCCGCAGAGGTGCCGCCGCGCTGCCATGGCGTGTATGCGCTGGACATGGACCGCCAGCGCGTGGAGACGCTGCGCGCCTCGGCGGTGGTGCTGGCCACCGGCGGCGTCGGCAAGGTCTACCGCTACACCAGCAACCCCGACACCGCCACCGGCGACGGCATCGCGATGGCCTGGCGCGCCGGCTGCCGCGTCGGCAACATGGAGTTCATCCAGTTCCACCCGACCTGCCTGTATCACCCGCAGGAGCGCAGCTTCCTCATCACCGAAGCGCTGCGCGGCGAAGGCGGGCAGCTGAAGCTGCCGTCCACCGGACCGGGGGACCCCGGGGGCACGCGCTTCATGAGCGCGCACGACGCACGCATGGAACTGGCGCCGCGCGACATCGTCGCCCGCGCGATCGACTTCGAGATGAAGAAGCACGGCCTGGACCACGTGTGGCTGGACGCCACGCACCTGGGCGAGGCTTTCCTGAAG
>DAIMFR010000103.1:0-13476 GCA_036724445.1 Rubrivivax sp. | reverse complement strand
CCGGTCTGGTCGTCGAAGAAGAAGTCGGGCTCGAACTCGCGCAGGAACTCGCCCTTGGGCAGGCCGCCGAGGAACATCGCCTCGTCGACCTCGATGTGCCAGTCCATCAGCGTGCGCACCGCGCGCTCGTGCGCCGGCGCGCTGCGCGCGGTGACCAGCGCGGTGCGGATGCGCATCGCGCCGTCCGGCTCCTGCTGCAGCCGCTGCAGCGCCAGCAGCAGCGGCTTGAAGGGGCCGGCCGGCAGCGGGCGCGCCACGTGCTCGGCCTCGTGCGCATGGAAGGCGTCGAGGCCGTCGCGCTGGTAGACGCGCTCGGCCTCGTCGCTGAACAGCACGGCGTCGCCGTCGAAGGCGATGCGCACTTCGTGCGGATGCGCGTCGGAGGCACGCGCCGCATGCGGCGCGACGCGCGCCGCGGGCACGCCGGCCGCCAGCGCGGCGCGCACGTCGGCCTCGTTGGCGGACAGGAACAGGTTGGCGCGCAGCGGCATCAGGTAGCGCCACGGCGGCCGGCCGCGCGTGAACACGCCGCGCTCCACCGCCAGCCCGTAGTGCCGCGCCGAGCGGAACACGCGCAGGCCCGACACCGGGTCGTTGCGCGACAGCATGACCACCTCGACGCGCGGCGCGCCTGCGTCGTTGAAGGCCAGCAGCTTGCGCACCAGCGAGAAGGCCACGCCCGGCGGCGCCGGCTGCTCCAGCCGCTGCAGCTGCAGTTGCATGTAGGCGCGGTCGTCGCCGGCCTCGAAGAGCAGGTTCTCTTCCTCGAAATCGAACAGCGCGCGCGAGGCGATCGCGACGACGAGCTGGCCTTCGAGCGTGGCAGCCATCGGCCTCAGGAGGCGAGCAGCAGCGCCGGGCCGGCGACCAGCGCGATCACGACATGGGCGGCAACGGACATGGCGGCTCCGGCAGCCGCGGGGCTGCGGCCGGGCCATGCTACGTCAGTCGGTGAAGCCGATCGGCGCGCGCCGCGGGTTGGCCTCGGGCAGGTCGTCCAGCGACAGCGTGGCGCGGCCTTCGAGCCGCGCGTTGCCGAAGGCCGTCATCCACGCGCGCCGCATCTCGCGCGGCGCCATGCGGCCCAGGCGTTCGAGCACGGCTTCCGGCGGCTCGTCGTCGAAGCGCCGGCCCCAGTCGTGCTCGGCGCGGATGCCGCGGTACAGGCGCAGCGCGATGGTGCGCGCCGCGTCGCGGTCCGGTGCCTGCACCTCGAACACGTGCATGCGGTTCAGGATCGGCTCGGGAATCGAACGCTCGTCGTTGGCCGTGGCCACCCAGATCAGCTGGCTGGCGTCGATCGACACTTCGGCGAATTCGTCGGTGAAGCTGCCGGCGGTGTCGTGTTCGAGCAGCGCGTACAGCGCGCCCAGCGGGTCGTAGGCGTGTTCGGCGCGCGCCTTGTCGATCTCGTCGACGACCATCACCGGATTCGCGTAAGCGCCGTCGACCAGCGTCTCGAAGATCTTGCCCGGCCGCGCGCCCTTCCACTGGCTGGACGCGCCGCTGAGCACCCAGCCGGCGGTGAGCGAACTCATCGACACGAAGCCCATGCCGGTGCCCAGCAGCTGCGCCACGCGGCGCGCGAAATGCGTCTTGCCGATGCCCGGCGGGCCGAGCAGCAGCATCGGCGCCAGCTCCAGCCCGTCACGGCTGTCGCTGCACAGTGCGAGCTGGCGCTTCAGGTCGCCGAGCACCTCGCCGAAGTTGGGCAGCTCGTCGTACAGGTGCTCCATCGCCGGCAGCCCCGAAGGCTTGACCTGGAAGCGTTCGGGCCCTTTTTCGAGCATGCGCTCGTAGGTCGCGCGCAGCGTTTCGTGTTCGCGCGCCGGCAGCTTGTCCAGCCGCTTCTCGACCTCGTCGACGCGGTACACCGTGCGCATCTGCGCGATCGGGATGCGCGCCTGCGCTTGCGCGCCCGCCACCGGAACCAGTTCGCTGCCGCTGCCCATGGGACACCTCCGCTGAACGCTTGGATGCATTCAAGCAAACAACGTGCCCCGGCCAGATCGGGAATTGACCTGCCATCGCGGCATTTCTGCGCGGCCGCGGCGGGCAGCAGCCGCGGCGCGCGAGTGCTGGCGGCTCATCGGACCCAGGTGTTCAGCTGGATGATCGGCAGCAGCACGGCCAGCACGATGAGCATCACGACCACGCCCATGGCCACGATCAGCAGCGGCTCCAGGATCGTGGCCAGCGCCAGCGCGCGGCGCTGCACCTCGGCGCCGAGCTGCGCCGCCGCGCGGCCGAGCATCACCGGCAGCTGGCCGGTCTGTTCGCCCAGGCGCGCGAACATCGCCAGCAGCCCCGGGAAGCGCTTCTTCGCGGCCATCGCCGATGCCAGCGGCGCGCCTTCGCGCACCTGCACCAGCGCGTCCATCGCGTCGGCGCGCATGGCGCGGTTGGAAAGCGTCTCGGCCGCCGCCTGCAGCGCCTTCAGGATCGGCACGCCGGCGCCGGCGAGCATGGCCAGCGTGCTGGAAAAACGCGCCGCGTTGTAGCCGCGTGCCAGCCGGCCGACCAGCGGCAGCGTCAGCAGCGCCGCATCGCTGCGCTCGCGAAAGCCGTCGTTGCGGCGCAGCAGCACGAAGCCCGCGCCGACGGCGAGCAGCGCGCCGAGCAGCAGCCAGCCCCAGCCGCGCACGAAGGCGCTGATGGCCAGCATCGCCACCGTCAGCGCCGGCAGCGCGCGCTTGGAGCTGGTGAACACCGACGCCACCTGCGGCACCACGTAGGTGACCAGGAAGACGACGATGACGATGGCGATGCACGAGACGATCGCCGGATAGAGCATCGCGCCGAGCAGCTTGGCGCGCAGCGCCTGGCGCTCTTCCAGATCGTCGGCCAGCTTCTCCAGCACGCGGCCGAGCGCGCCGCTGTGCTCGCCGGCGGCGACCACCGCGCAATAGACCTCGTCGAACTCGCGCGGCGCGCCGTGCAGCGCGCGCGCGAAGGGCGCGCCGGCGTTGACCTCGCTCCTCAGGTGCGCGATCAGCTCGCGCTGGCGCGGGTTCTCGGCCTCGTCGGCCAGCGCGGTCAGCGCGCGTTCCAGCGGCAGCCCGGCGCCGACCAGCCCGGCCAGCTGCCGCGTCCACACCGCCAGCGAGGTGCTGTCGAAGACGCGGCGCGCGAACAGCTGCGGGCCCGCGCCCTGCGCCGCCGCACCGGCGCGCACCGGTGCCACCGACAGCGGCACCAGCGCTTGCGCGCGCAGTTGCGAGCGCGCGGCCTTGGCGTTTTCCGCCTCCAGCAGCCCGGTGCTGGACTTGCCGGCGGCGTCCAGCGCCTCGTACTTGAACGCGGGCATGCGGGGTCAGTCTCGCGTCACGCTCAACACTTCTTCGAGCGAGGTGATGCCTTCGTCGATCAGGCGCTGGCCGTCGCCGCGCATCGAGCGCAGGCCGGCCGCGGTGGCGGCGGCGAGCAGCTCGCTCTCGGCGGCGCGGTTGTGGATCAGCGCGCGCACCGCGTCGTCGGCGACCATCAGTTCGTAGACGCCGGTGCGGCCCTTGTAGCCGGTGTTCAGGCACTGCGCGCAGCCGACCGGATGCCAATGTCCCTGTTCGTCCTGGCGCCGGCAGTGCAGGCACAGCTTGCGCACCAGCCGCTGCGCCAGCACGCCGAGCAGCGACGAGCTCAGCAGGAAGGGCTCGACGCCCATGTCGGTCAGCCTGGTGACCGCGCTCGGCGCGTCGTTGGTGTGCAGCGTGGCCAGCACCAGGTGGCCGGTGAGCGAAGCCTGGATGGCGATCGACGCGGTTTCGTAGTCGCGGATCTCGCCGATCATGATCACGTCCGGGTCCTGGCGCAGGATGGCGCGCAGCGCCTTCGCGAAGGTGAGGTCGATCTTCGGGTTGACCTGCGTCTGGCCGATGCCGGGCAGTTCGTATTCGATCGGATCCTCCACCGTCAGCAGGTTCGTGCCGTGGGTGTCGATGCGCTGCAGCGATGCGTACAGCGTGGTCGTCTTGCCCGAGCCGGTGGGCCCGGTGACGAGCACGATGCCGTGCGGCTGGTGCACCAGCCGGTCGAAGGCGCGCAGCACCTCGCCGCTCATGCCCAGGCCTTCGAGCGAGAAGCGCGATTCGCTCTTGTCCAGCAGCCGCAGCACCGCGCGCTCGCCGTGCGCGCTGGGCAGCGTCGAGACGCGCACGTCGATCGCCCGCCCGCCGACGCGCAAGCTGATGCGCCCGTCCTGCGGCAGCCGCTTCTCGGAGATGTCCAGCTCGGCCATGATCTTCAGCCGGCTGATCAGCGCTGCGTGCAGCGCGCGGTTCGGCTGCACCACCTCGCGCAAGGTGCCGTCGATGCGGAAGCGCACCGCGCTCGAGCGCTCGTAGGGCTCGATGTGGATGTCGCTGGCGCCGTCCTTCACCGCCTGCGTCAGCAGCGCGTTGAGCATGCGGATGATCGGCGCGTCGTTGCTGGCTTCGAGCAGATCCTCGACCGCCGGCAGGTCCTGCATCAGCCGCGACAGGTCGACTGCGCTCTCGACCTCGCCGACCACGGTGGCGGCGCTGGATTCGGCGCCGGCATAGGCCACGGCGATGCGCTGCGCCAGCGTCGCTGCCGGTTCGCGCTCGTAGGCGTCAACGTCGAAGAGGCGATTCACCTCCGACAACGCGCTGCCCGGTGTGGTTTCGGCGGCCCACAGCAGCAGCTGCGCGCCGTCGTCCTCGAGCAGCAGCGTGTTCGCCTTGGCGAAGGCGTAGGGCAGCGGGTGGCGGGCGGCCATGGCGGAATGCGTTGCAGGCTCTTCAGCGCACCGGCCACGGCGTCGCCGCGCCGTACTCGGGCGGTACAGCCGGTGCCGGGGTCGCCGCGGCGGGCGGGACCGGTGCCGGCGGCGGGGTCGGAGTCGGGGTCGGCCGCGCCGGCAGCGGCTCGGGCCACGACAGCGGCGGCGGCACCGGGCCGCTGCCCAGCGGGGCGGCCGGCTGCGCCGGCAGCGGCGGCGCCACCGGCGCCTCGTTGATCGGCATGATCACGCTCTGCCGCGGCTGGCCGGCGCCCTGCTGGGCCGCGCGGATCAGGTCGTAGCGGTCCACCGACAAGGCGTTCAGCTGGTCCTGGTTGCGCACGATCATCGGCCGCAGGAAGACCATCAGGTTGCTCTTGGTGCGCGTGCGGCTGTCGTAGCGGAACAGCGCGCCGATGCCGGGGATGTCGCCGAGGAAGGGCACCTGGCTGACGCTGCCGCCGTATTCGTCCTTCAGCAGCCCGCCCAGCACCATGATCTGGCCGTCGTCGACGACCACCGTGGTTTCGATCGCGCTCTTGTCGGTGGTCAGCCCCTGCGGCGAGGTGCGGCTGGAGGGCACGACGCGCGAGTCCTCCTGGTAGATGACCAGCCGGATCGTGCCGCCTTCGCCGATCTGCGACTTGATGCGCAGCGTCAGGCCCACGTCCTTGCGTTCGATGGTCTGGAACGGGTTGTTCGAGCCCGAGGTGTTGGTGGTGAACGAGCCGGTGATGAAGGGCACGTTCTGGCCGACGACGATCTTGGCTTCTTCGTTGTCCAGCGCCACCATGTTCGGCGTGGCCAGGATGTTGGCGTTGGCCTTGGTTTCCAGGAAGCGCGCCAGCGCGCCGATGTTCCACAGGTCGCCGACCTTCTGCAGGATGCCGAAGTTCAGGCCCGCCGGCACCGCCAGCGAGGCCAGCCCGGTGCGCCCCTGGTTGATGGCCGCCGTCAGGTTGACGATGTTGTCGGCGCCGGTGTAGTTGGTGCCGCCGACGTAGTTGGTGGAGCTGTTCTGGTCGCCCGAGATGGCCTGCCACTGGATGCCGATGTCGGCCGCCTTGTCGGCGTCGACCTTGACGATCAGCGTCTCGATGTAGATCTGCGCGCGCCGCGAGTCGAGCTGGTCGATGACGTTGCGCAGCTGCCGGTACAGCGGCTCGGGGGCGGTGATGATCAGCGAATTCGTCGACGGGTCGGCCTGGATGAAGCCGCCGGTCGACGGGCCGGCCGAGGCCGCCACCGGCGTCGTCGCCGGCGTCGCGGCGGCCGCGCCGGACATCGGGTCGGCCGCGCGCGGCAGCGTGGTCGTCGCCGTGCCGGCGATGCCGCCGCCGGCGCCCGTGCCGCCGGCGGTGAAGGCCGCGCGCAGCACCGCCGCCAGCTTCACTGCGTCGGCGTTCTTCAGGTACACGACCCAGATGTGGCCGCCGGGCCCGCCGCTGGACGTCGGCTGGTCGAGCTTGGCGACGATGGCGCGCGCGCCCGCCAGCTTGGCCGGGTTGGCCGCGCGCAGGATCAGCGCGTTGCTGCGCGGGTCGACCAGCACCGTCAGCGCGCCGCCGCCGGCCGGCAGCCCCGGCTGCCCCGGCACGGCGGCGCCGCCTTCGGCCAGGCGCTGCACCATCGGCGCCATATCGCTGGCCACCGCGTGCTTGAGCGGGATCACGTCGGTGTCGCCGGCCGGATGGTCGAGCGCAGCGATGATCTTGGCGATGCGCTGCAGGTTGTCGGCGTAATCGGTGATGACCAGCGAGTTGCTGCCCGGGCTGGCGTTGATGGTGTTGTTGGCGCTGATCAGCGGGCGCAGCACCGCCACCAGGTTGTTCGGGCTTTCGTGGTTGAGCTGGAAGATCTGCGTGACGATCTGGTCGCCGCGCACCGCGGGCGCGCCCACCGACACCGTGCCGGTCTGCAGCTTGGCCTCGGCCTCGGGCACCACCTTCAGCAGGCCGTTGTTCTCGACCATGGTGAAGCCCAGGCCGCGCAGCGCGGACAGGTAGTTCAGGTAGGCCTCGCGCACCGTCAGCGGCTGGTCGCTGACCAGCGTCAGCGTGCCCTTGACGCGCGGGTCCAGCGCGATCTGGCGCTCGATCATCGCGGCCATGGCGCGCGTCACCGCCTCGACGTCGGCGTTGACGAAGTTCACCGTCACCGGCGCGCTCTGGCGCAGTGCCGGCGCGGCGCTGCGCTGCGCCAGCAGCGGCGCGCCGCAGCCCAGCAGCACGGCCAGCACCAGCGCAGCCCGCGCAGGGCTGCGGCGCGGCGCGCGGCGCGCCGGCAGCGAAGGTCGGCGCAATCTCATGCTCATCCGAATGCTCATCCGATCGAAATAAGGGACAGCGCGCCCTGGCGCCGGCCGAAGAAGTTCAGCACGTTGTCGAGGTCGCCCTCGGCGCCCGGGGCGGCGCGCGCCTGGCCGCGAAAGCGCAGCTGCGAGCCGGTCCATTGGCCGCTGCCGTCGAGCAGCAGCACGCCTTCGCGCGTGCTCAGCGTGAAGGCCGGCGGGCGGCCTTCGGCACCGCTCAGCTGCAGGCGGTAGCTGCCCAGCCGGTCGAGCGTGGTCAGCGGCGATTCGACGTTGTTCAGCTCCAGTTCGGCCTGGCCGTTCAGCGCCCAGCGGCCGGCCGCCATGTCCAGCGTCAGCCCGGGGCTCAGCAGGCGCAGCGTGCCGCCGAGCCGCAGCGTGTTCCACGGTGCGCCCAGCCCGGCCAGCCAGGCCGCCGGCCATTCGCCGATCGGTCCCGCGCCGGGCGGCAGCTGCACCGACAGGCGCCCCAGGCCGGGGCGCAGCCGCAGCACCAGTTCGTCGCGGATGCAGCAGGGCTGGCGCAGGCGCAGTTCCAGCGCCGTGCCGCGCAGGCCGACGCGCCAACTGCCGCGCCCGGGCAGCATCGCCGCGCTGCGGCTTTCCGCGCCGCCGCTGAGCACCGGCACGGCGCTGCCGTTCCACACCGTGCCGCGTGCATCCGCCAGCAGCAGGCGCTGCTGCGTGCCGGCGGCCACGGCCCCGGCCAGCCAGGTGGCCGGCGCAAACACCACCAGCGCCGCCAGCGCGCCGCAGACCCCACCGGCCCAGCCCCAGCGCGCCGCGGTCCTGCGCGTGCGCTCCCAGGCCGCCTGCGCCAGCGTCGAATCGACAAGGCCGCTGCCCGGCCAACGCGTGGCCGTGCGCGTCAAGCGCGCCCGGCGCCAGGGCCTCATGCGCCGCCCCCGAGGCTGAGCACCACGCTGCCGCTGAAGCCCTGCGCGCCGCGCGACAGCTGCGCCTGCACCGGCCGGGCACGAGCCCCAGCGCGGGCTTCGGCCAGCCATTCGCGCAACTGCGCACTGCTCGCGCCATTGAGCGTCAGCACCGCGCGGTCGCCCTGCAGCGACAACTGCGCCTTGCTGCCCAGACGCTCGCTGGCAGCGCGCAGCGCCGCCTGCGCCTGCTCGGCGTTGATCGCCGGCGCATCGCGCAGTTGCCGGGCCTCGGCCGCCAGGGACTGCATCGCCTGCCACTGGGCGTCCAGCGTGTCGCGCTGCGCCGGTGCATCGCGCAGCGTGCGCCAGGCCGGCTGGATGGCCACGCTCCAGAGCAAGAAGGCGCCGAGGACGGCGGCCGCCAGCCCGAGCAGCGCGCGCTCGCGCCGGCCGAGCGCGCGCCAGCGCGAGCGCAGCGTGCCCAGCGACGCCGTCCAGGGCGCCGGCAGTTTCAGCGGCGAGGCCGTGCTCACCGGACCCTCCTGCGTACGGCGTGGGCCGGGATTCGTGCATAGGGGCGGTCCGGCACGATCACGAGCTCGCCCCCGGTGCCGGGTTGCGGCTCAACGACAGCTGGCCGTCGCCGCCCTCGACGAGCCAGCCGCCGGGGCGCAGCCGCTCGCGGAACTGCGCCAGCTGCGGCTCGCTCCATCCCGGCGCGGTCAGCGTCAGCTTGCCCGGCTCGAAGCGCAAGGCCTGGGCCGGGCCCTGGCCTTCGGGCCAGGCGGCAGCCGCCGCACCGAGCAGCGCTTCGAGATCGTTCGCGCCGGCACGGCCGGCGGCGGCGCGCAGCGCTTCGGTCTCGCGCTGCATCTGCACCGGCGCGTCGAGCACGGCGCGCACCGTCGGGAAGGTGGTGCGCAGCAATTGCTCCTGTGCCTGGCGCGCGTCGGCCAGGGCGCGGCGCTGCTGCCAGGCCCAGGCGTTGAGTCCGGCCAGCTGCAGCAGCAGCAGCGCGATCAGGCCGATGCGCGCGGGCCGCCAGGCGGGGCTCAGGCCCTGGCGCAGCGCATCGCGCAGCGCGCGCAGGCCGCGGTGGCGCGGCGCCAGGTCGAACTGGCGCAGGTTCCACAGCGAACGCGCCGCCTGCAGCGCGCGTTCGGCCTCGGTCCACACGCGCACGCTGCTGCCCAGCCAGCGCTCCGCCGTGGCAGCCACGGCCGGCTCGGCGCTCCACTGCGTTGCCTGGCCCTCGGCCTGCGGCAGCAGTGCGCGGGCCAGCGAGCCCTGCAGCCGCAACAGGCGCAGGCCGCTTTCGTCGGCATGGCACAGCATGATGCGCGAGCTGTCGCCGGCGCCATCGGCCGCCTCGAAGAAGTGGCCCTGCGCGGTGTCGCCGGGCCAGTTCGGCGGCAGCACGCGCTCCACCGCCAGCCCGGCGGCTTCGAGCTTGTCGAGTGCGGCGCGCAGCCACGGCTTGTGCAGCGCCGCGACCCACACGGGCTCGCCCGGCCGTGCGCCGGGGGCCAGCGCGAGGTGCAGCGCATCGTCGTCCTCGAGCAGCTGTTCTTCGAGCAGGCCGCCGAGTGCCGCGCGCAGCTTCGAGCCGGGCGCCTTGGGGCAGGTGATGCGATGCCAGCTCAGGTCGCTGTCGGCCAGCAGCAGCGCCACGCTGTCCGCGCGCGGCAACAGCGAAGGCTGCGCCCGGCCCTGGCGGCTGATCTGCAGGCCGTCCTGGCTGAGCACGTAGGCGAGCTCGTCGCCGGCCGGCGCGGCGCCGTCCGCAGCACGCGCGGCCAGGCGCGCACGCGGCGGCAACAGGATCACGAGGACGGACATGGCGAGTCTGGGGAGCGGGCGCAGTCGCGGTTATACCAATCGAGCTGCCATGCAAATCAAGGACTTAAGCGCCATTTTCCAGGCTTCACTGCTTCACTGCCTCACTGCTTCACTGCGCCACCGGCAGCGCCGCCTGGCGCCAGCGCGCCAGCGGCACGACCTGGCGCCCGTCGCGGCGCACCAGCATGCTCTCTTCCAGCACGCGAGCGTCCATGCGCAGGCTGCCGGAGATGACGAAGTAGCTCGAGCCGACGCTCAGGCGCTTGGCGTCCAGCACCAGGCTGGCCGGCAGCTCCTGGCGAGCCTGATCGACCGTCCTGAACGGCCGTCGGCTTTCCAGGCGCTTGGCACTGGCCACGTCGAGCCCGGCGATGACGCCGGCCAGCACCTCGGGCGACGCGGTGTTGATGTTCAGCGGGGTGGGCACCGGCAGCAGGTCGACGTAGGGCTGCAGCCGCCTGAGCGTCTGCGCATCGATGCCGAGCCAGACCAGCTGGTCGAGGGTCTGCGGCTCCAGCGGCACCGTGCCCTGGGCTGGCGCTGGCGAGTCACTGCCTTCGCCGCTTCTTTCGCTCCTTTCCCCGCGCCACGCCGCCTGCAGGCTCTCGGCCAGCATCTGCGCCGTCGGCGACGGTACCGCCGCGGCTTCGCACAGCCGGGCCAAGGCTTCGACTTCGGCCGGCACCAGCTTGCCCGTGGCGGCGTCGACCAGGTTGCGCAGGTTGTAGCGCTCCTGCGCGTCGCGGATGCTGCCGCTGAGGAAGGCTTCGGGCGCCGCGTCGGCGTTGTTGTCGCGGTCCTGCGCCAGCATGCTCGACAGCGGCGACTCCTGCAGCGGGGTGGCCCAGACCTCGCCCTTGTGGTCGACGCCGGGCGTGCGCGCGTCCACGCGCAGCAGCACGCGGCCCAGGTTCAGCCCGCCGCTGAGGATCCACGCCGCCTGCGCGCGCGCGCGTTCGGCGCTTTCCACGCCGATGGCGCGCGACTGCTGCCAGATCATGCCGGCGGCCAGGGTGGCCACCAGCGTCAGCACGATCATCGCCACCAGCAGGGCGGCGCCGCGTTGCGCGTGGCGGCGGCGTGTCATGGCTGCTGCAGCGACAGGGCCACGTCGCGCGTCAGTTGCTGCGTGTCGAAGGCCAGCACCAGCCGCACGCCGTAGAGTGTGGCCTCGCGCTGCGCGCGGCCGCCGGGCGCCGCAGCGTCGACATCGCCGCTGGACTGCGGATTGGACCAGCCGTTGCCGCGGAAGAACTGGATCTCCACCTCGCTGACCTCATCGAGCAGCAACAACTGGCCGGCCTCGCCGCCGCTCAGCTGCTGGCTGCGCAGCCAGCTTTCCTGCAGTTCGGCCACGTGCGTGACCACCGGGCCGGCCCAGCGCAGCCACTGCGTGCCCTGGTGCGACCAGGCCACCAGCTGCACGCCGCCGGCGGCGCGCCGCACCATGCGCAGCGTGCTGCCGTCGAAGCTCAGGTACGGCACGGCCGGCGTGTCGAACAGCGCCGCCAGGTCCTGGTCCCACTGCGCCATCACCGTGGCCAGGCGCAGGCTGCGCTCCAGCTGCGACTGGCTGATGTCGCGCGCGCGCACCATGCCGTCGATGCCGCGCCAGGCCATCGCGGCGAGCACGGCCAGGATCGACAGCGCGACCAGCACCTCGACCAAGGTGAAGCCGCGGTGGAGCGAAGCGGGCTGCCGCATGTCAGGGCCTATAGAGCAGCGTCGTCAGCCGCACCAGCTGCCGGCCCGCGTCGTCGCTGACGATGGCGTCGGCCAGGCGCAGGTCCGCGTACTGCGTGCCGGCGATCAGCGCGCGGCCCTGGTACTCGCGGCCCAGCTGTTCGCAGGCGAAGGCGGTCTCGCCGATGCCGGGAAACTGCCGCGTCAGCTTCAGGTTCGTCAGATAGTTTTCGGCGCACCACTGCGCGGCCAGCACGTCGCTCAGGCGCTGCGCGTTGTCGACCAGCACGCCCGAGGCGCGCAACCCGGCGGCCAGCGCGATGGCGACGATGGCCACCGCCACCAGCACCTCGACCAGCGTGAAGCCGTGCTGGCGCTTCATTGGCCGGCTTCGTCGGCGACGACGGCGAACGGCGCCAGCCCGTCGGTGGCCAGCAGTACGCGCTGGTCGGCCAGCCGCAGCACGATGCGCTGCGCGCCGATCAGCGGCTCCGGCCCCAGCTGCACCGTCGGCGCGCCCAGCACTTCGGCGCGCACCTGCGGGTCGAGCCAGTGCGTGGGCAGGTCCATGGTCTCGAGCTGCGTGCCGCGCAGGCGCGCGAAGCGGAAGTGCCGCTCCTGGTCGACGAGCGAAGGCACCCAAATCACCGGCACGCCCGAGGCGCGCGACTCGGCGCGCGCCGTCTCCAGCAGCGCGCCCAGGCGCTGCGCTTCGGTGTCCAGCCGCGTGCGCGCCGGATCGCGCAGCGCCAAGCTGACCACGCCGGTGGCGATGGCCAGCAGCGCGATCACCACCATCAGCTCGATCAGCGTGAAGCCGCGGCGCGGGGCCGCGGCGAACGCGAGGGGCACCGTGTCCCGCCGGCTACTGCCAGGAGCCGACGTCGGCGTTGTTGCCGTCGCCGCCGGCCGCGCCATCGGCGCCGAAGCTGAACACATCGATCTCGCCCTTGACCCCGGGGTTCAGGTATTGATAGGGCCGGCCCCAGGGATCGTTCGGCAGCTTGTCCAGGTACGGCCGCCAGTTGGCCGGCGGCGTGCCCACCGCCGGCCGGTGCACCAGCGCGTCCAGGCCCTGTTCGGCGCCGGGGTAGCGCTGGTTGTCCAGCTTGTACAGCTTCAGCGCCTGCATCAGATTGTTGACGTCGGTACGCGCCGCGGTGACGCGCGCATCGTCGGCGCGGTCGAGCACGTTGGGCACGATCAGCGCCGCCAGCACGCCGATGATCACCAGCACCACCATCAGCTCGATCAGCGTGAAGCCGCGCACAAGGGCGGCACGGCGGGGGCAACGGGGTCTCATGTCACGGGTTCCGGCTGGGGGCCTGCATGATAATCGGCGCATGCTGCCGCGTTTTGCCGCGTTCGTGATCTGGGCCGCGGTGGCCGCCAGCGCCGTGTACTGGGCCTTGCAGCTGTGGAGCCGGCCGATCGCCGCTCCGGCGCATGCGGTGCTCGTTTCCGCCGCCGACGGTTTCCATGGCGATGCGAGCCGCGTGCTCGGTACCGATGCCGTGCCGGTGGGCCTGCCCGCGGCCGAGCCGGCGCAGGCCGACCCGCGCTTCCGGCTGGTCGGCGTGGTGGCGCCGCGCGCGGCCCGCGCCGGGGCTCCCGGCGTGGCGCTGATCGCCACCGACGGCAAGCCGGCCAAGGCCTATCGCGTCGGTGCCGTGGTCGACGGCGAACTGGTGCTGCAGGCGGTGCGCTCGCGCGGCGCGTCGCTCGGGCCGCGTGGGCAGGAGGCGCAGGTCGATCTGCAACTGCCGGTGCTGTCGCCGCCGCCGGGCAGCATGCCGGCGCGGCCCGCCATCGCGCCGCTGCCGCGTGCGCAACAGGCGGTTCCGCCGGTGCAGAACCACAATCCGGACGTCGAGACGCCGTCCGATCCGGCGGACCGGCCGATGCTCGCGCCACCCGGCGGGGCGTTGCGCCCGCCGGCCTGAGCCCTCTGCGGCGTGCTGGGCCCGCCGGCCTGAGAGTCTGAGAGTTTTTCTCAAGTGCTTGTTGGGCGTTGAACTGGCATGCTC
>DAIMFR010000102.1:0-13596 GCA_036724445.1 Rubrivivax sp. | reverse complement strand
GCCGCCAGAGCTTTCATGCTCGGGGGCGAGCCGGCCGGATCATGAATGGTTAGGGCTTGGCCAGCAGGCTGTTGACGGCGAGCAGGTCGTTCGGCGTCAGCTGGCCCGAGGCCTGGCGCAGGCGCAGGTTGTTGACGAGCACGTCGTAGCGCGACTTGAACAGGTCGCGCTGCGTCTGGAACAACTGCGTCTGCGCGTTCAGCACGTCGATGTTGACGCGCACGCCGACCTTGTAGCCCAGCTGCGTGGCTTCCAGCGACAGCCGGCTCGACGATTCGGCGGCTTCCAGCGCCTTGACCAGCGCCTCGCCGGACTGCACGCCGAAGAAGGCGACGCGCGTGTTCTGCGCCACCGTGCGGCGCGCACTCTCGAATTCCTCGCGCGAGCGCTGCTCCAGGGACACCGTTTCCTTGATGCGGTTCTGCACCGAGCCGCCGGTGTACAGCGGCCAGTTCAGCTCCAGGCCGATCGAGCCGGTGCGCGTGGTGCCGGGAATGATCTGGTTCGACGAGCCGCTGGCATGGTTGGCACCGATCGTGGCCACCGCGTCGAGGGTCGGCAACTCGCCGGCCTTGGCCTTGTCGATCTCCAGCCTGGCGAGCTCGAGCGCGACGCGCGCGCGCGTCACCTGCGGATGCACGGTGTCGGCCACGCTGACCCATTCCTCGACGTTGTGCGGCTCGACCGCCGGCAGCACCACCGGCGTGGCCAGCGGCAGCGGCTCGACGTCGCGGCGGCCCACCAGGTAGGCCAGCGCGATGCGCCGGTTGAGCAGCGCGTTCTCGGCGGCGATCTCCTGCGCCGTGGCCAGATCGGCTCGCGACTGCGCCTCGCGCGTGTCGGTGATGGTGGCGGTGCCGACCTCGAAGTTGCGCCTGGCCGACGCCAGCTGCTCCAGGATGTAGGCCTTGTTGGTCTTGGCCAGCGCGACATCGTCCTTGGCCGCCAGCACATCGAAGTAGGCCTGCGTCAGGCGGATGATCAGGTCCTGCTCGGCCGCCTCGAGCTCGGCCTTCGAGGCGATCAGCGAACGCTCGGCCTGCTCCATCGAGGCCTGGTTGGCCTTGTTGAACAGCGGATAACGGCCGTTCAGCTCGGTCTGCAAGGCGTTGTTGCTGTTGAAGTCGCTGCGCGGCAGGTCGACCTGCCGGGCCACCCCCCTGATGTTGCCCGTCAGCGAAGGCAGCCCCAGCGCCTTGGCTTGCGCGGCGCGGTATTCGGCCGCGTCGGCCTGCGCGCGCGCCGCCAGATAGGTGGCGTCGAAGGCGCGCGCCAGTTCGTACAGCGTCGTCAGCCCCTGGGCCCGCGCCGTGCCGGCCAGGCCGAAGACCAGCGCCAGCGCCATCAGCGCGAGGCGGTGCCGCGGCGCCTGCGTGCGCTTGCTCGTCATCTCGTGGTGCCCGCAGGCTCAGAAGCTGAAGCGCTCGGCCTCGGGAAAGCCGCGCAGCCGCGGCGCCACCGTGTCGAACAGATCGGCCTGCGACCACGAGCTGTCGTCGACGCGCCGCACCAGCCGCGCGCGCATCACCGGCTCGTCGCCGACGATGGCCGCCAGCCGGCCGCCGATCTTCAGCTGCTCGAGCAGCGTCTGCGGCACCGCCGCCACCGAGCCGGACAGCACGATCGCGTCGAAGGGCGCCTCGCCGGGCGCGCCGTAGATGCCGTCGGCGCAGCGCACGGCGGCGTTCATCACTCCCGCACCGCGCAGGTTGTGCTGCGCCATGCGGGCCAGTGCCGGCTCGATCTCCAGGCTGAGCACCTGGCGCGAGCGGTGCGCCAGCAGCGCGGCCATGAAGCCGGAGCCGGCGCCGATCTCGAGCACGCTCTCGTGACGCTGCAACTGCAGCTCCTGCAGCAGCCGCGCCTCGACGCGCGGCGCCAGCATGCACTGGCCTTCGGGCAGCGGGATCTCGGTGTCGGTGAAGGCCAGCGCGCGGTAGGGCGCGGGCACGAAGTCCTCGCGCCTGACCACCGCCAGCAGCGCCAGCACGGCGGGGTCGAGCACGTCCCACGGGCGGATCTGCTGCTCGATCATGTTGAAGCGGGCTTGTTCGATGTTCATGCGTGCATCTCTGATGAGCTCGAGGATGAGGCGAGGCCGGATTCTAGGTTCGTGCCAGTGCGGCACCCGCGCCGCGGCGGCGGCGCGCCCACCGCGACAGGTCGTCCAGCCAGCAATAGATCACCGGCACCACCACCAGCGTCAGCAGCGACGAGGTGATGACGCCGCCGATCACCGCCTGGCCCATCGGCGCGCGCTGTTCCGAGCCTTCGCTCAGGCCCAGCGCCAGCGGCAGCATGCCGAAGATCATGGCCAGCGTGGTCATCAGGATCGGCCGCAGGCGCACGCGCGCGGCCTGCAGCAGCGCCTGCGTACGCTCGACGCCGTCGCGCTGCGCGCGGATCGCGAAGTCGATGAGCAGGATCGCGTTCTTCGTCACCAGCCCCATCAGCATGACGATGCCGATGATCGAGAACAGGTTCAGCGTCGAGCCGAACAGCAGCAGCGCCAGCACCACGCCGATCAGCGTCAGCGGCAGCGAGCTCATCAGCGCCAGCGGCTGCAGGAAGCTGCGGAACTGGCTGGCCAGGATCATGTAGATGAAGACCACGCCCAGCGCCAGCGCCTGCACCGCGTAGACGAAGCTCTCCTGCATGTCCTTGGTCGAGCCGCCGAAGCGGAAGCTGTAGCCGGGCGGGAAGGCGGTGTCCTCGAGCACCGCGCGGATGTCAGCCGCCACCTGGCCCGACGCGCGCCCGCTGACGTTGGCGGTGATCTCGACTTCGCGGTTCAGGTCGCGGCGGTTGATCTGGTTGGCGCCGCTGGACGGCCGCACCTCGGCCACCTGCGACAGGCGCACGATGCGCGCCGAGCCGTCGGCGTTGCTGCCGATGCTCAGCCCCAGGCGTTCGATGTCGGCGGCCACGTGGCGCTTGCCCGGGCTCAGCCGCAGCTTGACGTCGTAGTTCTGGTCGTCCTCGGCGCGCCAGTTGCCGAGCGTGTCGCCGGCCACCAGCAGGCGCAGCGCGCTGGTGATCGCACCGACGCTCAGGCCGGCGTCGGAGGCCGCATCGCGCTTGACGCGGATCGCCAGTTCGGGCTTGTTCGGCTTGGAGCTGCTGTCCAGGTCGACCAGGCCGGGGATGGCCGCCAACCGCGGCATCAGCTGTGCCGTGAGCCGGTCGAGTTCGCGCAGGTCTGCGCCCTGCAGCGACAGCTGGATCGGCTTCATGCCGCCCACCGGGTCGAGCAGGCCGACGTGCGTGACGGTGATGCCGGGCACCGCGGCCAGCCGCTCGCGCAGCGGCGGCGACAGCTGGTCCACGCTCAGCCGGCGCTGGTGGCGGTCGACCAGGCGCACGAAGATCTGCACCTGGTTGCGGCCCAGCGCCTGCCCGGTGTTGATCGTGGCCACCGTGTACTGCACCTCGGGCTGCTCGCGGATGATGCGTTCGACCTGCTGCGTCTTGGCCTCGGTGACTTCGAGCGACGAGCCCACCGGGGTGTAGAAGTTGACGAAGGTCTCGGAGAAGTCGGCCTTGGGCACGAACTCGGTGCCCACCAGCGGCAGCAGCGCGAAGCTGGCCGCCAGCGTGCCCAAGGCCGTGGCCAGCGTGGCCAGCCGGTGGCGCAGCGACCAGTCGAGGATGCGCGTGTAGCCGCCGCTCAGCCGGTGCGAGAACACGTCGACCGCGCCGGTGAGGCGGCCGAGCGTGCGCTCGTACAGGCTCCTGCGCGGGTTCGGCGTGCCTTCGGCATGGATGGCCGGGTCGTGCCAGACGCTGGACAGCATCGGGTCGAGCGTGAAGCTGACGAACATGCTGATCAGCACGGCGGCGACGATGGTGATGCCGAACTCGTGGAAGAACTTGCCGATGATGCCGCCCATGAAGCCGATGGGCAGGAACACGGCGACGATCGACAGCGTGGTGGCCAGCACCGCCAGGCCGATCTCCTGCGTGCCGTCGAGCGCCGCGGCGTGCGAATCTTTCCCCATTTGCACGTGGCGCACGATGTTCTCGCGCACGACGATGGCGTCGTCGATCAGCAGGCCCACGCACAGGCTCATGGCCATCAGCGTGACCATGTTGATCGAGAAGCCGAAAAGGTGCATGAACAGGAAGGTGCCGATCAGCGCGATCGGCAGCGCCAGCCCGGTGATGACCGTCGAACGCCACGAGTTCAGGAACAGGAAGACGATGGCGATGGTCAGCAGCGCGCCTTCGAGCAGCGTCTGGCGCACGTTGTTCACCGACACGCGGATCGGCCGCGAGTTGTCGCGCACCACGTCCAGCACCATGCCCGGCGGCAGCTGCGGCCCGAGCTGCGCGAGCGCGGCGTTCAGTCCGTCCACCACCTCGATGGTGTTCTCGCCCTGCGACTTGCGCACGTCCAGCACCAGCGTGCGCTGGCCGTTGAACAGCGCCAGCGTGTCGATCTCCTCGGGTCCGTCGACGACATCGGCGAGCTGGCCCAGGCGCACCGGGGCGCCGTTCTTGCGCGCGACGATGATCTGCGCGAAGTCCTCGGGCCGCTTGATGCGCGCGTCGATCTTCAGCACCTTTTCGGCGTCGCCGGTACGCAGCGTGCCCGCCGGCAGCTCCTGGTTGTCGGCGCGCACGGCGGCCAGCACCTGTTCGACGCTGATGCCCAGCGCGTCCATCGCCGCCGGGCGCAGGTACAGGTTGATCTCGCGCTTGCGCGCGCCGACCAGCGTCACCGAGCCGACGCCGCGCACGTTCTCGAGCCGCTTGCGCACCACCTGGTCGGCGAAGGTGGTCAGCTCCTGCTGGCTGCGCGTGCCGCCGGGCGAGGTCAGCGCCAGCGTGTAGATCGGCCGGCTCGCCGGGTCGAAGCGCGAGACGCGCGCTTCCTTGACCTCCTCGCGCAGATTGGGGCGGATCGCCGCCACCTTCTCGCGCACGTCGTCGGCGGCGCGGCGCCCGTCCATGTCCAGGTTGAACTGCACGATGACCACCGAGCTGCCCTCGTAGGAGCGCGAGTACAGCTGGTTGATGCCGGCGATGGTGTTGACCGCCTCCTCGACCTTGCGCGTCACCTCCTGCTCGACGATCTCCGGCGCCGCGCCGGGATAGTCGATCTGCACCACCACGGTCGGAAAGTCGACGTCGGGGAACTGGTCGACCTTCAGCCGCTGGTACGAGAACAGCCCGAGCACGACGAAGGCCAGCATGACCATCGTGGCCATGACCGGGTTGGCGATGGCGACGCGCGTGAACCACATGGAGCGTGGGGCGCGTCAGCGCGCGGCGCTGGCCGCGGCCGATGCGGGCTCGACGACGCGCACCGTGGCGCCGTCGCGCACCGCGCCCAGGCTGCCGGCGAGCACGCGGTCGCCGTCGTCCAGGCCGCGCAGCACCTCGACCGCCTGCTGCGCCGCGCCGCTGCCGGCCTGGCCGCGCGCGCCGAGCTCGACCACGCGCTGCGCCACCCGGCTGCCGTCGAGCTTGAGCGCATAGGGCTGCGCCTGGTCATGGCGCACCGCGCTGAGCGGCATCAGCAGTGCGGAGCGCCGTTCCAGCTCGATCGCGCCGCGCGCGAACAGGCCCTGGCGCAGCGCCGGATGCGGCGCCAGCTCGAGGTACGCGACGACGCTGCGCGAGCCCGGCTGCGCGCTCGGGTTGATGCGCGCCACGCGCGCCGCCACCGCGCCGTCGATGCCGTCGACCTGGAGCCGCGCCGTGTCGCCGACGCGCAACTGCCCGGCGTCCTCCGGCGCGACGCTGGCCTGCAATTCGAGCTTCGACAGGTCGACGATCTCCAGCAGCTTGGCGTCCACCGGCACGCGTTCGCCTGGCTGCACCAGGCGCTGCGCGATCTGCCCTGCGATGGGTGCGAGCACCGTGGCATCGGCGCGCGACTTGCGCGCCAGCTCCACCGCCGCCAGCGCCGCCTGCAAGGTAGCCTGGGCGCCGGCTTCGGTGGAGACGGCGTTTTCCAGCGCGGTGGCCGAAATGAAGCCCTGCGTCACCAGTGAGCGGCTGTTCTGCAGCGTGCGCTGCGCGATCTCGAGCTGCGCGCGCGCGGCGTGCGCCTGCTGCTCGGCCTGGCGCAGCCGCCAGTCGAATTCGACCGGGTCCAGCTGCGCCAGCACCTGGCCCGCGCGCACGCTGTCGCCTTCGCGCACCGCGACGCTCTTGACTTCGGCGGCGATGCGCGCCTTGACGAAAGCGCTGTTCACCGCCATCAGGCTGCCCGAGACCTCGAGCGTGCGCGTCAGCTCGGCGCGGCGCACCGTCTGCAGGTCGGCCGCGGCCAACTCCAGCACCGCGGCCGCCTTGGGCGCGGCCTGCGCCTGCTGCGCGCGGCGGGCGCCGAGCACGCGGCCCACGCCCACCGCCACCAGCGTCAGCAGCAGCATGGCCAACAGCAGCTTGTGCCGGCGCTTCATGGCGCCGCGCGCCGCGTGCGCGCGGCCGTTGCGGAGTTGCCGGCCTGCCGCGGCGCCAGGCCGTGCAGGATCAGGTCGAACTGCGCATCGAGCAGTCGGGCCGGACTCATCTCGGGTTCCATCACCGGGCAGGCGCCGACCGAATGCCGGTGCAGCGCCTGGAACAGCATCGGCGAGATCAGCGCCTGCGTGGTCTCGGCCACCGGTACCGCGCGGAACTCGCCGCGCTCGATGCCTCGTTGCAGCAGCCCGGCTACCAGCCGGCGCCCCGGCAGCGCTACTTCGTCGGTGTAGAACTGCGCCAGCTCGGGGAAGTTGCGCGCCTCGGCGAAGATGATCTTGAAGATGCCGCCGGCGGCGGTGTCGCCGACGCGCTGCCACCAGGCGTTCATCAGCAGCCGCAGCAGTTCGGTGCTGGGGCCGTCGAAGTGGTCGGCGATGCGCTGGCCCTCGGCGATCAGCGCCGCGATGTTGTTGCGCACCACCGCCTTGAACAGCTCTTCCTTGCTCGGGAAGTACAGGTACAGCGTGCCCTTGGACACGCCGGCGCGCGCCGCCACTTCCTCGCTGCGCGTGGCGCTGAAGCCTTTTTCGACGAAGAGCTCCAGCGCAGCGTTCAACAACTCCTGCGGGCGCGCCTGCTTGCGGCGTTGCCGCGGCGGTGCGAAGGCGAGGGCGGAGGTCGGCTGCGGCATGAATAAGTGACTGCTCAGTCAGTAGTGTAGCGGCTTCGACGGATCAATCGATGAGCTCGATCGCGCCGCGAGTGCCCCTCGATCGAGCATCAATCGAGTGTCGGCAGTGGACGCCTTTCCTAGAATCCGGCCAATGAAGAGCTCGAGCTGGACCGCCGCTGCGCTGTTCGCCGCCGCGCTGGCCGGCGGCGGCTGGTGGCTGTTCGTGCGCCAGGCCGAGCCCGAGCAGGGCTTCCGCACCGCGCGCATCGAGCGCGGCCCGCTGCAGGCCGCGGTTTCGGCCACCGGCACGGTGACGCCGGTGCGCCAGGTGCAGATCAGCTCGCAGGTGTCGGGGCAGATCAAGGAGCTGTTCGTCGACTTCAACAGCCAAGTCAAGGAAGGCCAGCTGATTGCGCGCCTGGATCCCGAGACCTTCGAATACCGCGTGCGCCAGTCCGGCGCCGACCTGGAAGCGGCGCGCGCCTCGGTGCTGACCGCGCAGGCCAATGTGCGCAGCGCGCAGGCGCAGCTGACGCGCGCGCAGGGCGACCTGGGCGAGGCGCAGCGCGACGAGCGGCGCAAGCAGGACCTGCTGGCGCAGAACTTCATCTCCTCGGCCGAGCTGGACAGCGCGCGCTCGAAGAGCGCCTCGCTGGCCGAGGCGCTGAACGTCGCGCGCGCGCAGGTCGAGGTGGCGCGCGCGCAGGCGCAGACGGCGATGGCCATCGTGCGCCAGCGCGAGGCGCAATTGATGTCGGCGCGGGTCGATCTGCAGCGCACGCAGATCCGCTCGCCGGTGGACGGCATCGTCATCAAGCGCAGCGTCGAGGTCGGTCAGACGGTGGCCGCCAGCCTGCAGGCGCCGGAGCTGTTCGTCATCGCGCGCAACCTGTCGGACATGCAGGTCGAGGCGGCCATCGACGAAGCCGACATCTCGCGCGTGGGCGACGGCCAGAAGGTCGGCTTCACCATCGACGCCTTTCCCGGCCGCAGCTTCGACGGCGTCGTGCACCAGGTGCGCAAGGCGGCGGTCACCGCGCAGAACGTGGTGTCCTACACCGTCGTGGTCAGCTTCGCCAACCCCGCGTCGCTGATGCTGCCGGGCATGACCGCCAACGTGCGCATCATCACCGACACGCGCGACGGCGTGTTGAAGGTGCCCAACGCCGCGCTGCGCGTGCGCATTGCCGGCATCGAGCCCGAAGGCGGCGCCTCGGCGCCGCCGGCCGCCAGCGGCGCAGCGGCCGCGCCGCGCGCCGGCGGCGGGTCGATCTGGCCGCAGGCGCAGGCGCAGCCGGCGCCCGAAGGCGCGGGCGGCGGGCCGCTGGCCGAGTTCCGCCAGCAGCTGATCGCCGAGCTGCAGCTGACGCCGCCGCAGCTCGCCCAGGTGGATGCGGTGATCGCCGCGCAGCGCCCGCGCTTTGCCGAACTGGGCAGCCTGCCCGAGGCCAAGCGCGCCAAGGCGCGCGACCTGATCCTGTCGGACATGCGCGCGCTGATCGGCCAGCAGCTCGCGCCCGAGCAGCAGCCGCGCTACCAGAAGCTGCTGGCCGAGCTGGCCGGGCGGCAGCTGGCGCGCGGGCGGCTGTACCTGCTCGACGACACCGGCAAGCCGCGCGCGTACAGCGTGCGCCTGGGCATCAGCGACGGCGTGATGACCGAGCTGCTGGTCGCCCCCGATGCGCCCGAGGCCCGCGTGCTGGTCGAGGGCGCCACGGTGATCACCGCGGTCGTCACCGCCGGCAGCGGCACACAACGCCCGGCGGCGCGGCCGTTGTTCTGAGCCGCGAAGGGCGTGGCCGCCGTGGCACTGATCGAGGCCCGCGACCTGGTCAAGACCTACCGCATGGGCGAGCAGGTGGTGCACGCGCTCGATGGCGTGTCGGTGGACATCGCCGAAGGTGAATTCGTGGCCGTCATGGGCGCGTCGGGCTCGGGCAAGAGCACCTTGATGAACATGTTCGGCTGCCTGGACCGGCCGAGCAGCGGCACGCTGCGGCTGGCCGGCGAGGACGTGCAGCGCATGGACGGCGACGCGCTGGCGTCGCTGCGCAACCGGCGCATCGGTTTCGTGTTCCAGCAGTTCAACCTGCTGCCGCGCACCAGCGCGCTCGACAACGTCGCGCTGCCGTTGATCTATGCGGGCGTGAAGCCCGCCGAGCGCCGCGCGCGCGCGCTGGCCGCGCTGCGGCGCGTCGGCCTGGGCGAGCGTGCCGCGCACCTGCCGGCCGAGCTGTCGGGCGGGCAGCAGCAGCGCGTGGCGATCGCGCGCGCGCTGGTCAACCAGCCGCAGCTGATCCTGGCCGACGAGCCCACCGGCGCGCTCGACACGCATACCTCGGACGAAATCATGCGGCTGCTGGCCGGGCTGAACGCGCAGGGCATGACCATCGTCATGGTCACGCACGAGGCCGACGTCGCGATGTGGGCGCGCCGGCGCATCGTGGTGCGCGACGGGCGCATCGTCGAGGACCGGCCGCAACAGCCGCAGTCAGCGGCGCCGGCATCGACATGAGCCTGCTGACCGCGCTGGCCTCGGCGCTGAGCGCCCTGGGCACCAACTGGCTGCGCAGCATGCTGACGATGCTGGGCATCATCATCGGCGTGGCCGCGGTGATCACGATGATCGCCATCGGCGGCGGCGCGCGCCAGCGGGTCGAGCAGCAGATCAAGGCGCTGGGCACCAACATCCTGCTGGTGCTGCCCGGCGCGATGACCAGCGGCGGCGTGCGCCTGGGCGCGCAGACCGGCCAGACGCTGACCGAAGAGGACGCGCGCGCGATCGCCGCCGAGGTGCCCGAGGTGCAGGCCGCGGCGGCCAGCCTGCGCAGCAGCACGCAGGTGGTCGCGGGCAGCGCCAACTGGAGCACCTCGGTGCTGGGCACCACCGCCGAGTACCTGGAGGTGCGCGACTGGCCGCTCGCCTCGGGGCGCAACTTCGAGGACGCCGACATGGCCGGCTCGGCCAAGGTGGTGCTGCTGGGCCAGACGGTGGCGCGCGAGCTGTTCGCCGGCGCCGATCCCGTCGACCAGGTGGTGCGCGTGCGCAAGCTGCCGATGCAGGTCATCGGCGTGCTCGCGCGCAAGGGGCAGAACTCGATGGGCTACGACCAGGACGACGTCATCATGGTGCCGCTGTCCACCTACCGCCACCGCATCGAGGGCATGAGCGCGGGGCGCATCAAGCGTGTAGGCGCGATCAGCGTCAAGGTGCGCGAGGGCCGGAGCATGGACGAGGCCGGCGGCAAGATCAGCGTGCTGCTGCGCCAGCGCCACCGGCTGCCCAGCGGCGCCGACGACGACTTCCGCCTGCGCAACCTGAGCGAGATGCTGCAGGCCCAGCAAGAGTCGTCGCGCGTCATGTCGCTGCTGCTGGCCGCGGTGGCCGGCGTCAGCCTGGTGGTCGGCGGCATCGGCATCATGAACATCATGCTGGTCAGCGTCACCGAACGCACGCGCGAGATCGGGCTGCGCATGGCGGTGGGCGCACGCGCGCGCGACATCCTCGGCCAGTTCCTGATCGAGGCGGTGGCGATGAGCCTGGCCGGCGGCGCCATCGGCATCGCCGTCGGCAGCGCCGCCACCTGGGCCATCGGCCGCTTCGCCGGCTGGCAGGTGCTGCTGTCGGCCGAGTCGATCCTGCTCGCGGTGGGCTTCTCGGCCGCGGTGGGCGTGTTCTTCGGCTTCTATCCGGCGCGCCGCGCGGCGGCGCTGCTGCCGATCCAGGCCCTCAGACATGAATAGGCATGGCATGAACAGGCGCGCCGCGGCGCTGGCCGCGGCCGCGGCGCTGCTCGGCGGCTGCGCCGCGCTGCTGCCGGCTTCGATCGTCGTCAGCGAGGCCGAGCTGCAGGCGCAGCTGCAAAGGCGCTTCCCGCTGCAGCGCAGCCTGCTCGACAGCGTCGATCTGGAACTGGCCGATCCGCGCGTGCGGCTGGACGCGTCCGCGCAGCGCATCGCCACCGAGCTGACGCTGCGCGGCAGCGAGCGCCGCTCGGGCCGCGGCCTGCAGGGCCGGCTGGCGCTGGACTACGCGCTGCGCTACGAGCGCGCCGACGCCAGCGTGCGCCTGGTGCAGCCGCGGGTGCAGAGCCTGCAGTTCGACGAAGCGCCGGGCCTGTCCGGCCGCCGCGCCGAGTCGCTGCAGCGCATCGGCTTGGCGCTGGCCGAGCGGCTGCTCGACGACCTGGTGCTGTACCGCGTGCCGCCGCAGCGGCTCGAGCGCCTGCGCCGCGCCGGCGTGCAGCCCGGCGTGCTGCAGGTCACGCCCGAGGGGCTGGAGATCACGCTCGAGCTGCTGGCGCCGTAGCGCGCCGTGTTTGCCCGCTTATCATGCGCCGCTTCGGAAGGGGCGGCGCGTGCCGCGAAGGGCGACTGGCGTTGGACATGCTGCTGCTGGGCAAGGCCGCGATCATGGGCGTGGTCGAAGGGCTCACCGAGTTCCTGCCGATCTCCTCCACCGGCCACCTGATCCTCGCCGGCTCGCTGCTCGACTTCACCGGCGACAAGATCAAGGTCTTCGAGATCGCCATCCAGACCGGCGCGATCTTCGCGGTGATCCTGGTGTACTGGCAGCGGCTGCGCGACACCGCCGCGGGTCTGGGCTCGGACCCGCAGGCGCGGCGCTTCACGCTCAACGTGCTGATCGCCTTCGTGCCGGCGGTGGTGCTCGGGCTGCTGTTCGGCAAGGCGATCAAGGCGCATCTGTTCAACCCCACCGTGGTGGCGTCCGCCTTCATCGCCGGCGGGCTGATCATCCTGTGGGCCGAACGCCGGCCGGCCAGCGCGGTGCGCATCCATGCGGTGGACGACATGACGGCCTGGGACGCGCTGAAGGTCGGCCTGGTGCAGTGCCTGGCGATGATCCCCGGCACCAGCCGCTCCGGCGCCACCATCATCGGCGGCATGTTGCTGGGCCTGAGCCGCCGCGCGGCCACCGACTTCAGCTTCTTTCTGGCGATCCCGACGCTGATCGGCGCCGGCGCCTACAGCCTGCTGAAGGAACGCGCGCTGCTGAGCATGGCCGACGTGCCGCTGTTCGCGGTCGGCTTGCTGTTCTCCTTCGTCAGCGCCTGGCTGTGCGTGCGCTGGCTGCTGCGCTACATCGCCACGCACGACTTCGTGCCCTTCGCCTGGTATCGCATCGTCTTCGGCGCGGTGGTGCTGCTCACCGCGTGGACCGGCTGGGTCAGCTGGGTCGATTGACGAAGAGCAGGTCCCACACGCCGTGGCCGAGCTTCAGGCCGCGCGCCTCGAACTTGGTCTGCGGGCGCCAGGCGGGGCGCGGCGCGTAGTCTGCGGCGCTGTTCGACAGCATGGCTTCGGCCGACAGCACCTGCAACATCTGCTCGGCATAGGGCTGCCAGTCGGTGGCGCAGTGCAGATAGCCGCCCGGCGCCAGCCTCGAGGCGAGCAGTGCGGCGAAGGGCGGCTGGATCAGCCGGCGCTTGTGGTGGCGCTTCTTGTGCCAGGGGTCGGGAAAGTAGATGTGCACGCCGGCCAGCGAGGCCGGCGGGATCATCTGCTGCAGCACCTCGACCGCGTCGTGCCGGATCAGCCGCAGGTTGCTCAGCTGCAGCTCGCCGATGCGCTCGAGCAGCGCGCCGACGCCCGGCGCATGCACCTCGACGCCGAGGAAGTCGGTGTGCGGCATCGCCGCGGCGATCTGCGCGGTGGCGCCGCCCATGCCGAAGCCGATCTCCAGCACCACCGGCGCTGCGCGGCCGAAGGTGGCGTGCAGGTCCAGCGGCGCGGCTTGGTACGGCAGCACGAAGCGCGGCCCCAGTTCGTCCAGCGCCCGTTGCTGGCCGGGGCCGATGCGTCCGCCGCGCAGCACGAAGCTGCGTATGCTGGCGCGCGGCGGCGCGGCGTCGTGCTCCATCGCGGCCCGATGCACCGACGGCAGCGGTCAGTTGCGCGGCGCGGCGGGGGTGCTCGGTTGTGACAAACCCGCTGGCAGATCGAACTCGCCTTTGGTCTCGAAGCGCGTGCCGCCGAAACCGCTGCCCGCGAGCTTGCCGCGCGCCACCCAGTTGAGCTTGGCGCGGTCGCCCATCGCAAAGCTCAGCGCCTGCTTGGCCATGGCATAGGCCGAGACCGTCACCGGCACCGTCAGCACGGTCTCGCCGAAGCGCGGCACCGTGCCCTGCGCGTCGCTGACGCCGCTGGCGAAATCCAGCCCGCGCAGTTCCAGCGTCAGCGCCACGCCGTTGAAATCGACCGGGCTGTCGTTCGGGTTCTGCACGCGCAGCTTGACCGCCATGCGCGCCTCCAGTCCCTCGCCGGGCAGCGAGTCGATGCCGGCGAGCGAGACGTTCAGCGGATCCTGGCCGGGCAGTCCGGCGCAGCCGGCCAGCAGCACGAAGCAGGACAGACAGAAAATGAGCAGCTTGCGCATGATCCGGGCGAGCGGGAGCCGTGGGGAGGCCGCAGTGTAGCCGGGGGTGTTCCGCTAAACTCGCTGCCGCGCGGGTGTAGTTCAATGGCAGAACGGCAGCTTCCCAAGC
>DAIMFR010000101.1:0-13610 GCA_036724445.1 Rubrivivax sp. | reverse complement strand
CAGGTGCAAAACATCGAGTAGGTTTCAAGGGGTGTCATGCCACCCCAAACCACCAGCCAAGTCGTTGATTTACAGCGGAGACCAGGTTCAGGCCATCGCGCGGCATCTCACTGCAGTGCACGCTCTTGTGGGGGTATCTGTGGGGGTTTCGGGCTAGACGCCCGGGTCGCCGCGGTTTTTTGGCAGCGACCCCCACGAGCTCCCCGGAGAGCCGCGCCAGGACTGGGTTTCCGCGATTTTCGCGGACCCCCACACGGGCGCGCACTCCATGTTCCAGGCCCTGTGGACAGGAGATCGCTTGATGGCGGATGCGGATGGTGAAGCTGGAAAACGGGTGTCCGACATGACCCTGCGGGCGTGGCTGCGCGCAGGTGCGGTCGACCAGGGAATCGGTGGCGGGCTGACCTTCGCGGCGTCGACCTTCGCCGCCCAGCGGGCACAGGCCTGCTGGGTCCTGCGCTACCGCTTTGCGGGCAAGAGCAAGGAGAACTGGCTCGGCCGCTGCCCGGACATGACCTTGCAGACCGCCCGGGAACTGGCCCGCGTGGATCGGGCGAAGATCCAACAAGGCGTTGACGTCGCCGCCGAGAAGCAGCAGGTCAGCATCCTCGCTGGACGCAAACGGTCCTGCCGGGCGCTGCGCCGCGTGTGGCACAAGCGGTACATCGTGCCGAACTACGGCGAGCCGCAGCGCATCGAGTCCACCTTCGAGCGCTACGTCGATCCGATCATCGGACATCTGATGGTCGACCAGGTCGAGCCCGAGCACATCGAGCGCATTCTCGATCGCACGGTGAAGGCAGGCGCCCCGACGGTGGCGAACGACCTGTTGCGCTACATGGTGCGGATGTTCGACTACGCGGTGCGCAAGCGCTATCGGTCGGACAACCCCACGACGGGCTTCACGCTGCAGGACGCCGGCGGGATGGAGCGGCCGCGCACGCGGTGGCTCGACTGCCGCCAGTTGTCCGAGCTCGCCACGGCGATGCGCGGGTCGGAGACCTTCGGGCGGATCAACGAGCTGTCCGTCTGGCTGCTCCTGGCGCTGTGCGTGCGCAAGATGGAGCTGCTGTCCGCGAAGAAGTCCGCGTTCGACTTCAAGCGTGCCCAATGGGCGCTGACGAGCGAGGACACGAAGACCAAGGCGCCCCTCATCATTCCGCTGCCCGGCATCGTGATGGGTTGGCTGGACGAGGTGATGGTGTTCTCCGGGACAGCGAGTACCTCTTCCCCGCGCGCCGGCGGATTCGCAAGCGCCTGGGCAAGCCCGCTGCGAACCGCTTCCCGCACATCTCGCCCGACACGCTCAACGTCGCTCTGAAGCGCTTGACGAGCCTGGAGATCGCGCACTTCACCGTCCACGACATGCGGCGCACCGCACGGACGCACCTGGCGCGCATGGGCATCGCCCCCGACATCGCCGAGCGGGCGCTGAACCATGCGATCCAGTCCACCGAGGGCGTGTACAACCAGTACGACCATCTGCGGGAGCGCCGCCATGCGCTGACCCGGTGGGCGAACTACCTGCACTCGCTCGAGCAAGGCACGCCCCTGCACGACGAGGATGACGCTGACGAGGGCATCGCGAAGGCCTCGGCAGAGCCGTCCCCTCGTGCTGCTGCAGCAGCGGCCGTACGGTGGGGATATGCGTCGTGATCGGGGGCGAGGCCGCCGCGCGGCGGACCTCACCCGCGACCGCCCGGGCGATCGCACTTCGACCGCAGAGCGCAACCTCGGCACGCGGCATCCGAGGCCGCGTAGGAAGGCGCCATGCGCATCGAGAGGACCGCCTCCCGGCGCTGGTGGAGTCGGATCACTGCTTCAGCATCGAGCAGATGCACGCGGTGCGAACGGGCCCCTCCATCGCGGCCGGGGATGAAAATGCAGACGAAGCCATATGGCTCCACGGCCTCACCGGTCTGCTCCACGATCGCAAGCCGCTGCGCCGACAACTGGATGACGTCGGAGAGCTAGGTCAGTCCTGCCCGCCAGCGTCGGGTTCGATCCGATAGCCCCGCCGCCGCTCGAACTCCCTGTACTTCTGCGACACCTCGGCATCGCGGTACTCGCCTTCGATCGTGTCCTCGGTCCCTTTCCCGCCGCCCAGCCCCGGGAGCGAGCCGATCGTGCCGCCCCACCACTGACGCTCCTGGTGAACACCGACGAACCGCAGCAGGTAGGCATCCAGGGCGCCGCGCCCCGGCGACGCGATCTCCTCGCTCAAGGCGGCCAGATAGTCCGACTTCGTGGTCCGGTGCCACTCGATGCAGAAGCCCGCTCGGTGACACAGCTCGCTGTGAACCACCAGCATCGTGCGGCCGTTGCCGTCGAGGAAGGGATGGCCGAAGGCGAACCATCCCATGACCTCGCCCGGCCGCTGGCGCAGCCGCTGCTTGTCGTGGGCGATCCTCAGGCCTTCCTCCACCGCCCGGCGCGCATCGAGCGGGTGGCTGAACCAGGTGCCCGCCTTGGACACGGCGATGTCCGGGGCCGTGGCTGCGCGATCCCGGCCCGCCCAAGGGTAGAAGGCGGTGAAGAGGATACGGTGGACCTCCAGGAAGTCGACGTAGCGCACGACGCGACGCTTGGCGAGATGGGCGATGGCCTCGTCCAGCCCAGCTCGGAACAGCTGGTGCTCGAGCTCTTGGACGATCTTCGGATCCTTCTCGCCGAACCGGTTGCGCAGATAGCCGGCCTGCGCGAAGTCCCTAAACGGATCGAACACCCAGCTTGCGCTCCCGCAGGTAGTTGACGAGCAGCGCGGCCATTTCGTCGGTAGAGAGCTTGCCCGCCCGCTTCAGCGCGATCAGAAGGTCCTGCACAGGCCCGGATCGGACTTCGTCGCCCGCAAGCCGCGTGACGGTCTCGGCCCATTCGTCCGAGGGCGTGCGCGCATAGCTCACCCCGTTCTTGCGCGCAAGCTCGCGGACGAACTGCGCCACGCCCTTGCTCGGGATCGCCAGCCGGATGCCGGCACGTGCAGAGGTGGTGCGCCGAGGCCGGCGCGTGCGATCGTTGACGTAGGCGACGCCCGTGCCACCCAAGCCCAGCTTGCGCGAGACCCGACGGCGTCCCGTGTCGAACACGAGGTTGCCGCCCCGATCCCGCGCAGTCGTTGCGTGGGCGGCCGCGCCCGCGGCATTCGAATCCTCCAGGAGCTTCAGCTTGGCCACGGCCTCGCGCGCGAGTGTCTCGAAATCGGCCTGCGGCCGCACCGTGCCGCTGTCGGCATCGCGGTTGGCCTTCGCGTAGACGCCGGCCCCCAGGCGGACCAGTTCGCCGCGACTCTGCAGGGCCTTGAGGGCCTGCGAAACCTGCGAGGCACTGCCCAGCCCAACGAGTTCGGCGCGCAGAACGACGTGCCCCGTGCGGCGCCGGATCGACAAGCGCATCCGATCTTCGAGCTTCATGCGGTAGACCCCAAGGTGCACTCTACCACCTTCGTACCGACAGACTGCAAATCTCCAATCAGATCAATGCTTTGCGATCGCACATCTTGCCGATTATCCGGCAATCTCCGCCGGACGCCCGCCCCGAGGAAGGGCCTCGGACCGCCGCCACGTGAACATCGCCAGGCCAGGGTGTCGGTGGCGTCGAAACCCACCCCGGCGAGCGCGCACGATGCGTGGGAGCAGCCATCCTCTCCGGAACTCCTCAGACTTCAACGCCGTATCGTGAACGACGCGTATGACCCGGCAGATGGCCAGCGGAAGAGGCATGGATCGAGCGGCGGTGTCGGCGCGCGCACGTCAAACCGCACTACCTTCAGCGTCACGGCCGGCGGCTCGCGCGACCGCATTCGGATTGCCGATCAGAAGATCGGCGGGACGCGCGCTGTCGGGCAGCGCGCCATTGCTCGACGTGAACCACAGCGCGACGTTCCAAGGCGCCTTGCGCCCCCCGAAAGCCTCCAGCACGTCCTGCACCGCCTTGATCGGCTTGCCACCCTCGAACTGGAAGGCCGGATAGACGTCGCCCCTGCGAGCCGCCTTGTCCGGGTGCGGCACGGCGAACACCCGCCGGCGCTTCCGCCAGGCGAGGGCCAGCGCCGCACGGATCGTGGATCGCGAGCCGTTGGCATCGGCCAATTGCTCGGCGGTGAAGCAGCCGATGTCATCGAGGATGCGCGCACGGCGGCGGGCGAGCCGTTGCGCCATCTCTGTTTCGACGGCACTGGGCGCGAGCATGCGCGCGGCCATGAAGTCGACCAGCTCCTCCATGCGGCGCCGGCGCGCCGCCGCGATCTTCTCCGTCAGCAGGCGGTCGAGCAGCGGCAGCGAGGCCAGCAAGGTGTTCGATGCGGCCTCGTCCGCCACCTTGACCACGAAAGCCCGCCCTCCGCGCAGCAGGCGCCCACGGTGATCGCGGTAGGGCTGCACGGTGAGCGCGTCGCCTTGCAGCGTAGGCCAAACAGCTTTGCGCATGGTAGGAACTCCATGCGGACGCGCCGATGGCCTTCTACATCGATCGGTCACGTCTTTCATCGATGCGAACCGGATGCGGTCGCTCGCCGCGCATGTCGTGGGTTCGGGCGGTCGCCATTGGCGACGCGGCCATCCGCAGTTGCGCAAGGTGTTCGAAGTCACGACCACAGGTTCCGCCGGTGCACGGCCAGCGACTCGGCCAGCTTCGCCACGTTGCGCCACACCTGCCGCGGCGGCAGATGGGCGCGCGACGCAGCCTCCACGACGGCCGCCACGACGATCGGAACGGGAGCTTCGTCGAGCAGATGGCTCAGATGCGGCACGAACGGCGGCGGTACGTCGCCGCTGGCGAGCGCATCACCCAGTGCCGCAGGATCGAGTTCACGCTTGCAGCTGACGCTGACGGTCTTCGCGGCCATCCACAGGCCGCGGCGGCTGCTGGGCGCCCGCGCGCCAGGCCCCGGCATCGGCAGTCACCACACAGCCATCAACTGCCCGATGCGATGGACGTCGCGATCGTTCAACGTCCCGTTCTCCAGCTTCACCAGCGTCTGCCGCGACACGCCGCTCAGATGCGCGAGCTGCGCCTGGGACAGGCCTGCGTGCTGTCGCTCGGCGGTGCACCGAACTCGACGAGCGGCACGAGCCGCGCCGCAGCGGCGAAGCCTGGGCCATCGCTCCAGGCGCCGATCGCCGGGCCAAGGGCGGGCGCCAGCGAACTCTTGACGCGGCGGGCGGCGCCCCGACACTTGCCTCCGGCTGCTTCCAGGCCCGCGACGCCCTTGCCCGCCCAAAGCCGCAAACCCTTGCTGTAGTCCAAGCATGGCCACAACGCCCGCCCGGCGCCGACTGGCCGAAGCCCTATCGGCCTTGAAGGGCCTCCAGGACGGCGGCGTCCACGTTCTTCGGCCCGACCAGCTCTCCCGACCGCACCGCGAGGCCCTCGCTCGCAACGGATTCATCCGGCCCATCATCCGCGGCTGGTACATGCCGGCCAGCCCATCGGACGAGCCGCGCGAGACCACGGCCTGGTATGCCTCGGCGCTCGAGTTCGTGGGCCGCTGCTGCCAGGCACGCTTTGGCGACGCCTGGTGCATGTCGCCCGACTTCTCCATCCGCCTGCACGTGGGCGACAACGTCCTGCCGGCACAGGTGATGGTGCATGCTCCCAACGGACAGAACACCGTGCTGCCACTGCCGGCCGGGCACTCGCTGTTCGACTACCGGGCAAAGGACTTCCCGGCCGGCGGCATGGCCGACCCGTCCGGCGTGCGCGCGATGCCGCTGGAAACCGCCCTGGTTCGCGTCCCCGAGTCCTTCTTCCGGACGCACGCCCGCGACGCCCAGGCCGCCTTGCTGAGCCTGCGCGACACCTCCACGCTCAACCGCCTCCTGCTGGCGGATGGCCGCAGCGTCGCCGCCGGCCGCCTGGCCGGCGCCTTACGTGCCTGCGGACGTGCCGAACTGGCCGACGACGTGCTGGGCGTGATGAAACGCGCGGGCCACGACGTACGCGAGACCAACCCCTTCGATGCACCCTTGCCCGTGCTGCGCAGCGTCCGCGGCGAAGCGGCCTATGTCACGCGCATCCGCTTGACGTGGATCGCCATGCGCGAGAAGGTCATCGAGCTGTTTCCGGCCCCTCCCGGCAAGCCGCGCAGCAGCCGCACCTACCTGTCCGAAGTGCGCGACACGTACGTACGCGACGCCTGCAACTCGCTGTCGATCGAAGGCTGTCGCGTCACGCCGGAACTGATCGAGCGTGTCGCCTCCGGCCAATGGAGCCCAGCGGCGAACACCGGGGATGCCTCCTCGCGCGACGCCATGGCCGCGCGCGGCTACTACCTCGCGCGCCGGGCGGTCGAGGCTTCGTTGGGCCGCATCCTCGCGGGCGAAAACCCCGGCCGCGTCGCGGCAGCGGACCACCGCGCCTGGTTCGGCGAACTCTTCCGGCCCAGTGTCAAGGCCGGCATCTTGCAGGACGACCACTTGGCCGGCTGCCGCGGCCACGCCGCTTTCATCAAGAACGCGGCGCACGTTCCACCGCCCGTCGAGGCCGTTCGCGGCCTGATGCCCGCGCTCTTCGATCTGCTGGAGCTGGAGCCGCACCCCGGCGTGGGCGCCGTGCTGGGCCACTTCGTCTTCGTCTATGTCCACCCCTACATGGACGGCAACGGCCGCATGGGGCGCTTCCTGATGAACGCCATGCTGGCTTCGGGCGGCTACCCGTGGACCGTGATCGGCGCGGCGCGGCGCGACGAGTACATGCTGGCGCTGGATGCCGCCTCCGCGCAGGGCGATATCGGGCCGTTCGCGGCCTTTATCGCGGACTGCGTGGCGCAGGAAACGCGGCTGCGCCAAGCAACCTGACCTGCGCGTGCCCGGTCCCCTCCTCGTCCGGCCGCGTGCGCTGCTGCATCGACTGGTCCATGCCCGGCTTCACGCCGCGTCCGCTTCTCGCACGGCTTGCAGCCAACCCCCGGCATCCATCGCACGTACCGCACCACCGAGCGCCTCAGTGCGCGGTCGTCGGCCAGGTCCGACGAGGCCAGCGCCGCGGCGAGCCCAAGGCACATCAAACTGCACTTGCGCAGGTGAGGCGCCTCAAGCGTCCCGGCCGGCCTTGTCGATCATCTTCAGCATCGTCGCGACGGTGATCGAGCCGAAGGTCGCACGCGCGATCTCGTCGATCTCGGACAGCACCGCGCCCAGCGCCCGGTCCACCGCGCCGGCCAGCGGCGGCGCCGGCGTGTCGCCCAGCTCCTCGAACAGCAGGATCAGGTCCAGCAGCGTCAGCCGGCGCGGGTTGGCGATGAAACGGTAGCCGCCGCCGACGCCGCGCACCGACTCGACGATGCCGGCGCGCGCCAGCTCCGACAGCACCTTGGCCAGGTGGTGCGTCGATTCGCCGTACTTGTCGGCGACCTCCGACGCCGGCACGTGCTCGTCCGGGCGGGCGGCGAACTCGAGCACGCTGTACAGCGCCAGACGGGTGTTCTTCTGCAGCTTCAATCAGCGCTCCGTGCCGATCCCGGTCTCCAGCGGGATCAGCCGGCCCGCGGTCATGCCCTGGCTGCGGAAGAAGGACAGCAGCAGCTGGTTCTCGCGCGACAGCATCGTGCGCAGCACGCGCACGCCGACGCGGTCGAAACGCTCGCTCACCGCCTGCAGCAGCGCCGAACCCACGCCCTTCTGCCGCGCGCGCGGATCGACGTCGATGGCGAACACCCAGCCGCAGGGCGGCGAGCCGAATTCCCAGTCGCGCACCTCGCCGATGACGAAGCCGAGCACCCGCTCGCCGGCCACCGCCACCAGGAAGTGGCGCAGCCCCTGGCCGCCGACGCCGTAGCGCCGGTACACGCGCTGCCAGTAGTCGGCCTTGTGCAGTCCGGTGACCGTGGCGTCCAGCGCGATCACCTCCGGCAGGTCGCCCTGGCGTACCGCACGCACCCGCACGCCCGGCTCCGCCGCCGCGGCGGCGCGCTTCGCGCCGCGCGGCGCGGCATCTGAATTTCGAGTCGATCGCACACGCATCCTCGATCTAGATCTAGATCAAATGTAAAGACGTATTCCAGTACCAGAATGAGCTTGCGAGTCCCATTCTAAGCACCGTGATGGCCCCCCGGGCCCGACACGGCCCCTTGAGCCGTCGCACGCCGCGTTCTCGTCCCGCGGCTGCCAGCAAGGAGACAAACGATGAGTCTGGTCCGCACCGCCCGCTTGCCGGGCTTCCGCCCTGCCGCTGCCCCTGTCCGCCACCTGGCCCGCGGCCTGTTGCTGCTGGCGCTGCCGTGGGCGCTGCACGCCCCGGCGCAGGCGCAGGAGCCGATCCGCGTCGGCAGCTTCCTCGCCGTCACCGGTCCGGCAGCCTTCCTCGGCGACCCCGAGCAGAAGACGCTCGAGCTGCAGATCGACAAGATCAACGCTGAAGGCGGCGTGCTCGGCCGCAAGCTGCAGCTCGTCGCCTACGACTCCGGCGGCGACGCCGAGAAGGCGCGCACCTTCGTCAAAAGGCTGATCGAGCAGGACAAGGTCGACGTGATCATCGGCGGCTCGACCACCGGCGAGACGATGGCCGCGGTGCCGCTGGCCGAGGCGGCGGGCCTGCCCTTCGTGTCGCTGGCCGGCGCCGTGGTGATCGTCGAGCCGGTCAAGAAGTGGGTCTTCAAGACGCCGCACACCGACCGCATGGCCTGCGAGAAGATCTTCGTCGACATGAAGGCGCGCGGCTACACGAAGGCCGCGCTGATCTCCGGCAGCGGCGGCTTCGACAAGAGCATGCGCGCCGAATGCCTGAAGGTGGTCGGCAACTCCGGCATCCGGATCGTCGCCGACGAGACCTACGGCGCCGCCGACACCGACATGACCGCGCAGCTCACCAAGATCAAGGGCAGCGGCGCGCAGGCGGTGCTCAACGCCGGCTTCGGCCAGGGCCCGGCGATCGTCACGCGCAACTACAAGCAGCTCGGCGTCGGCCTGCCGCTGTACCAGTCGCACGGCGTCGCGTCCAAGGAGTACATCAAGCTCTCCGGCGACGCCGCCGAGGGTGTGCGGCTGCCGGCCGCGGCGCTGCTGGTGGCCGACCTGCTGCCGGCCGAAGACGCGCAGAAGCCGGTGGTCACCAGCTACCGCAACGCCTACGAGGCCAAGTACAAGAGCGACGTCTCGACCTTCGGCGGCCACGCCTACGACGGGCTGATGCTGTACGTCAATGCCGTCAAGGCGGCAGGCTCGACCGACAAGGCCAAGGTGCGCGACGCGCTGGAGGCGACCAAGGGCTACGTCGGCACCGGCGGCGTGGTCAACATGTCCCCCACCGACCACATGGGCCTGGACCTGAGCGCCTTCCGCATGCTCGAGATCAAGAGCGGCGACTGGACCCTGGTCAAGTGACGGGCACAGGAGCAAGGCCGTGCAAGGCGCCTGGCTGCAATTCGTCGCCGGCGGGCTGACCGCCGGTGCGATCTACGCGTTGGTCGCGCTGGGCTTTTCGATCGTCTACAACACCAGCCACGCGATCAACTTCGCGCAGGGCGAGTTCGTCATGCTCGGCGGCATGGGCGCAGTGGCGCTGGTCGGCTTCGGCCTGCCCCTGCCGGTCGCCGTGCTGGGCGCGGTGGCCGGTGCCGGCCTGGTCGGGCTGCTGGTACAGCGCCTGGCGCTGGAGCCCGCGCAGGCCGGCGGACGCGCCGACGTGGTCACGCTGATCATCATCACCATCGGCGTGTCGCTGTTCCTGCGCGGCGCGGCGCAGGTGGTGTGGGACAAGCGCATCCACCCGCTGCCGGCGTTTTCCGGCAGCGAGCCGCTCAGCTTCGGCGGCGCGAGCCTGGTGCCGCAGAGCCTGTGGGTGCTGCTCGGCACGGCCTTGGCGGTGCTGGCCTTGGGCTGGTTCTTCGGCCGCACGCTGGCCGGCAAGGCGATGCGCGCCACCGCGATCAATGCGCAGGCGGCGCAGCTGATGGGCATCTCGACGCGCGCCGTGATGCGCGCGAGCTACGCGCTGGCCGCGCTGCTCGGCGCCGTCGGCGGCGTGCTCATCGCGCCGATCGCCTTCACCTCGTACGACGCCGGCGTGATGCTCGGTTTGAAAGGCTTCGCCGCGGCCATGCTCGGCGGCCTGGGCAGCTTCGGCGGCGCGGTCGCCGGCGGACTGCTGCTCGGCCTGCTGGAAGCCTTCAGCGCGGGCTTCGTGTCGTCCGCCTACAAGGACGCGATCGCCTTCGTCGTGATCCTGGCGGTGTTGTTCTTCATGCCCGGAGGGTTGGCCGGTGCGCGCGGCAGCGATCGTGTCTGAGGCCGGCGCGCGGCGCCCGGCATGGCCGCGCCTGGGCGCGCTGGCGCTGCTCGCGCTCGTGCTGGCGGCGGTGCCGCTGCTCGCGCCGAACCCCTATGTGCTCGAAGTCGCGGTGCTGATCGCGCTGAACGCCATCGTCTGCGTCGGCCTGAACCTGCTGATCGGCTATGCCGGGCAGATCAGCCTCGGCCACGCCGGCTTCTTCGCGCTCGGCGGCTATGCCAGCGCACTGCTCGCCGCGCGCTTCGGCTGGCCGGTGGTGCTGGCCATGCCGGCGGCGGTGGCCGCGGTCGCGGCGCTGGCCTGGGTGGTCGGCCGGCCGACGCTGCGCCTGAAGGGCCACTACCTGGCGATGGCCACGCTCGGGCTGGGCGTGATCGTCTCGATCGTGCTGACCAACGAGGACCGGATCACCGGCGGCCCTGACGGCATGGCGGTGCCGCCACTGCAAGTCTTCGGCCACACGCTGCAGGGCGAAGGCGCGTGGTACGCGCTGATCGCGATGGCGCTGTGGCTGACGGTGTGGGGCGCGCTGAACCTGATCGACTCGCCGGTGGGCCGCGCGCTGCGCGCGCTGCACGGCTCGGAAGTCGCGGCCGAGACCGCGGGCATCGACTCGGCGAAATGGAAGCTGCGCGTGTTCGTGCTGTCGGCGGCCATCGCCGCGGCGGCCGGCACGCTGACCGCGCACTACGCCGGCTTCCTGACTCCGGCCAAGGCCTCGTTCCTGCATTCGGTCGAGCTGGTGATCATGGTCGTCTTCGGCGGCATGGCCTCGGTGTGGGGCGCGGTGGTCGGCGCCGCGGTGCTGACGCTGCTGCCGCAGCTGCTGACCGCGCTGAAGGACTACGAGATGATGGCCTTCGGCGCGATCCTGATCGCGACCATGGTCTTCTTCCCGCGCGGCATCGTGCCGACGCTGGCGCGGCTGTTCGGGCGGTGAAGCCGTGAAGCCGCTGCTCGAAGTCCACGGCATGGCCAAGCGCTTCGGCGGACTGCAGGCGATCGCCGACCTGTCGTTCAGCGTCGAACCCGGCCAGGTGCATGCGGTGATCGGGCCCAACGGCGCCGGCAAGACCACGCTGCTGAACCTGCTGACCGGCATCTACCGGCCCGACCGCGGCCGCGTCGTGCTCGGCGGCGTGGATCTGACCGGCCAGGTTACGCACCGCTGGGCCGCGGCCGGCCTGGGGCGCACCTTCCAGAACCTGCAGGTGTTCTTCAACATGAGCGCGCTGGACAACGTGCGCACCGGGCTGCACCTGCACGAGCGCGTCGCCATGCTGCCGGCACTGCTGCGGCTGCCGTCGCTGCGGCGGGCCGAGGCCGCCGGCCGCGGGCGCGCGGCGGCGCTGATGCAGCGCGTGGGCCTGGGCGCGTGGATCGACGCCGAGGCCGAGGCCATGCCCTACGGCGCGCTGAAGCGGCTGGAGATCGCGCGCGCGCTCGCCGGCAGCCCGAAGCTGCTGCTGCTCGACGAACCGGCCGCCGGGCTGAACCCGACCGAGGCGCACGCCATCGACGCGCTGATCCGCGAGCTGGCGCATGAAGGCATGGCGGTGCTGCTGGTCGAACACAACATGCGGCTGGTGATGGAAGTTTCCGACCGCGTGCTGGTGCTCGACCGCGGCGCCAGGCTGGCCGAAGGCACGCCGGCCGAGGTGGCGAACGATGCGCGCGTCATCGAGGCCTACCTCGGCGCCGAGATGGAGGCCGCCTGATGCTCGAAGTCGCCGCGCTCGCCAGCCGCTACGGCCGCATCCCGGCGCTGGACCAGGTGTCGCTGCGCGTCGCCGACGGCGAGCTCGTGGCCATCGTCGGCGCCAACGGCGCCGGCAAGACGACGCTGCTGAAGACGCTGTCGGGCGTGCAGCCGGCCAGCGGCGGCAGCGTGCGTTTCCAGGGTGACGAGATCGTGCGCGAACGGCCGCGCCGGCGCGTGCAGCGCGGCATCGTGCAGGTGCCCGAGGGCCGGCAGGTGTTCGGCCCGTTGAGCGTCGAGGACAACCTCGCGCTCGGCGCCTATGCGCGCGGGTCGGCCGCCACCGCCGAGCGCGTCTATGCAATGTTCCCGGTGCTGCGCGACAAGAAGCGCGAGCCCGCCGGCACGCTGTCGGGCGGGCAGCAGCAGATGCTGGCCATCGGCCGTGCGCTGATGACCGCGCCGAAGCTGCTGCTGCTCGACGAACCGAGCATGGGCCTGGCGCCGAAACTGGTGGCCGAGATCTTCGGCCGCATCGCCGCGCTGAAGGCCGCCGGCACGACGATCCTGCTCGTCGACCAGAACGCGCGCGCGGCGCTGGCCATCGCCGACCGCGGCTACGTGCTCGAGACCGGCCGCATCGTCGGCGAAGGCCGCGCCGCCGAACTGCTGCACGACCCGCAGGTGCGCCAGGCGTACCTCGGTCAATGACCCACACCCCCACCGGAGTCCAGCCCATGAAGAGCAGCCTGCAACCCGGCCTCAGCGCCGAAACCACCTTCAGCGTCGAGCGCGAGCGCACCATCGACTTCATGGGCGAGGCCGCACGCGTCTACGCCACGCCGATGCTGGTGCGCGACCTCGAGATCGCCTGCCGCAACCTGCTGCTCGCGCACCTCGACCCGGGCGAGGACTCGGTGGGCACCCGCGTCGAGATCGACCACATCGGCGCCACGCTGCTGGGCATGCAGGTGACGCTCAGCGTGCGCGTGGCTTCGGTCGACGGCCGCGCGGTGGTGTTCGAGGTCGAAGGCCGCGACCCGGTCGAGCCGATCGTGCGCGGCAAGCATGCACGCTTCGTCGTCGATGTCGCCAAGACCGGCCAGCGGCTGGCGGCCAAGGCGGCCAAGGCACGCGGCGGCTGAACGGGCGAGTGCTGCGATGAGCGCGACCACCGCCCGCGAAGTGCGCCGCGTGCCGACCTACTGCTACCAGTGCGTCGCCGGCCCGGACCTGTTGACGGTCAAGGTCGAGGACGGCGTCGCCACCGAGGTCGAGCCGAACTTCTGCGCCGCCGAGGTGCACCCGGGCGGCGGCAAGGTCTGCGTCAAGGCCTTCGGGCTGATCCAGAAGACCTACAACCCGAACCGGGTGCTCACACCGATGAAGCGCAGCAACCCGAAGAAGGGCCGCGACGAGGATCCGGGCTTCGTCGAGATCTCGTGGGACGAGGCGCTGTCGGCGATCGCCGACAAGCTCAACGCGGTGCGCGCCGAGGGCCTGCTCGACGCCTCGGGCTACCCGCGCGTGGCCGCCAGCTTCGGCGGCGGCGGCACGCCGCAGTTCTACATGGGCACCTTCCCGGCCTTCCTCGCCGCATGGGGGCCGGTGGACATGGGCTTCGGCTCGGGCCAGGGCGTCAAGTGCTACCACTCCGAGCACCTGTACGGCGAGCTGTGGCACCGCG
>DAIMFR010000100.1:0-13945 GCA_036724445.1 Rubrivivax sp. | reverse complement strand
GTATGACTCTTTCATTCACAACATCTCGCCGGTTTTGACCGGCGCACGGAGGAGCCCATGTCCACGTCGACCCTCGCTGCACCGCCCGCCGCCGGCCCGATCCCGCCCGACCATCCGCTGGTCGGCCGCGGTTCGCGCGAATCCGCGCGGCTGACGCGCTTGTGGTTCCAGCAGCTGACCGAGGCCGCCGATGCCGGCCGCAAGGCGGCGTTCGTCTTCGTCATGGGCAGCATGAGCGAGGTGCTGCGCAACTTCGACTTGCCCATCGTGTTCCCCGAGGTCACGGCACTGCAGACCGCCGTGCGCGGCACCTCGGAGGACTACCTGCGGACGGCGGAGGACTATGGCTACTCGCCCGACATCTGCGGCTACCTGAAAGCCGACGTCGCGATGCACCTGCGCGGCGGCGGACATCCGATGGGACGCATCCCGAAGCCCGCGATCGCCATCGCCACCAATGCCTGCAACACCTACTTCAAGTGGACCGAGGCGTGGGAGCGGCTGTACGGTGCACCGATCGTCAGCATCGACGTGCCGAATCCGCGCGCGGTGCGCTGTGAAAGCCGCCGCGGCGACGAGGACTACGCCTTCGAGCTCGCCTACGTGAAGGGCCAGATCGAGGATCTGATCGCGCAGTGCGAGCGCATCACCGGCCGCAGCTTCGACATCGACAAGTTCCGCGAGCACCTCGCCTACGCCAACACGATGAGCCGCTGCTGGAAGCAGCTGCTGGCGCTGAACGCCAGGACGCCGGCCGTGTTCAGCGCGCTGACCGACGGACTCGCCTTCCTCGGCATGGCCAACTGCTGGCGCGCCACGCCCGAAGGCGCGAAGTACTTCGAGGACCTGGTCGAGGAAATGTCCTGGCGCAGCGACCACGGCATCGGCGCGATGCTGCGCAAGGACGGCGTCGACGTGCCGGTCGAGCAGCGCTTCCGCCTGGGCTTCATGGGCGTGCCGTGTTATGCGTTGTTCCGCGGCTTCAACGAGTTCTTCTCCGACTGGGGCGGCATCTTCGTCACCTCGAGCTACATCCGCATCGCCTCGGGCGGCACCGCCATCGGCTACGAATTCGACCTGGCCAACCCGATCGAGAGTTTCGCGGAAGGAACGATGCTCGCCGTGCGCAACACGCAGCAGGAAGTGCTGTTCGACTTCCCGGACATCGAGTCGAACGACTCGGCGTTCCAGCTCGACGGCATCGTCTATCACGGCGTCAAGAGCTGCCGCACCGGCAGCTCGGCGCTGGCCGACCGGCGGCTGCACACCTTCGAGACGCGCGGCATCCCGTCGCTGCTGCTGGAAAGCGACATCGTCGATCCGCGCGCGGTGTCCAAGGCGCAGATGAAGAACCGCACCGACGCCTTCTTCGAAGGGCTGATCGCGCGGCAGCAAAAAGCCATGGCCTGACGCCGAAGGGAGCGCGACGATGATGAACACCACCCACCGAACCCTCATCGACCCGGCGCAGTGGGTCGACGGCTGCCGCGGACGGCGCCTGGAAGACGTGGTCGCGCGCTGCCGCGACCTGCTGGAAGACCCGGACTTCCCGACCGTCGCGCACTGGCGTGCGCAAGGCGGCCGCGTGCTCGGGCACTTCCAGGTCTACTTCCCGGAGGAGATCGTGCACGCCTGCGGCTGGCTGCCGCTGAAGATCCGCGGCGGCCAGGCCGACGGCGTCGAGGCGAGCCAGCACTTCGGCTCGTACCTGTGCTCGATCCTGAAGACCTCGCTCGATCTGGCGCTGGCGAAGAACATCGAGCTGGACCTCTTCGTCAGCCACCCGATCTGCGACGGCGCGCGCAACCTGGCCGGCATCTGGGGCCGCAACTTCCCCTACAAGTGCCAGGTGCTGCACCTGCCGCAGAACCCGAACGCCAAGTCAGCGCAACCCTTTCTTGCCGCCGAGTACCGGCGGCTGGCGCGCGACATCGCGGCGGCGGGCGGCGCGGCGCTCACCGACGCGGCGTTGCGTGCTTCGATCGGGCTGTACAACCGCTCGCGCGCCCAGTTGCGCGAGCTGTACCGCATGCGCCGCGACATGCCGTGGAAGCTCGGCGCCGACGAGTCGATGGCGCTGGTCGGCGTGGCCGGGCTGCTGCCGCGCGAGCAGCACGTGCGGCTGATGGACCTGGTGCTGCCGCAGGTCGCGGCGCGCACGGCACGCGAGCAGGACAAGATGCGCGTCGTCTTCGAGGGCGGATTCTGCGAGGTGCCGCCGTACGAGTTGCTGCAGGCCGTCTCGCGTGCCTGCTACGTCGTCGACGACGACGTCTTCATCGGGCTGCGCTACCTGACCGGCGACGTGCCCACCGACGGCGACCCCGTGGCCCGGCTCGCCGGGGCGTACATCGACCAGAGCTCCTACTCGCCGGTGCAGCACGACAACGACAAGCCGCGCGAGAAGATGCTGCTGCGGCGCGTGCGCGATGCGCACGCCGCCGCCGTGGTGCTGGCCTCGGCCAAGATGTGCGAGCCCGGCCTGGACGAGCAGGTCGGCTATGCCAAGGCGCTGGAGCACGAGGGCATTCCGTACTTCATCTCCGAATTCGAGGAGAACCAGACCACCTTCGACGACATCTCGATCCAGATGGAGACCTTCGTCGAGAACCTGCTGTTCGCCTGAAAGAAAGAAAGGAGCGCAAGATGACCCAGATCCACTACACCGGCGGCGTCGACGTCGGCTCGACGCAGACCAAGGCGGTGATCATCGACGAAGCCGGACGCATCGCCGCGCGCTGCCTGGTCGACACCGGCGCCAACGTCACCGCGGCGGCGCAGAAGGCCTTCGACGCGGCTTGCAGCGCGGGCGGCATCGACCCGGCCGCGGTGCGTTACGTCGTCGGCACCGGCTACGGCCGCTACAAGGTCACCTTCGGCGACAAGCAGGTGACCGAGATCAGCTGCCACGGGCGCGGCGCAGTGCACATGTTCCCCGGCACGCGCACCGTGATCGACATGGGCGGACAGGACAGCAAGGCCATCCGCGTCGGCGCCGACGGCGAGATCGTCGACTTCTGCATGAACGACAAGTGCGCCGCCGGCACCGGCCGATTCCTCGGCGCAGCGGCCAAGGCGCTGGGCCTGAGCCTGGACGAGCTGGGCCCCACCGCGCTGCGCGCCTCGAAGCCGGTGCGCATCAGCACCACCTGCACGGTGTTCGCCGAGTCCGAGGTGCTGGCCTGGCTCGGCAAAGGCCGCTCGGTCGAGGACATCCTGTGGGGCGTGCACAAGTCGATCGCCACGCGGTCCTTCGGCCTGCTGCGCCGCGTCGGCATATCCGAGCAGATCAGCTTCACCGGCGGCGTGGCACGCAACCCGGGCATGGTGCGCGCGCTCGAGGAGGCGCTCGGCAAGACACTGAACGTCAGCGACGACAGCCACTACATGGGCGCGCTCGGCGCTGCCCTCTTCGCGCGCGACGCGTGGCACGCCGGGGCCGCAGCTGCGCCGACCGAGCCAGCCGGCGCCGTCGCGCAGGGAGCCTGAAGCCATGACCTACTCTCTCGGACTCGACATCGGATCGACCTACACCAAGGGCGTGCTGCTCGACGGCGCGCAGCGCATCGTCGCGCGGCACATGCAGGCCAGCGGCGCGCAGTTGCAGCGCGCGGCCACGCAGATGCGCGAGCGCATCGTCGCCCTCGCCGGGCTGGCCGACGACGACATCGGTTACTGCATCACGACGGGCTTCGGCCGGCATCAGGTCGACGAGCGCGATCTGCAGGTCACCGACCTGACTGCCGCGGCGCGCGGCGCCGCGCACCTGTACCCCGGCACGCGTACGATCCTCGACATCGGCGGGCAGACGATGAAGGCCAGCCGCATCGACGACGCGCAGAAGGTGCGCACCTTTCGCCTCAACGACAAGTGCGCATCGGGCACCGGCATGTTCCTCGAGAAGACCGTGCGCTACATGGGCTACGACACCGACCAGATCGAGGGCATGCTCGACGCCGCGACCGAAGCAGCGTCGATCTCCGGCGTGTGCACGGTGTTCGCCGAGTCCGAGGTGATCAACCACCTGAGCAACGGCGTATCGCCCGACGACATCATGCTCGGTGCCGGCATGTCGCTGATGAGCCGCTCGGTGCAGTTGCTCAAGCGCGTGAAGATCGAACCCGAGCTGACGCTGGTGGGCGGCATCCTGCGCTGGGGCCGCATCGCCGAGGCGATCGCGCTGCACCTGAAGATGCCGGTCAACGTGCCCGACGGCGACCTGCCGCAGTATTGCGCTGCGCTCGGCTGCGCGATCCTCGGTCAGCAGCGCATCGCGGCGCTCGCGCAAGGCGCGATGACGGGTGCGATGGCCGCGGCGGCAACCGATGCGGCGGCGCGGCGGGCCACGCCGCTGCGGCATTGAAAACGGCGGGCCGAAGCCGGCGCGCGCACGATCACCGACACCGAGGAGCTGGACCATGGGCTGCTCTCCACCCAGCCGCTTGCCGCCGGGCTCGGCACCGGTCATCCTGCATCGCCGCGCCGGCCCGGCCCGGGCGAAGCCCGATCGCGGGGCAGAACTGCTGCAGCGCGGCTACATGCGCCGCACCACGGCGGCGCAGCCCAGGCTCGACGAAATCGTGGCCGAATACAGGCGCATCGGTTTCGATGTCGAGGTGATCGCGCACGAGCCATCCGCCGACCAGTGCAACGCCTGCTTCGGCGAAGACTCGGGCGGGGCCGGCGACTGCGACGTCTACGTGCGCCAGCCCCCCGCGCCACGGCACGGCGAGCCGCTGGCATAGTGCAGCCTGCGCATCAGCCAAGCGAGCACAGCTTTTGATCATGCCCCCGCCGTCCGCCACCCTCGCCGAGATCGAGACCGATGCCCCCACGACCACGCCGACGCTGGCCGAGCAGCGCTACCGCCAGATCTGCGACGCCGCGGTGGCACTGTTCGCCGAGCGCGGCTACGTCGACACCAAGATCGAGGACATCTCGAACGCGATCGGCAGCGGCAAGGGCCTGATCTACCGCTACTTCCGCGACAAGCAGGACGTGCTGTTCCACGCCATCAGCGCGGTGCAGGCCGAGTACAAGACCGAGAAGTTCGCCGGGCGCCGCGCCGGCGAGGATCCGCTGGCCGCGCTGCGCCGCATGCTGCGCATGCACTGCCGCGTGGCACACGAGCATACGCGCGAGACGCTGCTCGCCTACCGCTCGACCAAGGATCTGTCGCCCGAACAGCGCCGTGCAATCAAGGACGCCGAACTGGAGATCGTCGCCGCGATCCGCCAGCGGCTGCAGGCCACCGTCGCGGCGGGGTGGATGAAGGTGCCCGACACGCAGGTGATGGCCTGCGAATTCCTGATGTACGGCCACAGTTGGGCGCTGAAGCGCTGGGCGCTGGAACCCGAAGTCGGCATCGAGCGCTACATCCGGGCGGGCGAGCAACTGCTGATCGAGCCGTTCCTCACGGCAGCCGCCGGGCGCCGGCGCTGAAGACCCACGCTGGCGCACGCGCTGCGTTCTATCCCCGCGCCACCGGCCACGCGGCCGATCGTCAGCGCACGAGCGCCATCGCCTCAGGCGTACAGCTGTTCGATCACCTCGGCGTACTTCTCGCCGATGCTCTTGCGCTTGACCTTCATCGTCGCCGTCACCTCGCCGTCGTCGTGGTCCAGCTCCTTGGTCAGCAGGTGGAACTTGCGCACCTGCTGCACCTGCGGCATGCGGGCATTGACGGTGTCGATCTCGCGCTGGATCAGCTCGCGCACCGGCGCCAGTTCCACCAGGCTGCGGAAGTGCGTGTAGGTCATGCCCTGCTCTTCCGCCCATTTGGAGGTGCTCTCGAAATCCACCTGAATCAGCGCGCGGATGAAGCGCCGCCGGTCGCCGATGACGATCGAGCGAACCGACGCTTCCATACCGGCGAGTCGTCAACCGGCGGGTTCGAGCAGGCGAAGCTTCAGTTTCAATCGGGCGATGTCGGTCTGCGATTGGCCACGTTTCAGATCAATCGGGTGCACTCACGAGACTCCGGCAAGCAGGCTTTCGTAGGGGATCTTCAGACCGTCGTGAAGCTGCTTGACCATCCGCAGGCTCAGCGGCCGCTTGCGATTGAGCACTTCGGAAACCCTGCCGCTCGGTCCGATGAAGGGCTCCAGGTCACGCGGCGTCAGTCCCTGCTGCTCCATCCTGAATCGGATCGCATCGACCGGGTCTGCGGGACCGAATGCGTAGTGCTTGTTCTCGTAGGCCTCGATCAAAGTCACCAGCACGTCCCGCTCGTCGGCCTCGGGCGTGCCTTCGCCGGCCTGGTAGATGCCTTCAAGATGACGGAACGCCGCACGCAGGTCATCGTCGGTGCGAATGGGCCTAATAGTCATTGACGGTCTCCACATCGATCCTGTCGTATTGGGCATGGGTGCCTATGAACTTCACCCATGCAATGCCGGCGCGGTACTGCATTTCGACGACCAGGCGGTACTTGTTGCCGCCGACGTTGAAGACCACGCGGTTGTTCGCGCAAATGCTCGCGCTGGCGTACTGGTTCTTTACCGCCTGCGGCGAGGTCCAGTCAGCCTTGACTGCTTCTTCGTGCCAACTCTCCAGCGAAGCTCGAGCGTCGCCGCATCCCGGTTGCTCCCAGAACTTCTTCAGTGTGCTTTTCGCGATCACCCGCATGCCGCACCAAATCTCCCATTACGGGAGAATTGTAGCGCGCCGCCGCGGTCGCTGGAGGATGTGCTCGAACGGCTGCCGCCGCAAGCCCGCGTCAAACGTACAGCTGCTCGATCACCTCGGCGTACTTCTCGCCGATGCTCTTGCGCTTGACCTTCATCGTCGCCGTCACCTCGCCGTCGTCGTGGTCCAGCTCCTTGGTCAGCAGGTGGAACTTGCGCACCTGCTGCACCTGCGGCATGCGGGCATTGACGGTGTCGATCTCGCGCTGGATCAGCTCGCGCACCGGCGCCAGTTCCACCAGGCTGCGGAAGTGCGTGTAGGTCATGCCCTGCTCTTCCGCCCATTTGGAGGTGCTCTCGAAATCCACCTGGATCAGCGCGCTGACGAAGCGCCGGCGGTCGCCGATGACGATCGCCTCCTTGATGTAGGACGAGAAGCGCAGCGCGTTCTCGATCTCGCTCGGCGTGATGTTCTTGCCGCCGGCGGTGATCATGATGTCCTTCTTGCGGTCGACGATGCGCAACTCGCGGCCGGCCGGTCCGTCCTCCCAGCGCGCGACATCGCCGGTGTGCAGCCAGCCTTGCGCATCGATGGCCTCGCGCGTGGCCTGCTCGTTGTTCAGGTAGCCGCGGAAGACCACGTCGCCGCGCACCAGGATCTCGCCGTCTTCGGCGAGCTGCAGTTCGATGCCGGGATAAGGTACGCCGACGGTGCCCACCGGAGAGTCGTCCCCGGACTGCATCGTCGTGGCGCCGCTGGACTCCGTCAGGCCGTAGGCTTCGCGGATCGGCACGCCGAGCGTGCGGAAGAACTTCAGGATCTCCGGCGCGATCGGCGCCCCCGACGACACCGCCACGCGGCAGCGGCGCAGCCCCACGTAGTTGAGCAGCGCCCGCAGCACGACCACGTACCACAGGCCCCACTGGGCTTTCTGCCACAGGCTCCGCCGGCTGCGCGGCGTCTCGGCCACGCCGCCCAGCGTTGCGAACGCACGCTCGTAGATCGCGCGGCGCCAGCCGCCGGCCTCGCGGATCTTGGTCTGCATCGACGCGTGGAACTTCTCCCAGATGCGCGGCACGCCGAAGAAGACCTGCGGCGACAGCTCGCGCAGGTCTTCCTGCACCGTGCGCAGGCTCTCGGCGAAGTTGACGCTGGCACCGACGGCGATCGGGATGTGGATCGAGAACACCTGCTCGGCCACGTGGCACAGCGGCAGGTAGGACACCAGCTCGTCGCCGGGCCTACAGCCCAGCATCGTGTTCAGCCCACGCGCGGCCGCGCCCAGGCCGCGCCAGCTCATCATCGCGGCCTTGGGCCGCCCGGTGCTGCCGCTGGTGAAGACGATCAGCCCGATGTCGTCCAGCGTCGGGCCGCGGGTGGCCTCGGCCGCCGCCTGGGCGTGCTGGGCTTCGAACTTGCGCCCCAGCTCGACGATGTCTTCGAAGTCGTAGAGCCGCTCGCGCGCATAGCGGCGCAGGCCGCGCGCATCGATGACCACCAGCGTGTGCAGCAGCGGCAGCCGGTCGCGCACCTCGAGCACCTTGTCCAGTTGCTCCTGGTCTTCGCAGACGACGATCGGCGCTTCGGACAAGGCCAGCAGGTACTCGATCTCGTGCGCCGGCGAGGTTGGATAGACACCCGCGGTCACACCGCCGACCATCGATGCGCCGAGCTGCGCGAACACCCATTCCTCGCGGTTCTCGCTGAGCACCGCCAGCTTCTGTCCCGGCAGCAGGCCGAGCTCGAGCAGCCCCAGGCCGAACCAGCGCGACCGCTCCGCGTACTGCAGCCAGGTGACGGGGCGCCAGACGCCGTTGATCTTCTGGCGCAGCGCCACGCCTTCAGGACGCACGCGCGCCCAGTGCTGCAGTTGCTGCGGCAGCGGCAAGGACTTCAGTTCGTCGGAGTTCATCGCTTGCTCAGGACAGCCACCGCTTGCGCCGCTTGTAGTGCTTGATGTCGCGGTAGTTCACACGTGCCTCGCCGGAATCGCCCGCACCCAGATAGAAGCGCTGCACATCGGGGTCGCCCAGCAGCTTGGCGGTGGGCCCGTTGATGACGATGCGCCCGCTTTCCATGATGTAGGCATAGTGCGCGACGCCCAGCGCCACATGGGCGTTCTGCTCGACCAGCAGCATGGCCACGCCCTGCTCGCGGTTGATGCGCGCGATGATCTCGAAGATGTCCTTCACCACCAGCGGCGCCAGCCCCAGCGACGGCTCGTCCAGCAGCATCAGCCGCGGCTTGCCGACCAGCGCGCGGCCGATGGCCAGCATCTGCTGCTCGCCGCCGGACAGGTATCCCGCCAGCTGCTTGCGCCGCTCCAGCAGGCGCGGGAAGTAGCTGAACACCTGTTCGGTGTCGATCGGGCCGCGGCCCGCCAGCGCACCCCCCGCCGCCACCAGGTTCTCTTCGACCGTCAGGTCGCCGAAGACGTGCCGCCCTTCGCGCACATGGGCCAGACCGGTACGCGCGAGCTGGTAGGCCAGCCGGCCCACGGTGTCCTCGCCGAAGAAGCGGATGCGCCCCGAGGCGACGCGCCCGTTTTCGTAGGGCAGGATGCCGCCCGCCGCCTTCAGCGTGCTCGTCTTGCCGGCGCCGTTGCTGCCGAGCAGCGCCACGATCCGGCCTTCAGGCACCTCGATCGACATGCCGCGCAGCGCCTGCACGCTGTGGTTGTAGACGACCTCGATGTTTTCGATCGACAACGCGGCGGCGCTCAAGTTCAGCTCCTCAGACCTTGATCCAGCCGCTGGCCGGCTCCATCGTCTTCTTCGCCGGGTCATAGGCGTAGATGCGGCCGATCGGCACCTGGTGGCTGCTGTAGTCGACCAGCGAGCCGAAGATGCCGCCGGAGTCCCATTCCTTCATGCCCGCGAGCACAGCCTTCATGTTGGGCAGCGTGAACGGCTTGTTGGCCTTGATGCAACGCTCGGCGATCTCGGCGAACACCATGCCCGACAACCAGCTGGAAACGTAGAAGGGCGAGATGTGCTTGACGTCAGGCCGGTTCTTCGCCAGGTACTCGCGCATGTTGTTGATCATGTCCGAGTCGGTCTCGTGCCCGTAGCGGTACATGGACGCACCGGTCAGGTTGACGTTCAGCTTGGCGAGCGCTTCGTAGGCCGGCCGGTCCAGCCCCCAGGCCGTGCCCATGATCTGCGGGTTCAGCCCGGCCTCCTGCATCTGGCGCACGAACTCGGGCATCGGGGCCAGGATGTAGCCCTGGAAGATGACGATGTCGGGCCGCGCGCGGCGCAGCTTGGCCACCTCGGGGGCGACGTCGATGCCCGCCTGCTTGGTGACGATCTCCTCGACGATCGGCAGCCCGAGCTTCTGCGCCCGCGCCTTGCCGCCGGGAATGCCGTCGCGGCCGAACTCGGTATCGGCATACACGTACGCGATGCGCGGCTTGTTGCTGCCGTTGACGCGCGCGATGTACTCCATCAGGATTTCGTGCAGCCGTGGGTAGGTCGGACCGGGCACGAAGTTCTGCGGCACGCCGGCGGGGTCGGCCACCACGCTGGCCAGCGAGGGCGAGCTGGTCATGATGGTGCCGGCAGCCACGGCGTCCTGCGTGACGGCCTTCACCCACTGCGTGCTGTCGCCATAGAAGAAGTTCGGCTTGTCTGCGGCCACGATCTTCTTGAAGATGGCCACGCCCTGGTCGAGCTTGAAGCCGCTGTCCTCCGAGACGTAGCGCAGCTTGCGGCCCATGACGCCGCCCTTGCTGGTGCGCCAGGCGCAGTAGTCGTTCAGCCCCTGGTGCATGGCCACGCCGGCAAACGAGAACACGCCGGTGATCGGCTGGCTGGCGCCGATGACGATGTCGCCCTGATGCGTCTGGGCCGCGGAGCGGCCGATGGCGAAGGGGCCCAGCGTCGCCGCGGCGCCCACGGATTGCACGATCTTGCGGCGGGTCAGGTCGGTCATGAAGGTCTCCTTGGTGAGGGTCGGACGGGAAGGTCGAGAGTGAATTCAGGTCTTGAAGGGCCAGAGATGGAAGACGCGCCGCATGCGCGCCCAGATGGCGGCCAGGCCGTGCGGCTCGAACACGAGAAAACCGATGATCAGGACGCCGAAGACCACCTGCTGCATCGGCAACAGCAGCCCGGCGACGCCGGGAAACCACTGCGAGCTGGTGTGAGCCACCAGCCGCAGCGTTTCGGGCACGAAGGTCATGAACAGCGCGCCGAAGATGCTGCCCAGCACCGTGCCGAGCCCGCCGACGATGACGGCAGCGAGGTAGAACACCGACAGCGTCAGCACGAAGTATTCGGGCGTGATCGCGCCATAGAAGTAGCCGAGCAGGCCGCCGGCCACGCCGGCATAGAAGGCGCCGATCGCAAAGGCGAGCAGCTTGGTGTGCAGCAGGTTCACGCCCAGGATCTCGGCCGAGAAGTCGCGCTCGCGCACGGCGACGAAGGCACGGCCAAAGTGCGTACGCGCCAGATTCTTGGCCCCCAGCGCCATGACGAAGGCCACCGCGAAGATCAGGAAGAAGTTGCGGCGGTCGCCGGCGAACTCGAAGCCGAACAGCGAGGCCCGCGGGATGTTCGTGCCCGGTACGCCGCCGGTGACCGATTCCCACTCGCGGAACAGGAAAGTCAGGATGAAGTGCGCCGCCAGCGTGGCCACCGCCAGGTAGATGCCCTTCACGCGCAGGCTGGGCAAGCCGACGACCAGGCCCAGCGCCGCGGTCAGCAGGCCCGCAGCCGGCAGCGTCAGGTAGAAGGGGACGCCCTGCTTGGCCAGCCAGGCCACCGTGTAGCAGCCGACGCCGACGAAGGCGCCGTGGCTGAGCGAGATCAACCCGGCGTTGCCGGTGGTCAGGTTCAGGCCCAGCGTGGCGATGACGTGGATGCCGACGATGCAGGCCATCGCGAGCATGTAGTCGGTGCCCCACAGCGGCAGCGTGAACAGCGCGGCAACGAAGGCGAGCATCCAGCCGCGCCGCGTCGGCGAGTCCCACAGCCGCTGCTCCGCGGCGAAGCTTTCATGGAAGACCCCCGTGCGCATGCCGGCCTTTCTACAGACGTTCGATGCCGCGGGTGCCGAACAGACCGTACGGCCGTACCACCAGGACCGCCAGCACCACGATATAGGGCACCACGTCGCGCGACTTGCCGCCCAGATAGCCGGCGCCGAGCGCCTCGACCCAACCGACGATCAGGCTGGCGACGATGGCGCCGAGCACGCTGTCCATGCCTCCCAGGATGATGGCGGCGAACACGCCCAGCGCCACCGCGGCCAGCAACGGCGACAAGCCCGCGGAACTGGCGATCAGCACCCCGGCCACCGTGCCGACCAGGCCGCTGAGCACCCAGGTCAGGCGCTGTGAATAGTTGATGTTGATGCCCAGCGCCGAAGCGGTGACCGGATCGCTGGCCGTGGCACGCAGCGCGATGCCGGTCTTCGAGTAGCGGAAGAAGGCGAGGAAGCCGCCGATCAGCAACGCCGCCACCAGAAAATTGCCCAGTGCCGTGCCCGGGATCAGGATGTCGCCCATGATGATCGGCGTGCGCGGCAGCAGCGTCGGCGGCGAGTAGGTGTCGCCGCCCCACACCGCCTCGACGCCGCCGTGGATGATGCTGGCCAGGCCGATGGTCGCCATCAGCACCGCCACGACCGGCTGGCCGGACAACGGACGCAGCACCAGCCGCTCGACCACGACCGCCGATGCGCCGATGGCCGCCATCGCGATGGTGAAGGCCAGCCACGGCGGCAGCTCGAAGGTCACCGCGCCGGCGTAGTACAGGTAGGCGCCGAGCATCATCACCTCGCCGACTGCGAAGTTGACGACCCCGGTCCCCTTGTAGACGAGCACGAAGCTCAGCGCGATCAACGCGATCACGCCGCCGGACAACAGTCCGAGCAGGCTGTATTCGAGGAACTCGCTCATCTCGGTACCGCCCGGCCGTTCCGAAGGTACCGAGCGCCCCCTCCGGGGGGCAGCGAACGCAGTGAGCGTGGGGGCTTCATTTCAGTGGACGGCGCTTTCGGCGCCGAGATAGGCTTCGATGACCTGCGGGTGCCGGCGCACCTCGTCCGGCGTGCCGGCGGCAATGACCTGGCCGAAGTTCAGCACGACGACATGGCTGGAGATGTCCATGACCATGCCCATGTCGTGCTCGACCAGCAGGACCGAAACGCCCCACTCCTCCTGCACGTCGAGGATGAAGCGCGCCATGTCCTCGGTCTCTTCGCGGTTCATGCCCGCCACCGGCTCGTCGAGCATCAACATGCGCGGACGCATCGCCAACGCCCGCGCCAGTTCCACCCGCTTTTGCAGGCCGTAGGGCAGCGCGTCGACGCTGCGGTGGCGGATATGGTCGATCTCGAGGAAGTCGATGACGCGCTTCTCGACATCGGCACGCAAGGCATCCTCCTCCGCGCGCGCCTTCCTGCCGTAGGCCAGCGCCGAGAGCAGGCTGGAGTGCATCAGGTGATGCCCGCCGAGCTTGATGTTCTCCAGCACGCTCAAGCCGCGAAAGAGCGCGATGTTCTGGAAGGTGCGGCCCAGGCCCATGCCCGCGCGCGCGTGAACCGGTTCGTGCGTGATGTCGCGCTCGCCCAGAAGCACCCGGCCTGCCGAAGGCTTGTAGAAGCCGGAGATGGCGTTGAAGACGCTGGTCTTGCCCGCGCCATTGGGGCCGATCACCGCGGTGATGCGGCCCGGCGCAGCCTCGAACGAAACGCCACGCAGCGCGTGAATGCCGCCGAAGCGCAGATCGACCTTCTCGACTCGAAGACCGAGCCCTGAAGGCTCGGCCGGCACAGTTCGGGACATGGGAATGCTGCTCTGTAGCACATGCATATCGTACGCTACCGCATTAATTTGCTGCGCACCTCGGTAGTTACCCCGCTTTCGGCCGCGACGGCCGTTCCATTGCACCAAGCGGCATGAGGCCGCTTCACCAGCGTTGGCGGTTCCGGGAACCGGCGCAGTTCGCGCGGAACCGTACATCGGCCTTCATGTCGAACTCACGCAGCAGCAGCTCGACGTCGAGCAGTTCGGGCAGACGTTCGACCGGCTGGATCAGATCAGCAAGAGCGTGGCGGACTCCACCGGCTGACGCAATCGCAGCGCGCGCGTATCGCGCTGGGTGCTTCGGGCCACTTGGGCATCAACACCCCGATCGCTGAACTCCAAGGCAACGCCGCCTGGTCATGCCGGGGGCAGGCGCAAAAAAGCCACCCGAGGGTGGCTGCTTGCCTCGTCAATCAACGACTTGCGAGAGAAGTTTGGCGGAGCGGACGGGGCTCGAACCCGCGACCCCCGGCGTGACAGGCCGGTATTCTAACCAACTGAACTACC
>DAIMFR010000099.1:5283-14375 GCA_036724445.1 Rubrivivax sp. | reverse complement strand
TCGCACCGACATCATTCTTCACGGCCGGCCGATCCGGCCAAAGTAAGCGCCATTCGCCTATACCGCGCCGATCCTCGGCAGCGAGCGCAGCGGCAACGGCTGCGTGATCGGCGACGACGGTCTGCTGCTCACCATCGGCTACCTGATCATCGAAGCGCAGACGATCTGGATCACTGACCGCCGCGGCAGAACCTTGCCGGGGCAAGCGCTGGGCGTCGACTTCGCCAGCGGCCTGAGGTTGGTGCTGCCGGCGATGCCGCTCGGCGCCCCGGCGCTGGTGCTCGGTCACGGCGGCATGGGCCACGCGCTGGCGGCCCGGTTGGGGACGAGCGCAAGACCTTCGCCGTCTACATCTACAGGGAGTACTTGCTCGACGACGCGGTCTACACCTCGCCGGCGCACCCGCAATGGAACGGCAGCGCCGTCGTCGGCATGCAGGGCCAGATGGCCGGTGTCGGCTCGCTGCTTGTGCAGGAGTCGGGTCAGGACGGCATCAAGCACATGGACATGGTGGTGCCGGTGGACCTGCTCGAGCCGATCCTCGACGACCTGCGGCGCGACGGCCCGCGCCGACCGGCAGCCGCGTCCGTGGCTCGGGTTCTTCGTGCATGAAGTCGAGGGCCATCTCGCGGTCGCCGGCTTCACGATGCGCGGCCCGGCAGCGCATGCCGGCATCGAACCCGGCGACGAAATCGAAGCCGTGGCAAGGCAACGCGTGAAGTCGTTGGCCGATCTTTTTCGGGGCATCTGGGCCCAAGGCCCGGCGGGCACACCGCCCTGGCGCTGTGCCGCCAGGGCAGCTCCGCGACGTGCGTGTGGCCTCGAGCGACCGCGATCCTTTGGCGACCACAGGGCTTGAACTGAACCCAAGCCACGAACGCTGCGGCTGGTGCAGACTGAACTGGGAGGTTCGGATCCGGGGCCTGAACGGCAGCGGCCGTCATCATGAGCGGTCGACCGCCAACGCCACGTGCGACCGCTGTGGCGCGAGGACCGGGTACGCCACGCGCTGTGGACTGAGCGATGCGGTGCCGGCGGTTTTCCCTCGCCGCCAGCGGCGTGTGCCGCCGCGGAAGAACGGACGAGCGACGTGGCGATAAAGACGCCGGGCCGCGCGGCTCAGTCGTCCACCCAGGGCAGCGCTGCGCCGAAGCGCATCAACTGCCCGTGCGGGGCGCCAGCCGCCCCGGGCGGCGTCAGCAGCAGGTCGATGACGGCGCGCGCCGCCTCGTCGGGGCTCTGCGCGCGGGACATGTCGTCGAACCAGGGCCGCGAGGCCCCGGTGTCGATCAGCCCCGGGCAGACAGCGTTGACCAGGATGCCGTCGCCGGGCCGGCTTGCACTGACGAGCCGCGCCGCGATGCGCGCCGCCGCCACCTGGCCGACCTTCGAGGCCACATTGATCCACTCGGGCCAGCCTCGTGCCGCCGCTTCACCGCGCTCGACGGCTTCGACATAGGCATCCATGACGCGTTCGATGTCGTCGAGCGAGCGGTGGTCCGTGTCGAACAGCGGCCGCAGCGGCGGCGCCAGGTTCGAGAGCCGCCCGAAGGAGCTGGCGACGATCACGCAGCGGGCGCCGGCCTTCAGCAGGGGCAGCAACTGCCCCAGCAATTGCCGGCAGCCGTGGTTGTTGGTGCGGACGAAGTCGCGCACCTGCTCGGCCTGCGGGCGTTCCTTGACGATGCGCGCAGCCGCGTTCGACGCGACCAGGTCGACCCCGCCGTGACGCTCGAGCAGCATTGCGGCGAAGCGGGAGATGGAATCTTCGCCGGTCACGTCCAGCTGCTCGAACCGCACCCGCGCCGCCGTGGCGCCGAGCTGATCGAGCGCGGCTTCGCCCCGGGCGGGGTCGCGCGCCGTCAGGTACACGAGATCCTGGGCGGCGAGCCGGCGCGCCAAGCCGCGCACGAGCGCCAGACCGAGGCCTTGGTTGGCGCCGGTGACCATGGCAATGCGTTCCATTTGGCGTTTCTCCCGCTTCGCATGCAGCCGCCGTTATCGTAGTCGGGGTGGGCGTGCGCGGTGCAATCCGGGTATTCGGTCGCGGTGGGGTACGAAGTGGTGACCGGTCACCTCCTGCGCGTCCGCAACGCCTTCAGAGAAGGGCAGCGCGCTGCCGCGTGGCAAGTCTTCGGCCGCGTGCGCGATCGGCTGCGCGCCGAAGGCCGGTTGACGAAGGCCGCAATGTTTACGCGCCTGGCCGAGCACTATGCCGGCGGTGCCAAGCTGCCCTTCGAGCATGTGGTGGTGGACGAGGCGCAGGACATCAGCGCGCCGCAGCTTCACAAAGCTCTAGCCACCTCGTTCGCTCTTCGCGCTGATCTCAGGCGAAAAATCGTCGCCGGGTTGTCGTCAGCCTGCCCGCCTGCAGCGCTCAAGCAACACTTTGCAAGGCGTGAGGCGAGCGGGGAGCAATCGCCGCAAAACTGGCACCAGACTGGCACCAGCTTTCATTGGAAAGCAAAAGGGGCAGCAGGCGCTAACCGGCTACCCCTTGCTGTACTTGGCTCCCCGACCTGGGCTCGAACCAGGGACCTACGGATTAACAGTCCGGCGCTCTACCGACTGAGCTATCGAGGAACAGCCGCGCATTATAGCGGGCCGACGGGAGGCTACGGCTTCGCCGACGGACCTCTCAAACCGGGTCGGGCCCGGTCATTCTTGCCGGCTGCACCCACGCGTCGAACTGCTCGCCGCTGACCGTGCCCAGCGCCAGCGCTGCCTGGCGCAGATCGGTGCCTTCGGCATGCGCCTTCTTGGCGATCGCCGCGGCCTTTTCGTAGCCGATGTGCGGCGCCAGCGCGGTGACGAGCATCAGCGAGCGGCCGACCAGCTCGGCCACGCGCGCGCGCTCGACCTCGATGCCCTGCGCGCAGTGCGCGTCGAAGCTGGCCATGCCGTCGCCGAGCAGCCGGATCGACTGCAGCACGCCCTGCGCGATCAGCGGCTTGTAGACGTTGAGCTCGAAGTTCCCGCTGGCGGCGCCGAAGGTGATGGCCGTGTCGTTGCCGAAGACCTGCGCCGCGGCCATCGTCAGCATCTCGCACTGCGTCGGGTTGACCTTGCCCGGCATGATCGACGAGCCCGGTTCGTTCTCGGGGATGCGAAGTTCGCCGATGCCGGCGCGCGGGCCGCTGGCCAGCCAGCGGACGTCGTTGGCGATCTTGTGCAGCGCTGCGGCCAGCGTCTTCAATGCGCCGTGCAGGGCCAGCAGCGGTTCATGCCCGGCCAGGGCGGCAAACTTGTTCGGCGCCGGAACGAAATCCAGCCCGGTGTCGGCCGCCAGCCGCGCGGCGACGCGCGCGCCGAACTCCGGATGGGTGTTCATCCCGGTGCCCACCGCCGTGCCGCCGATGGCCAGCTGCAGCACCGCCGGCTGCGCGGCGGCGATGGCGGCCGCCGCGCAGCCCAGCTGCGCGACGTAGCCGGAAAACTCCTGGCCGATGCTCAGCGGCGTCGCGTCCTGCAGATGCGTGCGGCCGATCTTGACGATGCCGGCGAAGGCTTCGGCCTTGGCCTGCAGCGTGGCGCGCAGTCCGGCCAGCGCCGGCTGCAGCCGCTGCTGCAGCGCCAGTGCCGCAGCCACGTGCATCGCGGTCGGGAACACGTCGTTGCTGCTCTGGCCGCGGTTGACCTGGTCGTTGGCATGCACGCGCCGCGCGGCGCCGCGTTCGCCGCCCAGCAGTTCCGAGGCGCGGTTGGCCAGCACCTCGTTGACGTTCATGTTGGTCTGCGTGCCCGAGCCGGTCTGCCACACCGACAGCGGGAACTCCGCTTCGTGCCGGCCGGCCAACACCTCGTCGCAGGCGGCGGCGATGGCGCGGGCCACCGGCGCGTCGAGCAGGCCAAGCGCTTCGTTGGTCTGTGCCGCCGCGCGCTTGACGCGCACCAGCGCGGCGATGAGTTCCGGCGGCATGCGCTCGGTGGATACGGCGAAGAACTGCAGCGAGCGCTGCGTCTGCGCACCCCACAGGCGCTCGGCCGGCACCTCGATGGGGCCGAAGGTGTCGCGCTCGGTGCGACTCGTCGTGTTCGTCGTGCGGTCGGTGGTGCGGCTGTTCATCGCTTCCCTCCCGCCGGCGTCATGCCGGCGCAAGGGACCGTAGCACGCGCACCAGTGTCAGTCGAAGACGGGGGTTTCCACGCCCAGCACCTTGTGCAGCTTCGGGCTGGTGGTGGTGTACTGCAGCAGGATGCGCTTTTCGGGGAAGATGTACGGCGCCGCGCCGAAGGCGGCCAGCGCCGCTTCGTGGAAGCCGGACAGGATCAGCTTCTTCTTGCCCGGGTAGGTGTTGATGTCGCCGACGGCGAAGATGCCGGGAATGCTGCTCTCGAACTTCTCGGTGTCGACGACGATCTGCTTGCGCTCGATGCCCAAGCCCCATTCGGCGATCGGGCCGAGCTTCGGGCTCAGGCCGAAGAACACCAGCAGCATGTCCAGCGGCACGCCGCGCGTCACGCCGTCGCCGCCGGTGACCTTGACGCTGCTCAGGCGGCCGTCGCTTTCTTCGAAGCCGGTGATCTGGCCGACCAGGAACTGCATCTGCATCGCCTCGCACAGCTCGTGCATCTTGGCCACCGAGGCGGGCGCGGCGCGGAAGCCGTCGCGGCGGTGCACCATGATCACGCTGCCCGCCTGGTTGGCGCCTTCCTGCGCGAAGTTCAGCGCCCAGTCCAGCGCCGAATCGCCGCCGCCGACGATCACCAGGTCCTTGCCGGCAAACTGCGCCGGATTGCGCACGCGGTAGAAGAGCTGCGTGTCGAGGAACTTGTCCAGCCCGTCGAGCTTGAGCGTGCGCGGCTGAAACGAGCCCACGCCGCCGGCGATGAACACGGTCTTGGTCAGCAGGCGCGTGCCCTTGCTGGTGGACATCAGGAAGCGGCCGTCGTCCTGCTTGTGCAACGACGTGACTTCCTGGCCCAGGTGGAAGGTGGCGCCGAAGGGCTCGATCTGCTTGAGCAGGTTCTCGGTGAGTTCCTTGCCGGTGCACACCGGCACGGCCGGGATGTCATAGATCGGCTTGTCCGGATAGAGCTCGATGCACTGGCCGCCGGGGTAGGGCAGCGTGTCGATGATGTGCGCCTTGACCTCGAGCAGGCCCAGTTCGAACACCTGGAACAGGCCCACCGGTCCGGCGCCGACGATGACGGCGTCGGTTTCGATGGGGCCGTCGTGATGGCGTGCGGTATCGGCGATCTCGGGGTTCAGCTTCGGTTCCATGGCTTGGTGGTCAGCGCTTCAGTTCAGGGAGCTTGTCCTTCTTGTCCGCCCAATCGTCGGCGTCGGGCAGGGCCGCCTTGCGCTTGGTGATGCTCGGCCAGCCGGGTGCCAGTTCGGCATTGAGCTTGATGAACTGCAGCTGGTCCTGCGGCACGTCTTCCTCGGGCAGGATCGCGTTAACCGGGCATTCGGGGATGCACACCGCGCAGTCGATGCATTCGTCCGGGTCGATAACCAGGAAGTTCGGTCCCTCGCGGAAGCAGTCGACGGGGCAGACATCCACGCAGTCGGTGTATTTGCAGCGGATGCACGATTCGAGGACGACGTGGGTCATGAGGGGTGCTTTGGATGATGGCTCCGCGGCGGGTTCCGGCTCCTGGCTCGGGCGCTGCACGCACGGAAAACGTTTGATTTTATGTCGGCGCCCGGTTCTCGGCCGCCTGAAGCCTGCTGCTGCTCAAGGTCATGGGGGGCGCCTCGGTGGCCGCGGCGGCCGCACCCACCATGACGACCGTCGGCCGGTTGCCGTGCGGCAGCGCGGCCTCGGCCAGCGTGGCCAGCCGATGCTCGCTGATCAATGGGTCGGCACAGCCGGCGCGGGACACCACGCATACCGGCGTGTCGTCCGGCCAGCCGGCGGCGCGCAGCCGCTGCGCCAGCACGCCGAGCTGGCGGCCGGCCATGTAGAAGACCTCGCTGTCGGCGCTGCGCGTGGCGCGCACTTCGCCGTGCTGTGTCATCGCGGTGCTGAAGGCCACGCTGCGGCCGCGGCCGCGCCGCGTCAGCGGCCGCTGCGCCACGGCCGCCGCGGCCAGCGCCGCGGTGACGCCGGGCACGATCTCGAAGCCGATGCCGTGCGCGGCCAGCGTCTCGATCTCCTCTTCGAGCCGGCCGAACAGGCTCGGGTCGCCGCCCTTGAGCCGCACCACGTGCGCGTGCTGCTGCGCGCTGCTCACCAGCAGCTCGTTGATGGCGCTCTGGCGCGTCGCGTGCACGAAGCCGCGCTTGCCCACGTCGAGCCACTGCGCCTGCGGCGCCAGCGCGCGCAGCGCGGGATCGGTCAGCGCGTCGAACAGCACCACGTCGGCCTGCGCCAGCAGCCGCGCGCCGCGCACGGTGATCAGGTCGGCTGCGCCCGGCCCGGCGCCGATGAACCAGACGCGGCCCATCAGCGCCCGCCCGGCCGCCCGAAGGGCGCTGAGCGCCCCCATGGCGGGCAGCGAACGCAGTGAGCGTGGGGGCTCATACGGCAACCTCCGCGCTGATCGCGCTGCGGTGTGAGCGCTTTGGAGCGGCCACGCGCGCTCACGGTGCCACGGCATTGACCAGCAGTGCGCCGCTGGTGCGGTTGCTGGCCGGGTCGACGACGATCAGCGAGCCGGCGATGCGGTTGTCGGCATAAGGCTCCAGCGGCAGCGGCTGGCCGAGCTCGAACTGCACGTGACCGATGTCGTTGACCGACAGCTCGTGCGCGCCGGTCGGCTGCAGCGTGCCGATGTCCAGGCGGTGGTCGATGGACGCGATGCGCGCCTGCACCCAGCGGTTGCCGTGACGCACCAGGTACTTGCGGCCGACGACCGCGGCTTCGGTGTCGAGCCAGGCCAGCGTCGCGCCGAAGCGCTGCACCGGGCGCAGCGTGCCGGGCGTGCCGATCCAGTCGCCGCGCGACACGTCGAGCTGGCGGTCCAGCACCAGCCCCACCGATTGGCCGGCCTCGGCCGCGTTCACCGCACTGCCGGCGCGGCGCAGCTCGGTCACGCGGGCGCGTTCGCCGCTCGGATGCAACTGCACTTCATCGCCGAGCTGCACGCGGCCGTGCGCGATGCGCCCCCACAGCGTGCGCGGTTGGTGGCCGGTGCCGTCGGCCTGGTCGCCGCCCTCGCGTGCGACGTATTGCACCGGCAGCAGCAGCGAGCCGCTGACGCGCTCCTGCGTCGCCGGCAGGCTTTCCAGCAGCTGCAGCAGGGACGGACCGGCGTACCACCGCGCGTGCAGCGGCCGCGTGATGTTGTCGCCGCGCAGCGCGGATACCGGCAGGATCGCCGCCACCTCGATGCCGGCATCGCGCGCGAAGGCCTGCAGCGCGCCGCGCACCGCCTCGAAGGCCGGCTGCGGGTCGTCCAGTGCGTCGATCTTGTTGACCGCGAAGACGATGCTCGGCACGCGCAGCAGCGCGGCCAGCAGCGCATGGCGCCGCGTCTGCGGCAGCAGTTGCACCGGGCGTGCGCGCCAGTCGATCTTGGTGATGTCGACCAGCACGATGGCGGCGTCGCTGCCGGCCGCGGCCGTGACCATGTTGCGCGTGTACTGCTCGTGCCCCGGCGCGTCGGCGATGATGAACTTGCGCTCGCGCGTGGCGAAGTAGCGGTAGGCCACGTCGATGGTGATGCCCTGTTCGCGCTCGGCCTCCAGGCCGTCGGTGAGCAGCGACAGGTCCAGCGCCTGGCCGTCGGCCTTGGCTTCGAGCATGTCCAGCTGGTCGGCGAGGATCGCGCGGCTGTCGTAGAGCAGCCGGCCGATCAGCGTGCTCTTGCCGTCGTCGACGCTGCCGGCGGTAAGGAAGCGCAAGGCGCGGTGGTCCGCGCCTTCGTGGGACTCGCGGTGGTCCGCGCCTTCGTGGGACTCGCGGTGGTCCGCGCCTGCGGTGGACTCGTGGTGATCCGCGAGGGCTTCGGTGCTCAAGGGGTGGTTCGCAGGCGTCGCGTCGGTCACTGCCGCCGGCCGCTCGAAAAGCGCGTTCATCATCAGAAGTAGCCCTCTTTCTTGCGCCGCTCCATCGACGCGTCGCTGGTGCGGTCGTCCATGCGCGTGGCGCCGCGTTCGCTGATTGTCGCGCTCAGCGTCTCGGTGACGATTTCCGCCGCGCTGGCGGCATCGCTTTGTACCGGACAGGTGCAGGTCATGTCGCCGACGGTGCGGAAGCGCACGGTCGCGGTCTCTGCCTGTTCGCCGGGCTGCAGCGGCGTGACCTCGGTCACCGGCACCAGCAGGCCCTTGCGCCGCACCACCTCGCGCGCATGCGCGAAGTACAGCGGCGGCAGCGGGATGTTCTCGCGCGCCAGGTACAGCCAGACGTCGAGCTCGGTCCAGTTGCTGATCGGAAAGGCGCGGAAATGCTCGCCCGGGCGAATGCGCGTGTTGAACAGCGTCCACAGTTCGGGGCGCTGCTCCTTCGGCTGCCATTGGCCGAAGGCGTCGCGGTGGCTGAAGATGCGCTCCTTGGCGCGCGCCTTCTCCTCGTCGCGCCGCGCGCCGCCGATCAGGCAGTCGAAGCGGTGCTCGCCGATCGCTTCCAGCAGCGCCACCGTCTGGTGGCCGTTGCGCGATTCCAGCGGGTGCGACAGGCGCACCGTGCCGCGCTGGATCGAGTCTTCCAGGTGGCCGACCACCAGCCGCTCGCCCATCTCGGCGACGCGGCGGTCGCGGAACTCGATGACTTCGGGGAAGTTGTGGCCGGTGTCCACGTGCAGCAGCGGGAAGGGCAGGCGGCCCTTGAATTCGTTGCCGGCAACCGGGGCCGGGTCGCCCCGAGCCGGTTGCGCGCCCCCTTGGGGGGCCGGCGCCGCAGGCGCCTTGGGGGCTGAATCCACGCGCGACTTGAAAGCCTTCTCGGCCAGGCGCAGCAGCACGCACGAGTCCTTGCCGCCGGAGAACAGCAGCGCCGGGCGCTCGAAGCCGGCCGCCACCTCGCGCAGGATGAAGATCGCTTCTTCCTCGAGCCAGTCGAGGTGCTTGTGGTCCAGCGCCGGCAGCAGGCGTTCGATGCTCAGCGGGGCGTTCATGAATGGGCTTCCTCGGGTTGCTCGGCGGCTTGCTTGGCATGCAAGCCGCACTCCTTGGTGCTTTGGCTGCGGCTCACATCGGCTGC
>DAIMFR010000099.1:0-5183 GCA_036724445.1 Rubrivivax sp. | reverse complement strand
GCGAAGGCGCTCGCCCCGCTGCGCGGGTCGGACGACGCAGCCGCGTCGCCGGCGTACGGCTTGGCATGCAAGCCGCACTCCTTGGTGCTTTGGCTGCGGCTCACATCGGCTGCGCCGATATGAGCCTGCGCCGAAGCGAAGGCGCTCGCCCCGCTGCGCGGGTCGGACGACGCAGCCGCGTCGCCGGCGTGCGGCTTGGCATGCAAGCCGCACTCCTTCGCGTCTTCGCTTTCCCACCACCAGCGGCCGGCGCGGAAGTCCTCGCCGAGCGCGATCGCGCGCGTGCAGGGGGCGCAGCCGATGCTGGGATAGAACGCGTCGTGCAGCCGGTTGTAGGGCACCTCGTGCCGGGCGATGTAGTGCCATACGTCGCCCCAGCTCCAGTCGGCGAGCGGGCTTACCTTGATGCGGCCGTTGGCCTCGCGCTCGGTGTACTCGACCTCGGCGCGGTGGCCCGACTGCTCGCGGCGCAGCCCGGTGACCCAGGCGTCGCGGCCGGCCATCATGCGGCCCAGCGGTTCGAGCTTGCGCAGCGCGCAGCAGGCCTTGCGCAGCTCGATGCTGCGGTACATCGCGCGCGCGCCGTGGCGCTCGACGAACTGCAACACCGCCTCGTCGGGCGGGCTGTAGACGTCCACCGCCAGGCCGTAGCGCTGCTCGATGCGGCCGATCAGCGCCAGCGTCTGCGCATGCAGCTCGCGCGTGTCGAGCGTCGCCAGCGGAATCGGCAGCCGGTGGCGCGCGATCAGGTCGGTGATGACCATGTCCTCGGCGCCCAGGCTGGTGGCCTGCACGATGCGGCCGGCATGCGCCTGGGCGGCAGCGCGCAGCACCTGCAGCGTGCGCTGCAGCTTGGCGTCGAAACCGGCGCTGGCGCGGGCGTGCAGCGCGATGGCAGAGAGGCCGCTCATGCCGCCACCCGCTCGCGCGCGAAGTGCGGGCGCGGCTCGAGCACGTCGCCTTGATAGAAGGCGGCGTAGCGCTCGAACTGGCGCTGCGCAGCGGCGGCGTTCACGCCCTCGGCCAGCACCGCGCTGCTGAAGCCGCTGCGCTGCATCTGCACCAGCTGGTCGATCAGCACGTCGCCGGTGGCGCGCAGGTCGCCGGCGAAGCGGTAGCGGCGGCGCAGCAGCACCGCCTGGCTGAAGGCGCGCCCGTCGGTGAACCTGGGGAACTCCAGCTCGATGCGCTCTATGCCTTGCAGCGCGCCTTCGGCCGCCAGTGCCGCCAGATCGGCGTCGTTGGCGATGCGCAGCGTCTTCGTGCTTTCGTCGGGTGTTGCGGTGTCTTGGGTCAGCATCTTCATGGTGTCTTGTCCACACTGGAGCGGCTTCAGGCCGCGGCTTCTTCGGCCACGCGCGCGGCGCGGTGGCCGCTGTCGTGGCGCGCCGCGTTGGCCGCCTGCTTGAAGGGCTCGTGGCCGACGCGGCGCAGCGTGGCTATGAAGCGCTCGGCGGCGCTGCGGCGCAGCGTGCGGTAGGTGTCGAGGATGGCCTCGACCACGCCCGGCACCTCGGCGGCGCTGAACGACGGGCCGACCACCTTGCCCGGCGTGGCCGGGCCGGACAACGCCGAGCCGTCGGAGCCGCCCAGCGTGAGCTGGTACCACTCCTTGCCGTCCTTGTCGACGCCCAAGATGCCGATGTGGCCGCTGTGGTGGTGGCCGCAGGAATTGATGCAGCCGCTCATGTGCAGGTCGATCGGGCCCAGGTCGCTGGTTTCGTCGATGTCCTGGAACAGCTCGGTCAGCGCCGCCGCGATCGGCAGCGAGCGCGCATTGGCCAGCGAGCAGAAGTCGCCGCCCGGGCAGACGATCATGTCGCTGATCAGGCCGATGTTGGCCTGCGCCAGGCCCAGCGCACGGGCGGCTTCGTACAGCGCCGGCAGGTCGCTCGCATGCACCCAGGGCAGCAGCAGGTTCTGCTCGTGCGTCAGGCGCGCCTCGCCGGCGCTGAAGGTGTCGGCCAGCTGTGCCAGCGCGTCCAGCGTGGCGGCGTCGGCATCGCCGGGCGCGAAGCCGGCGCGCTTGAAGGACAGCGTCACCGCGCGCAGCTGCGGCAGGCGGTGGCCGCGCACGTTCTGCTTCAGCCAGCGCTGGTACATCTGGCCGTCGGTCCGCACGCTGCAGGGCAGGCCGGCGGCCTTCAGCTCGGGCACGACGAAGTTGGCCTGCACGCGCTGCAGCTCGGCGCGGGTGATGGTGTGCGGCGCACCGTCCTGTTCGACGATGGCGCGGTATTCGGCCTCCACGTCGTCGATGAAGCGCTGGCCCTCGGCCTTCACCAGGATCTTGATGCGCGCCTTCCACTTGTTGTCGCGCCGGCCGTAGCGGTTGTAGACGCGGACGATGGCCTCGATGAAGTTCAGCAGCTGGTCCCAGGGCAGGAACTCGCGCACCACCGTGCCGATGACCGGCGTGCGGCCCATGCCGCCGCCCGCCTTGACCGTGAAGCCCGGCTCGCCGGCCGCGTTGCGCTGCGCCTGCACGCCGATGTCGTACCAACCGGTGGCGGCGCGGTCTTCCTCGGCGCCGTTGAAGGCGATCTTGAACTTGCGCGGCAGGAACGAGAATTCCGGGTGCAGCGAACTCCACTGGCGCGCGATCTCGGCGAAGGCGCGCGTGTCGATGATCTCGTCCTCGGCGATGCCGGCGTAGGCTTCGCAGGTGATGTTGCGGATATCGTTGCCGCTGGTCTGGATACCGTGCATGTTCACGCTGGCCAGCAGCTCCATCACGTCAGCAGCCTTGGTGATCGGGATCCAGTTGAACTGCACGTTGGTGCGCGTGGTGAAGTGGCCGTAGCCGTACTTCAGCGGCGGCGCGGCCAGCGTCAGCCCCGGCTGGGCGGCCTGCAGCGCGTCCTGCGCGGCCTGGGCGTGCGCCAGCAGCTCGGGCTCGGGCTTGTCGTAGTCGCGCGCGATGCGCGCCAGCATGCGCAGCTGCGCGCTGCTGATGTCGCCGTAGGGCACGGCGATGCGCGCCATCGGCGCATAGCGCTGGATGTACCAGCCGTTCTGCAGGCGCAGCGGCAGCAGCTGCTCGTCGCTCAGCTCGCCGCGCTGCCAGCGTTCGAGCTGGTCGCGGAACTGCGCTGCGCGCGTGTGCACGAACTGGCGGTCGAATTCGGTGTATTGGTACATGGGCTGGGCGGTCGATGCGCGGATGCGCACGGCCTCGCGGCTGGCGGTCTACGAAGCGGCGCAGTCTACGGAGCGCTAATATATTCAGGAAGAATAGAATAGTTGGTTGTATATGCTGAATAGGAATGAAGACCCCGCCCAGGTCTTGGCCGGGCGGCGGCGCATCGCACTCGGCGCCCTGGCGGCGCTGCTCGCCGGCTGCCAGAGCGCGCCGCGCACGCCGGATCCGGTGGCCGTCCTGCCGCCGCCCGCCCCGCGGCCGGCGCCGAAGCCGCCGCGCATCGGCCTGGCACTGGGCGGCGGCGCCGCGCGCGGCTTTGCCCACATCGGCGTGATCCAGGTGCTGGAAGAAGCCGGCATTCGCCCGGACCTGGTCATCGGCACCTCGGCGGGCAGCCTGGTGGCGGCGCTGTATGCCTCGGGCAAGGGCGGAGCCGAACTGGCCTCGCTGGCGCAGGCCATGGACGAGACGGCCTTCACCGACTGGGCCTTTCCCGGCCGCGGGCTGATCCGCGGCGAGGCGCTGGCGCGCTACGTGCGCGAGCACACCGGCGGGCGCAGCATCGAGCAGATGCGGCTGCCGCTGGGTATCGTCGCCACCGACCTGGACAACGGCCAGGGCATCGTTTTCCGCAGCGGCGATACCGGCACCGCGGTGCGCGCCTCCAGCGCGGTGCCGGCGGTGTTCCAGCCGGTGCGCATCGGCAAGCGCGAATACGTCGACGGCGGCCTGGTCGCGCCGGTGCCGGTGCGTTATGCGCGGCAGATGGGCGCCAAGCTGGTCATCGCCGTGGACATCACCGAAGTGCCCGACGGCGCGCCCACCGGCGACGCGATGCGCATGCTGCTGCAGACCTTCTCGATCATGGGACGCAGCATCAACCGCTTCGAGCTGCGCGAGGCCGACGTGGTGCTGCGGCCCGAGCTGGCCGGCGTGTCGGGCGCTGATTTCACTTCGCGCCGCCGCTCGCTGCAGGCCGGGCGCGATGCGGCGCTGGCGATGCTGCCGCAGCTGAGGCTGCGCATCCTCGAGCTGACGCAGTGACGACGACGGGCGCACAACGCCTGCGTTGCGCGCGCAGGCTCATGCCGCGCAGCGACCTGAAGGCGCGTGGCGCCGCAACGCAAGCCAAAAGAAAGGGCCCGGTGGAGACCACCGGGCCGAAGATACCTTGAAAGGGGTTATCCCAAGGTACCGAGGAGACAACCATCCACGGTTGCCGCGGCCTGAATTGCCGCAGCCCGTATGTGATCCGTCGTCGCCCCGGAAAGTTCAACTCAAAGGGCAGCGCCGGGGGCCCCGAGCCCCCGTGGCCTCAGGCGCGCTTGGCCTTGACGGCGGCTTGCGAGGCCTTGACCGCCGTGTTGGTGACGGCCGTGAAGTTGGCTTCGGCCACGTCGGCGGCCTGCTTGGCGGCCTTGCTGACGCTTTCGTAGGCGTTGTTCGCGGCGGCCAGCGCCGACTTGACCAGCGCCACTGCGTTCTCGCTGCCGGCCGGCGCGTTCTTCATCGCGGCGTCGACGTTGGAGGCGAAGCTCTTCTGCGCTTCGGCAAACTGGGCTTCGGCGATCTTCGACACTTCGGCTTGCGTGGCGGCGGCGATGTCGTAGACGTGGCGGCTGTAGGAGGCGGCCTTCTCGGCGACCGGCTGCAGCAGGCTGGCCTGCAGCGCCAGCAGTTCCTGCGCGTCCTTGACCGACAGCGCAGCGCGGGTGTTGTCGGCGACTTCGTTCAGCGTGGCCCTGGCCACTTGCAGGTTGAGTTCGACCAGCTTTTCGACGCCTTCGAAAGCCTTGTTGGTCAGACCGAAGAGGGTTTCGACATTGGCCTTCTGGGCGGCAACGACTTGTTCGGCGGTCAGCATGATGGGAATCTCCAGGTTGGGTTGAGGATTTGCCGCTTCAGCAATCTTTGCTGCGCTGCAACATGAACCGAAGTATAAAGATCGCCGCCGCGATTGCAAGCTATTTTTGCTGCGTCGCAGCATCGTTACCGTGAAAGCTCGCCGCGGCGCGCGCACGGCTGAGCCTCCCGCGGTGCA
>DAIMFR010000098.1:0-14406 GCA_036724445.1 Rubrivivax sp. | reverse complement strand
AGCCCGCAGGTCTGGGGCGAGCAGACCGACGTGCCCGAGTCGGCCGACTGGTACAACAGCAACTACATCATCGCCTGGGGCAGCAACGTGCCGCAGACACGCACGCCCGACGCGCACTTCTTCACCGAGGTGCGCTACAAGGGCACGAAGACGGTGGCGGTGACGCCCGACTATTCCGAGGTCGCCAAGCTCGCCGACCTGTGGCTGCATCCCAAGCAGGGCACCGACGCCGCGCTGGCCATGGCCATGGGCCACGTGGCGCTGAAGGAGTTCTACTTCGGCGCCGCGGACGGGCCGCTGCCCGGCGGACGCTCGCCCTACTTCGACGACTACGCGCGCCGCTACACCGACCTGCCGATGCTGGTGCTGCTGAAGGAGCACACCACGGCCGACGGCCGCAAGACGCTGGTGCCCGACCGCTACCTGCGCGCCAGCGACTTCAACGGCAAGCTCGGCCAGGCCAACAACCCCGAATGGAAGACCCTGGCCTTCGACGACGCCGGCAAGGTGGTGCTGCCCAACGGCTCGATCGGCTTCCGCTGGGGCCCCGAGGGCCGCGCCGACGCCGGCAAGTGGAACCTCGAGGACAAGGAAGCCCGCCACGACGCGCAGGTCAAGCTGAAGCTGTCGCTGCTGGAAGGCCAGCCGCAGGCGCACGAGATCGTCGACGTCGCGTTCCCGTACTTCGCCGGCGCCGAGACGCCGCACTTCTCCAACAACCCGCAGCAGGGCGACGTGAACCATGCACGCGTGCCGGCGGCGCGCCTGCGCATCAGCCACGAAGGCCAGGAGCGCGAGGCGCTGATCGCCACCGTCTTCGACCTGCAGGCGGCGCAGTACGGCATCGATCGCGGCTTCGGTTCAGGCGCCAAGGACTACGACGACAACGCGCCCTACACGCCGGCGTGGCAGGAAGCCATCACCGGCGTGCCGCGCGCGCAGGTGATCACCGTGGCGCGGCAGTTCGCCGAGAACGCGCACAAGACCGAAGGCCGCTCGATGGTCATCATCGGCGCCGGCATGAACCACTGGTACCACTGCGACATGAACTACCGCGGCATCATCAACCTGTTGATGATGTGCGGCTGCATCGGCAAGAGCGGCGGCGGCTGGTCGCACTACGTGGGCCAGGAGAAGCTGCGCCCGCAGACCGGCTGGACGGCGCTGACCTTCGCGCTGGACTGGATGCGCCCGCCGCGCCAGCAGAACAGCACCAGCTTCTTCTATGCGCACACCGACCAGTGGCGCTACGAGAAGCTGGGCATGGACGAGGTGCTGTCGCCGCTGGCCGACAAGAGCAAGTACGGCGGCAGCATGATCGACTACAACGTGCGCGCCGAGCGCATGGGCTGGCTGCCGAGCGCGCCGCAGCTGCAGACCAACCCGCTGCAGGTGGCGCGCGACGCCGCCGCGGCCGGCGTCGATGCCAAGGAGCACGTGGCCAAGGGCTTGCAGGACGGCTCGCTCAAGCTCAGCTGCACCGACCCCGACCACCCGGCCAACTGGCCGCGCAACCTGTTCGTGTGGCGCTCCAACCTGCTCGGCTCCAGCGGCAAGGGGCACGAGTACTTCCTGAAGCACCTGCTCGGCACGAGCAACGGCGTGCAGGGCAAGGACCTGGGGCCTCAGGACGCCAAGCCCAGCGAAGTGGTCTGGCACGAGCAGGCGCCCGAAGGCAAGCTGGACCTGCTGGTGACGCTGGACTTCCGCATGAGCACCACCTGCCTGTACAGCGACATCGTGCTGCCCACCGCCACCTGGTACGAGAAGAACGACCTCAACACCAGCGACATGCACCCCTTCATCCACCCGCTGTCGACCGCGGTCGACCCGGCCTGGCAATCGAAGAGCGACTGGGAGATCTACAAGGGCTTCGCCAAGAAGTACAGCGAGGTCTGCGTCGGCCACCTGGGCGTGGAAAAGGAAGTGGTGCTGACGCCGCTGATGCATGACAGCCCGGGCGAACTGGGCCAGCCCTTCGAGGTGCAGGACTGGGCGCGCGGCGAATGCGAGCTGATCCCCGGCAAGACCGCGCCGCAGGTCATGCTGGTCGAACGCGACTTCCCCAACGTCTACAAGCGCTACACCGCGCTGGGCCCGCTGATGAACAAGCTGGGCAACGGCGGCAAGGGCATCGCCTGGAACACGCAGACCGAGGTGCGCCAGCTCGGCGAGCTGAGCGGCGTCGTGCGCGAAGAAGGCGTGACCAAGGGCATGCCGAAGATCGAGTCCGACATCGACGCCTGCGAAGTGGTGCTGCAGCTCGCCCCCGAGACCAACGGCCACGTGGCCGTCAAGTCCTGGGCGGCGCTGAGCAAGATCACCGGCCGCGACCACACGCACCTGGCGCTGCACCGCGAGGACGAGAAGATCCGCTTCCGCGACATCCAGGCGCAGCCGCGCAAGATCATCAGCTCGCCCACCTGGAGCGGCATCGAGAGCGAAACCGTCTCGTACAACGCCGGCTACACCAACGTGCACGAGCTGATCCCGTGGCGCACGCTCAGCGGACGCCAGCAGTTCTACCAGGACCACCCGTGGATGATCGCCTTCGGCGAAGGATTCAGCAGCTACCGCCCGCCGGTGGACCTGAAGGCGACCGGCGCGCTGCACAACCAGCGCAGCAACGGCAACAAGGAGATCGTGCTCAACTTCATCACGCCGCACCAGAAGTGGGGCATCCACAGCACCTACACCGACAACCTGCTGATGCTCACGCTCAGCCGCGGCGGGCCGATCATCTGGATCAGCGAGCAGGACGCCAAGGGGGCCGGCATCGCCGACAACGACTGGGTCGAGCTGTTCAACGTCAACGGCGCGATCGCGGCGCGCGCGGTGGTCAGCCAGCGCGTCAAGCCGGGCATGGTGATGATGTACCACGCGCAGGAGAAGATCGTGAACACGCCCGGGGCCGAGATCACCGGCGTGCGCGGCGGCATCCACAACTCGGTGACGCGCATCGTGCTCAAGCCCACGCACATGATCGGCGGCTACGCGCAGCTGAGCTACGGCTTCAACTACTACGGCACCATCGGCACGAACCGCGACGAGTTCGTCGTCGTGCGCAAGATGAACAAGATCGACTGGCTCGACACGCCGGTGGGCGAGGAACGCATCGCCGTCGTGCAGGCGCAAGGAGAGAACCCGTGAAAGTACGCGCGCAGATCGCCATGGTGCTGAACCTGGACAAGTGCATCGGCTGCCACACCTGTTCGGTCACCTGCAAGAACGTCTGGACCAGCCGGCCGGGCATGGAGTACGCCTGGTTCAACAACGTCGAGACCAAACCCGGCATCGGCTATCCGAAGGAGTGGGAGAACCAGGACAAGTGGAACGGCGGCTGGGTGCGCAAGAGCAACGGCAGCATCGTGCCGCGCCAGGGCGGCAAGTGGCAGCTGCTGATGAAGATCTTCGCCAACCCGAACCTGCCGCAGATCGACGACTACTACGAGCCCTTCACCTTCGACTACGACCACCTGCAGAGCGCGCCGGAGATGAAGGCCAGCCCGACGGCGCGGCCGCGCAGCCTGATCACCGGCATGCAGATGGACAAGATCGTCTGGGGCCCGAACTGGGAGGAGATCCTCGGCGGCGAGTTCAGCAAGCGCAGCGCCGACAAGAACTTCGACGGCTTCGAGGCGGCGCAGAAGGCCATGGTCGGCGAGTTCGAGAACACCTTCATGATGTACCTGCCGCGGCTGTGCGAGCACTGCCTGAACCCGGCCTGCGTCGCCTCGTGCCCGTCGGGCTCGATCTACAAGCGCGAGGAAGACGGCATCGTGCTCATCGACCAGGACAAGTGCCGCGGCTGGCGCATGTGCGTCAGCGGCTGCCCGTACAAGAAGATCTACTACAACTGGAAGAGCGGCAAGGCCGAGAAGTGCATCTTCTGCTACCCGCGCATCGAGTCCGGCCAGCCGACGGTGTGCAGCGAGACCTGCGTCGGCCGCATCCGCTACCTGGGCGTGATGCTGTACGACGCCGACCGCATCCAGGAGGCCGCCAGCGTCGAACGCGACCGCGACCTGTACCACGCGCAGTGCGGCATCTTCCTCGACCCCAACGACCCAACGGTGATCGAGCAGGCGCGCGCCGACGGCGTGCCCGAGGCCTGGCTGGAAGGCGCGCGCAAGAGCCCGGTGTGGAAGATGGCCATGGAGTGGAAGGTGGCGCTGCCGCTGCACCCCGAGTACCGCACGCTGCCGATGGTCTGGTACGTGCCGCCGCTGTCGCCGATCAGCGCCGCGGCCAATGCCGGGCAGCTGGGCAACAACGGCCAGATCCCCGACGTCAAGCAACTGCGCATTCCGGTCGCCTACCTGGCCAACATGCTCACCGCCGGCGACACCGCGCCGGTGGAACGCGCGCTCGAACGCATGCTGGCGATGCGCGCCTGGCAGCGCGACAAGCACGTCGAAGGCACCCGCAACGACGCGGTGCTGGCCCAGGTGGGCCTGAGCGAGGCCCAGGTCGAGGACATGTACCAGATCATGGCCATCGCCAACTACGAAGACCGCTTCGTCATCCCGACCACGCACCGCGAATACGCCGAGAACGCCTTCAACGTGCGCGGCAGCTGCGGCTTCAGCTTCGGCAACGGCTGCTCCGAAGGCATCGGCGAAACCAGCCTGTTCGGCAGCGAGAAGAAGCGCACGATCCCGATCAAGGCGGAGGTGTGAATTGACCCACCCCCTACGCGCTTCGCGCGCCCCCTCGAGGGGGGCAAGCCCGGACGCAAGAGGTCCAGCGGACCTCTTGTGCCTGGCGAGCGGCCGGGCGTCCTCGCCCGGCGCGGCCTGCAAGGCCCGCTGGCGGCCCGGCAAAGCCGGTTCCGCGGCGGCCGCTCGAAGCGCACCGGAGCCAACGACATGAAGAAACCTTTGTCCATGAGCCTGACGCTGCGCGTGCTGGCGCGGCTGCTGAGCTACCCCGACGCCGAGCAGCGCGCGCACCTCGAAGAGATGCGCCAGGCGCTGCGCGGCGAAGCGGCGCTGCAGCCGGCGCGCTTGGCCGAGCTCGAGGCGCTGATCGACAGCATCGGCGCGCAGAGCGCGCTCGACGCCGAGGCCGACTACGTGCAGCTGTTCGACAGCGGCCGGCGCACCAGCCTGCACCTGTTCGAGCACGTGCACGGCGACTCGCGCGACCGCGGCCCGGCCATGATCGACCTGGCGCAGACCTTCGAGAAGGCCGGCCTGTACCTGGCCGAGGGCGAGATGCCCGACCACCTGCCGGTGGTGCTGGAATTCGCGTCGACGCAGCCGCCGCGCGAGGCGCGCGACTTCCTCGCCGAGATGGTGCACATCCTCAACGTCGTCTTCAGCGCGCTCGAGCAGCGCCGCAGCCGCTATGCCAGCGTGCTGGGCGCGCTGATCGAGCTGGCAGGCGAGAAGGCAGCCGCCGTCGACCTGCCCGAAGAGGCGCCCGTGGACGACAGCTGGGCCGAGCCCGCGGCCTTCGACGGCTGCAGCACGGCCGGGCAGTCGCGCCCGGGCCAGCCGCAACCCATCCGCATCCAACGCAAGACCACCGGCACCGCCACAGGAGCGCGTCCATGAACAGCCTGAAAGACTTCCTCTTCAGCTTCGCCTTCAACGTCTACCCGTACTTCTGCCTGGGCTTCTTCATGATGGGCAGCCTGGCGCGCTTCGATCGCGACCAGTACACGTGGAAGAGCGATTCGTCCCAGCTGCTGCGCGCCGGGCAGTTGCGCTGGGGCAGCAACATGTTCCACGCCGGCATCCTGTTCCTGTTCTTCGGCCACCTGTTCGGCCAGCTCACGCCGCACTGGATGTACGAACCCTTCATCAGTGCGCCGCACAAGCAGGTGGTGGCCATCGTCGCCGGCGGCATCGCCGCGGTGATCTGCTTCATCGGCCTGACGCTGCTGCTGCACCGGCGCATCTTCGACCCGCGCATCCGCCTCACCAGCCACCGCACCGACCTGGCGATCCTGATCATCCTGTGGCTGCAGTTGACACTGGGCATCGTGACGCTGCCCTTCTCCTGGGCGCACCGCGCCGACGCCGGCACGATGATCGTGCTCGCCGACTATCTGCAGGGCATCGCCACCTTCCGCCCGAACGCGGCCATGCTCGCCGGCATCAGCTGGCCCTATCTGACGCACATGCTGCTGGGCATGACCATCTTCCTGCTCTTCCCGTTCAGCCGCCTGGTGCACGTCTGGAGCGGCTTCGCGTCGGTGGCCTACCTGTTCCGCCCGTATCAGCTGACGCGCTCCCGGCGCCTGAACCTGCCGCCCGGCCAGAACACGCCGCCGGTGCGCGGCTGAGCGGAGGCACGGCGGATGGACACCCGGATCGACTCCCTTGCCCGCGTCAACGGCATCGCGCTGCATGCGCCGGGCGCGGCGCCCGATGCCGAAGCGCTGCGCCAGCGCGCCTGCACCGAACTGCTGCGCCAGGCGGCACAGCGCGCCGGCCTGCTGGCGGCTGACGACGAAGCCGGCGCCGGCACCGACGGCGCCATCAGCGAAGCCGCGAGCACGGCCATCGAAGCGCTGCTGGCGCAGGAGCTGGACGTGCCCGAGCCCTCCGGCGACGCCTGCCGCCGCCACTTCGACGCCCATCCGGCGCGCTACCGCGTCGGCGACCGCGCGCAGGTCCGGCACCTGCTGTTCGCGGTAACACCGGGCGTGGACGTGCGCCGGCTGCGCGACCGTGCCGAGGCGGCACTGCTGTCGCTGCGCTGCCGCAGCGAGGGCGAGGCCGACCGCTTCCCGGCCGCAGCCGCCGAGCTGTCGAATTGCCCCTCGGCGGCGCAAGGCGGCGAGCTCGGCTGGCTGCAGCATGAGGACTGCGCGCCGGAGTTCGCGCGCGAACTCTTCGCCGGCGCCGAAGTCGGCGTGCTGCCGCGGCTGGTGCACAGCCGCTTCGGCCTGCACGTGGTCGAGGTGCTGGCGCGCGAGGCCGGCCGCATGCCCGACTTCGAATCGGTGCGTGGCGCGGTCGCACTGACCTTGCGCCAGCAGAGCTTCGTCAGCGCGCTGCGTCAGTATCTGCAACTGCTGGCCGGCGCGGCGCAGCTCGAGGGCGTGGAACTCGACAGCGCCGACACGCCGCTGGTGCAGTGAGAGCGCCGGTCGATGAATATCGAGAGCTTCGACGACCTGCTGCGCGCGGCGCGCTCGCAGGAGCAGCCGCAACGGCTGCTGTTCGTGTTCGCGGGCGCCGAGCTGCCGGCCGGTGCAACACCGGCGCAGCGCGCACAGTTCGACGCCGGCGAAGGCGGCGAGCTGGCGCCGCTGATGTGCGTGGACAAGGCAGCCGATGAATTGACGAGCTTCGAGGTCTTGTGCGCAGAGGCGGCGCAAGCCGGACCGCCCTGGGCCATCGTCTTCACCGCCGCGTTGGCCGGCCGCGGCGGCCGCGCGCCCACGGCAGCCGATGCCGACGCGGCGCTGCAGCGCATGGTCGATGCGGTCAAGTCCGGGCAGCTGCAGGGGCTGCTGCCCTTCAACCGCGCCGGCGAGCCGGTGCAGTTGGGCTGAAACTGCACCGGACCATGCCCGACGATCTGCTGGTCCGGCTGCAGCGCTTTCACGATCACACCTTCCCGGGGGTACAGGAGACCTTCGAGACGCTGGTCAAGGAAGGGCAGCATCCGACGATCCTGTTCATCGGCTGCTCGGACTCGCGGCTGGTGCCCTACCTGCTCACCGGTACCGGCCCGGGCGAGCTGTTCCTGGTGCGCAACGTCGGCGCCTTCGTGCCGCCGTGGGACGGGTCGGCGGGGTTTCACGGCACCGCCGCGGCAATCGAGTTCGCGGTGCTGAACCTGCAGGTGTCGCGCATCATCGTCTGCGGCCACAGCCATTGCGGCGGCATCCGTGCGCTGTACGAAGGCGCACCGCCGCAGGCCACGAACCTGATCGCCTGGCTCGAGCTCGGCCGCGAGGCGGTGCTGCCGGTGCGGCTGGGGCCGGAGGCGCTGCGCCGCACCGAGCAGCGCGCGGTGGTGCTGCAGCTGGAGCGGCTGATGGGCTACCCGATGGTGCGCGAGCGCGTCGAGGCCGGCGCACTGACGCTGCACGGCTGGCACTACGTGATCGAGGATGGCGAGGTGCACGTCTTCGACGTGCACAGCGGCGCCTTCGTCGCCGCGTCGCAGGCCGAACACAGCGGCACCGGGCCCTATCTGCTCTACGACGACGGCGGCGATTGAGGGGCGCACCGCCGGCGCGGCTTCAGTGCGGCTTCAGTGCGGCTTCTTCGCGGCATCCGGGCGGCCGCGCCGCGGGCTCAGGCCCAGCGCCTCGACGTTGCGGTTGCGGCGCTCGGCCTTGATGCGCTCCATCTTGTCCATCGCGCGGCGCTGCGTCAGCCCGCTGGAATCGGCAAAGATCCACCAGGCCAGCGCCAACCCGAAAGGCGACAGCACCAGCCACCACGACCAGGCGGCAACCGGGCCGAATTCGGCCAGCTTCATGGCAAACAACAGGATGCCGAGTATCAGGAAGGCCATACCCACTCCGACTTCAGGCTGCGCCTCGACCCCCGGGGCGCGGCCGGCGTGCATGCGCTTTTACAATGCGGCGCGTCACTGTAGTCGAACGAGGGCGCTTCGGGCGTCAAGGAAATCATGAAAGCACCGCGTGCGGCAATCATGAACGCAGCGCGTGCGTCGGGCGTGCTGACCGCACTGCTCGCCGCCCAGGCCGCCTGGGCCAGCCCCGAGCTGGCGCAGCAGAAGACCTGCATGGCCTGTCATGCGATCGACCGCAAGGTCGTCGGTCCGTCATACAAGGACGTGGCCGCCAAATATGCCGGCCACAAGGACGCCGCGGCACAGCTGGCCGACAAGATCGTCAAGGGCGGCGTCGGCGTCTGGGGACCCGTGCCGATGCCGGCGAACCCGAAGGTCAGCGCGGCCGAGGCGCGCCAGCTGGCGAACTGGATCCTGGCGATCAAGTAGCGCTGCCGGCGCAGTTCCGCTCAGTTGGTCTGCGTCAACCGATCCAGGATGGCCGGATTCTGGTGCTCACCCACATCGCTGACGCGATACGAGTGAGCCCCGAAGCCCCCGTCGCGGCTGACGCCGCGCGGCGCCTTGCAGCACCGCCTCGATCAATTGGTCTGCGTCAATTGATCGAGGATCGCGGGGTTCTCGAGCGTCGAGGTGTCCTGCGTGATCTGCTCGCCCTTGGCCAGCGAGCGCAGCAGCCGGCGCATGATCTTGCCCGAGCGCGTCTTCGGCAGGTTGTCGCCGAAGCGGATGTCCTTCGGCTTGGCGATCGGGCCGATCTCCTTGGCCACCCAGTTGCGCAGTTCGTTGGCGATCTTCTTGGCCTCTTCGCCGCTGGGTCGCGAACGCTTCAGCACGACGAAGGCGCAGATCGCCTCGCCGGTGGTCTCGTCCGGGCGGCCGACCACCGCGGCCTCGGCCACCAGCTCGGTGCAGCTGACCAGCGCGCTCTCGATCTCCATCGTGCCCATGCGGTGGCCGCTGACGTTGAGCACGTCGTCGATGCGGCCGGTGATGGTGAAGTAGCCGGTCGCCGCGTCGCGCACCGCGCCGTCGCCGGCCAGGTAGAGGCGGCCCTGGAAGTCGTCGGGGTAATAGCTCTTCTTGTAGCGCTCGGGGTCGCCGTAGATGGTGCGGATCATCCCCGGCCAGGGCTTCTTGACGACCAGGATGCCGCCCTGACCGTTGGGCACCTCGTTGCCGGTCTCGTCGACCACCGCGGCCATGATGCCCGGGAAGGGCAGCGTGCACGAACCCGGCACCAGCGGCGTCGCGCCCGGCAGCGGCGTGATCATGTGGCCGCCGGTCTCCGTCTGCCACCACGTGTCGACGATCGGGCAGCGGCCTGCGCCGACGTTTTCGTAGTACCACTCCCAGGCGGCGGGGTTGATCGGCTCGCCGACCGAGCCCAGGATGCGCAGGCTCGCGAGGTCGTAGCTTTTCGGGTGCACCTTGGCGTTGCTCTCGGCGGCCTTGATCAGGCTGCGGATCGCCGTGGGCGCGGTGTAGAAGACGGTCACCTTGTGGTCCTGGATCATCTTCCAGAAGCGGCCCGCATCCGGATAGGTGGGCACGCCCTCGAACACGATCTCGGTGCCGCCCAGCGCCAGCGGGCCATAGGTGATGTAGGTATGGCCGGTGACCCAGCCGATGTCTGCCGTGCACCAGAAGACGTCGTCGTCCTTCAGGTCGAAGGTCCACTTCGTGGTCAGCGCCGCATGCAGCAGGTAGCCGCCGGTCGAGTGCTGCACGCCCTTGGGCTTGCCGGTCGAGCCGCTGGTGTAGAGCAGGAACAGCGGATGCTCGGCGCCGACCCATTCCGGCTCGCAGCTGGCGCTCTGCGTGGCGGTCAGTTCGTGCAGCCAGAGGTCGCGCGACGGCTCCCAGGCGATCTTGCCGCCGGTGCGCTGGTAGACGATGACGTGCTTCAGGCTCTCGCAGCCGCCGAGCGCGATGGCTTCGTCGACGATGGCCTTCAGCGGCAGCGCCTTGCCGCCGCGCATCTGCTCGTCGGCGGTGATGATGGCCACCGCGCCGGCATCGTGCACGCGGTCGTGCACCGATTGCGCCGAGAAGCCGCCGAAGACCACCGAGTGGATCGCGCCGATGCGGGCGCAGGCCTGCATCGCCACCACGCCCTCGATGCCCATCGAGATGTAGATGACGACGCGGTCGCCTCGTCTGATGCCCAGCGACTTCAGGCCGTTGGCCATCTTGCAGGTGCGCTCGAGCAGCTCGCGGTAGCTGACGCGCGTGACCTTGCCGTCGTCGGCCTCGAAGATGATCGCCGTCTTGTCGCCCTTGCCGGCTTCCACGTTGCGGTCCAGGCAGTTGTAGGACACGTTCAGCGTGCCGTCCTCGAACCACTTGAAGAACGGCGCGTTGCTTTCGTCGAGCACCTTGGTGAACGGCGTCTTCCAGCTGAGCAGCTCGCGCGCGAGGCCGCCCCAGTAGCCGTCGTAGTCGGCCGCGGCCTTGTCGCACAAGGCCTGGTAGGCGCCCATGCCGGATATGTACGCGCCCTTCATCGACGCCGCGCTCGGCGGATAAACCTTCAATGCGGTGGGGGCCTGGGCTTCGGACATGCAAGTCTCCTGAGGGTGCGTGTGTGCAATGTGATGTGCTGAGAGCCGCGAAGTTAAGGCGCCGCTCTGACTGAGGCCTTACTTTCCGCCAACTACAATTTGCCGCAATCGGGCGTTGCCCGGGCCTTTCTCCCCTACGGCATCCATGGTCTCACCGCAGAATTCCGCCAGTTCCCGACTGCCGCCCCTTCCCAACCTCATCTTCGCCAGCCGCTGGCTGCAACTGCCGCTGTACCTGGGGCTGATCCTCGCACAGGCGGTCTACGTCTTCCACTTCTGGGTCGAACTGACGCACCTGATCGAAGCCGCCTTCGGCAGCGACGAAGCGCTGGCCAAGCTGGTCGGCAGCATCGGCTACAAGAGCACGGCCGCCGTCACCAGCCTGAACGAGACGATCATCATGCTCGTCGTGCTGGCGCTGATCGACGTGGTGATGATCAGCAATCTGCTGATCATGGTCATCGTCGGCGGCTACGAGACCTTCGTCTCGCGCATGCGGCTGGAAAGCCACCCCGACCAGCCCGAATGGCTGAGCCACGTCAACGCCTCGGTGCTGAAGGTCAAGCTGGCGACGGCGATCATCGGCATCAGCTCGATCCACCTGCTGAAGACCTTCATCAACGCCGAAAACTACACCGAGAAGGTGCTGCTGTGGCAGACGCTGATCCACCTCACCTTCCTGGCCTCGGCGCTGGCCATCGCCGGCGCCGACCGGCTGATGCCGCACACGCGCCGCAGCGAGCACTGACCGGCCACGCCGCGGCGATGCGCCTCGCACCCCTGCTCCGCGGCGGCTTCGCCCTGTTCCTGCTGACGGCCGCCCACGCGGCGCGCGCCGCCGATCTGGACGGCGCCGCGCTGTCGGCGCTGTGGGGCCTGCCCTTCGCCGGCATGCTGCTGTCGATCGCGATCCTGCCGTTGCTGATGCCGAAGGTCTGGCATCACCACTTCGGCAAGATCACCGCCGGCTGGGCAGCGCTGCTGCTGCTGCCCTTGGGCCTGAGCCACGGCGCCGCCGCCACCGGCGCGATGCTGCTGCACGTGCTGCTGGCCGAGTACATCCCCTTCATCATCCTGCTCGGCGCGCTGTTCACCGTGGCCGGCGGCATCCACGTGCGCGGCAACCTGCACGGCAGCCCGGCGCTGAACACCGGCCTGATGGCCATCGGCGCGCTGCTGGCCAGCCTGATGGGCACCACGGGCGCATCGATGCTGCTGATCCGCCCGCTGATCCGCGCCAACGACAACCGCAGGCACTCGGCGCACGTGGTGGTGTTCTTCATCTTCATCGTCGCCAACATCGGCGGCTCGCTGACGCCGCTGGGCGACCCGCCGCTGTTCCTGGGCTTCCTGAAGGGCGTGGACTTCTTCTGGACCGCGGTGCACCTGTGGCCCGAGACGCTGTTCATGGTGGCTTCGCTGTTGGCGATCTTCTATGGGGTCGACCGCTGGTTCTACCGCCAGGAAGGCGTGAGCCGCGTCGACCCGACGCCCGACGACGACCGTTTCGGCATCGACGGCGGCGTCAACTTCGTGCTGCTGGCTGCGGTGGTCGCGCTGGTGCTGATGAGCGGCACCTGGCAACCCGGCATCAGCTTCGACATCGCCGGCACCGAACTCGGCCTGCCGCAACTGGTGCGCGACGGCGCGCTGCTCGGGGTGATCGGCCTGGCGCTGGCGCTGACGCCCAAACGCGTGCACGACGCCAACCAGTTCTCGTGGGCGCCGATGGCCGAAGTGGCCAAGCTCTTCGTCGGCATCTTCGTGACCATGGTGCCGGTGCTGGCGATGCTGAAGGCCGGCGAAGCCGGCGCCTTCGGGGCGGTGACGCGCGCCGTCACCGGCGAAGACGGCCAGCCCTTGCCGTGGGCCTACTTCTGGCTCACCGGCGCGCTCAGCTCCTTCCTCGACAACGCGCCGACCTACCTGGTGTTCTTCAACCTCGCCGGCGGCGACGCGCAGACGCTGATGACGACGCTGGCGCCGACACTGGCCGCCATCTCGGCCGGCGCCGTCTTCATGGGCGCCACCACCTACATCGGCAATGCGCCGAACTTCATGGTCAAGGCCATCGCCGAAGAGCGCGGCGTGCGCATGCCCAGCTTCTTCGGCTACATGGCTTGGTCCGGCGCAGTGCTGCTGCCGCTGTTTGCGCTGCTGACGCTGATCTGGTTCCGCTGACTACACTGTCACCGTCCCACCCTGCCCACCCCGCACGGAGCTCGCGCCATGCCCACTTCCATTCGTCAGGACGATCTGATCGAGTCGATCGCCGCTGCGCTGCAGTACATCAGCTACTACCATCCTGCTGACTACATCGCCCATCTGGCGCGCGCCTACGAAGGCGAGGCCAGCGCCGCGGCCAAGGACGCGATCGCGCAGATCCTGACCAACTCGCGCCTGTGCGCCGAGGGCAAGCGACCGATCTGTCAGGACACCGGCATCGTCAACGTGTTCCTGAAGGCCGGCATGGACGTGCGCTTCGAAGGCTTTGCCGGCAGCCTGGAAGACGCCGTCAACGAAGGCGTGCGCCGCGGCTACAACCACCACGACAACCTGCTGCGCGCGTCGGTCGTCGCCGACCCGCACTTCGAGCGCAAGAACACCAAGGACAACACCCCCGCCGTGGTGCACATGAGCCTGGTGCCCGGCAACACCGTGGACGTGCAGGTCGCGGCCAAGGGCGGCGGCAGCGAGAACAAGAGCAAGTTCGTCATGCTCAACCCCAGCGACAGCGTCGTCGACTGGGTGCTGAAGACCGTGCCGACGATGGGCGCCGGCTGGTGTCCGCCGGGCATGCTCGGCATCGGCATCGGCGGCACGGCCGAGAAGGCCATGCTGATGGCCAAGGAAGTGTTGATGGACCCGATCGACATGTTCGAGCTGAAGGCGCGCGGTCCGCAGAACAAGACCGAAGAGCTGCGCATCGAACTGTGCGACAAGATCAACGCGCTGGGCATCGGCGCGCAGGGCCTGGGCGGTCTGACCACGGTGCTGGACGTGAAGATCGCCATGTACCCGACGCACGCCGCCAGCAAGCCGGTGGCGATGATCCCCAACTGCGCCGCCACGCGCCACGCGCACTTCGTGCTCGACGGCAGCGGCCCGGCCTACATCGACCCGCCGAGCCTGGACTTGTGGCCCGACGTGCACTGGCAGCCCGACTACAACAAGAGCCGCAAGGTCGACCTCGACACCTTGACCAAGGAAGAAGTCGCGAGCTGGAAACCGGGCGACACGCTGCTGCTCAACGGCCGCATGCTCACCGGCCGCGACGCCGCGCACAAGCGCATCCAGGACATGCTGGCCAAGGGCGAGAAGCTGCCGGTGGACTTCA
>DAIMFR010000097.1:0-14489 GCA_036724445.1 Rubrivivax sp. | reverse complement strand
ATGATGATGCGGTAGGCCATCGGCAGCAGCACGTAGCGGTAGTACTGCGGCGTGGTGAAGCCCAGCGCCATGCCCGCGTAGCGCTGGCCGCGCGGCAGCGCCTGGATGCCGGCGCGCAGTTGCTCGGCGATGCGCGCCGAGGTGAAGAAGCCGAGCGCGCAGACGATCAGCACGAAGGGCGGCAGTTCCCGCATCGGCGGGATCATCTTCGGCAGCACGAAGTACCAGAGGAACACCTGCACCAGCAGCGGGATGTTGCGGAACAGTTCGACCCAGGCATTGCCGAAGCGCACCAGCCAGGGGTTGTCGGGCAGCGTGCGGATCGTGCCGATGATCGAGCCGACGACCAGCGCCACCAGCAGCGCGGTGAGCGAGACCGAGACGGTCCAGCCCCAGGCGTTGAGCATCCACTGCAGGTAGGTCTGGTCCTTGCCCGATGCGAAGCATCCGGCGACCAGCTCGTTGTCTATGGTGTCCTGGCAGAACACGTCCCAGCGCCAAGCCATCGGCAAACTCCTCGCAGCGGGTGTCGTTCTTCCTATGAACAAACGCCCGCTGGCGGGCGGGCGTTCGATTCAGGGAGCATCGTGTGCTTTACTTGCTGGCGAAGTCTTCGGCCGGCTTGTTGTTCAGATTGGCCCACGCCGCCTTGGTGGCCTCGGACAGCGGCAGGTTCAGCGACACGTTGTTCGGCGGCACCGGCTGCATCATCCAGCGGTCGTACAGCTTGGCCAGCGAGCCGTCCTGCACCTGGCGCGCGATGCTGGCGTCGACGGCCTTCAGGAACTCGGCGTCGCCCTTGCGCACCATGCAGGCGATGGGTTCGATCGACAGCTCGGGGCCGACGATGGCGAAGTCCTTGGGGTTCTTGGCCTTGGCGATGTTGGCGGCCAGGATCGAGGCGTCCATCACGAAGGCGTCGGCGCGGCCCGATTCGAGCAGCAGGAAGCTGTCGGCATGGTCCTTGCCCGTGATCGCCTTGAAGTCGATGCCCTGGGCGCGTTCGTTCCTGCGCAGGATCTGCACCGAGGTCGTGCCGGTGGTCGTGGCTACCGTCTTGCCGTTCAGGTCCTTCAGGTCCTTGATGCCCGAATCGGCCTTCACCGCGATGCGCACCACTTCCATGTAGGTGTTGTAGGCGAAGTCCACGTCCTTCTGCCGTGCCGTGTTGTTGGTGGTCGAGCCGCACTCCAGATCGACGGTGCCGTTCTGCACCAGCGGAATGCGGTTCTGCGAGGTCACCGGCGTGTAGACGATGTTGATCTTCTTGCCCACCTGCTTGGACAGGTCATCGACGATGCGCTCGGCCATCTCGGTGTGGAAGCCGACGTACTTGCCGTTGCCGATCGTGAACGACAGTGCCGACGAATCGCGCACGCCGAGGCTGATGCTGCCGCTGGACTTGATCTTCGCCAGCGTGTCGTTGGCCTGCGCGAAGGCGCCGGTGCAGCCCAGCGCGGCCAGCGCCAGGACCATCAGGGGTTTCTTCATGGTGTGTTCCTGTTGGAGAAATAAGGAGAAGCAATGTGTACGAAATTCTAATGATCGGCGAAGGCGGGAATACCCGCAGACCCGAGACCGCGGGGGCTCAGGCCGGCTGCGCCGCCAGGCCGGCCACGGCTTGGTGTGCGGCCTGCACGCCCTGCTCGACGACACGCGCCTTCCAGGTTTCGGTGTCGGTGTAGAAGGCGTCGCGGATCTGGCGCTTGATCTGCGCGCGCTGCGCATGCGGCGCGTCCGGATGGTTTTCGAGCCACTGGTCGGCGCGCAGCGCGTCGGTCACGCGTTCGAAAGGCAGGGTGCCGTATTCGAGCGCGATGCCGGTGTGTTCGGCCTGCGCGCATTCCTCGCCGGCGGCCAGCCACATCAGGCCGCTGAGCAGCGCCGACGCCGACGAGCCGTCGTAGATCGAGGTCACTTCCTGTCCCCACCACTGCCGTGCGCGCGCGATCGAGGCCGCGTCGTCGGGCCCGGCCCAGATGCGTTCGCCGTGGCCGCTGGGGCCGAGTCCGGTGTGCAGGTCGATCCAGGCCAGGCGCCGGCAGCGCCGGCCGTGGTCCTGCAGCACGTGGCGCAGCGTCTGGTGGCTCCAGGTCGGGTTGCGCCCGCCGTAGAACAGGCCCTGCGGATGTTCGTACTGGCCGCTCGACACCGCCGTCTGCAGCGCCTTGGCGCCGTGCTCGGCGACGAACTCGGCGAGCCCGGCCTTGACTTCGGGCGTCGGCGGCCATTCGGAAGGCACCAGCAGGTGTGCGAGCCGGTCGTAGTCGGGGTTGCGCGGCAGCGGTTTGCTGAAATCCTGGAAGTTGCGGTTCAGGTCGACGTTCTCGTGCGTGGAGCGGCGCAGCCACGAAAATCCGTAGGGGTTCAGCGCATGGATGTACAGCAGCGCCACGCCGGCCTGGGCGGCCGCGGCATGCAAGGCCGCGTCGGCGAGCAGCGCGTTCTGTATGCCCGAGCCGCAGAAGCCTTCGACGCCGTGGCAGGCGCTGCTCAGGATCAGCAGCGACGGCGCGTCGGCCGCGCCGAAGCGCGCCACGTCCATCGCCAGCAGCTCGCCGTCGCGGCCGAGCAGCGGATGCGGGTGCGCCACCGGATCCTGGCCGGCGGCGGCCACCGCGTCGACGAACTTGCGCCTGGCCTCGGCGTAGCTCTGTGCGAAATACGGAGAGGCCTTCACGCGGCGCTCCTCAGCGTGCAGCCAGCCAGGATTCGGCGAGCCGCACCCAGGCAGTGGCGCCGAGCGGGATCAACTCGTCGTTGAAGTCGTAGCTGGGGTTGTGCAGCATGCACGGGCCCAGGCCGTGCCCGCCCTGGCGATGCGTGCCGTCCCCGTTGCCGATCACGAAATAGCAGCCCGGCTTGGCCTGCAGGAAGTAGCTGAAGTCCTCGGAGCCCAGCGTCGGCTCGAATTCGAGCACGTTGTCCGGCCCGACCACCTCGCCGAGCACGCGCCGCGCGAACTCGGTCTCGGCGTCGTGGTTGACGGTGGGCGGGTAGTTGCGCTTGAAGTGGAACTCGCAAGCCGCCTCGAAGGCCGCGCAGGTGCTCTCGGCGATGGTCTGCATGCGCCGCTCGACCAGGTCCAGCACCTCGGTGGTGAAGGTGCGCACCGTGCCCTGGATCTCGCAGAAGTCGGGCACCACGTTGGTGGCCTCGCCGGCGTGGATCATCGTCACCGAGATCACCGCGGTGTCGATCGGCTTCTTGTTGCGCGTGACGATGGTCTGGAAGGCCTGCACCATCTGGCAGGCCACCGGCACCGGGTCGATGCCCAGATGCGGCAGCGCGGCGTGGCTGCCCTTGCCGCGGATGGTGATCTTGAATTCGTTGGAGCTGGCCATCATCGGGCCGCTCTTCAGTGCGAACTGGCCGACCTGCATGCCCGGCCAGTTGTGGATGCCGAAGATGGCCTCCATCGGGAACTTGTCGAACAGCCCGTCCTTCATCATCTCGCGCGCGCCGCCGCCGCCTTCTTCGGCCGGCTGGAACACCAGGTAGACGGTGCCGTCGAAGTTGCGGTGCCTGGACAGGTGGCGCGCCGCGGCCAGCAGCATCGCGGTGTGGCCATCGTGGCCGCAGGCGTGCATCTTGCCGGGGTGGGTGCTGGCATGCGCGAAGTGGTTGTGCTCGGTCATCGGCAGCGCGTCGATGTCGGCGCGCAGGCCGACCGCGCGCGGCGACGTGCCGTTCTTGACGATGCCGACCACGCCGGTTTTCCCCAGGCCGCGGTGGATCGGGATGCCCCAGTCGGTCAGCGCCTTGGCAATCACGTCGGCGGTGCGCACTTCCTCGAAGCACAGCTCCGGGTGCGCATGGATGTCGCGGCGGATGGCGGTGATGCTGGCGGCGTCGGCCAGGATCGATTCGATGAGCTGCATGCGGACTCCTGCGGCCTCAGGGGAAAATGATCTTACCCTCGGCTCCCTCGGGCTGTCTCGGCGCGGAGCTTTTTGTCCGCGCCACCCTGCGCACCATGAACACCGCGCCGCTGCGCCGATTGAAGGACCTGCCCGGGCCGCGCGGCTGGCCGCTGGTGGGCAATGCGCTGCAGCTGCGGCCGTCGCGCATCCATCGCGGCGTCGAGGCCTGGGCGGCGCAGTTCGGGCCGCTGTTTCGCATGCGCCTGGGCGTCAACACGCAGTTGGTGATCGCCGATCACGCGCTGCTGGCCGCGGTGCTGCGCGAGCGCCCCGAGGGTTTCCGCCGCAGTCCCTTCACCAGCCGCATCGGCGCCGAGATGGGCCTGCCGCAGGGCGTGTTCAGCGCCGAGGGCGAAGACTGGCGCCGCCAGCGCCGCATGGTCATGGCCAGCTTCGCGCCGGGCCACGTGCGCGCCTACTTTCCGTCGCTGCTGCGCGTCGTGCTGCGGCTGCGCACACGTTGGCAGCAGGCGGCGCAGGCCGGGCGCGACATCCCGCTGCAGGCCGACCTGATGCGCTACACCGTCGATGCCATCGCCGGCCTGGCCTTCGGCCGCGACATCAACACGCTCGAAGCGGGCGACGACGTGATCCAGCGCCACCTGGACAAGCTGCTGCCGGCGATCTTCAGGCGCGTGCTGAGCCTGCTGCCGTACTGGCGCTGGTTCACGCTGCCGCGCGACCGCGAGCTGCAGCGCAGCGTGGCGGTGGTCAACGCCACGATCGGCGAGTTCGTCGCCCAGGCGCGGCAGCGCCTGCACGACGATCCGGCGCGGCGCGAGCAGCCGCACGACCTGCTCGAGGCGATGATCGCCGCCGCCGACCAGCCGGGCAGCGGCGTCGACGACCGCCACGTCGCCGGCAACGTGCTGACCCTGCTGCTCGCCGGCGAGGACACCACCGCCAACACGCTGGCCTGGATGCTCCACCTGCTGCACCACCACCCAGAAGCGTTGCAGCGCGCGCAGCACGAGGTGCGCCTCGTGGCGCCCGACCCGGCGGCCTGCGGCCTCGAGCAGATCGAGCGGCTCGCCTACCTGGACGCCTGCATCAGCGAGACGATGCGGCTGAAGCCGGTGGCGCCCTTCATCGCGCTGCAGGCGCTGCGCGACACCGTGGTCGGCGGCGTGGCCGTTCCCGAAGGCACGCAGATCTGGGGCGTGCTGCGCCACGACAGCGTCAGCGCGCGGCATTTCGCCGAGCCGCAGGCCTTCGTGCCCGAACGCTGGCTGGACGGCGCGGCGCCGGGCGCCGCGGCCAAGCGCGTGGCCATGCCCTTCGGCTCCGGCCCGCGCATCTGCCCGGGCCGCTACCTGGCGCTGCTGGAGATGAAGCTGGCCATGGCCATGCTGCTGGCCGGCTTCGACATCGACAGCGTCGCCACGGCGGACGGCGCGCCGGTCGAGGAGCGCATGGACTTCACGATGCACCCGGTGGGGCTGCGCATGCGGCTGCGGGCCGCTGTGCCATGATCGGCGCATGAACGCGCCCGAGCCCATCCGCCCGAGCCCATCCAATCGGTGCGCGGCGCGTGCCCCCACGACCGTCCCGACACCTGCGCGCTGCAAATCAGCGTCCAGGGCGGGCGCGTGGTGCGCGTGCAGGGCGACGCCGCACACCCGGCCACGCACGGCGCGCTGTGCACCAAGGTGTCGCGTTGTGCCGAGCGCACGTACCACGCCGAGCCTGTGCTGCAGCCGCTGAAGCGCGCCGGCCCCAAGGGTGCGGGGCGCTTCGAGCCGGTGAGCTGGGACGGGCGCAACTTCAACCAGCTGACGCACCCGCGGCTCACCGACATCGGCCGCGGGCCGAGCTTCTACGACTGCCTGGTCGAAGTGGAAGCGGCAGGCGGGTGATGCGGTGCCGCGCCGGCGCTGGCGGATCGCCGTAGTGGCCGGATTGGGGCTCGGCGGCGCGCTGCTGCTGGCCGCGGGCGCGGTGTGCCTGGGCAGCGGCTGCAGCGAGCTCGGCTACTACCGCCAGTCGGTGGCCGGCCACCTGGACCTGATGGCGCGCGCCAAGCCGGTCGACGACTGGCTGGCCGAAGCCGACACGCCGGCGGCGCTGAAGCAGCGGCTGGCGCTGGCCCGGCAGATGCGCGAGTTTTCGGTGGCTGTACTGAAGCTGCCCGACAACGCCAGCTACCGCGCCTATGCCGACCTGCAGCGCCCGGCGGCGGTGTGGAACGTGGTCGCCGCGCCGGCGCTGTCGCTGACGCTGAACACCTGGTGTTATCCGGTCACCGGCTGCGTCGGCTACCGCGGCTATTTCGACAAGGCCGAGGCCGAGGCGCTGGCCGCGCAGTTGCGCGCCGAGGGCTGGGACGTCAGCGTCTATGGCGTGCCGGCCTATTCGACGCTGGGCTGGAGCAACTGGATCGGCGGCGACCCGCTGCTCAACACCTTCGTCGCCGGCTCCGAAGGCGAACTGGCGCGGCTGATCTTCCACGAGCTGGCGCACCAGCAGCTGTACGTGGCCGACGACACGATGTTCAACGAGTCCTTCGCCGCCGCGGTCGAGCGCATCGGCGTGCGCCTGTGGCTGGCGCAGCACGGCGACGCCGCCGCACGCGAGCAGTACCGGCTGCAGCAGCAGCGCCGGCAGGACTTCCGCGAGCTGACGATGCGCTGTCGCGACGAGCTGCAGCGGCTGTATGCCGGCGCGCAGTCCGACGACGACAAGCGCGCCGCCAAGGCCGACGCGCTGGCGCGGCTGCGCAGCGACTACGCGCAGCTCAAGCAGCGCTGGGGCGGCTATGCCGGCTATGACGCCTGGTTCGCCCACGTCAACAACGCCGCGCTCGGCGTGCTCGCCGTCTACACCGAAATGGTCGGCGACTTCGAGCGGCTGTTCGAGCAGCAGGGGCGCGACTTCGCGCGCTTCTATGCCGCCGCCGCGGCGATCGCCGCCTTGCCGAAGGCCGAGCGCCACGCCAAACTAGGCGCGACACCCTGAGCACGAACGGAGACGAACTTGGCGGACATCCGCATTCATCGCGAACACCAACTCGGCCTGGCGCGGGCGCGCAAGGTCGCGGCCCAATGGACCGCTGACGTCGAGCAGAATTTCGAGCTGCGCTGCCGGCGCATCGAAGGCGACTTCAGCGACACCATCGAATTCACGCGTTCCGGCGTGAATGGCCGGCTGATCGTCGCCGCCGATCATTTCGACCTGGATGCGAAGCTCGGCTTCCTGGTCGGCGTGTTCCGCCACACCATCGAGTCCGAAATCATGCGCAAGCTGGACGAACTGCTGGCCGCCGGTGCCAAGAAGCCGGCAGCAAAAAGAACGCCGGCGAAGAAGGCGCGCGGATAGCGTGGCGGCTACTTCAGCGACTCGATCAGGTCGACGTATTCCTGCATCGCGTCGTTCTTCGTCTTGCCCTCGAGCGCCGCCCAGGCGTCGTACTTGGCGCGGCCGACGAAGTCGGTCATGCCCGGGCGCTTGCCGTCGACGTCGCCCTCGCTGGCCTGCTTGTACAGCGAGTAGATCTTCAGCAGCGTGGCGTTGTCCGGCTTTTCGGGCAGCTGCTTGCTTTCGGCGACGGCTTTGTCGAACTGGGACTTCAGGCTGGCCATGGGACGCGTCTCCTGTCGGTGAAAATGCCCGTGCTGGGCGCAGCGATCCTAACGCCAGTCCCTCACACAGGAGCCTCCGATGTCCGCGACCGCCGAACGCATGAGCCGCGTCGACCATGCCTGGCTGCGCATGGACAACGAGGTCAACCTGATGATGATCGTCGGCGTCTGGCTGTTGCAGCCGCGTCTGAGCTACGCAGCGCTGTGCCGCCGCATCGAGCAGCGCCTGCTGCAGTACCCGCGCTTTCGCCAGAAGGTGGTCGAGGACGTGCTCGGCGCGCACTGGGTCGACGACGCGGATTTCGACATCCACCACCACGTGCTGCGCGAGACGCTGCCGCGCCAGCGCAGCCGGAGCCAGCGCGCGGCGCTGCAGGCGCGCTGCGGCGAGCTGGCGACGACGCCGCTCGATCCGGCGCGCCCGCTGTGGCAGTTCCACCTGGTCGAGCACTACGAAGGCGGCAGCGCGCTGCTGGTGCGCATCCACCACTGCATCGGCGACGGCATCGCGCTGACCTCGGTGGTGATGTCGATCACCGACGGCGGCGAGCTGCCGCCGCAGCACGCTGGCGAGCGCGACGCGCACGCCCACGAAGACTGGCTGGCCGGCACGGTGATCCGGCCGCTGACCGAGATGGCGGTCAAGGCCATCGACCTGTCGGGCGAGGGCGTGTCGCTGTCGATGGAGCTGGCGGCGCATCCGCAGGCGCACGCGCGCGAGCTGCTGCGCGTGGGCCAGCGCGTGGCCACCGATCTGGCGGCGCTGGCGCTGATGGACAACGACTCGCCGACGCGGCTCAAGGGCCGCCCGCTCGGGCGCAAGGTGGTCGCCTGGAGCGAGCCGGTGCCGCTGGACACGGTCAAGGGCGTGTGCAGGGCGCTGGGCGCGTCGGTCAACGACGTGCTGCTGGCCTGCGCGGCCGGCGCCATCGGCGACTACCTGCGCGAGCTCGGCGACGATCCGTCGGGCAAGCAGATCCGCGCCATGGTGCCGGTGAACCTGCGTCCGCTGGACGAGGCCTACAAGCTCGGCAACCGCTTCGGCCTGGCGCCGCTGGTGCTGCCCATCGGCATCGACAATCCCGTGGAGCGCGTCTACGCGGTGCGCGCACGCATGGGCACGCTGAAGGGCAGCTACCAGCCGGTGCTGGCCTTCGGCGTGCTGGCGCTGGCCGGGCTGCTGAACAAGGGCTCGCAGGACGCGCTGCTGAACCTGTTCGCCAAGAAGGCCACCGCGGTGATGACCAACGTGCCCGGCCCGTCCGAGCTGCTCCAGCTGTGCGGCTCGACGCTGCGCCAGAGCATCTTCTGGGTGCCGCAGAGCGGCGACGTGGCGGTCGGCGTGAGCATCTATTCCTACGGCGGCGGCGTGCAGTTCGCGTTGATCACCGACGTCGCGCTGTGCCCCGAGCCGCAGCGCATCATCGACCGCTTCGCGCCCGAGCTGGACAAGCTGGTGTGGCTGGCGCTGATGCTGCCGTGGGCGGCTTGAGCGGTGTTCAAGGGCTGAGATACTCGCCGGCCAGCGTGTGCAGGTGTTCCTGCGCGGCCGTGTCCAGATAGGGCATCAGCAGGCACAGCACGTGGTAGGCGCCGCGGGCCAGCGCCGCGCCGGCGTTCTCGGGCTCCAGCGCCTTGCGCGGGTCGCGCACGTATTCGTAGCTCAGCCAGTAGGTCAGCACCACCACCATGGCGTTGGCCGCGGCCTCGGCCTGGCGGCGGTCGATGCGCATCGTGCCGGCGCCGGCCAGCGCGCCCAGCACCTGCTGCACCGCACGCGACTTGTTCTTCAGCACGAACTGGAAGTGCGTCTCCAGGCGGCGGTTCTTGCTCAGCAGGTCGTTCAGGTCGCGGTACAGGAAGCGGTACTGCCAGATCAGCTCGAACAGCATGTGGAAGAACAGCCACGCGTCCTCGATGTTGCGCACGCCTTCGGCGGCCTGCAGCAGTTCGCCCAGCGCGCGCTCGTAGCGGTCGAAAAGCGAGTTGATCAGCTCGTCCTTGGCCGGGTAGTGGTAGTACAGGTTGCCCGGGCTGATGTTCAGCTCGGCCGAGATCAGCGTCGTGCTCACGTTGGGCTCGCCGAAGCGGTTGAACAGCTCCAGCGTCACTTCCAGGATGCGCTCGGCCGTGCGCCGCGGTTTCTTGGTCGCCATGCTGGGCGGCAATCTAGCACCAAGTCGGCGCTGCCTAGAATGCGGCCGATGCCCGCGGTGAGTTTCCATGACGTGTCGAAGACCTACGCGGGCGCGCGCGGCGCATTGCGTGCGCTGGACGCGGTGAGCTTCGACATCGAACGCGGCGAGTTCTTCGGCCTGCTCGGCCCCAACGGCGCCGGCAAGACCACCTTGATCAGCATCCTCGCCGGGCTGGCGCGCGCCAGCAGCGGCCGCGTCACGGTGATGGGCCACGACGTCGTCGCCGACTATGCAGCCGCGCGCCGCGCGCTGGGCATCGTGCCGCAGGAACTGGTGTTCGACCCCTTCTTCAGCGTGCGCGAGACGCTGCGCATCCAGAGCGGCTACTTCGGGCTGCCGCACAACGACGCCTGGATCGACGAGCTGCTCTACAACCTCGGCCTGGACGACAAGGCGGGTGCCAACATGCGCCAGCTGTCCGGCGGCATGAAGCGCCGGGTGTTGGTGGCGCAGGCGCTGGTGCACCGGCCGCCGGTGATCGTGCTCGACGAGCCCACGGCCGGCGTCGATGTCGAACTGCGCCAGACGCTGTGGCAGTTCATCGCGCGGCTCAACCGCGAAGGCCACACCGTACTGCTGACCACGCATTACCTGGAAGAGGCCGAGGCGCTGTGCTCGCGCATCGCGATGCTCAAGCAGGGCCGCGTGGTGGCACTGGACCGCACCGCCGGCCTGCTCGCCGGCACCGCGAGCACGATGCTGCGCTTCAAGACCGACCAGCCGCTGCCTGCGGATCTGGGACGCCAGGCGCGCGTCACCGGGCGCATCGTGCAACTGAAGGCGCACGACGCGGCCGAGGTCGAAGCGATGCTGGGCCGGCTGCGCGCTGCCGGTGTCGGCGTCGAGGAACTGGAGATCGGCCGCGCCGACCTGGAGGACGTGTTCCTCGAGATCATGCAGGGGGCGCGCGCATGACCGCGCTGCGCGGCGCGCGCATGCTCTTCTACAAGGAGGTGCTGCGCTTCACCAAGGTCGGCTTCCAGACCGTGGCCGCGCCGGTGCTGACCGCGGTGCTGTACCTGCTGATCTTCGGCCACGTGCTGTCGGACAAGGTGCAGGTCTTCGACGGCATCGGCTACACGCGCTTCCTGATCCCCGGGCTGGTGATGATGAGCGTGCTGCAGAACAGCTTTGCCAACAGCAGCAGCTCGCTGGTGCAGAGCAAGATCACCGGCAACCTGGTGTTCCTGCTGGTCACGCCGCTGTCGCACTGGGCCTGGTTCACGGCCTACGTGGGCGCGTCGATGCTGCGCGGCCTGTGCGTCGGGCTGGGCGTGTTCGCCGCGACGGCCTGGTTCTCGCCGCCGGGGCTGGTGCAGCCGGTGTGGGCGCTGGTGTTCGCGCTGCTGGGCGCCGGCATGCTCGGCGCGCTGGGGCTGATCGCCGGGCTGTGGGCCGACAAGTTCGACCAGATGGCGGCCTTCCAGAACTTCCTCATCATGCCGATGACCTTCCTGTCCGGCGTGTTCTATTCGGTGCATTCGCTGCCCGCCTTCTGGAATTCGTTCAGCCGCCTGAACCCCTTCTTCTACATGATCGACGGCTTTCGCCGCGGCTTCTTCGGCGTCAGCGACGTGTCGCCGTGGCTCAGCCTGGGCGTGGTCGGCGGCAGCTTCCTGGCCGTGTCGGCGTTGGCGCTGCGGCTGCTGAAGACCGGCTACAAGCTGCGCCATTGACGCGTGGGCGATAATTCGCCCGCCATGTCCGAACCGACCCCCCAGCAGGTGCGCGACTTCATCGCCGCCGGCCTTGCCTGCGAACACCTCGAAGTCGAGGGCGACGGGCGCCATTTCTTCGCCACCATCGTCTCGCCCGCCTTCGCCGGCCGCTCGCGCGTGGCCCGGCACCAGCAGGTCTATGCCGCGCTGGGCGATAAAATGCGCGAGCAGATTCACGCGCTGTCGATGAAGACCCTGACCCCCGCCGAATGGGCCGCACAAGGCGCAGGCGGGGCGCAGCCGCGACACTAACCCCACTGACACGGCCCGCCGCACGGCGCGGGTGGCCCGAAGTCATGGCCGGTGGCGGCCGGCTCCGCGTCCTCGGCGTGCGTCGGGCCCAGCTTCAACCCCATGGACAAACTCCTGATCCGCGGCGGCCGTCCCCTGAGGGGCGAGGTGCCGATCTCCGGCGCCAAGAACGCGGCGCTGCCGCAGCTGTGCGCGGCCTTGCTGAGCACCGAGCCGGTGCGGCTGCACAACGTGCCGCAGCTGCAGGACGTGGCCACGATGCTGAAGCTGCTGCAGCACATGGGCGTGCGCGCCGCGCGCAGCGACAGCCATGCCGGCCAGTTGACGATCGACGCCTCTAGGCTGGCGCTGCCCGAGGCGCCGTACGAGTTGGTGAAGACGATGCGCGCCACGATCATGGTGCTGGGGCCGCTGCTGGCGCGCTTCGGCCGCGCGCGCGTATCGCTGCCCGGCGGCTGCGCCATCGGCTCGCGGCCGGTGGACCAGCACATCAAGGGCCTGCAGGCGATGGGCGCCGAGATCGCGGTCGAGCACGGCTACATCGTCGCGCAGGCGGCGCGCCTGAAGGGCGCGCGCATCAGCACCGACATGATCACCGTCACCGGCACCGAGAACCTGCTGATGGCGGCGACGCTGGCCGAAGGCGAGACGGTGCTCGAGAACGCGGCGCAGGAGCCCGAGGTCGTGGATCTGGCCGAGATGCTGATCCGCATGGGCGCGCGCATCGAAGGCCAGGGCGGCAGCCGCATCCGCATCGAAGGCGTGCCGCGGCTGCATGCGCCCGAAGGCGGGCACCACATCATCCCGGACCGCATCGAGGCCGGCACCTTCCTGTGCGCGGCGGCGGCCACCGGGGGCGAGGTGCTGCTGCAGGGGGCGCGCGCCGACCATCTGGAAGTGGTCATCGACAAGCTGCGCGAGGCCGGCGCGGCCATCGTCTGCGGCGACGACTGGATCCGCATCAGTGTGGCGCAGCGGCCCAAGGCGGTGAGCATCCGCACCAGCGAATACCCGCAGTTCCCCACCGACATGCAGGCGCAGTTCATGGCCGTGAACTGCGTTGCCGATGGCTCGGCGCTGGTCACCGAGACGATCTTCGAGAACCGCTTCATGCACGTCAACGAGATGCTGCGCCTGGGCGCGCACATCGAGGTCGACGGCCACAGCGCGCTGGTGCACGGCGTCGAGCGGCTGTCGGGCGCCACGGTCATGGCTACCGACCTGCGCGCGTCGGCCAGTCTGGTCATCGCCGGCCTGGTGGCCGACGGCGACACCATCGTCGACCGCATCTACCACCTGGACCGCGGTTACGACCGCATGGAAGCCAAGCTGCGCCGGCTGGGCGCCGATATCGAAAGGGTGCGGTGATCACGCTGGCCCTGTCCAAGGGACGCATCTTCGACGAAACGCTGCCGCTGCTGGAAGCGGCGGGGCTGCGCATCGCCGAAGACCCGGAGAAGAGCCGCAAGCTGATCCTGGCCACCAGCCGGCCCGGCGTGCGCGTGGTGCTGGTGCGCGCCAGCGACGTGCCCACCTACGTGCAGTACGGCGGCGCCGACCTGGGCGTGGCCGGAAAGGACGTGCTGCTCGAACACGGCGGCGACGGCCTGTTCCAGCCGTTGGACCTGCGTATCGCGCGCTGCCGCATGAGCGTCGCGGTGCGCGACGACTTCGACTACGACCGCGCAGTGCGCCAGGGCTCGCGCCTGCGCGTGGCAACGAAGTACACGCTCACTGCACGGCAGCACTTTGCCGACAAGGGCGTGCACGTCGACCTGATCAAGCTCTACGGCTCGATGGAGCTGGCGCCGCTGACCGGGCTGGCCGACGCCATCGTCGACCTGGTGTCGTCGGGGGCCACGCTCGAGGCCAACCATCTGGTGGAGGTGGAACGCATCATGGACATCTCGGCACGGCTGGTGGTCAACCAGGCGGCGTTGAAGCTCAAGCGCGAGCCGATCCGGCAATTGATCGATGCGTTGTCCGCGGCGCTGCCGGAGGCGGCGTCATGAGCCTCGCGCTGCGCCGCTTGAGCACGGCCGACGCCGGCTTCGAGGCTGAATTCCAGCGGCTGCTGCACTGGTCGGCCGACACCGACCGCGAGATCGAGCAGCGCGTCGGGCAGATCCTGGCCGACGTGCGTACGCGCGGCGACGCAGCGGTGCTGGAGTACACGGCGCGCTTCGACGGCGTGCAGGCGACGTCGATGGCCGCGCTGGAACTGCCGCGCGACGAGTTGCGCGCGGCCTTCGACGCGCTGCCGCCGGCGCAGCGCGCGGCGCTGGATGCCGCGGCGCAGCGCGTGCGCGCCTTCCACGAGCGCCAGCTCGAAGCCACGTCGCGCGACTGGAGCTGCCGCGACGCCGACGGCACGCTGCTCGGCCAGAAGGTCACGCCCTTGGATCGCGTGGGCATCTACGTGCCCGGCGGCAAGGCGGCCTATCCGTCGAGCGTGCTGATGAATGCGATCCCGGCGCAGGTGGCCGGCGTCGGCGAGATCGTCATGGTGGTGCCCACCCCGCAGGGGCAAAGGAATGCCCTGGTGCTGGCTGCCGCCTGGCTGGGCGGCGCGCACCGTGTGTTCACCATCGGCGGTGCGCAGGCGGTGGCCGCGCTGGCCTACGGCACGGCGACCATTCCGCGGGTGGACAAGATCACCGGCCCGGGCAACGCCTACGTGGCCAGCGCGAAGAAGCATGTGTTCGGCCAGGTCGGCATCGACATGATCGCCGGCCCCAGCGAGATCCTGGTACTGGCCGACGGCAGCACGCCGCCCGACTGGGTGGCGATGGACCTGTTCAGCCAGGCCGAGCACGACGA
>DAIMFR010000096.1:0-15234 GCA_036724445.1 Rubrivivax sp. | reverse complement strand
TCCTCGTGATACCTACGGGTATCACTGCGGTTTGCGCCTAGCCAGGACGACAAACGCATCGGTTTTCTCGAGTGCCGCACAGCGTGGAACACTGCACTAGACCACCGTGGCCCAGCGCGCCGACAGATGCATCGCCGCGTTGATGATGCCGACCATCGAATAGGTCTGCGGGAAGTTGCCCCACAGCTCGCCGTTGGCCGGATGCGTGTCCTCCGACAGCAGGCCCAGCGGGTTGCGCACCGCCAGGCAGGCCTCGAAGATCTCGCGCGCCTGCTGCTTGCGGCCGATGCGCGCCAGCGCGTCGATGCGCCAGAAGGCGCAGATGTTGAACGAGGTCTCGGGCACGCCGAAGTCGTCGGGCGCTTCGTAGCGGCGCATGTAGGGCCCGTCGCACAGCACCGCCTCGAGCGCGTCGACGGTGGCTACGAAACGCGGATCCTGCGGGTCGATCAGCCCCACCTCGGCCATCAGCAGCACGCTGGCGTCGAGCTCGCGGCCGCCGAAGCTTTCGACGAAGCAGCGCCGCTGCTCGTTCCAGGCCTGCGCCAGCAGCTTGTCGCGGATCTTCTGCGCGCGCTCGCGCCAGGCGGCGGCGCGGTCCTCGAGCCCGAAGGTCAGCGCGATCTTGGCCAGCCGGTCGCAGGCGGCCCAGCTCATCAGCACCGACGAGGTGTGCACGCGCGCGCGCGTACGCAGCTCCCACATGCCGGCGTCGGGCTGGTCGTGCGTCGCCCAGGCGTGCTGGCCGACGCGTTCGAGCATCTCGAACTCCTCGACCGTGCCGCGGCGCAGCAGCCGCAGGTCGTGGAACGATTGCGCGGCGCCGAGCACGATGTTGCCGTAGACGTCGTGCTGGAAGTGTTCCGCCGCCTGGTTGCCCACGCGCACCGGCCGGTGGCCGCGGTAGCCGCCGAGGTGCTCGACGACGCGCTCGGGCAGCTCGCGCTCCAGGCCGATGCCGTACAGCGGCTGGATGTGCTCGCCGGCGATGCTGCCGACCGCGTCGCGCACCCAGCGCAGGTAGTCCTCCATCGTGCCCACTTCGGCCAGGCTGTTCAGCGCGCGCACCACGAAGAAGGCGTCGCGCAGCCAGCAGTAGCGGTAGTCCCAGTTGCGCTGGCTGCCCGGCGCCTCGGGGATGCTGGTGGTCATCGCCGCGACGATGGCGCCGGTCTCCTCGTACAGGCACAGCTTGAGCGTGATCGCCGCACGGATCACCGCCGACTGCCACTCCAGCGGCACCGCCAGGTGCCGCGTCCACTGGCGCCAGTAGTCGGCGGTGTTCTCCTCGTGCTCGCGCGCGCTCTCCTCGATGCCGGCACCCAGCGATTCATCGGCGCCGAGCAGCAGCGAGATCGGGCCGTTGAGCGTGAACGGGACTTCCTCGATCACGTAGGTGATCGGTGCGTTGGTGGTCAGGCGCAGCGTCGCCTGCGGGCCGACGAAGCGCAGATGGTTGCTGCCGCGCGTGCGCGCGACGCTGGTGGCGCCCCAGTCGGCGCGCGGGCGCACGATCAGCCGGATGCGCGGCGTGCCCTTGATCGGCCGCACGCGGCGCACCAGCAGCTGCGGCCGGAACGGCCGCCGGTAGAGAAAGTAGCGCGGCGCGAAGTCGACGATCTCGACGCCGCCGTCCTGCGCGTCGTACAGCCGCGTGCGCAGGATGGCGGTGTTCTCGTCGTAGGCCTGCTCGCTGCGCACGTAGTTCTCCAGCACCACCTGCGCGCTGCCGTCCTCGCCGATGCCGTCCGCCGAATCGAGCAGCGCGTGGAACACCGGGTCGCCGTCGAAACGGGGCAGGCAGCACCAGACCAGGCGCGCCTTGGCGTCGATCAGCGCGCTGATCGCGCAGTTGCCGATCAGCCCCAGGTTCAGGCTGGCCATGTCCTTCATCACGCACCTCCGTGTTCATCGCCGGGAAGCCACAAGGCCGCCAGCGGCAGGTCGGCGAAGCGCTCGGCCAGCGGCAGCGCCCCGGCGCCGATTTCGACCTCGCGTTCGCTGAAAAGCTCCACCGCACGCAGCGGCCCGCGCGGCAGCCAGTCGGGGCGGCGCACCTCGGTGCCGGCCCACAGCGCCGCGCCCACCGGCGGCGTGCCCGGCTCGCCGCCGAGCTGCGCGAACTTGCGCGCCACCGCCACCAGCAGCGTCGCCTGCGGCGTGCGCCGCGCGAAGGCCAGCGCATGGCGGCGCTTGTCGCCGAGCACGCGCAGCGCGACATAGGCCCCGTCGCGGAACAGCGCCGGCTGCTCGCGGCGCAGCGCCAGCAGCCGCCAGGCGAGCCACAGCTTGAGCCGGCCGTCCTCGGGCTTTTGCGCCATCGCTGCCAGTGCGGTGGGCAGCCCGCCGCCGGCGCGCAGCGCTTCGAGTTCGTCCAGCAGGCGCCGGCGCAGCGCGTAGTCGACCGGCCGGCGGTTGTCCGGGTCGACCAGGCTCAGCTCGATCAGCTCGCTGCCCTGGTACAGGTCGGGCACGCCCGGCGCGCTGCACTTCAGCACTGTCATCGCCAGGCTGTTCCAGGCGCCGAACCAGGCGATGCGCCGCGCGCGCGCCTGCAGGTCGGCGAGCACCGGGTTGCCGTCGAGGCGCCCGAGCAGCCCGCGCACCGTGCCCAGCAGCGCGGCTTCGTAGTCGGTCTCGGGGCCGATCCAGTCGGTATGCAGCTTGGCCTCGCGCGCCGCCTTCAGCATGTAGGCCTCGATGCGCTCGCGGTAGGCGGGCAGGCTGCGCGCATCCAGTCCCTCGGCCGGCAGCGTGCCGAGCAGCGTCTGGTGCAGCAGCATCAGGTCGGCCCCGCTGGGCGCGAGCGCGCCGTCGACCAGCACCCGCCACGAGCGCGTCTGCGTCTTCCAGCGCCGCATCGCCAGCCGCCACGCGGCCGGCACCTCGGACAGTACGTCGATGCGGCAGCGCACGTCCTCCGAACGCTTGTGGTCGTGCGTCGACGTGGCCAGCATCGTGTGCGGCCAGTGCCTCTGGCGGTCGCGGTTGGCGCCGTGGAAGGCCGAGGCCGAGACGCCGAAGCTGGCCGGGTCGCCGCCGACTTCGTTCAGCGATACCAGCCGGTGGTAGCGGTAGAAGGCCGTGTCCTCGATGCCCTTGGCCGCCACCGGCGCGCAGAACTGCTGGAAGGCCATCGCGAAGGCGCGCACGCGCCCGGCCTGCTCTGCGCCGGCGCCGGGCAGCGCTTGCGCCAGCAGGCACTGGCGCACGAAGTCGAACAGCGCCGGCGCCAGCGCATGGCTGCGCCGCCGCGCCTGCGCCACCGCCCAGTCGATGAACTGCCGGTCCTGTGCCGAGGCCTGGGCGACCACGTAGCTGCGGTACACCGGCATCGCCGCGGCGACCTCGGCCAGCGCGTCGCGCAGCATGTGCACGCCGTAGTCGCGCGTGCGCCGGTCGGCCAGCGCGATGCGCTGCAGCGCCTGCGTCAGCGTGGTCAGCTGCGCGGCCATCGCGCCGCGCGCGACGCTGCGCTTGCAGCGCGGCACGATGCGTTCGTAGCCTTCGCTGTCGCCGCCGAAGTCGCGCCAGATGCGCTCCATGCGCTGCCGGTTGCGGCGCTCGACGAACAGGCCGTTGACCAGGTTCGAGAAGCGGTAGCCGGTGGTGCCGTGCACGGCCCAGTCGCGCGGCAGCTCCTCGTGCGCGGCGACGATCTTTTCCACCACGAGATACAGCGGCCGCGCGCCGGTGTCGCCGCCGAGCCGCCGCGCGAGCCCCAGCTGCAGGCGGCCGAAGTAGGCGGCCGGGTCGAGCAGGCCGTCCGGATGGTCGATGCGCAGGCCGTCGACACGGCCCTGCGCCGCCAGGTCCAGCACCAGGCCCTGCACCGCCTCGAACACGCGCTCGTCCTCGACGCGCACCGCCGCCAGTTCGTTGATGTCGAAGAAGCGCCGGTAGTTGATCTCGTCGGCGGCCATGCGCCAGTCGGCGAGCCGGTAGGCCTGCAGTTCGTGCAGCGCGTGCAGCCGGTCGCGGCCGGCCTCGCCGTTGATCTCGGCGACCGCGCCGTGCAGCGCCGCGGCGGCGTGGCGGTCGCGCTGCAGCAGCCGGGCCAGCCGCTGCTGCATGCGGCGGCAGGAGTCGCGGCGCGCCGGTACCGGCGCTGCGGCGGCCTCGACCGGGGCGTGGCGCGGCGGCAGCGCGCGGCACTCGCTGGCCAGCGCGCGCAGCGCCACCGCCGCCGTGCCTGCGCCGCGCTGCGCCGCCGCCTGCAGCGCCAGCGCATAGCTGGCCGGGTCGAGCGGGAAGCGGTGTTCGTAGTAGTGCAGCGTCAGCGTGCCGGCCTCGGCCTCGCAGCGCAGCTGGATCTCGCCGCGGTCGAGCACCTCGCCGTAGGCGTCGCCCAGCACCGGCAGCAACAGCTTGCCGTGCAGCGCCGGATTCGGCGGCTGCCAGTCGATGTCGAAGTAGGCGGCGAACTGCGACGCCGGGCCGTGCTCCAGCACGTCCTGCCACCAGCCGTTGTCGGCGCCGAACACGCCCATGTGGTTCGGCACCTGGTCGAGCAGCAGCCCGAGGCCGAGTGCGCGCGCGGCCTCGGCGAAAGCGGCGAAACCCGCCATGCCGCCGAGTTCGGGGTTGATCTGCGCATGGTCGACGACGTCGTAGCCGTGGCGGCTGCCCGGCCGCGCGCGCATGATCGGCGAGCAGTAGACGTGGCTGACGCCCAGCCGCTGCAGGTACGGCAGCAGCGCCCGCGCGGCGTCGAAGCCGAAGTCGCGGTGCAGTTGCAGCCGGTAGGTGGCGCGCGGGATCACCGGCCGCGGCGTGGCGCTGTGCGGCGCGTTCATGCCGTGTCGCGGCGCTGCGTGACCAGCACCTGATCGGCCTGTTCGCCGGCCGCGCCAGCCGCCGCCACCGCGCCGGCACGGTAGACGACCGACTCGCCGGCGGCCAGCGGCCAGTGCCCGGCCGGTGCGCCGAAGCGCGCGCGCATCGTCCAGTGCCAGCCGTCGCCCAGCGGCCAGTCGACGCGGAAACCGGACTCGCTGCTCCGCGCCACGCCGCCGCGGCGCAGCGCGGGCAGATGCGGCAGCAGGTGTTCGCGGCGCAGCGCCAGCAGCTGCTGCACCAGCGCCAGCCGGCGCCGGCCGCGCCGGCTGTCGCGCTCTTCCCAGCGCAGCCGCGACGCGGCGAAGCTGGCTTCGGCATTGGGGTCGGCGATGCGTTCGCGCGCTGCGGCGTCGGCAAAGGCGGCGAAGGCCGCGAACTCCTGGCGCCGGCCGCGCCGCACCGCCGCCGCCAGCTCGCCGTCGAAATCGCAGAAGTACAGGAACGGCGTGCTCGCGGCGAACTCCTCGCCCATGAACAGCAGCGGCACGTGCGGCGCCAGCAGCAGGCAGGCGAGCAGCAGCTCGATGCGCGCGGCGCTGCTCAGCGCGTCGAGCCGTTCGCCGCCGGCGCGGTTGCCGACCTGGTCATGGTTCTGCAGGAAGGCGACGAAGGCCTGCGCCGGCAGCGCGGCGCTGGGCTCGCCGCGCGGCCGGCCGCCGCGGTGCGCGCTGGGCTCGCCCTGGTAGACGAAACCCTCGGCCAGCGCGCGCGCGAGCCGCGCGACCGGCGCATCGGCATAGTCGCGGTAGTAGCCCTCGCGCTCGCCGCTGGCCAGCACGTGCGCGGCGTGGTGCCAGTCGTCGTTCCATTGCGCGCGCGCGACGCGCGGCCGGCCGGCGCCGTCGCGCGCCAGCCAGCGCGCGCGGTTGTCGTCGTTCTCCAGCACCAGGTGCAGTTCGCGCTCGCGGCCCGGACCGTCGCGCAGCGCGGCGGCGATGTCATCGACCAGATGCGCCGCCGGCGCATCGCGGATCGCATGCACCGCGTCCAGGCGCAGGCCGTCGACCCGGTATTCGCTGACCCAGTACAGCGCGTTGTCGACGAAGAAGCGGCGCACCGGTTCGCGGCCATAGTCGAACGCCGGCCCCCACGGCGTGTGCTGTGCGGCAGCGTAGAACTCGGGGCACGCGCCGTACAGGTAGTTGCCGTCGGGCCCGAAGTGGTTGTAGACCACGTCGAGCAGCACCATCAGCCCGAGGCGGTGCGCGCGGTCGATGAAGCGCTTCAGCTGCCGCGGCGTACCGTAGGCCGGGTGCGGCGCGAAGGGCAGCACGCCGTCGTAGCCCCAGCCGCGCCGGCCGGAGAACGCCGCCAGCGGCATCAGCTGCAGCGCGGTGATGCCCAGCTCGCGCAGGTAGGGCAGCCTCAGCGCGGCGGCGTCGAAGCTGCCTTCGGGCGTGAAGCAGCCGAGGTGCAGCTCGTAGATCACCGCCTCATGCCAGGGCCGGCCGGTCCAGCCGGCATCGCCCCAGGCGTAGTCCCGCGGGTCGATCACCCGGCTGGGGCCGTGCACGCCCTGCGGATTGCAGCGCGAGGCCGGGTCGGGCACGGCCTGTCCCGACGCCAGCTCGAAGCGGTAGAGCATGCCCGCAGCGGCCTCGGGCCAGACGCCTTCGTGCCAGCCCTCGCCGTCGCGCTGCAGCGCGTGCCGTTCGAGGCCGCCGCCGCCGGCGGCCACGCGCTGCACCTGCACCTGCGCGGCCGACGGCGCCCACAGCGCGAAGCGTACGCCGCCGCCGTCCAGCACCTCGGCGCCGAAGCGCATCGTGTGCGCCGCCTTCACGCCGGCTCCAGGCAGGACGGCGGCTCGATCGGCACCGGGTCGATCATGGCGCGCCCCGGCAAGCCGTGTGCCGCGCGCGCCGAGCAGCACCGCCAGAGCGGGCGTACGACCTGGACCAGGAACAGCGCCATGGCCGGAGTCTGCGCCCAAACGGTAGACGGCCGCAGCAGGCTGCCCCTACAGGAACACCAAGCCGGCACCGGCCTCGCGCAGCGCGACGCTTCAGGCCGGTGAAGCCCTGGTGCGTTGACGGCCGTCACGCGCAGCAGGCCGCGAGGCGCGGGCAAAGCTCATGGTCGGCGCCTTCCCTGTATCGAGCCGGCCTGACCGGTGCGGGCCGACATCTGATGGTGTAGGCTGCAGGTTCCGCAACGACGAAAGGAGGTGATCGATGTCTACGCACTTCAGGTCCGAGACGGACGGTCGCCAAGCAGTTTGGACTGATCACCACGTTCTATAGCCTTCGTGGCCGGACCTGCGGGCGCCCCTCCAGCGAGGGGCGTCTGTTTTTATGCCCGCTGATGCCCGCTTGCATCGAAGGTTCGTGCATCAGGCCGCGTCGCGCAGCCGCCAGGGGGCAGGCGCGATGCCCGTGTACTTCTTGAATGCGCGGCTGAACGCCGCCTCCGATTCGCAGCCGACGGCCTCGGCGACCGCGGCGAGCTTCCTCGGCCCGGCTCGGCGAGCAGGTGCGTTGCCAGCTGCATCCGCCACTGGGTGAGGTACTGGATCGGAGGTTGACCGACGAAATGCGCAAAGCGCTTGGCCAGCACCGATCGTGACGTTCCGGCCTGCGCCGCCAGTCCCTCCAGCGTCCAGCGTCTGGACGGTGCGCCGTGCAGCAGCGACAGCGTACGTGCGACCAGCGGATCGTGCAGACCGGCCAGCCAGCCGCTTTGCGCGGCGGCCATCGTCTCGAGGTGACGGCGCACGACCTCGACGAACATCAGTTCGGCCAGGCGCAGCAGCACGCTGCGGCCGCCGGACGATGGCTCGCGCAACTCGCACAGCGCGAATTCGATCAGGTGATGCATGCGCATGTGCGTGCGCATGCGCATGCGCTCGCTCGACCGGTCTGCCGCGCCCAGATGGATCATCGCGGGCAAGGCGGCCAGCACCGGGTTGCAGGGCCTCAGGTCGCAACCGAGGAAGCCGCAGATGAACTGCGTGCGTGCTTTCCCGGCGCCGCCTTCGCTGACGATCGACGGCATTTCGCCGGCAGCCATGCGGCGAAAGAAGGCCACCGCCTCCGCGGGGCCGTACGCGGCTGCGGCGCGCGGCGGATCGGCCAGGCAGTAGGCCTCGCCATGGGGCACGACCAGCACGCCGCCGGTGTCGAAGCGCTCGGGCGGCGCGTCGCGCAGCGCGGCCCAGCAGCTGCCCTGCGTGATGATGTGGTACGAAATCAGGTGCTGCGAGGCCGGCAGCACGACCCGGCGCAACGCCTCGGTCCTCGGCGCCCACGACATCCTTGGCGGGTGCGCGTCGACCAGGAACAGCATCGAGCCGGTCAGCCGCACGCGGCGCAGCACGTCGAGCAGAACGTCGACGCCGGACGCCGCGGCAGGCGGTCCGGACGCTCGGTCATGGTCAGCGTCCATGGTGTCGCCGATGCTGTGCGCGTCTTGTACCGAGGGAGCATGCGATGAGCGAGACCGTGACCGCGGGAACCGACCAGGCCGTGCGTGCGCCGGCCGAGGTCTACGACGAGCAGTTCGTACCGGCTCTGTTCAGCCACTGGGGACCGGTGCTGTGCGACGCGGCGAACATCGCGCCGGGCCAACGTGTGCTCGACGTCGCGTGCGGCACCGGCGCGTTGACCGTTGCGGTGGCCGAGCGTGTCGCGCCGGGCGGCGCGGTGGCCGGACTCGATGCCAACCCCGAGATGCCGGCAGTGGCCCGGCGCAAGCCTGCGCACATCGAATGGCACGACGGCCGCGCCGAGTCGCTGCCGTTCGCCGACTCGAGTTTTGACGCCGTCGTCAGCCGGTTCGGCCTGATGTTCTTCGACGATCGTGTCGCCGCGCTGCGCGAGATGCGGCGCGTGCTGCGGCCCGGCGGCCGCGTTGCGGTGGCGGTTTGCGGCGCGCTCGATCACTCGCCCGGCTACGCGCCGCTCGCGGCGCTGCTCGAACGGCTGTTCGGCACTCGTGTCGCCGGCGCGTTCCGTGCGCCCTTCGTGCTCGGCGATGCGGCTGCGCTGCGGGCGCTGTGCGCGCACGCGCGCATCGCTGGGGCGAGCGTCGTGCAGCGTCAGGGGAACGTGCACTTCAGGTCGATCGATGCGCTGGTGTCGGCCGAGCGTGCCTGCGCGTGGACGCTGGGCGGCCTGCTCGACGATGCCCAGTTCGAGCGCCTGCGCAGCGAGGCCCGAAGCACGTTCCTGCCGTTCGTCGACACGAGCGGCACGGTTGCATTCGCCATGCCGGCCTTGCTGATCATCGCGGCGAAGCGGTGAGCGTCTCTGACGAAGCCCCTTGTCAAGCCGAAGCACTGCGGAACCGTGCCCTCTGATCGGAATCAGAAGCTTGGAACGATCTGCGGGAAGGCACGTGGCCGTCAAGCTGAACCACACCATCATCCACTCGAAGGATCCGGTGGCTGCGGCTGACTTCTACAGCGCGGTCTTCGCGCTGCCCCCGCCGGTGCGATTCGGTCCTTTCCTCGATGTCGAGGCCGCCAACGACGTGACGCTTGCCTTTCTGCCGGCCGGCGACATGGAAGTGCAGACGCAGCACTATGCAGAAGAGTCGAACCGGGCGACTTCAGTACGCCGGGCCGCCACGGCGTGGCACATGCAGATCGGCGCCGAACCCCGCGTGGTGTCGCGGAACCCGGAAACGAAAACGCCCAACCAATAGAGGTCGGGCGTTGAATGGTGGTGGCCTGGGGCGGAATCGAACCACCGACACGCGGATTTTCAATCCGCTGCTCTACCAACTGAGCTACCAGGCCAAGAGCCCGGAATTATAGCCAGCGGCCCGCGCGGCTCAGCCCGCTCGCCCGCTACTGTCCGCCGCCGCGCTTGTTGCGCGTCAGGTCCACGCCCAGCTGCTTGAGCTTGCGGTACAGGTGCGTGCGCTCCAGCCCGGTCTTGTCGGCCACGCGGGTCATCGAGCCGTTCTCGCGCGCCAGGTGGAACTCGAAGTAGCTCTTCTCGAAGGCGTCGCGGGCTTCGCGCAGCGGCCGGTCGAGGCTAAAGCTCTGCTCGGGCTGCGGGCCCAGCTCGGGCTGCATTTCCACCAGGCCGATCGGCGCGCCGGCCACGCCGCCCAGCTCGGCATGGTGGGACGGCTCGCCGCGCAGGCCGGCCATCGCGGCGGCGATGCGCTGCGCCGGCTTGATCAGCGCCTGCTCCACCGCGCGCAGCAGCTTCTGCAGCGTGATCGGCTTTTCCAGGAAGGCCATCGCGCCGTGCTTGGTGGCCTCGACCGCGGTGTCGATGGTGCCGTGGCCGCTCATCATGATCACCGGCATCGTCAGCTGGCTGGTCGCGCCCCATTCCTTGAGCAGGCTGATGCCGTCGACGTCGGGCATCCAGATGTCCAGCAGCACCAGGTCGGGCCGCATGCGCTCGCGCACGGCGCGCGCCTGCGCGGCGTTCTCCGCCAGTTCGACGGTGTGCCCCTCGTCGGTCAGGATCTCGGACAACAGGCCGCGGATGCCCAGTTCGTCGTCCACCACAAGAATGATTGCCATGAGCTCTCAGTGCGCCTGCGTTGCTTGACCGTCGGCCGCGGCGGGGCCCGGGGCGGGCAGGAATGAGGAAAATGATAACGATACTCTGGCGCCGCGCACCGCCCCGACGCCGCCGTCCGCCGCCGCGGGGCCGTGCAGGTTGGCGATGCGCACCGTGGCGCGGTGCTCGTCGGCGATCTTCTTGACCACCGCCAGGCCCAGTCCGGTGCCTCGGCTCTTGGTGGTGATGTAGGGCTCGAAGGCGCGCTGCAGCACGTTGTCGGCGAAGCCGGGGCCGTTGTCCACCACCGTCAGGCGCACCGCGCGCAGCTCGCCGCCTTCGCCGCGTGCCGCCGAGCTGGCCACGCGCACCAGTCCGCCGGCGCGCTCGGCCACCGCATCCAGCGCGTTCTGCACCAGGTTGTGCACCACCTGACGCAGCTGCGTCGCGTCGCCCAGGATCGGCGGCAGCGCGTCGGCCAGCTCGGCGCACAGATGGCCCTGCTCCTGCTGCTCGCCGTACAGCGCCAGCACCTCGGCGACCAGTGCGTTCAGGTCCAGCGGCTTCAGCTGCGCTGCGGGCAGCCGCGCGTAGTCGCGGAATTCATTGACCAGCTGCTTCATCGCCTGCACCTGGTTGACGATGGTCGCCACCGAGCGCAGCAGCAGCGCCTCGTCGCTGCCCTGCAGCTTGGCCTGCAGCTTGTGCTGCAGCCGTTCGGCCGACAGCTGGATCGGCGTCAGCGGGTTCTTGATCTCGTGCGCCAGGCGGCGCGCGACCTCGCTCCACGCCGCCGAGCGCTGCGCCGACACGACTTCGGTGATGTCGTCGAAGACCATCAGCCTCGCGCCCGAAGGCGCCGGGTTCCCCTCGGGGGGCGGCCGCTGCGCGGCAGCGGCCTGGGGGCCCGTATCCGGCATCGCCGCGCCGCGCACCAGCAGCAGCTGCGTGTCGCGCTCGCCGGGGCGCAGCTCGAAGGCTTCCTGCCAGTGGTCGCGCTCGCCCGCTTCGGGGCTGCTGGCATGCAGCTCGAAGCGCTGCCGCACGGCGCGCGCGAAGTCGCCGATCTCCGGCACCTCGTCGAGGCGGCGCCCGCGGTACACCGACAGCGGCACGCGCAGGATGCGCGTGGCGCCGGGGTTGACGGTGTCGATGCGGCCGTCGCGGTCGAACACCACCACGCCGGCGGTCAGGTTGTCGAGGATGGTCTGCAGCCGCGTGCGCGCGCCCTCGAGCTGCGTCACGCCGCGCTGCACCTCCTCGCGCGCGTCGGCCAGCTGCGCCGTCATGTCGGCGAAGGAGCGCGTCAGCCCGCCGAGCTCGTCGCGCGACGCGAACACGCGCTTGGCGCTCAGGTCGCCGGCCGCCACCTGGCGCACGCCGTCGGCGAGCAGGATCAGCGGGCGTACCAGTTGGTTGCCCAGCAGCGAGGCCAGCAGCACCGCGCCGAACACCGACAGCACCAGCGCCAGCGTCAGCGTGCCGATGTACATGCGGCGCAGGCCGTGGCGCGCCAGCGCGCGCTGCTGGTATTCGCTGTAGGCGCTCTGCACCGCCAGCGCGTTGGCGGCCAGCTGCCGCGGCACCGGTTGCACCGCGAGCAGGAAACGCTCCTCGCCCGGCCTCAGCGAGATCTCGGTGTCGCGTATCAGCGCCAGTGCGCGCACGCGCGGGTTGCCTGTGGCGCCCTTGGCCAGCAGCTCCTCGTCCAGGCCCTCGATCTGACTGAACACGCGCAGCTGCCGCGCCTGGCGCAGCGCCTCGGCGCTGGGGCGTTCGGGCGCCATCGCGTCGGCGCTGGTGCCGGTGCTGATCAGGATCTGCCCGTTGGCGCCTACCAGCGCCAGGTCGCGCACGTCGAGTTGCTCGCGCAGCCGCTCCAGCTGCAGCGGCGACGGCGTGCCGCGCTCCTCGCCCAGCCGCTCGGCCGCCTGGCGCGTCTTCGTGCCCAGCTCGGCGACCAGCGATTCCAGCGTGCCCTTGCCCAGCGCCAGCCCGGCGTCGAGCGCGGTGGCCACCTGCACGTCGAACCAGATCTCGATGCTGCGCTGCACGAACTGGTACGACACGGTGTAGATCACCAGCCCCGGCAGCAGCCCGACCAGCGCGAAGATGCCGGCCAGCTTGGTCAGCAGCCGCGTGCCGAACTTGCCGCGCCGCTGGCGCAGCACCAGCCGCGCCAGCGCGACGGCGATGACCACGAACAGCAGCCCGCCGACGGCCGCGTTCAGCCAGAACAGCCAGATGAAGTTGCGCTCGTAGAAGCCTTCGCTGCTGCCGGTCAGCGACAGCACGAAGGCCAGCACCAGCGCGCCGCCGAGCAGCGCGGTGGCGGCCACCAGCCAGACCCAGCGTGCGTGGCGGTTAATGGGGCCCCCCGATCGCCGGATGCGCCGCCCGGCCCTGCGCGAGGGCCGGGCCTTGCGGGCTTTGCTTCGGGCGGCCCGGCGCGGCGGCCCGCTGGCCGGCGGCATGTCTCATTCCAGACGCAGCCGGCGCTCGACGCCGAGCACCCACTCGGCCTGCCCGCCCAGGCCGATCTGCATCGGGCTGGGCAGCTGCGAGGTGTCGAGCCGGTAGCTGAAGTCCAGGTAGTAGCGCGATTCGGGGTCCAGCAGCGCGGTGTCGGCCACCTTCCAGCGCGAGCTGCGCGAGGCCGCGGTCAGCGCCTCGCCCAGCGTCTGGAAGTTCTGGTTGAAGCCGCCGAAGCCGACGCGCCAGATCGAGGTCAACGGTTGGTAGGCGACGCGCCAGCTGCGCTGCACGCGCGCCACGCGCTCGTCGCGCCAGTACCAGCGGCTGCGGTACAGCACGGCGTCGGCGACGAAGTACACCGGCACGCCGCGCTGCATCGCGTCTTCGACGCCGCGCGGCAGCGCCACGCGCACGTCGAAGTCCAGCGTCAGCTCGGCCTCCGAGTGCTGCAGATCCAGATGCGCGAGTTCGATGCCGTGCGCCTGCGGCTGCGCCGGCAGCGCACCCGGAGCCCACAGCCACGGCATGAGCGCCAGGCCCTGCAACAAGCTTCGGCGGACCAACGACGGGCGCTTCACGGGCGGGGGGCGGGAACGGGGTCAGGTCTTCAGGATCAGCGCGAGGTAGAAGCCGTCGTGCGGCGCTTCGGCAGCGTCCGCCCGATTGTCGGGCACGCCCAGCAGATGGCCCGGCGAGGCCGGGTGCAGCACCGCCGAGGCAGGGCCGTGGCGTTGCAAAAACGCGTCGATCTGGCCCTGCCCCTCGCATTTGAAAACCGAACAGGTGGCGTAGAGCAGCCGGCCGCCGGGCTTGAGCAGCGGCCACAGCGCGTCCAGCAGCCGCGCCTGCAGCGCCGCCAGCGCGGGCAGGTCGCTGGGCCGGCGCAGCCAGCGGATGTCCGGATGGCGGCGCACGATGCCCGAGGCGCTGCACGGCGCGTCGAGCAGGATCGCGTCGAAGGGCCGGCCGTCCCACCAAGTGGAAGGCTGTGCGGCGTCGGCGGCCTCGAGTTCGGCGCGCAGCCGCAGCCGGTGCAGCGTCTGCGCGACGCGCTGCAGCCGCTGCGCATCGGCGTCCAGCGCCAGCAGCTCCAGATCCGCCAGTTCCAGCAGATGCGCGGTCTTGCCGCCCGGCGCGGCGCAGGCGTCGAGCACGCGCGCCCCCGGCGCCAGCGCGCCGTCGCCGGCCAGCAGCCGCGCCGCGCGCTGCGCCGATGCGTCCTGCACCGACACCTCGCCGTCGGCGAAGCCGGGCAGGCGCTCGACCGGGCACGGCCGCGCCAGCACCAGCGCCTGGCCGCCGAAGGCCGGGTCGGCGAGCAGCCGCGACGCCTGGCCGGCCACCGCCAGCCGGCGCTGGTATTCGGCGCCGCTGCCGCGGCGGCGGTTGACGCGCAGCGTCATCGGCGGATGTCGGTTGGCCGCGGCCAGCAGCGCCTGCCACTGCGCCGGCCAGTCGCGCTGCAGTTGCTCGATCCACCAGGCCGGATGGTTCCAGTACGCCACCGGCGAGGCCAGCGCGTGCGCGACCAGCGCCTCGCGCTCGCGCACGAAGCGGCGCAGCACCGCGTTGACGAAAGCCGCGGCGCCGGGTGCGCGCCGCCGCGCCGCGGCCACGGCCTGGTCGACCAGCGTGTGCGCGGGGTACGGCGGCTGCGGCTGTGGCCACAGCAGCGCCAACGCCACGCACAGCAGCGAGCGCAACGGTGGCGCCGGCGGCTTGGGCGCCAGCAAACGCAGCACTTCGTCGGCGCCACCGAGCTGACGCAGTGTCTGGAATGTGAGCGCCTGCACTCCAGGACGCAAAGCAGCCGGGACCTCTGCCAGCACGTCGTTCAGCGAGCGCCCGGCACACACCGCCTGCACCGCGGCGGCGCTGCGTTCGAGCAGACGGGACAGGGGCGGGGTGGCTGGCGTATCGCTCACGCGCCGCAGTCTAGGCTGCCCGGGGCCGGCGCAAGCCGCCGCGGCGGTGACCGCGACGCGGCAATGTCCGGGGCGGGCGCGCACAATGCCCGCTCCACGACGGTCCGCCACGCCATGCCCCCCACCCACCTGAGCCCGGTCGCGACGCCCGGGCGCGACGCGACGCGCAGCGAGCACGAGTTGGCGCAGCTGCCGGCCTCCGAGCGCATCCGCTACCGGCTGCTGGCCGCCAACTGCCGCCACCATGCCAACGACAACATCGCCGGCCACATCCGCGACGGCGAGCTGGCCGAGCTGAAGGCCGAGGTGCAGGCCAAGATGCACGAGGTGCTGCGCGCGCTGGTCATCGACACCGACAACGACCACAACACCCAGCAGACCGCCTGGCGCGTGGCCAAGATGTTCGTCGACGAGGTGTTCCGCGGCCGCTACCAGCCGATGCCGGCGGTGACCGAGTTCCCCAACGCCGAGCGGCTGAACGAGCTGATGATCGTCGGCCCGATCACCGTGCGCAGCGCCTGCAGCCACCATTT
>DAIMFR010000095.1:0-15269 GCA_036724445.1 Rubrivivax sp. | reverse complement strand
TGTACCGCCGCGTCTCCGACCGCCAGACCATGGGCAGCGTGGTGCAGGAGCTGCGCGCGTCCTTGTCCGAGGTGGAAAAGCAGATCGACCAGTACTTCCGCGATCCGGCGCAGCGCGAGCTGCTGATCCCGGTGCCCGGGCAGCTGCAGGCGATGCGCGGCGTGCTTTCGGTGCTCGACATGGACCATGCGTCGCAGGCCGTGCTGCGCATGAGCGATGACGTCGACGCGCTGGCCGCCACGGAAGTGGACGCGATGGCCGCGGCGCAGGACGGCAGCTTCACGCGGCTGGCCGACAACCTCGGCGCGTTGAGCTTCATGATCGACATGCTCAGCGTGCAGCCGCAGATGGCGCGTTCGCTGTTCCGCTTCGATGCGCAGACCGGCAACCTGACGGCGGTGATGGGCCGGCGCTCGCGGCGGCTGACGGCCTTCGGCGGCTTCGACGAGCTGAAGACCGGCGCCCCGCCGCTGGTGGCGCAGACGCTGGCGCTGGCCCGGCCCGGCCTGCCCGACGAGCAGGTGCAGCAGGAGCTGAAGCGCCTGTCGCAGCAGGCGCTGCTGGCCGACCAGCCGGCGCTGGCCGAGACCATGGCCTCGGCGCAGCAGGCGCTGCAGCGCGCCACTGACGACGAGACGCGCGAAAAGGTGCGCAGCGAGCTGGTGCAGGCCGTCGCCGACCTGGCCGTGCCGGCCGCGCCGCAGGAGCCGGCGCTGCAGCAGCCGGTGCGCGCGACGCCGCCGCCGCAGCCCGAGGTGCAGGGCAGCACCGGGCTCGAAGAAGACGACGAGATGCGCGAGATCTTCATCGACGAGGCGCGCGAGGTGGTGCAGGGCGCGCGCGAAGCGCTGGCGCGGCTGGCCGACGCACCCGAGGATCTGGGCGAGCTGACGCTGCTGCGCCGCGCCTTCCACACGCTGAAGGGCAGCTCGCGCATGGTCGGGCTGCAGGCCTTCGGCGAGGCCGCCTGGTCCTGCGAGCAGCTGTATAACGCGCGGCTGGCCGAAAGCGTGCAGCTGGACAGCGACGTGGCGGCCTTCAGCGCCGATGCGCTGGACGAGCTCGGCGCCTGGGTCGAAGCCATCGCCGCGCGTGCTGCGCCGCCGGCCGACGGCGGCGCAGCGCTGCGTGCGCGCGCCGACGCGCTGCGGCTGCGCGCCGCCGCGCCGGATGCGCCCGATGCGCAGCACGTGCGGCACGCACCGACGCCGGCCGAAGCCACGGCGGCGCTGCTCGAACGCGTGCCGCAGCTGCCGAGCGCGGACGACCTGATGCTCGAGTTCGACCTGGACATGGGTCAGGGTCAGGGTCAGGGTCTGGGCCTGCCGCCGGACGCGCCGCCGCTCGAGCCGATGACGGCGCCGCCCGAGGACAGCGAGCCGGCCGCGGCCACGGTGCCTGCCGCGCTGCTCGACGCCGGCTTCGAGCTGCCGCTGGACCCGCCGCCCGCTGCCGCGCTGCCGATGGTGTCGCTGGACCTGCAGCCGCACGACGACGCCTTCGCGCTCGAGTTCGGCCTGCCCGGCGCTGCCGAGGGGGCATCGCGCCCGCATCCAGATCTGGATCTGGATCCGGATCCGGCGCCGCAGGCCGCGGCCGGCGCTGCGCCGCCGGCCGCCACCGTGCCGGACGATCTCGCCGCAACCGAGTTCGACCTGTCGCTGGACGAGCCGGCCGAGTTGCCTGCCGCCGCAGCCGAAGCCGGAACCGAAGGGCCGCACGAGCCGGCGGGCGACACGCCGCCGGCGCTCGACGAAGACCAGGTCAAGGTCATCGGCGAACTGCGCATCGGCATCCCGCTGTTCAACATCTACCTGAACGAAGCCGACGAGTGGTCGCGGCGGCTGTGCACCGAGATCTCCGAGTGGGCGATGGAGCCCGAGCCCGGGCGTGCGCTGGACGAGGGCACCGCGGCGCTGGCGCATTCGCTGGCCGGCAGCTCGGCGACCGTCGGTTATGCGCAGCTGTCGGGTCTGGCGCGTGCGCTCGAGCATGCGCTGATGCGTTCGATCGCCGTCGGCCGCGGTGCGCCGGGCGAGGCGCAGTTGTTCCTGGACGCGGCCGAAGAGATCCGCCGTCTGCTGCACCAGTTTGCCGCCGGCTTCCTGCGCCCCGCGCCCGAATCCTTGCTGCAGCGGCTGCAGGAGCACGAGCTGGCGCTGAGTGCGCCATTGCCGCTGGACGTCGAGGCTGCCGCGCAGGCCGTCCAGGTCGAGGCCGATGCCGCGCCCGAGAAGCCGGCGGCGCCGCAACCGCCGGCAGTGTTCAGCGGCGAGCTGGGCCAGCCGGCACTGACCGCATTCAGCGAACTGCCGCCGGCCTTGCCGCGCGGTCGCGCGCATGCCGATGCCGATGCGCTGGACGGCGATGAGGACATCGACGCCGTCGACCTGATCGACGAGGAGCTGTTCCCGATCTTCCGCGAGGAGGGCGATGAACTGCTGCCGCAACTGCAGGCGCAGCTGCGCGACTGGGCGCGCCGTCCGGACGAGCCGGCCGCCGCCGCGGCCTGCATGCGCACGCTGCACACCTTCAAGGGCGGCGCGCGCCTGGCCGGCGCGATGCGCCTGGGCGAGATGGTGCACCGGCTGGAGGCGGCCACCGAGTCGCTGATGAACCGCGACGCGACGGCCGCCGACATCGACGCGCTGCTGGTGCGCGCCGATGCGCTGAGCAGCTGCTTCGAGCAACTCGGGCTGCTCCAGCAGGCGGGCGCCAGCGGCGCCGAGCCGGCGGTGGACGCGCCGGCCGCGTCTGCGCCCGTGGCGGCGTTCGCCGCGCAGGCTGTCATCGAGCCGCCCGCCGAAGCGCCATCGGCGCCAGCCGCGGCCGAGGCGGCCGGCGAGCAGATCACCGCGACGCCGCCGCCCGCTGCCGCCCTGACGCCGCCGATCGACTGGGGCCGCTTCAGCCTGGGCGCGAGCGTGCTGCCGGCCCCGGCCGAGCGGGCGGTGGCCAGCGCCGCAGCGGTGCGCGTGCGCGCGCCGCTGCTCGACCGGCTGGTCAACCATGCCGGCGAGGTCAGCATCACGCGCTCGCGCATCGAGTCCGATGTCGGCCAGATCCGCGGCTCGCTCGGCGACCTGGGCGAGAACCTCGAGCGCTTGCGCCGCCAGTTGCGCGACCTGGAATTGCAGGCCGAGTCGCAGATCGCCTCGCGGCTGGAAGCGGCCAAGGCGGCGCAGCAGTTCGACCCGCTCGAGATGGACCGCTTCACGCGCTTCCAGGAGCTGACGCGCATGATGGCCGAGTCGGTCAACGACGTGGCCACTGTGCAGCGCGGCCTGCAGCGCGCGCTGCAGGCCACCGAGGACGAACTCGCGTCGCAGGCGCGGCTGACGCGCGACCTGCAGGACGACCTGCTGCGCACGCGCATGGTCGAGTTCGAGAGCATGGCCGACCGGCTGTATCGCGTGGTGCGCCAGGCCGCCAAGGAGACCGGCAAGCAGGTGCGGCTGGACATCGTCGGCGGCGCGATCGAAATCGACCGCGGCGTGCTCGACCGCATGATCGGCCCCTTCGAGCATCTACTGCGCAACAGCGTCGCGCACGGCATCGAGCGCCCGGAAGTGCGCAGCGCCGCCGGCAAGGACGCCACCGGCACGATCAGCATCCATCTGGAGCAGGAGGGCAACGAAGTGGCGGTCGCCTTCCGCGACGATGGTGCCGGGCTGGACCTGCAGCGCATCCGCGCGCGCGCCGTGGCGCAGGGCTTGATCTCGCCCGACGCCGAGCCGCCCGAAGCCGAGCTGGCGAGCCTGATCTTCGCGCCCGGCTTCAGTACCGCCGAGCAGGTGTCGGAGTTGGCCGGCCGCGGCGTCGGCATGGACGTGGTGCGCGCCGAGGTCAACGCGATGGGCGGGCGCATCGAGACCGCCACCGCCGTCGGCCAGGGCGCGAGCTTCCGCCTGGTGCTGCCGCTGACCACCGCGGTGACGCAGGTGGTGATGCTGCGTTGCGGCGAGCTGCGCATCGCCGTGCCGTCCACATTGGTCGAGATGGTGCGGCGCGTGCCGGTCGACGAGCTCGAGCGCTGTTATGCCGGCGGCGCCTTCACACTCGGCGAGCGCGTGCTGCCCTTCTTCTGGCTGGGCGCGCTGCTGCAGGCCGGCGCGCGCGGCACGTCGTCGGGCCGTTCGCAGCCGGTGGTGGTGATCCGCAGCGCCTCGCAGCGGGTCGCCCTGCACGTCGACGAAGTGCTGGGCAACCAGGAAGTGGTGGTCAAGAATCTGGGGCCGCAGTTGTCGCGGCTGCCGGGGCTGGCCGGCATCACGCTGCTGCCTTCGGGCGCGGTGGCCTTGATCTACAACCCGGTGGCGCTGGCCACGCTGTACGGCGGCGCGGCGCGCGAGCAGCTGCGCTTGTCGTGCGGCGGCGAGCAGCCGCAGGCGCCGGCCGCAGAAGCGCCGCAGGCGCCGCTGGTGCTGGTGGTCGACGATTCGCTGACCGTGCGCCGCGTCACGCAGCGCCTGCTGGTGCGCGAGGGCTACCGCGTCGCGCTGGCCAAGGACGGGCTGGACGCGCTCGACAAGCTCGGCGCCGAGCTGCCGGCGGTGGTGCTGTCCGACATCGAGATGCCGCGCATGGACGGCTTCGACCTGGTGCGCAACCTGCGTTCCGACGCGCGCTTGGCCGCGCTGCCGGTGATCATGATCACCTCGCGCATCGCGCAGAAGCACCGCGACTACGCCGCCGAGCTGGGCGTCAACCACTACCTGGGCAAGCCCTACTCCGAGGACGAACTGCTGGCGCTGGTCGGGCAATACGCGCCGCTCGCCGCGGCGCACTGATTGGCGCACTGATTGGCGCACTGACCGGCACACTGATCGGCGCACCGAGCGGCGCACCGAGCGGCGCGTGTTGTAGTCCACGACGCCGCACGGCGTCGTGCGAAGGGCTTGCTGCTGCTGCGCAGCGTGGCTGCCGGCGGAATAAAATGCCGCCCGTGGGCACCGGCAACTTCAACCTCAGCAACCAGTTCCTGATCGCCATGCCCGGCATGCTGGACGACAGCTTCGCCGGCTCGGTGGTCTACCTGTGCGAGCACAGCGAGCGCGGCGCGCTGGGGCTGGTGATCAACAAGCCGATCGACATCAACCTGAAGCACCTGTTCGACAAGGTCGAGTTGAACCTCGAGCGCGAGGAACTGGCGGCGCAGCCGGTGTACTACGGTGGTCCGGTGCAGACCGAACGCGGCTTCGTGCTGCACGATCCGCGCGGCGACGACGCCGGCAAGTACAACTCCACGCTGTCGGTCCCCGGCGGGCTGGACATGACCACCAGCAAGGACGTGCTCGAAGACCTGGCCAACGGCGCCGGGCCGAAGCGCATCCTGGTGACGCTGGGCTACAGCGGCTGGTCGGCCGGGCAACTGGAAGACGAACTCGGCCGCAACGGCTGGCTCACCGTCGACGCCGACCCGGCGATCATCTTCGACACGCCGATCGAGCAGCGCTACGCGCGCGCGCTGTCGCTGCTGGGCATCGACCCGCGCATGCTGTCGCAGGAAGCCGGGCACGCATGAAGCCGAGCGAAGCGCACGCGTCCGCCGCCGCTTCGGTCCAGTGCTTCCTGGGTTTTGATTACGGCAGCCGCCGCGTCGGTGTCGCCGTCGGCAACTCGCTGCTGCGCCGCGCGCAGCCGCTGCGCACGCTGGCCGTGCAGGGCGAGGCGCGCTTCGCGGCGATCGGCGCGCTGCTCAGCGAATGGCGGCCCGACGCGTTGGTGGTCGGCGTGCCCTTCCACCCCGACGGCGCCGAACACGACAACACGCAGCGCGCGCGCCGCTTCGGCCGGCAACTGCACGGCCGCTTCCGCCTGCCGGTGAACGAGGTGGACGAGCGCTACACCACCACCGAGGCGCTGGCCGACGGTGCGGCCGACGTCGACGCCGCGTCGGCGGCGATCATCCTCGAGCAGTTCCTGCGGCAGCTGCCATGAACGCGCACGGCCGTTCTGAAGCGCTCATCCCGGAGCACGTCGTGCGGAGGGTTTTTCGTTGACGCAACACCTGCAACTCGACGCCGAGGCGCTGTATGCCGAGCTGCGCGCCGGCGTGCGCGCGCTGCTGCAGCCGCAGACGGTGCTGGTCGGCATCTGGTCCGGCGGCGCCTGGCTGGCGGAACGGCTGCAGGCCGACCTGGGCCGCGCCGGCGCGGCCGGCGTCATCTCCAGCACGCTGCACCGCGACGACTTCCGGGCGCGCGGCATGGCCGCCGGTACCGACGCCACCCGGCTGCCTTTCGCCATCGACGGCAGCCGCATCCTGCTCATCGACGACGTGCTCTACACCGGCCGCACGATCCGCGCGGTGCTCAACGAGCTGTACGACTTCGGCCGGCCGGCGTGCGTCGAGCTGGCGGTGCTGGTCGACCGCGGCGGGCGCGAGCTGCCGATCCAACCGGCCTTCGCCGCGGCGCGCGTGCTGCTGCCGGCGGCGCAGAAGCTGCGGCTCGCGCGCGACGAGGCCGGGCGCTTCGACTTCAGCGTCAAGGACCAGACTTAGATGACGCCCCCACGCTCACTGCGTTCGCTGCTCTCGGGGAGCGCGAAGGGCCCCTTCGTGGACTCTGGGGCGCTCAGTACCTTCGGAACGGCCGGGCGGTACGAAATGAGGCCCCCACGCTCACTGCGTTCGCTGCCCCCCGGGGGGGCGCTCAGTACCTTCGGAACGGCCGGGCGGTACTGAGATGCTGTCGCGCCGCAACCCGCAGCTCAACGCGCACGGCGAGCTGATCCATCTGCTGTCGATCGAGGGCCTGCCGAAGGACGTGCTGACGCAGATCCTCGACACCGCCGGCACCTTCTTGAGCGTCAACGACCGCGAAGTGAAGAAGGTGCCGCTGCTGCGCGGAAAAAGCGTGTTCAACCTGTTCTTCGAGAACTCGACGCGCACGCGCACCACCTTCGAGATCGCCGCCAAGCGCCTGTCCGCCGACGTCATCAACCTGGACATCGCGCGTTCCAGCGCGGCCAAGGGCGAGAGCCTGCTCGACACCATCGCCAACCTCTCCGCGATGCATGCCGACATGTTCGTCGTGCGCCACGGCGAGAGCGGCGCGCCCTACCTGATCGCGCAGCACTGCGCGCCGCACGTGCACGTGGTCAATGCCGGCGATGGCCGCCATGCGCACCCGACGCAGGGGCTGCTCGACATGTACACGATCCGCCACTACAAGAAGGACTTCTCCGGCCTGGTGGTGGCCATCGTCGGCGACATCGTGCATTCGCGCGTCGCGCGCTCCGACATCCATGCGCTGAGCACGCTGGGCGCGGCCGAGATCCGCGTCGTCGGGCCGAAGACGCTGGTGCCGGGCGATCTGCGCGAGATGGGCGTGCGCGTGTGCCACGACATGGCCGAAGGCATCCGCGGCGCCGACGTGGTGATCATGCTGCGGCTGCAGAACGAGCGCATGAGCGGCGCGCTGCTGCCCAGCGCCGCCGAGTTCGCCAAGAGCTGGGGGCTGACGCCCGAGAAGCTGGCGCTGGCGCGGCCCGATGCCATCGTCATGCACCCGGGGCCGATCAACCGCGGTGTCGAAATCGATTCGGCGGTGGCCGACGGCGCGCACAGCGTGATCCTGCCGCAGGTCACCTTCGGCATCGCGGTGCGCATGGCGGTGATGTCCATCCTGGCGGGCAACGAGGCATGAGGATCCTGATTCGTGGTGGCCGCGTCATCGACCCGGCCTCGGGGCGCGACGAGCTCGCCGACGTGGCCATCGCCTCGGGCCGCATCGTCGGCATCGGCCGCGCGGCCGATTTCGAGCCCGAACGCCTCATCGACGCCGGCGGCCTGGTGGTCGCGCCGGGGCTGGTGGACCTGGCGGCGCGGCTGCGCGAGCCGGGGCGCGAGCACCAGGGCATGCTGGAAAGCGAGCTGCAGGCCGCGGCGGCCGGCGGCATCACCAGCCTGGTGTGCCCGCCCGATACCGATCCGCCGCTGGACGAGCCCGGCCTGGTGGAGATGCTGAAGTTCCGCGCGCGCAAGCTCTCGCGCTGCCGCCTCTTCCCGCTGGGCGCGCTGACGCGCGGCCTGGCCGGCGAGGTGCTCACCGAGATGGCCGAGCTGACTGAATCCGGCTGCGTCGGCTTCTCGCAGGCCGACGCGGCGCTGCCCGACACGATGGTGCTGCAGCGTGCGCTGCAGTACGCCGCCACCTTCGGCTACGCGGTGTGGCTGCGTCCGCAGGACGCCTGGCTGGGCAAGGGCGTGGCCGCCAGCGGCGCGCTGGCGACAAGGCTGGGGCTGTCCGGCGTGCCGGTGGCGGCGGAGACGATCGCGCTGCACACCATCTTCGAGCTGGTGCGCGCCACCGGCGCGCGCGTGCACCTGTGCCGGCTGAGCAGCGCCGCCGGCGTGGCGCTGCTGCGCGCGGCCAAGGCCGAAGGGTTGCCGGTGACGGCCGACTCGAGCATCAACTCGCTGCACCTGAGCGACGTCGACATCGGCTACTTCAACGCCGACATGCGGCTGACGCCGCCGCTGCGCCAGGGCCCGGACCGCGACGCGCTGCGCGCCGCGCTGGCCGACGGCACGATCGACGCGCTGGTCTCCGACCACAACCCGGTTGACGACGACGCCAAGACGCTGCCCTTCGGCGAGGCCGAACCCGGCGCCAGCGGGCTCGAGCTGCTGCTCAGCCTGGCGCTGAAGTGGGGCGCCGAGGCCGGCGTCGGCCTGCCGGCGACGCTGGCGCGCGTCAGCAGCGCGCCGGTGGCGGTGCTCGGCGACGCGCTCGGCTCGCTGGCCGCCAGCGCCGGCCGGCTGGTCGAAGGCGGCGTGGCCGACGTCTGCGTGTTCGACCCCGGGGCCATCTGGCGCCTGGAGCCCGGCCTGCTGAAGAGCCAGGGCCGGCACACGCCCTTCAGCTTCGCGCACACCGGCATGGCGTTGCCCGGGCGCGTGCGCGCGACGCTGGTGGCCGGCACGGTGGCCTACGAAGCGCCATGACGGCCCGCCAGCGAACGGCGTTCGCCATCTCCAAGGGGTCCAAGGGGCCGCACGAAGGCGCCGGGTCGGCTCGGCAACGGCCCGGCGCCGGCCGCCATTGATGCGCGCCCTGCGCGCGGCATGGCGGCTGGCGCGCATGCTGCTGCATCTGCTGCACGGCATCGCGGTGATGGCGCTGCGCTTTCCGGCGCTGGATGCCGCCGGCCGGCAGCAGCGCATCCAGGGGTGGTCGGCCAAGCTGCTGCGCCTGGCCGGCTTGCAGTTGCGCGTCAGCGGCGCACCCCGGCCCGGCGCGACGCTGCTGGTGGCCAACCATGTGTCATGGCTGGACATCGCCGCCATCCACGCGGTGGCGCCGCAGGCGCGTTTCGTGTCCAAGGCCGAGGTGCTGCGCTGGCCGCTGCTCGGCTGGCTGATCCGCGGCGCCGGGACGCTGTTCATCGAACGCGAGCGCAAGCGCGACGCGCTGCGCGTGCTGCACCAGGTGGCGGCGGCGCTGCAGGCCGGCGACACCGTGGCGGTATTCCCCGAGGGCACCACCGGCGACGGCGCGGCGCTGCTGCCCTTTCACGCCAACCTGCTGCAGTCGGCCATCGCCACCGGCACGCCGGTGCAGTGCGTGGCGCTGCGCTACAGCGACGCGGCACAGCGCTTCAGCCCGGCGGCGCAGTTCCTCGGCCAGACCACGCTGCTGCAAAGCGTATGGCGCGTGCTCGGCGCGAGCGCCCTGCAGGTGCACGTCGAGCTGCTGCCGCCGCAGGGGGCGCGCCATGCCGACCGGCGCGCGCTGGCGGCTTACCTGCGCAGCCTGATCGAAGCCCGGCTGCATGCCGCGCCGGCCGCGGACGAGCCGCCGCGGACCAGGGCCGGCACTGAAATTCCGAAGGCATCGACATGAACACCGAACTGCTGCTGGCCTTCGACGACGAACGCCATCTCGCCGAGCCGCTGGCGCAGGCGCTGGGCGTGCCGCTGCGCGGCATCGAGCGCCACCGCTTTCCCGACGGCGAAAGCCGCCTGCGGCTGCCGCCCGCACTGCCGCGGCGCGTCGCGCTGCTGCGCGGGCTGCAGCGTCCGAACGACAAGCTGGCCGAGCTGCTGATCGCTGCACCGGCGGCGCGCGAGCTGGGCGCGGCGCAGCTGACGCTGGTCTGCCCGTACCTGGCCTACATGCGCCAGGACATGGCCTTCACGCCCGGCGAGGCGGTCAGCCAGCGCCACGTCGGCCGCATGCTGGCGGCGTGGTTCGACGCCGTGATCACGGTCGACCCGCACCTGCACCGCGTGGCGACCATGGACGAGGTGCTGCCCGGCAAGCGCGGCCTCGCGCTGTCGGCCGCGCCGCTGCTCGGCGCCTGGGCGGCGCGCCATGCCAGCCGGCCGATCCTGCTCGGCCCCGACGAGGAGGCCGCGCCCTGGGTGCGCAGCGCCGCCGCGGCGCAGCGGCTGCAGCACGCCACCTGCATCAAGCAGCGCCGCGGCGACCGCGAGGTGCAGGTGACGCTGCCCGGACTCGACTTCCATGGCCGCGAGGTGGTGCTGATCGACGACGTCGCCAGCACCGGCCGCACGCTGGCCGTCACCGCCGAGGCGCTGCGCGCGCGCGGCGCCAGCGCCGTCGACGTGGCCGTCACGCATGCGCTGTTCGTCGACGACGCCGTGGCGCATCTGGAGCGCGCCGGCGTGCGCCATGTGTGGAGCAGCGACAGCGTGCCGCACCCGAGCAACGTGGTCTCGCTGGTGCCGCTGCTGGCCGCCGCGCTGCGCGGCTGAGCCCGCGGTTCAAGTCCCGCGCGGCGGCTGCCGAAAACGGCCTGTGGCCGGGTGCGATCCCGGCCGGCGACAGGGAAGCGGGCGATGTCGGGCAAGATCGACGTAAACGAATTGCGCGTGGGCATGTTCATCCATCTCGACCTGAGCTGGATGCAGCATCCCTTTCCGGTGGGCAGCTTCCGCATCACCCATGCGGCGCAGATCGACAAGATCCGCGGCCTCGGCCTGAAGCGGCTGCGCTGGTCGCCGGAGAAGAGCGACCCTGCGCCTTCGGCGGCCATGGAGCTGGACCGGGCGGCCGCGTCCGAGGCGGCCGAGGCGTCCGAGGCGGCCGAGGCGGCAGCGGCCGCGGCGTCCGCCGCGCCCGAGGAAGGCGCCGCGCAGGCCGCCGCGCGCGAGCGCCGCGCGCAGCTGCAGGCGCAGCGCGCGTCGGCCGAGATGTGCCGCAAGCAGTTCGACGAGGCCGGCCAGGCCTGGAGCGCAGCGCAGCAGCTGGTGGCATCGCAGCCCGAGCAGGCGCGCCGGCAGACCGAGCAGGTGACGCAAGCGCTGCTCGACAAGATGCTGGTCGACGGCGACATGTGCATCCGGCTGCTGAGCTGCCATGCCGGCGACGGCGCCAGCATGCACGCCATGAACGTGGCCGTGATTTCGCTGCTGATGGGCCGCGTGTTCGGCCTGGACGACGCCGAGATGCTCGAGCTGGGCCTGGGCGCGCTGCTGCACGACGTTGGCAAGCTCGACCTGCCCGAGCGGCTGCGCCACGCGGACGAGCGCATGGCCAAGGACGACCTGGCCGCCTACCGCGAGCACGTCGCGCACGGCGTGGTGCACGGCCGGCGCATGGGCCTGGCGCCCGGGGCGCTGCTGGTGCTGGCGCAGCACCACGAGCATGCCGACGGCAGCGGCTTTCCGCTGCGGCTGAAGGCCGAGCGGCTGTCGACCGCGGCGCGCATCGTGGCGCTGGTCAACCGCTACGACAAGCTGTGCAACCCGCCGTCGCTGGCGCAGGCGCTGACGCCGCACGAGGCGCTGTCGCTGCTGTTCGCGCAGTCGCGCGCGCAGTTCGACGCCAGCATGCTGAATTCCTTCATCCGCATGATGAGCGTCTATCCGGCCGGCTCGGTGGTGCAGCTCACCGACGACCGCTACGCGCTGGTGATGAGCGTCAACTCCAGCCGGCCGCTCAAACCCAAGGTGCTGGTGCACGACCCGCAGCTGCCGCGCGAGCAGGCGCTGCACCTGAACCTGATGTCCACGCCCGACCTGGGCATCCGCCGCAGCCTGAAGCCGTCGCAGCTGCCGGCCGACGCGCTCGACTACCTGGCGCCGCGGCCGCGCGTGGCCTATTTCTTCGAGGCGGCGCGCGCCGCGGCGCCCGAAGAGCCGGCCGAGCGGGCGCTGCACGCATGACGCTGCCGTGCCCGGCGCCGCTGCCGGCGGCCGCCGGCGATGCCGCGCTGCTGCGCGCCTGGAGCGCGCTGGTCGACGGCCTGCCCGACGCCGCCTGGATCGTCGACGCCGCCAGCCGCCGCGTCGTGGCCGACAACGCCGCGGCGCGCCGGCTGCTCGGCCCCGGCGGCGGCAGCCTGGTGGGCCTGCAGGCCGAGGCGCTGATCGCCACGCCCGAAGACCTGGCCTTCTGGGACGAAGCCGCCGCCGGCACCGGCACGGCGCTGCAGTCCGAGACCACGCTGTGCGGCGCCGACGGCCGCAGCCTGCACGTCACGCGCAGCATCCGCGCGCTGCATGACGGCCATGACGGCGGCCATGGCGGCGGCCCTGGCGGCGCGCCGCGCCACTATGTGGTGACGGCCTGCGACCGCAGCGTCTGGCGCCGCGCCGAGGACGAGCGCGAGCAGCTCGTCGCCGAGCTGCAGGCGACGCTGGAAGCCACGGCCGACGGCATCCTGGTCACCGACCTGCAGGGCGGCATCCGCGCCTTCAACCGCCGCTTCGCGCAGACCTGGGGCATGCCCGAAGAGCTGCTGCAGCGCCGCCAGGACGAGGCGGTGCACGAGTGGATGCGGCGCAGCGTGGTCGACGCTGACACTTACCAGCAGCGGCTGCGGGCGCTGCAGGACGACGCGCTGCAAAGCGCCAGCGAGCGGCTGACGCTGCATTCGGGCCAGGTGCTGGAGCGCGTCACGCGCCCGCTGTGGTGCCGCGGCCAGGCGCAGGGCCGCGTCTGGTCGTTCCGCGACCTGAGCGGGCAGCTGGCGGCGCAGCAGCGCATCGAGCAGCTGTCGCTGACCGACGCGCTGACCGGGCTGCCCAACCGCCGCCGCATGGTCGAGCAGGTGGCCGAGCAGGCGGCCGAGCAGGCGGCCGGCGCGCACCGGCGCACGTCCCACGACGGCGGCTGCTTCGCGCTGCTGGTCATCGACCTGGACCGCTTCCGCCGGATCAACGACAGCCTCGGCCACGACAGCGGCGACCGCGTGCTGGTCGAAGTGGCGCAGCGCGTGCGCGGCTGCATGCGCGGCGGCGACCTGCTGGCGCGTACCGGCGGCGACCAGTTCGCGCTGCTCGTCGAAGGCGCCGGTGCGCAGGCGGCCGAAGCCGCCGCGCGGCGCGTGCTCGACGCGGTGGCCGCGCCCTACAGCGTCGACGGCGCGCAGTTCACGCTCACCTGCAGCATCGGCGGCGCGCTGTGCCCGAGCCATGGCCACAGCGCCGACGAGCTGCTGCGCCATGCCGAGGCGGCGGTGCTGGCGGTCAAGGAGGCCGGCCGCGGCAACTACCGCGTGCAGCGCGCGCGGCGCCGCGGCGACCGCCGCGGCTGCATCCAGCTCGACCACGCGATGCGCCAGGCGCTGGCCAGCGAGCGCTTCCGGCTGCACTTCCAGCCGCAGGTGGCAATGGCCGGCGGCCGCATCGTCGGCGCCGAGGCGCTGCTGCGCTGGCGCGACCCGGTGCTCGGCGAGGTGTCGCCGGCGCGCTTCATCCCGGTGGCCGAGGACTCGGGCTTCATCGTCCCGCTGGGCGACTGGGTGCTGGCGCAGGCGGCGCGCCAGAGCGCGGCGTGGCGCGCGCGCGGCATCACGCTGCCGATCGCCGTCAACGTCTCGGCGCTGCAGTTCCGCCAGCCGCAGTTCGTCGAACGCGTGGCCGCGGTGCTGGCCGCGAGCGGCCTGCCGCCGCAGCTGCTGGAGCTGGAGCTGACCGAATCGATCCTGCTGCGCGACGCCGACGAGGCGCTGCAGCGGCTGCAGGCGCTGGCGCGGCTGGGCGTGCGCCTGTCGATCGACGACTTCGGCACCGGCTATTCGAGCCTGGCCTACCTGAAGCGCTTCCCGATCGACAAGCTGAAGATCGACCGCAGCTTCATCCAGGGCCTGCCCGGCGAGGACAGCGACCGCGCCATCGTCGTCGCCATCCTGCAGATGGCCGCCGCGCTGGGCAAGAAGGTCATCGCCGAGGGCGTGGAGACCGAGAGCCAGCGCCGCTTCCTGCTCGACGCCGGCTGCGACGAGTTCCAGGGCTTCCTGTACGCGCCGGCGCTGGACTGCCGCAGCTTCGAGCAGCGCTGGCAGCAGGCGCAGGACCAAGCCCAGGCGGCGCTGAGCGTGCCGCCCCGCGTGCGCCTGGTCAGCGGCTGAGGCGCGGCGAGCGCGGCCGGGTGTGGCTGGGGTGCGGCCGGGTGCGGCCGGATCCGGTCGGGGCGCGAACGGGGCGCGGCTGCATCGCCGCCGGAAGGGTCGCCCTCCCTGCGGGAGGGAGGGTGGTGCGCCGCCCGTGGTTTTGTAAAGTCGGGGGATCACCGTCTGCCGCTGCCGTGCCATGTCCACCACCCTCGAAGCCCTCGTCTCCCAACGTCTGGACAAGCTGTCCGATGCCGGACGCGCCGCGCTGGCGCTGGTGCTGCCCGGCGGGCGGCGCATCGGCCCGGCCGACGCGCCGGTGACGCTGCGCCTGGCCAGCCTGGCGCCGCTGGCGCACGTCGCGGCCGGGCAGGTGGGGCGGCTGGCCGAGGACTACGTCGAAGGCCGCATCGACATCGAAGGCGCGATGCGCCCGGTGATCGACATCGCCTCGCGGCTGGTGCGCGACGATCCGACGCGCGCCGCCGACCACGGGCCGCTGGCCTGGTGGCGCGGGGTGCTGCAGCGCGGCAAGTCGCTGAAGCGCCACCGCGCCGAGGCCGATGCGCGGCAGATCCAGTTCCACTACGACGTCTCCGACGACTTCTACGCGCTGTGGCTGGACCCGCGGCGCGTGTATTCGTGCGCCTACTTCCGCCGCCCCGAGCTGGCGCTGGCGCAGGCGCAGGAGGCCAAGCTCGAGCACATCTGCCGCAAGCTGCGGCTGCAGCCCGGCGAGCGCTTTCTGGACATCGGCGCCGGCTGGGGCGCGCTGCTGCTGTGGGCCGCCGAGCACCACGGCGTGCGCGCCACCGGCATCACGCTGTCGAAGAACCAGCATGCGCACGTCAACCGGCTGATCGAGGAACGCGGCCTGCGCGGGCGGGTGCAGATGCGGCTGCAGGACTACCGCGACCTGCCCGAGGGCGAGCCCTTCGACAAGATCGCCTCGGTGGGCA
>DAIMFR010000094.1:0-15467 GCA_036724445.1 Rubrivivax sp. | reverse complement strand
ATCCTCAACTTCGGCCACACCTTCGGCCACGCCATCGAGGCCGGCCTGGGCTACGGCGCCTGGCTGCACGGCGAGGCGGTGGGCTGCGGCATGGTCATGGCGGGCGAGCTGTCGGCGCGGCTCGGCCTGGTGCCGCCGGCCTTCGCCGCGCGGTTGCGCCGGCTGATCGAACGCGCCGGCCTGCCGGTGCGCGCCCCGGATCTCGGCGCGCAGCGCTGGCTGCAGCTGATGCGCGTGGACAAGAAGGCCGAGGCCGGCGAGATCCGCTTCGTGCTCATCGGCGCGCCGGGCCGCGCCATCGTGCGCGCCGCGCCCGACGCGCTGGTGCGCGAGGTGCTGACCGCCTGTGTCTGAGGCCGTCGCGGCGCTCGCGCCCTGGGCCAGCCACGCCGGCCGCTCGCGCGGGCGGCGCATCGCCGAGCCGGCGCTGGCCGCGGCGCAGGCCTACCAGATCGACCGCGAGCGCATCGTCCACAGCACGGCCTTCCGGCGGCTGGTCTACAAGACGCAGGTCTTCATCAACCACGAAGGCGACCTGTTCCGCACGCGGCTGACGCATTCGCTGGAAGTGGCGCAACTGGCGCGCGCCATGGCGCGCACGCTGCGCTTGAACGAAGACCTGGTCGAGGCCATCGCGCTGGCGCACGACCTGGGCCACACGCCCTTCGGCCACGCCGGGCAGGACGCGCTGCACGAATGCATGCGCGCCGCCGATCCCGATTCGAGCGGCTTCGAGCACAATCTGCAGAGCCTGCGCGTGGTCGATGCCTTGGAGCAGTGCCATGCCGGCTTCGACGGCCTGAACCTGGCTTTCGAGACGCGCGAAGGCATCCTCAAGCGCTGCTCGCGCGCCGAGGCCGAAGCGCTGGAACGCGCCGAGCCCGGCGGCGTCGGTTGGCGGTTCCTGGCCGGCACGCAGCCGTCGCTGGAGGCGCAGCTGGTCAACCTGGCCGACGAGATGGCCTACAACGCGCACGACATCGACGACGGCGTGCGCTCCGGCTTGATCAGCGTGCCGCAACTGCTGCAGGTGCCGCTGTTCAGGCGCTGCCACGACGAAGCGCTGGCCGCCCATCCCGCGCTGGCCGACGCGGGCGTGCGCCGTCTGCTGGCCGAGAGCATGCGCCGCATGCAGGCGGCGCTGGCCGCCGATCTGGTGGCGCACACCGGCGCGGCGCTGGCCCGGCACGCTCCCGCCGATGCCGATGCGGTGCGCGCCGCGCCGCCGCTGGCCGGCTTCAGCCCGCCGCAGCGCGCGGCCGGCACCGAGCTGAAGCGCTTCCTGTTCGGCGCGCTGTACCGCCACGCGCAGGTGCAGGCCAGCATGCAGCGCGCGCGCCAGGTGGTGGCCGAGCTGTTCGCCGCCTATGTCGCGCAGCCGCAGCAGATGCCCGCCGAATACGCGGCGCAGCCGCAGCGCGAGCGCGCGGTGGCCGACTACATCGCCGGCATGACCGACCGCTTCGCGCTGCGCGAGCACCAGCGCCTGACCGGCCGGGTGCTGTTTGCCGAGGCGGGCTGAAGAGCCGCGCCGCGCCGCGAATGGCCCGCCTGCCCCGGCTCGTGCTCGCCGGCCATGCGCACCATCTGCTGCAGCGCGGGCACAACGCGCAGCCGGTATTCGTCGACGACGAGGACCGGCGGCTGTACCTGCAGGCGCTGCTGGACGCGGCGCGCGCGCACGCCGTGCAGGTGCACGCCTATGCGCTGCTCGACAACGAAGTGCAGCTGCTGCTGCGCCCGCAGGAGGCGGCCGGCCTGAGCCGCGCCATGCAGGCCGCCGGGCGGCGCTTCGTGGCGGCCTTCAACCGCCGCCATGGCCGCAGCGGCACGCTGTGGGAAGGGCGCTTTCGCGCCGGCGTAGTGCAGCCGGGCACGCCGGTGCTGCAAAGCCTGCTGCTGATCGACGCGCTGCCGGCGCGGCGCGGCCTGGCGGCGTCAGCGCAGGACAGCCACTGGTCGAGCGCGCCGCACCGGCTGGGGCTGAGGCGCGACCCGCTGGTCAGCGACCCGCAGGAGTTCTGGCGCCTGGGCAACACGCCCTTCGAGCGCGAGGCGGCCTATGCGGCGCTGCTGGCGCGGGGGCTCGATGCCGCCACGCTGCAGCGCATCGAACACGCGGCGGCGCACGGCTGGGCGCTGGGCTCGGCGGCGTTCCTGGCCGAGATCGAGGCGCAGTTGCAGCGCGCGGCGCGGCCGCGCGCCCGCGGCCGCCCGCCGCGCCGCGACAAGCGCTGAGCTGCTGCGCGCCTGCCCGGTGCGCGCTGCCCGCGGCCGCCCGCCGCCCGCCGCCCGCCGCCCGCTGCCCGCTGCCCGCTGCCCGCTGCCCGCTGCCCGCTGCCCGCTGCCCTGCGGCGCGACTCGTGCTCGCTTCTGTACGCAGCGCATTGTTTGATATGTCCCCATTTAAATGGAAACTATCACTTGTTATTCATTAAATCAACCTGACCCCAATTGAATTCGATTGCCTGCACTTGCTGCACTGCGATAATCTGCGCCCCCGGCCCCATGCAAAGGACAGCGCCATGAGCACCGACCACCTTCCCGTCACCACTGCCGCCCCGGCCGGCCGCGACGAGCAGCAGGCGCTGGCCCGCGACGGCCTGTACGACCCGGCGCGCGAGCGCGACGCCTGCGGCCTGGGCTTCGTCGCGCAGATCAAGGGCCTGAAGTCGCACGGCATCATCGAGCAGGGGCTGAAGATCCTGGAGAACCTGGACCATCGCGGCGCGGTCGGCGCCGACAAGCTGATGGGCGACGGCTCGGGCATCATGATCCAGATCCCCGACGAGTTCTATCGAGTGGAGATGGCGGCGCTGGGCGTCAACCTGCCGCCGCCGGGGGAGTACGGCGTGGGCATGATCTTCATGCCCAAGGAGCACGCCTCCAGGCTGGCCTGCGTGCAGGAGCTCGAGCGCGCGGTGCGCCGCGAAGGCCAGGTGCTGCTCGGCTGGCGCGACGTGCCGGTGGACCGCGAGATGCCGATGTCGCCGGCGGTGCGCGCCAAGGAGCCGGTGATCCGCCAGATCTTCATCGGCCGCGGCCCGGACGTGATCGTGCCCGACGCGCTGGAGCGCAAGCTCTACGTGATCCGCAAGACGGCATCGAGCGCGATCCAGGCGCTGAACCTGACGCACAGCCGCGAGTACTACGTGCCCAGCATGAGCTGCCGCACGGTGATCTACAAGGGCCTGCTGCTCGCCGACCAGGTGGGCAAGTACTACCTGGACCTGGCCGACCCGCGCACCGTGTCGGCCTTCGCGCTGGTGCACCAGCGCTTCTCGACCAACACCTTCCCCGAATGGCCGCTGGCGCACCCGTACCGCATGGTGGCGCACAACGGCGAGATCAACACCGTCAAGGGCAACTTCAAGTGGATGCGCGCGCGCGAGGGCGTGATGAAGAGCCCCGTGCTCGGCGACGACCTGATGAAGCTGTACCCGATCAGCTTCGAGCACCAGAGCGACACCGCCACCTTCGACAACGCGCTCGAGCTGCTGACCATGGCCGGCTACCCGCTGGCGCACGCGGCGATGATGATGATCCCCGAGGCCTGGGAACAGCACGAGGGCATGGACCCGCGCCGCCGCGCGTTCTATGAATACCACGCGGCGATGATCGAGCCCTGGGACGGCCCGGCGGCAATGGCCTTCACCGACGGCAAGCAGATCGGCGCCACGCTCGACCGCAACGGCCTGCGGCCGGCGCGCTACATCGTCACCGACGACGACCTGGTGATCATGGCTTCGGAATCGGGCGTGCTGCCGATCCCCGAGAAGCGCATCGTGCGCAAGTGGCGGCTGCAGCCGGGCAAGATGTTCCTGATCGACTTCGAGCAGGGGCGCATCGTCGACGACGAGGAACTGAAGAACCAGTTCGCCTTTGCCAAGCCCTACCGGCAATGGATCGAGACGGTGCGCGTGCGCCTGGATTCGATCGCCGCCAAGGGCGAAGCCGGCAGCTTCCGCGAAAGCCTGCTCGACCGCCAGCAGGCCTTCGGCACCACGCAGGAGGACATCAAGTTCCTGCTCGGGCCGATGGCGGCGATGGGCGAAGAAGGCACCGGCTCGATGGGCAACGACTCGCCGCTGGCGGTGCTGTCGGACAAGAGCAAGCCGCTGTACCACTACTTCAAGCAGCTGTTCGCGCAGGTCACCAACCCGCCGATCGACCCGATCCGCGAAGCCATCGTGATGAGCCTGAACAGCTTCATCGGGCCGAAGCCGAATCTGCTGGACATCAACGCGGTGAATCCGCCAATGCGCCTGGAAGTCGACCAGCCGGTGCTCGACTTCGACGACATGGCGCGGCTGCGCAACATCGGCGAACACAGCTCGCGCAAGTTCAACAGCCACGAGCTGGACATCTGCTATCCGCTGCTGTGGGGCAAGGAAGGCATCGAGGCCAAGCTGGCGTCGCTGTGCGCCGAGAGCGTGGACGCGATCCGCAGCGGCCACAACGTGCTGATCATCACCGACCGGCGCATGGACCGCGACCACGTCGCCATCCCGGCGCTGCTGGCGCTGTCTGCCGTGCACCACCACCTGGTGCGCGAAGGCCTGCGCACCACGGCCGGCCTGGTGGTCGAGACCGCCAGCGCGCGCGAGGTGCACCACTTCGCGGTGCTGGCCGGCTACGGCGCCGAAGCCGTGCATCCCTATCTGGCGCTGGAGACGCTGGCGGCAATGCACCAGGACCTGCCCGGCGCGATGTCGGCCGACAAGGCCATCAGCAACTACATCAAGGCCATCGGCAAGGGCCTGTCGAAGATCATGTCGAAGATGGGCGTGTCGACCTACATGTCCTACTGCGGCGCGCAGTTGTTCGAGGCCATCGGCCTGAACAAGCCGCTGGTCGACAAGTACTTTCGCGGTACGGCGTCGCAGATCGGCGGCATCGGCGTGTTCGAGGTCGCCGAGGAGGCGCTGCGCCTGCATCGCGACGCCTTCGGCAGCAGCCCGCTGCTGGCGGGCATGCTCGATACCGGCGGCGAATACGCCTGGCGCGTGCGCGGCGAGGAGCACATGTGGACGCCCGACGCCATCGCCAAGCTGCAGCACAGCGCGCGCTCGGGCAAGTTCGAGACCTACAAGGAATACGCGCAGATCATCAACGACCAGAGCAGGCGCCACATGACGCTGCGCGGCCTGTTCGAGTTCAAGGTTGATCCGGCCAAGGCGATTGCGCTGGAAGAGGTCGAGCCGGCCAGCGAGATCGTCAAGCGCTTCGCCACCGGCGCGATGAGCCTGGGTTCGATCAGCACCGAGGCGCACACCACGCTGGCGCTGGCCATGAACCGCATCGGGGGAAAAAGCAATACCGGCGAGGGCGGCGAGGACCCGGCGCGCTACCGCAACGAGCTGAAGGGCATCCCGATCACCGCCGGCACCAAGGTCAGCGAAGTAATCGGCGCCAAGGTCATCGAGGCCGACTACGAGATGCAGGCCGGCGATTCGCTGCGCAGCAGGATCAAGCAGGTGGCTTCGGGCCGCTTCGGCGTGACCACCGAATACCTGGTGTCGGCCGACCAGTTGCAGATCAAGATGGCTCAAGGCGCCAAGCCCGGCGAGGGCGGCCAGCTGCCCGGCGGCAAGGTGTCCGACTACATCGGCTTCCTGCGCTACAGCGTGCCCGGCGTCGGCCTGATCAGCCCGCCGCCGCACCACGACATCTATTCGATCGAGGACCTGGCGCAACTGATCCACGACCTGAAGAACGCCAACCCGCGCGCCGATGTCAGCGTCAAGCTGGTGAGCGAGGTGGGGGTCGGCACGGTGGCCGCGGGCGTGGCCAAGTGCAAGGCCGACCACGTGGTCATCGCCGGGCACGACGGCGGCACCGGCGCCTCGCCGTGGTCGAGCATCAAGCACGCCGGCACGCCGTGGGAGCTGGGCCTGGCCGAAACGCAGCAGACGCTGGTGCTGAACCGGCTGCGCGGGCGCATCCGCGTCCAGGCCGACGGCCAGATGAAGACCGGGCGCGACGTGGTCATCGGCGCGCTGCTCGGTGCCGACGAGTTCGGCTTCGCCACCGCGCCGCTGGTGGCCGAGGGCTGCATCATGATGCGCAAGTGCCACCTGAACACCTGCCCGGTGGGCGTGGCCACGCAGGACCCGGTGCTGCGCGCCAAGTTCAGCGGCAAGCCCGAGCACGTCGTCAACTACTTCTTCTTCGTCGCCGAGGAAGCGCGCTCGATCATGGCGCAGCTCGGCATCCGCAAGTTCGACGAGCTGATCGGCCGCGCCGATCTGCTCGACACGCGCAAGGGCATCGAGCACTGGAAAGCCAAGGGCCTGGACTTCAGCCGCATCTTCCATCTGGCCGAGGTGCCGGCGGACGTGGCGCGGCGCCAGGTGGAGACGCAAGACCACGGCCTGGACCGCGCGCTGGACCTCAAGCTGATCGAGCGCTGCCGGCCGGCCATCGAACGCGGCGAGAAGGTGCAGCTGATGGAGGACGTGCGCAACGTCAACCGCAGCGTCGGCGCGATGCTGTCCGGCGAGCTGATCCGCCAGCGTGCCGAAGGCCTGCCCGACCAGACCATCTTCATCCAGATGGAAGGCAACGGCGGCCAGAGCTTCGGCGCCTTCATGGCCAGCGGCATCACGCTGTACCTGATCGGCGACGCCAACGACTACACCGGCAAGGGCCTGTCCGGCGGCCGCGTGGTGGTGCGCCCGAGCGTCGAGTTCCGCGGCGTGGCCGCGCGCAACATCATCATCGGCAACACCGCGCTGTACGGCGCCACCAGCGGCGAGGCCTTCTTCCTCGGCGTGGCCGGCGAGCGCTTCGCGGTGCGCCTGTCCGGCGCCACGGCGGTGGTCGAAGGCACGGGCGACCACGGCTGCGAATACATGACCGGCGGCACCGTGCTCGTGCTCGGCAAGACCGGCCGCAACTTCGCTGCCGGCATGAGCGGCGGCGTGGCCTATGTCTACGACGAGGACGGCGCGTTTGCCTCGCGCTGCAACACCTCGATGGTGGCGCTGGAAAAGGTGCTGCCGCAGGCCGAACAGGCGGCGGCCGGCGACCCCGCCGGCTGGCACCGCGGCCAGGCCGACGAGAAGCTGCTGAAGACGCTGATCGAGCAGCACAACGAATGGACCGGCTCGCAGCGCGCGCGCGAGATCCTCGACCACTGGGCCGAGGCGCGCGCCAGGTTCGTCAAGGTCTTCCCGCACGAGTACAAGCGCGCGCTCGACCAGCGCGCCGCGGCGCAGGCCTCCGAGGCCACGATCAGCAAGGCGCGCGGCACGCAGCCCGGCGCCCTGAACGCGGTGAACGCGGTGAATGCGGTGAATGCGCTGCAGGCCAAGTAAACGCGACCAAGGAAAAGCAACATGGGAAAAGTCACCGGCTTCCTCGAATACGAACGCCTCGACGAGGGCTACGAGCCCGTGCCGCAGCGGCTGAAGACCTGGAAGGAATTCGTCATCGGCCTGAACGACGAGCAGTCCCGGATCCAGGGCGCGCGCTGCATGGACTGCGGCACGCCGTTCTGCAACAGCGGCTGCCCGGTGAACAACATCATTCCGGACTTCAACGACCTGGTCTATCGCGGCGACTGGGAGAACGCCTTCCGCGTGCTGGACTCGACCAACAACTTCCCTGAATTCACCGGCCGCGTCTGCCCCGCGCCCTGCGAGGCGGCGTGCACGCTGAACGTCAACGACGACGCGGTGGGCATCAAGAGCATCGAGCACGCGATCATCGACCGCGCCTGGGCCGAAGGCTGGGTCAGGCCGCGGCCCGCGGCGCTGCAGACCGGGAAGAAGGTGGCGGTGGTCGGCAGCGGCCCGGCCGGGCTGGCGGCGGCGCAGCAGCTGGCGCGCGCCGGCCACGCGGTGACGGTGTTCGAGAAAAACTCGCGCCTGGGCGGGCTGCTGCGCTACGGCATCCCCGACTTCAAGATGGAGAAGAGCCACATCGACCGGCGCATCGAGCAGATGCGCTCAGAAGGTGTGGTCTTCCGCACCGGCGTGCTGGTCGGCGCGATGCCGGGCGAAGGGCCCGGCAGCAGGATCACCAACGACGCGAAGGAAACGCTGAGCGCCGAGCAGTTGCGCTGCGAGTTCGACGCCGTGCTGTTGAGCGGCGGCTCCGAAGTCAGCCGCGACCTGCCGGTGCCCGGCCGCGAGCTGGACGGCGTGCACTTCGCGATGGAATTCCTGCCGATGCAGAACAAGGTCGTCGCCGGCGACAAGCTGAAGGCGCAGATCAAGGCCACCGGCAAGCACGTGGTGGTGATCGGCGGCGGCGACACCGGCAGCGACTGCGTCGGCACCAGCAACCGCCACGGCGCGGCCAGCGTGACGCAGTTCGAGCTGCTGCCGATGCCGCCGCTGGAGGAGAACCGGCCGCTGACCTGGCCGTACTGGCCGTACAAGCTGCGCACCAGTTCCAGCCATGAAGAAGGCTGCGAACGCGAGTTCGCCATCGCCACCAAGGAGTTCGTCGCCGGCAGCGGCAAGGACAAGGGCAAGCTGGCGGCGCTGCGCACGGTGCGCGTCGAATGGCGCGACGGCAAGATGGTTGAAGTTCCGGGCAGCGAGAAAGACGTCAAGGCCGACCTGGTGCTGCTGGCGATGGGCTTCGTCAACCCGGTATCTACGGTGCTCGAAGCCTTCGGCATCGAGCGCGACGCGCGCGGCAATGCGCGTGCGCCCACTGACACGGCGGGTGCGTACAGGACCAACGTCGACAAAGTCTTCGCCGCCGGCGACATGCGCCGCGGCCAGTCGCTGGTGGTCTGGGCGATCCGCGAAGGCCGGCAGGCGGCGCGGGCGGTCGATATCTATCTGATGGGGCGCAGCGAGTTGCCGAGTTAATGTGGAAGTCTTCCATGATCCGGGGCGTTGCCCCGCACCATGAAAGTTAGGCCCACCCCCTACGGCCTTCGGCCGCCCCCTCGAGGGGGCACCGTCTACGGACCGGCGAAGCCGGATCCGTGACGGTCGCTCGGTGAGAAGGGTGCATGGGACAATTGACGCACTTGTTCTGTTGCTCGATGCCCGAACCCCCGCCCCTGATCGAATTCGACCGTGTCAGCTTCGGCTACGACGCGTCCCGCACGATCCTCGATGACGTCTCGCTGCGCTTCGCGCGCGGCCGGGTGACGGCCATCCTCGGCGGATCGGGCTGCGGCAAGACCACGCTGTTGCGGCTGATCGCCGGCGTGCACCCGGTGTCGCAGGGCCGGGTGATCTTCGACGGCGAGCCGGTGGATGCCGCGAACCGCGCCCAGCTGTACCGGCTGCGCCGGCGCTTGGGCATGCTGTTCCAGTTCGGCGCGCTGTTCACCGACCTGAGCGTGTTCGACAACGTCGCCTTTCCGCTGCGCGAGCACGGCGGCCTGCCCGAGAGCCTGGTGCGCGACATCGTGCTGATGAAGCTCGAAGCGGTGGGCCTGCGCGGCGCGGCTGCCCTGCGCATCGCGCAGGTTTCCGGCGGCATGGCACGGCGCATCGCGCTGGCACGGGCGATCGCGCTCGACCCGGAGCTGATCATGTACGACGAGCCCTTCACCGGGCTCGACCCGATCGCCGTCGGCGTCACCGCCAACCTGATCCGCAAGCTCAACGACGCCACCGGCGCCACTTCGCTGATCGTCTCGCACGACGTGTCCGAATGCTTCGCCATCTGCGACCACGCCTACCTGCTGTCCGGCGGCGGGCGCGTGGTCGCGCACGGCACGCCGGACGAGCTGCGCGCCTCTACCGACGCCGAGGTGCGGCAGTTCATCGGCGGCGAGCCCGACGGCCCGGTGCGCTTCCACTATCCGGCGCCGCCGCTGGCCGAAGCGCTGGGGTTGGCCTCGTGACCGGCGCGTTGGCCTGGCTCGGCCGCGCCAGCCTGGGCTGGCTGCGCGCGCTCGGTCATGCCGCATTCTTTTGCGCCGAGCTGCTGCGCCACCTGCCGGCGGCGCTGCGCCGCTGGCCGCTGGTGCTGGCGCAGGTGCACCTGATCGGCAACCACTCGCTGCTGATCATCGCCGCCTCGGGGCTGGCGGTGGGCTTCGTGCTGGCGCTGCAGATGTACTACGCGCTGGTCACCTACGGCGCGGCCGAGAACCTGGGGCTGGTGGTCAACCTGGCGCTGCTGCGCGAGCTGGGGCCGGTGGTCACGGCGCTGCTCTTCGCCGGCCGCGCCGGCACTTCGCTGACCGCCGAGATCGGGCTGATGAAGGCCGGCGAGCAGCTCGCGGCGATGGAGCTGATGGCCGTCGACCCGCGCGCGCGCGTGCTCGCGCCGCGCTTCCTCGGCGGCATCGCCGCCATGCCCATCCTCGCGCTGGTCTTCTCGGCGGTAGGCATACTCGGCGCCTGGGTCGTGGCGGTGCTGCTGATCGGCGTCGACGCCGGCAACTTCTGGTCGCTGATGCAGGACCGCGTCGACGTCTGGCGCGACCTGGGCAACGGCATCGTCAAGAGCCTGGTGTTCGGCGTCATCTGCTCCTTCGTCGCGCTGTACCAGGGCTGGGAATCGCAGCCCACGCCGACAGGCGTGTCCGCCGCCACCACGCGTTCGGTGGTCATTGCCTCGCTGGCGGTGCTGGGCATGGACTTCATACTCACCGCGCTGATGTTCTCCACTCCATGAACACGAGATCCACCGAAGCCCTGGTCGGCCTGTTCGTGCTGCTCGGCTTGGCGGCGCTGCTGTTCCTGGCGCTGAAGGCCGCCAACCTGGCCAGCTTCAACCTCGACGCCACCTATGCGGTGACGGCGCGCTTCGACAACATCGGCGGGCTGAAGGTGCGCGCGCCGGTGCGCAGTGCCGGCGTCACCGTCGGCCGCGTCACCGCCATCACCCTCGACCCCAAGACCTACCAGGGCGTGGTGCATATGGACATCCGCGAGGGCTTCGTGTTCCCGAAGGACAGCTCGGCCAAGATCCTGACCTCCGGCCTGCTCGGCGACCAGTACATCGGCCTGGAGCCGGGCGCGGAGGAAGCCAACCTGGCGGCGGGCGCGACGATCACGCAGACGCAGTCGGCGCTGGTGCTGGAAAACCTGATCGGCCAGCTGCTGTTCAGCAAGGCCGCCGAGGCCGGCGACGCGGGGGCGGCGAAATGAGCCGTCGGCTGCTGTGCGCCGCGCGCCGCGGGCTGTGGGGCCTGGCGCTGGCGGCACTGGTGGCGCTGTGCGCGGCGGCGCCGCTGCCGGCCGCAGCCGCCGCCGAAGACGACATGGACTACCTCGACGAGCCGCACAGCGCTCCGCTGGCGCCCGACCCGTGGGAGCCCTTCAACCGCGCGATGTTCAAGTTCAACCAGGACCTGGATGACGGGATGCTGTACCCGTGGGCCGATGCCTACGTCACGCTGGTGCCGGCGCTGGCGCGCACGGGAGTGCATAACTTCTTCAACAACTTCCAGGATCTGTGGTCGGCGGTCAACAACCTGCTGCAGGGCAAGCTCGAGCAGTCGGTGGCGATGAGCTTCCGCTTCGTCTGGAACACCGTGTTCGGCTGGGGCGGGCTGATCGACATGGCCACCGAGTTCGGCATCGAGCGCACGCCCGAGGACTTCGGCCAGACGCTGGGCGTGTGGGGCGTGCCGACGGGCAACTTCCTGATGCTGCCGCTGTTCGGCCCGTCGACGGTGCGCGATGCGGTGGCGCTGCCGCTGGACATCGCCGCCACGCCGGCCTACGCCATCAACCAGGGTTCGTTCCGTCCGGTGACCGCCGTGGTCGAGATCGTCGACGCGCGCGCGCAGTTGCTGGGAGCGGGCAAGCTGCTCGACACGATCGCGCTGGACAAGTACATCTTCGTGCGCGACGCCTTCCTCGTGCGGCGCCTGAACCTGGTCTACGACGGCAATCCACCCGAACCGCCGCCGCCCGCCAAAAAGACCCCCACCGACTGAGCGGTACACGGCGCGCGGCGCGTCGCGTTATCGTGTGCGTCCGGCCCTTTGGCCGTTGTCATGGAGATTTGGACGATGCTGACCCGCATCCTGTTGATTTGCGCGCTGGCCTTTGCCGCGGCCGTGCCGGCGCGTGCCGCCACCGCTCCCGACGAACTGATCCGCCAGGTCTCGGCGGAAGTGCTGGATACCATCAAGGCGGACCCGGCGATCCAGTCCGGCGACGTGGCGCGCCTGATCGCGCTGGTCGACGCCAAGGTCATGCCGCACGTGAACTTCCAGCGCATGACCGCCTCGGCGGTGGGCCGCAACTGGCGCAGCGCTACGCCCGAGCAGCAAAAGCGCCTGCAGGAGGAATTCAAGGTCCTGCTGGTGCGCAGCTATGCCGGCGCGCTGACGCAGGTGAAGGACCAGACGGTGCAGCTGAAGCCGATGCGCAGCAACCCGGGCGACACGGAAGTCGTCGTGCGCACCGAGGTCAAGGGCAAGGGCGAGCCGGTGCAGCTGGACTACCGGCTGGAAAAGAGCGGCGACCACTGGAGGATCTACGACGTCAACGTGCTCGGCGTGTGGCTGGTCGAACAGTACCGCACCACCTTCACCCAGGAAATCAGCGCCGGCGGCATCGACGGCCTGATCGCCAAGCTGGCCGAACGCAACAAGGGCACGCCGAAGAGCTGATGAAGCTGCCCGAGACGCTGACGCTGCCGCAGGCCGCGGGTGCGCTGCAGGCCCTGGCGGCCGACGGCGGCAGCGGCAGGGTCGACGCCTCGGCGCTGCGCGAGTTCGACACCTCGGCACTGGCGCTGCTGCTGCAGGCCAGGAGGCTGGCCCAGGCCGCCGGCCGCGGCTTCAGCGTGCACGCGCCACCGCCGAAGCTCGTGCAGTTGGCGCAGCTGTACGGTGTGGCCGCGCTGCTCGGTCTGAGCGCCGGCGCATAGAGATTCTTGCGTGGTGCATGAACCGGCGGTGCGCATCGTCTTCGATTTCGCCGGCGTGCTGTTTCACTGGCAGCCGCTGGAACTGCTGAAGCGCGCCTTGCCGATGCATGCCATCGACGAGGCGAGCGCCCGGCGCCTGGCCGAGGACATCTTTCAGGGCTACGGCGGCGACTGGGCCGATTTCGACCGGGGCAAGGTCGAGGTGCCCGAACTGGTGCAGCGCATCGCCGCACGCACCGGCCTGGGTGCCGCGGCCGTGCAGGCCGTGGTCGACGCCGTGCCCGGGGAACTGCAACCGCTGCCCGGGACGGTGGCGCTGCTGCGGCGCATGCATCGCGCAGGGCGGCGTCTGCACTTCCTGTCGAACATGCCGCGGCCCTATGCCGAACATCTGGAAGCCGCCCATGACTTCATCGGCTGCTTCGAGTCCGGCGTGTTCTCGGCGCAGGTCGGTCTGATCAAGCCGCAGCCCGAGATCTTTGCCGTGGCGGCGCGGCGTTTCGGTGCGCCGCCGTCGCAGCTGGTGTTCATCGACGACGTGCACGGCAACGTCGACGCCGCACGCCGCGCCGGTTGGCAGGCTTTGCATTTCGTCGATGCCGCGGCCTGCGAGGCGCAACTGCGCGCTCGAGGCTGGGTCTGAGCGGCAGGTGCTCCTCTCCCCTTTTGCGCAGAGGCTGGGTGAGGGCCGCGCACGGCAGGGGTGGCCTTTGCTGTCGTGCATGCCCTCACCCCCGCCCTCTCCCGCAGGGAGAGGGAGCAATACCGCGGCACCGCGAAGACCTTGAAAGGCCTGACGCTGTGCAGGCCGCACTCATCCGCTGTTTTCCAGGCGCGTGTTCCGGCGCACAGCGACAGGCCGCTGTGCGTCGCAAGCTGAGCTCGGCCCCCTGCCTTTGACCGCGGCTTCGCGCTCAGTGCGACAGGATCTTGTTCAGGAAGTCCTTGGTGCGCGGCTGCCGGTTCTCGGGGTGGCCGAAGAACTCTTCCTTGGCGCAGTCCTCGAGGATGCGCCCGCCGACGTCGATGAAGATCACGCGGTTGGCGACCTTGCGCGCGAAGCCCATCTCGTGCGTGACGACCATCATCGTCATGCCTTCCTTGGCCAGGCCGACCATCACGTCCAGCACCTCGCCGACCATCTCCGGGTCCAGCGCCGAGGTCGGCTCGTCGAAGAGCATGACGATCGGGTCCATCGACAGCGCGCGCGCGATGGCCACGCGCTGCTGCTGGCCGCCCGACAGCTGGCCGGGGAACTTGTCCTTGTGCGCCATCAGGCCGACGCGGTCGAGCATCTTCAGGCCGCGCGTCTTTGCCTCGTCGGCGCTGCGCCCCAGCACCTTGACCTGCGCGATGGTCAGGTTCTGGGTCACCGACAGGTGCGGGAACAGCTCGAAGTGCTGGAACACCATGCCGACCTTGGAGCGCAGCTTGGGCAGGTCGGTCTTCGGGTCGTGCAGCGGGATGCCGTTGACCGTGATCTCGCCCTTCTGGAACGGTTCGAGCGCGTTGACGGTCTTGATCAGCGTCGACTTGCCCGAACCCGAAGGCCCGCACACCACGACCACGTCGCCCTTGTTGATGTCGACGCTGCAGTCGTTGAGCACCTGCACCGCCCCGTACCACTTGGAGACGCGGCTGATGCGGATCATCGGTTCGGCCATGGGGGTTCCCTTCAGCGAATTCAGCGGATGATGGCGATCTTCTGGTGGATGCGCTTGACGATCCACGACAGCGACCAGCACAACACGAAGTAGACGACGGCCGCCAGCAGGTAGGCTTCCTCCGGCCGGCCGTAGTTCTTGCCGGCGGTCTCGAAGCCCTTGAGCAGGTCGTAGGCGCCGATGGCATAGACCAGCGAGGTGTCCTGGAACAGGATGATGGTCTGCGTCAGCAGCACCGGCAGCATGTTGCGGAAGGCCTGCGGCAGGATCACGAGCGTCATGTTCTGCCCGTAGCTCATGCCCAGCGCCTGGCCGGCGAAGACCTGGCCGCGCGGAATCGACTGGATGCCCGCGCGCATGATCTCCGAGAAGTAGGCCGCCTCGAAGCAGATGAAGGTGATGATGGCCGAGGTTTCGGCGCCGATCGGCCGGCCGACGAGGAAGGGCATCAGCAGGAAGAAGCCCAGGATCACCATCACCAGCGGCACCGAGCGCATGCCGTTGACGTAGGCCGCGGCCGGCAGGTCCAGCCACTTCCTGCCGGACAGGCGCATCAGCGCCAGCAGCGTGCCGAAGAACACGCCGCCCAGCGTGGCCACGGCGGTGAGGAAGAGGCTGAAGTACAGGCCCTTGAGCACATAGGCGCGGATCAGCTCCCAGCTGTAGAAGGAGAAGTCCAGGTTCAGCATCAGTGTCCCCCCGCGCCGCCGGCGGCGACGAAACCCGGGACACGCGACTTGCGCTCGATGAAGCTCATGATGCGGTTCACCGCCAGCGCGCTGATCGTGTAGAGGAGCACCACGCCGAGGTAGATCTCGACCTGCGCCGAGGTCTCCTCGCCGGCCTGCAGGTAGAACTGCGTCAGCTCGGGGATCGAGACCGCGAACGCGACCGCCGAGTTCTTGAAGATGTTCATCGACTCGCTGGTCAGCGGCGGCATGATGATGCGGTAGGCCATCGGCAGCAGCACGTAGCGGTAGTACTGCGGCGTGG